>CAYVBX010000001.1:0-2959 GCA_964449945.1 uncultured Candidatus Peribacteria bacterium
GAATAATTTATTGAAAAATATGGGAAAAGGTGTATAATAGATAGATAGTTTTATGTCTAAATTTGTTTTGAAAATAGAAAATAAAAATAAAAATGAAAAATATAATCCTAAAGTTTGGAATTTTGCTTCTAGCTTTTTTCACTGTTTCTAGCGCAAATGCTTTTGCGGATGTCTTTGTTTGGAATGCAGAAAATGTTTCTTGTTCTGGAGAGTGGACTGATGCTGATTGTTGGGATGATGATTTGGGTAGTCCTAAAAATTCGGTTCCTGGGGCGTCAGATGATGTTTATTTTATTGAAGGAAGTGGGGATTGTATTATACCTGATAGCGCGACAGTGTCTGTTGCTAGTATAAATTCGAGTTTAAGTGGATCTTTTTATGATGGGACTCTTGTTAATGAAACAACTGAAACGATTAGTTTCTCAAATATTGTTTGGAATTCTCCAGATGCTACGGCTTCATTTATTGATGTTTCTGTGAATGTTTCTGGAAATGTTACTATTTCTAGTGGTCTTGTAAATTTTACGAATACTGCTTTAACAATAAATGGGGCTTTTAATGGGAGTGGCGGAACTGCAACTTTTTTAGGAGGCAGTACTATGCAAACAAATTCAGTAAATATTTCTGGTGCTACTGTGTCGGCTGAAAACAGCATTGGAGCTTGGATTGTTAATACAACATTTGTATTAAGTGCTGGAACATTTTCAGCTTCAGAGGGTGATTTATGGGTGAAAGGAAATTTTAATCAAAGTGGTGGAACTTTTAATATGCTTGGTGATATGGAGGTCGATGGTAGTTTTACTCTTTCAAATGGAACTTTTAATATGGGGCCTTCGATTTTAAGACTAGATGGCTCAACTACAATTAGTGGAACTGGAAAATTTATTGGTGAGGCGTATGATGGAACGCTTGATGTAAATGGAAATTTTACTATTTCAAGCTCCTTATCTTTTGATTCTCCTTACTATACAAAAATTGGGGGAAGTTCTTTTATTACTTTTAGAATTGATGTAAATGGGCTTTGGAATGCTAGTGAAGGATCAACTGTGGAGTTTGATTGTGATGCTAATGTTACGGTTCGTTTTGATAATTTGCCTTCGCCTGCTACTCAATTTTTTGAAAATGTGAAAATAAATATGACGGGTGCAAACAATACCTTTAGTTTTTGGGATAGTCATGTGATGAGAGTTCGAGGCGATCTGGAGCTTATTAGTGGGACAATGGGAAATATTGGAAAATTTGAAGTTGAGGGAAGTGTTAATATAGCTTCTGAAATTAAAGTTACTGCAACCGTTCCTTTGTTAATAGAGCTTGTTGGAGAGAGGGAACATACTTCTTTTATTCATGCAGGAGCAACATTGCCGAGGTTTCGAATAAATAATCCAAATGCAACTTTGAAATATGCGGGAAGTGATTTAAATTCTCAAATTCATTTTAGAGGTGATTTTACGGTGAGTGCGGGACTTTTTACTACTGATTTTGAAGTGGTGCCTCCTGATACTGCTGGTAATTTACAAGTATTATTTTCTGGAAATGTTTTGGTAAATGGAGGTGTTTTTGATTTAGTAAAGGCTGATACGCAAGTTGCACTTAATTCTAGTTCTACTTCTGATTTTACTATTTCTTCTGGTACAGCCAATTTTGATATGGATGAGGCAATTTTTGCTAGTTTTACTCAAAATGGAGGAACTGTTAATCTTAATTCAACAAACATTAAGTTTGGAAGAAATTTTTATTTAAATGGAGGTGTTTTTAATGAAGGAACAAGTACAGTAACTGTTTCTGATTTATCAACAAATCATAAAAACATTGGAGTTGTGGGAACTCAATATTTTTATGATTTTGAGGTTGATTTTACTGCAAGTGTGCTTTTTGAAACCACATCAGGCTCTTCTGTGAGGGTTTTGAATGATTTAAGGCTTTTGAATGGCCAATTTTCTATTACAACAAATACTTTTTATTATGTTTATAATCCTAGCAATTTTGTTTATGGGGCTAATTTTATTGGACAAAATTCATCAAGGGGAAATGGTTCTATTGTTTTTGTTGCTGATCAAAATGATTTAAGTGTTGAGATTGGTCAGCTAAATGGGACAGGAATGAAGACTTTACCTGGAATTCAACTTGATAATAATGGTTTTGATAATTTTAGCTTTTCTTATACGGGCACAAATGATGCTTATTATGCGGGGACTCCTAGAATTATGGGTTCTTCTGGTGTTGGTACTAAATTTTATGCCTCTACAAAGGATGTGAATCTTGAATTTCAAAATGCTTTAGCAATAGAGGGAGGGGCTTTTTATACAGGAAAGGGCGGGGTAATTTTTAGAAATTCTGTAAACTTATCTGCAGGGTCTATTATCCCTGAATCTTCCTTAATAAGCTTTGTTTCTAGTGCAAATCTTAATCTATCTGGAACTGGTATTTTTGATGCTTCGCAAATGCCAAGTGCTTCTGTTATTAATTATATTAATTTATATCAGCATGGTGGTACTTATTTGGGCGGAGTTTCTGATGTGAATTTTGCTTATAATTTGGATATTCGATCTGGAGTTTTTGATTCGGGAACGGGGGACTATCTTGTAAATCGATATTTATATATAAATAATACAAGTGGTGCTTTAAATAATGCAGTTGTCGATTTTGGTAATTCAAACTTGACTGTGATAGGACAAAATACAAGTATTGGAAGATCTGGTAGTTCAGGGAGCTTTAAAGCCCCTGGTGCTGGAAAGTTTTTTGATATATATAGAAATCCAAGTTTTCATGGCGCAACCCTTTTTGATGTGAACAATGGAACAATAAGGCTTTTGGGAAGCTCGGGAAGTTCTATGTCTTTTTCTGTGACTGTTCCTACTTTTAATAATTTTATTATAAATAAGGATTTGGGTGTAAATGTTTCGTTTTCGAGGGCAATTGTTGAAGGAGATTTTAAATTTTTGAGCGGAACATGTACTGG
>CAYVBX010000001.1:3059-24829 GCA_964449945.1 uncultured Candidatus Peribacteria bacterium
AATTTGAATAATATAAATCCCAATATGGTGATAAATGCGCCAGTTGATGGGAATGTGACTTTGCAGGGCATAAACATTTATAATGGAGTTTTCAGAAAAAATGGTGCAAACTTGACTGTTCTTGGAAATTATTATCAAAATGGAGGCTCTTTTGATGGAGTAACAAATGATAATGGAGGAGTAGTTAATTTTACTGGGGGAAGTGGAGAGCTTAGAATTGTGAATGGTTCATTTTTGGCAGGAAGTTCTAGTTATAATTTTGCAAACAACTTGAAAATTAATGACTTTTCTTCTGCAAGTGCTTTTGTTGATTTTTCGGATGCAACTGTTTTTGTTGGAAATAGTTTTAACATTGGGTCGGCGAGTACTCTTGGTGAAGTGAGGCTTCCAAGTAATGGAAAAGAGCTTAAGGTTATGAGGTCGTTTTCAAGAGTGCAAACTGCAAATACAATTATTAATCCTGGTACTGGGCGTGTTGTTTTAGAGGGCTCTGGATCTGGAAGTTTTTATATTCCTGCATTTTATGATTTAGAAGTGAATAAAGCGTCTGGTGTGGCGGTGTTTCTTCAGGCGACTTCTTCTGTAAATGATTTAATTATTAAAGCGGGAAATGTGTCTTTAAATGTAAATAATTTTTATGTTTCTGGAAATTTAGAAATTGATAATTCTTTGTCTAATTTTACTACTAGCACAACTACAAATGTGATTTTGACTGGTGGGGATCAGAGTATTAAAGGAGATTTTACCTTTAGACATTTAAGAAAACCTCATAATTCAAGTATTATATTTGAGGCTGGATCGACAACGACAATTCTTGGTACTTGGGAGGCCAAAGGTGGAAGTGAATCCGAAAGGCTTGAATTAAAATCTTCTGTTGCAGGACAAGAATGGTTTATAGATCCACAAGGAACAAGAGATTTGGCTTATCTTGATGTTCAGGATAGTAATAATATAAATGCAACATTGGTGGATGTTCGTGGGACTGGCTCTGTTGAACATTTTGAAAATCCAAATAACTCAAATTGGCTTTTTGATAGTGCTCCAAGTGTTTTTAATTTGGGGCCAAGTAATCTTTTGGATGGTTCTATAGTTTATAGTAAAAGACCTAGTTTTGAGTTTGAAATTGATGATGCAAATGATGAAAATGTTAGTTTTCAAATTCAAATAACAAATGTGTTGGATGCGGGAGTTCCTGATTATAGTTCTTCGATTGTTGATTTTAGTTCTATTTATGAAGCTGAGGGTGAAAAAAGTTTTATTTTGGGAGTGGATTTGCCTGAGGGAAATTATTATTGGAGAGTTCGGGCTGTTAATGAGCTTTCAGGGCTTACAAGTGCTTGGGTTTATGCAAGATCTGCCGATCAAGTTGCGTTTACGGTTGAATATGCAAGTGTGGGAGTAGTGTTGCAAAGTTCACCAAAAAATAATATTCAACTCGGAACTTTTTACCCAACATTTAGGTGGCAGGCTATTGATAATTCGGAAATAAAAGATTATGTAATTGAAATTGCATATATGAGTGATAGTAAATATGAAAACATTATTGAAACTATTGTTGTTTCTGATTATACAGCCGAAAATATAAAAACTGAAACTCGCTATGAACCTGGGTTTTATAGGTGGAGAATTTATACAGTAGATTATTTTGATGAAAATACATTGTCTTTAATTGTTGATGAAACTGGAGAAACTTTAATAGATGCTAGGTATCAAATTATAAATATTGTGCCTGAATATAATGTTTATATATATTTGTTAACAATTATGTCGAGTTTTGTGTTTTTATATATGTATAGACAAAAAATTTTTTCTTTGAATCATAATATAAATTATTAAAATTGATTGAACTTAAAACTGTAAAAAATAAGTTTTTACACGAAAGTGCTGGAAAGATTATAATTAGAAATTTTCCGCGTGTTCTTGAAAATTCAAAAATTAAAGAAGTAGAAAAGTATTTGTTTAGGCATAAAAATGATTTTGAAACGATTAGTTATATTTTTGTTGTTGATGAAAAGCAAGTGATTAAGGGGGTTCTTTCGATTAAGGAGCTATTTAGAGCGAAAAAACATGAAACTGTGTCTTCTTTGATCTCTTCAAAAAAACTTATTTATGTTCATTTTAATACTGATCAAGAAAAAGTTGCTCATTTAGCTTTGAAAAATAAACTTAAGGCAATACCTGTCGTAGATAAGAAAAAAAGACTTATTGGAATTGTGCCGTATAGTGTACTTATGAGTGTTTTGGATTTTGAAGCGAGGGAGGATCTTTTTCGATTTGGAGGTATTTCAGATGGCGTTAAAAAACAAGAGTCAATGATGACTATGGGTGTTTTGAAATCTTTGAAGCACAGACTCCCTTGGCTTGTTGTTGGTCTTTTTGGGGGAATTCTTGCGTCTGGAGTTGTGAAAGGTTTTGAAGAAGTTTTATCCAAAAATTTAATTCTTGCGGCTTTTATTCCTTTGATAGTTTATATTTCTGATGCTGTGGGTTCTCAAATGCAAGCGTTTATTATTAGGGATTTATCTTTGAATGAAAATTTAAAAATTTTTAAGATTTTTATAAAACAATTAAGTGTTGTTAGTGTTATTGGTGTTATTCTTTCAGTAATTTTGTTTTTACTTTTAATTCTTTTATATTCGAATTTTACATTGGGTTTTGTTATTTCTTTTGCTTTATTTTGTGCGATTATTTCCTCTTTTGTTTCTGGTCTTTTTATTCCGTATTTATTTAATTTGATAAAAGTGGATCCTGCGAATGCGAGTGGTCCGATTGCAACAATTGTTCAAGATTTATTAAGTGTGTTTATTTATTTTAGTATTGGCGCAATATTGCTTTAGAGTTTTAGTTTTTATAAAAATAGCTTATAGTGAATTTGTTTTTTAAATATAAGAATGGAATTTATAATATTTTTGATTGCGTTGATAATAAATCTTACAGTACATGAGGCGGCGCATGCAATAACGGCATTAAAACTTGGTGATTCTACTGCTAAAAATGAAGGACGAGTAAGTCTTAATCCAATTAGACATCTTGATTTAATGGGAAGTCTTGTTTTTATTGTGACAAAACAGATTGGTTGGGGAAAGCCTGTGCCGGTTAATCCTGCCAATTTTAGAAATCCAGTGAAGGATAATGCTTTGGTTGCTCTTGCTGGTCCGCTTTCTAGTTTTTTACTTGCACTTGCAATGGTTTTTCCTTGGAAATATGGGATAAATTTTTTACCTAAGCTTCTTATTGATTTAATTCAATATACTTTTCATATAAGTGTTTTTTTGGGGGTTTTTAATATTTTACCCATTCCTCCTTTGGATGGTTCAAAAATTTTAGGTTTTTTTGTGCCAAAATCATATTATTTGAAATATGATGATTTTTTATACAAAGGTCAGAAATATTTTATTGTCATAATATTGCTTGATGTTTTTGTTTTGAGAAATTTGTTTAATTTTTCCTTTTTGGCTAGTGTAATTAGTTTTTTGGCTGAATATGTTCGGTTTATTCTTCTTTTAGGGGCATAAATATGATGAGTTTTCTTTAAATGTTTTTTAACTTTGTTTACATTTCAAAGGATTTTTTTTATAATGATGATGCTCTGCTTATTTCGTTAGAGTCTTATCTACTCTCTCTATCATAGTAGATTAAGGGAGCTCGATATTTCTCTAGGCGACTTATAGCCTTGCGGTGTGAGCACCCACTTGTTCCTAACAGGGGGCCAGTATACAAAGACGGCGACGGATCGGTGGAGCCTCTCTCAAAAAAGCCTTTTAGATAAAGGCTTTTTATTTTTAAAACAGAAATTAGATTTTGTTTTTGTGAAGTTTTATATTATTGACCTTTAATATTGATAGTGTTAGTGTTTTTTTGTTATTTATAATTATTATATAAACAAGTTTTTTATGAAAAAACTAGCAGTACTTTTATCTCTAACAATCATTACAAGCGTTATGTTTTCAGCTTGTAGTTTACTTCAAAGAGAAGAAGTTGTTGATCCAGTTGATATGGAAGAAAATGGAACAGCTGTCGATTTATCAGTAGAAATTGTTCCTGTAGATGATGATGTGGAAGAAGATTTATCAGTTTCAATTCCTTTGGCTGTAAATATTCAATAAGACAATTTAGAAAAAATTTAAAGCCTCAAATTTTTTGAGGCTTTTTTTGTAATTTTGAAAGAAAATGCTAAAATTTTTCGTATTATATTGGTAAATAAAAAAAATTTTTTGAAAATCCAAAATTTAACAGATGAAGAGTTGGTTGAGAAGTCTCTTATAGATAGTGATTTTTTTGCAGAAATTGTTTATAGATATGAAAAAAAACTTTTTTTTTATTTAAAAAGACTTGGTGTGTGTGAAAAGGATGCAGAAGAATTATTGCAAGAAATTTTTTTAAAGGTTTATAAAAGCTTAAATGGTTTTGATTTGAAATTAAAGTTTTCATCTTGGATTTATCGAATTGCCCATAATTTTGCAGTTTCTAGTTTTAGAAAAAATAAAGAAACAGTGGCTTTAGATGAAGGAATTTTTCTCGAAATTTCTGATAAAGAAGATTTGTTTGATGAAGTTGAAAAAACATTTGAAAAAGAATTAGTAGTTCGGGTTTTAACTAAAATGAGTTTAAAATATAGGGAGGTGCTTCTTTTAAGATTTTTTGAAGACAAGGATTATGAAGAAATTTCTGATGTTTTAAAAAAGCCAATAGGAACCGTTTCAGTTCTTATTAAGAGAGCAAAGGAAAAATTTAAATATTTGTATAAAGAAGAAAAAACTAATTTTAATATATGAAAAATTTAAGCGAAAAAATTGTTGAAAAAATAAAAAATGAAAAAATAATTCCTAAGGCTAAGTGGAAATTTGTTTTAAAAAATTCTTTTTATTGGATTTTGGCTATTGTTTTTTTGGTATTTGTTTCATTGTCGGTGTCTTATTTTTCATTTTTGATAAAGAAAAGTGATTTTGATGTTTCTTTTAAATTGTGTGATTATTTTTTTTGTAGTTTAATGATTTTAATTCCTCTTTTTTGGCTATGTGTTTTATTTGCTTTTGCTGTTTTTAGCTTTATCAATTATCGATTAACAGAAAAAGGGTATAAGTTGAATCAATTTCTTGTTTTGGGGGGTAGTGGTTTGTTGGCTTTGATTATTGGTTTTGTTGTTTTATATTCGGGATTTTCTAACTGGATGGATTTACAAATTGAAAATTCTATTCCCGCATATAAAGAGTTTAACTTAAAACAAAAAATGCTTTGGATGAATCCAGAAAGAGGATTTTTGGTAGGTAAAGTTGTTTTGGTAAATGATGATTTTCATTTTGAAATGAAGGATCTTAATAATAAAAAGTGGCTTGTTGATTATAGAAATGCAAAGGTCCCAAGGAATTTTATGGCGTTTCCAAATTTAGAAGTCAAAATTCTTGGAAAAGTAGTTGTATCTCACGAAAATAGATTTAATGCCTTTGAAATAAGGCAATTTGCTTGTGATCATTGTAGACAAAAAAACTTTTTTGAAAGAAAAATGATGAATAATGCGTATTAGATGTTGTAGCTACAAATTATTTATTAATTTTTACAAAAATGAAAAAAACTATGCTTGTTGTGTCAACATTTGCATTAGTACTCGTTTTAGGAGCAAGCGCATTTGCTTCTACAGATGAAGGTTTGGAAAACTGTTGTTTAAAAAACTTTAAATCAGAAAAGCATCTCGAAATGGCAAAAGTATTTGAGTCAGGTGATTTTAATTCTTTCGTTTCGGAAAATCCTGAAATGGCAGAGTTTGTTGATTTGAAATTGTTTGGAAAGATGTCGGAAATGCATAAATTAAGGTCTGAAATTAGGACTGAGTTGGAAGAAAAAGGGTTTATGGGAAGGGGATTTGGAATGGGAAAAGAAGGTGAACGAAAGATGATGAAAATGAAAAAAGGAGATGGTTCTTGTTGTGAAAATTTTGTTCAGGAATAATAGAAAATTTAGGGTTTTTAAAAAGGTGGCTTTTAAATAAAGACCACCTTTTTAAATTTTATTGTTTTTCAAATAATATATTTATTTGAGTTTTGTTTGTTTGAAATTCGGCTTTTTTGAGAGTTGTGGGAGGTGAATATTTGAAAAAATTTTGCTTTCTTAGAGCCATTGATTAAATAATGGGCTATTGGTGAAGCAAGTTTTTTTCGTGGAGCCACCGAGCGGGATTGAACCGCCGACCTCGTCCTTACCAAGGACGTGCTCTACCAACTGAGCTACAGTGGCTTGCTGTGTTTTGTTTATAAATTTTTTATAACATTCGTAATTTACTCTAAAAATGTTTGGTTTGACAATAGGGAAAAATCCGCTAATATTTCAATACTTTTTAGATAAACAAGAAATTTATGGCTAAAGGAAAAAGTCAATATGCAACATGGTATTGCACAGAATGTAAAAAAGCAAATTATCACAGTTATTACTGTAAAAGAAGAGATGCTGAGATAGTAAAAGAGTTAAACAAGTTTTGTTCTGTTTGTAAAAAATCATTGGCGCATAAGAGAAAAGATACCAAAAAAGGTAACTAAAAGTCTTATTATATGAAAAAGTTCCTGTTTTTTTTAAGTATTTTTACTTTATTTTTTTTGTATTCTTGTAGTCTTGAAAAGGAAAATATTGTTTTTGATGTGGGTTCCTCTTTGGTTTTTTCTGAAAAACAAGTTAATGTTTTTAGTTTTGATTACTTTGGCTTTGAAAAAATTCAAAGTTTTGATTATTTATATCGTAGGTTTAAAGATTTTGAATTTTGGAATGAATATGGTATTGAACTTAATATTGCACATTTTAAGGATGAAATTGAAGTTTTAGAAAATAGAAATGTCTTTCGTGATTATATTGAGCCAATATTGAATAATGGCTTTGATGTGTCTTTTGCCTTTGATGATGAAATTTTTAATTTTGAAAGTGGTGTTTTTTCTGTTTCTTTTAATACAAAGTCTCCGGATTTATTAGTAGATTTTTTAAATCTGTATTTTTCCAATAGATACAAAGCTAATTTAAAAAAACAAAATGTAAATGGTTTAAGTTTTTGGATAGTCGAAAATGAAAATATTTTTGTATGTAAAAAAGGAAATAATTTTGTTTTTTCTAATTCAAAACAAAAAATTGAAGAAATTTCTGAAAATTTAATTACTTTAGATAATAGTCGGCAAATTGATATAGAAAATGAAAGCTTGATTCGTTTTAGTAATGTTGATTTTTCATTTTTTCCAAAATTTGATTTAGATTTGTTTTTAGAAGAAGAGGGGCTTAGGTTTTATTTTAAATATTTAGATGAAGTCGATAATACAATTTCACTTTTAGACTTCGTTTCTTCTGAAAATTTGATTTTTTTTGTAGAAAGTTCTTCGTTAAAAAAGTTTTTTAAAAATATTGATTTTGATACAGATTTTTTTCTGGGTTTAAAAAAAGAAGAATTTCAAAAAATATTATTAAATAAATTTTCCTTTGCATTTAGCGTAAGAAATAATTATCCGGAGTTTGTTTTTTATATAGATTTAAATAAATATAAAGAAATTGGAAATAAATTTATATCTTTTCTTGATAAATTTGTTTTAGATTTACAATTTATTTTAAAAACCGAGCTTAGTGGTGAGGAGTTTTCTTATGATGAAAATTTTATTAAATTTGAAAAATTCGATAATTTGATTAGAAAAGTTTCTTTGGATTTTTCTTTAATTGAAAAAAATAAAATTTATGAGTTTAAAAGTTTTATTCCGTTTTTTGATGAAAATGAAAAAGTTGAAATTTATTATGGACTTTCTAATAGTGGTCTTATGATGATTTCTTTGTATAAAGATTTTTTTGATTATTTTAATAAGCAATCTCTTCAGGATTTTGATAAGTTTAAGAAGATGAAAAATGTTATAAATATTGAAGTTTTCGATGAATTAGTGTTTTTAGACTTAGAAAAACTTGATGCTTTTATAAATGATTTTTTTAACATTTTACTTAATTTTGAAGTTTTAAAGATGGGTGAATTTACCAAATACTCTAAATTTTTTGATATGATTTTTGAAAATTTTTCTAGTTTAATAATATTAGGTGAAAATAATGAAAAGAGTGTAGAACTTGAGGGGTTTTTAGCTTATTGATAGGTGTTTTAATTGGGGTATTTTAGGGAGTGAGTGTATTTATATTGCAATAAGAAAAAGGCTTGTTATAATCTTTTTGTTAATTATTGAAAAACTAGGCCCATGGTGTTAATGGTAGCATACCGGTCTCCAAAACCGTTGGTAGGGGTTCAAATCCTCTTGGGCCTGCCAGTGATGTGAAATGATTTAGTTTTTTTGTTTAAATGCAATTAAACATACAAACACTTTGTTTTTTCTGAAGGAGGGGGGGGCTTGACGTAGTTTTTATTTGGTGTATTGTGTGTTTCTTAAAAATGATTATGAATAAAAAAGTAGAAACAATTGAAATTTTGCCTAAATTTGAAAGGAGAATTGAAGATGGTTTGCCTGATTTTTGGCTTAGGTTGGTTGATGAAATGACTGAAGGAAATGAATTTGTTAGTGAAGAAACACCTATAAGAAAGGGAAATTCTTCATTGATTTTGGATGTTCAAAAAATAATTGAAGAAAATAATGATTTGTTGGATGATTTAGAGATTGATGTTGAAATTGATGATGTTGAAGGGTGGAGGTTTCAGCTTGAGGCTTATAGAAGAGTTTTAAAAGAAAAAATTAGTGCTTCTAAAAAGAATTTTGAAAATTTTTCTAGCCCTGTAAATAGAGCAAAACTGCGATTTGCAGAAGAAAAATATGAGTATTTTAAAGTAGTTGTTAAAGATGAATATGTAAAATATTTGTATTCTTATAATTTGTTGAAAAATGAAAAAGAAATTGATGAATTTGGTTTTTCTAAAAAAGATTATTATTTGAAATTGAAATCAATTTATGAAGAAATAGCAAATGAAGATTCGGAAGTTTTTGAGCTTCTTCGAAGACTTTTGAAAAAAACTTTGAAATTAATTTTTGAAAATAAATCTTCTAAAGATTCTTTAGAGCGCCTAACGCGAGATCGAGATAATTTGATTTGTATTAAAGATGATTTGGAGCAAGAGAAAGCCGTTTTGGAAAAAGAAGTCGAACGCCTTGATGAACTTCTTGAGAGGAGAATGCAAGAGGGAGCGGTTCAGGGTAATCAAGAAATTGAAAAGTTGAGGGAAGAAATTACAACTTTAAGGCTTCAATTGGCCTTGATTGATCAAAGTTCTAAGATGAAAAGTAATGAGGTTTTGGATTATAAAAAGAGAGCAGAAGAAGGTGATTTGGCTGTAAAAAGGCTTAATGATGAACTTGAAAATATTAATGATTTGGTTGAAGAACATCAAGATTTACAAGCAAGGTTTCATGAATTAAATGTTTTGCTTGAAAAAATTACTTTAGAAAAAGAAGTTTTGGAAGAAGAACTTGAAAATTTGAGAATGGATTTTGCTGTTCGAAAAGAATATGGTGGTGGGAAAAAAACAAGTGAAGAACAAGAAGAATTTTTGAGAATGAAAAGAGAAATTAAGGAATATAGGCAAAAAATTTATGATTATGAGCTTCATATAGCAAAATTAGTTGAAAAAAATAGAATTTTTGAAACTGTTTATGATAAAGAAATTAGAGCTATACTAAGTGATCTTTCTCGGCGTTTAACCTTTGTTTCTTCAGATGTTGCTTGCATTAAAGGTGCAGTTTTAGATGATGCATTTGCTATTAAATATGACGTTTTAGATGATGGTTCTTTGGATAAAAAATAAAGCAAAATTATTTAGTTGTTTTGTTAACTTAAAATTTCCAGTATAGTGTTTTTGTTATTTTTTAAAAAACTTGTATGAAAAAAGTTTTTTCAATTTTTGTACTGTTTCTGATGCTGAGTACTAATGTCTTGGCAATTTATGATGAGAATGCGGAATATGAATTTTTAGGAGATGAGGAAATTGCTTTGATGGCGCTTGGTTTTGAGGAAGAAGATGGGGTTTTTTCTGATGTTGGAGCTTATGATTCAAGGTCTGAAGAAATTTCTTGGATGCATAGAAATGGAATTGTTTCAGGCTATGAAGATGGAACTTTTAAGCCTGATAATTGTGTGAATCGTGTTGAGTTTTTGAAGATGCTTTTTAAAACTTTGAATTTCAACGAGAATGCTTATGAAGCAGAGCTTTTTTCTGATATGAAAGATGGAGAGTGGTATGTGCCTTTTGTTAAAACGGCTAGAGCTCTTGGTGTTGTAGAGGGATATGGAGATGGGACTTTTAGGCCTGGGCAATGTGTAAGTCGGGCGGAGGCTTTTAAAATGGCACTGCATATGTATTATTCAAAAGAAGAAATATCTTTAGGTGATAGCTATTTTATGAGTTGGTATGATGATTTGAATGAATCAGATTGGTATTATGAGTATGTTGGGTTTGTTATTGATAATTCTTTGTTCAGTTTTTATGGATATGAAGCCAATGCGATGGCAATTGCAGAAATGACTCGGGCTGATGTTGCGGAACTTCTTTACAGACTTAAAAGCGTGAAAGATAGAGGAGTAAAAAGATATAGTTATAGGGCGCCTTTTGATGTTGGTGTGCCTATGTTTTTTGATGGATGTGATTATAAGTCAAATATAAGCTTTAAAGAGTACTCATATTTAAATGTATTGCCTGAAGATTTGAGCTTAATGATGTCTTTAAATTATTCCGAGGGAAATTTGAGGGACAATTTTGAATCAATGTTGAAAAAATTTCCAGAGTCGGGATTAAGTGAATTTATTACGAGTTCTTTTGGATCAAATTATCGTGATGAAAATAATTTTTGGAAATTAAGTGAGTCAATGATTGATGATTTTGAAGTTGTTTTGGGAATGAAATTTTTTGATGATAAATTAAACATTTGGTCGAATGATATGGCTGTTTTTGTAAGTTCTAGGGTTTCTGATGGTGATAAGTTTTATAATATTTTGAAGAAAACTTTGGCTCTAAATTTTGCTGATGATATGAAATGCAAAGTTGATGGGGCTTTTATTTATTGGTCTTCGGAGAAAGAAGATTTCTATTTAACTAGATATGGAGATTTATTTTTTCTAACTAATTCTTTAGAAAATAGGGAGAAGGCAGTGAAAAATTTAGAAGATAATAAAAATCGATCTTTTGCAAAAGATGTTGATGAAAACTTGCTTTTTATGGATATGAAAGCTTCTTTTTTTGAAGATATATTTTCGTTTGCTTATATGAATCTAGACGATTTGGGAATGGAAGATTTTTATAAAGGTATTTCTAAATTGAATTTTGCGTTATTGCCTAAATCAAATGACGTTCTAGAATTTAATAGTAATGTTAATTTTACAGATACAAAACTTGTAGATGTTTATAGAAATAAATCTCTTTCTTTGGCAAATAAAATGCCTGGAAAAGATTTGATTTATTATACAGAAGATCAAAGTATGAAAGGATCTTTGGGCGCTGTCTTTTCTAGTGTTCTTATGGACGAGCTTTATTTAGAATTGTCAGGTTTAACGGGTCTTGAAAAAGACGAAATTTCGTTTGTATTTGATAATCCTTATGCTTTCTCGGTAAATGATATTGGCAAATTTTTACCTGCTTTTTCGGTCGCTTTGAAATTTGAAGATAGAGATTTGGCTAAGGCTGAAAAAGTTTTTTCAAGTCTTTCATTTTCTTTTGATGAGTTTTTTGATGAAATGATTGCAGAAACTTATTCTGTTGATATGAATGATTATTTGGAAAAATTTACACTGGAGAACGGAAATATGAAAAGAGTTCGACTTGATATGTCTAAACTTCCTGAAAAATTTTGGAAGGAAGAAGATTTAACAGAAAAAAGAGAATGCTTCGATGATTTTGTTTTTGATTTGTGGTATGGGATTAAAAGAGAGGCTAATATGAATGTTCTTGTTGTTGCCTTGCATCCTGAGTTTTTGAGTGAATATGGTGTTAATACTGTTTCAATGAATAATGAGTATAAAAGGGCGGTTTCTTCTTTGAAGGATGGAGTTGGTTCTGTTGTTGTTTTTGCGGATATTCAAAAGGTAGTAAATGCAATTATGAAAGGTTTAACTTCCAGTGGAAATGGTTATTATGATCAAAGATTTGTCAGCGAAGTTGAAGATTGGACTAAATCATTAGATTATTTTGTAAGTACTTCGAAGTTGAAAGGAGTTGGCGAGCTTGTTTCAAATGGTGTTTTGAAGTTGAAGTAAAACTATAATTTTCGTGAAAAAGCCGCTTTATTTAAAGCGGCTTTTTTTTTGGTGGGTGGAAAAAATAGCTTGCCTGAAAAATTGGCATATTTTTTTTGTTTTTCGGGCGAAATTACGATAAACTTTTTCTAAAGAGGTTGTGGTAATATAATTTGTACATGAAATTTATTGATTTATTTACAGGCATAGGTGGTATAAAAATTGCGTTTGAAAATGCAGGTTTTAATTGTGTTTTTTCAAATGATTTTGATAATAACTGTAAAATTACTTTTGATTTAAATTTTTCTGATTTATTTGAAATAGAAAAACAAATGGTTTTAGGAGATATTTCTCAAATATCTCCTAATATAATTCCAGACTTTGATGTTTTAACGGGTGGGTTTCCTTGTCAGCCATTTTCTGTAGCTGGATATAGACAAGGCTTTAGTGATGAAAAAGGAAGAGGAAATGTGTTTTTTGATGTTGTGCGGATTTTAAAAGCAAAAAAACCAAAGGCGTTTTTGCTTGAAAATGTAAAAAATTTAAAATCACATGATAAGGGAAATACAATAAAAGTTATATATCAAGAATTAGAAAAATTAGGATATAAAGTAGCTGATAAAATCTTAAATGCAATGCAATATGGTAATGTCCCTCAAAATAGAGAACGGATTTATATTGTTGGATTTCTTGATGAAAATGCTTTTAAAAAATTTGAATTCCCAAAAAAAATTGCTTTAACAAAAACTATTCACGATTGTTTAGAAACAGAAGTAGATAAAAAATATTATTATAATGATAAACCATTATTCGAAAGAATAAAAAAGCATATTATAAAAACTGATACGGTTTATCAGTGGAGGAGGCAATATGTTCGAGAAAATAAAAATAAGGTTTGTCCAACTTTAACTGCAAATATGGGGATGGGGGGTCATAATGTTCCAATTATCCTTACTAATAAAGGAATAAGAAAACTTACGCCTAGAGAATGTGCAAATTTTCAAGGTTTTCCTGAAAATTATAAGTTGCCTAATATTGCAGATTCTGCACTTTATAAGCAATTTGGAAATTCTGTCGTAGTGCCAGTTGTTGAAAGAATAGCTAAAAATATGAAAAAGGCTTTAGGATAATTTTTAATTAATAATATGAAATATTATAAACTTACATTAGAGGATTTTAAAAGAGTTTTTGAATTTGGGACAAATTATTATATTGATCCAATAAAAAATACTACGGGCAGAACAACTGGTGAGCCAAGGGGGCTAGGTGCAATATTAGATGCTTTTACATTGGGAAAATTGACGGAAATTGGAATAGAAAAAATTTTTACTGAATTTAACAGAAATAAAAGTTATTTATTAGATTTTGATATTAAAAGCAATAATCAGGTAATGGATGAACCAGATATTCTTCATATTAAAGAAAATGGAATTTTAAGAGAACCATGTTTGTTTGTAGAAATTAAAAACACCTCTGGAAATGATCGCTGGATTGGTCTAACTGAGGAGCAGTTTAATACAATTAAAAGAAGTGCAGGGGATAGTAAGGTTTATATGATTTATGCTTCAATTCGGTCGCAAATAGCAAATAAAAATCCCAAAACAACTGATTTAACTGGAATGTTTTTGAAAGAAATTGAAGATAAAAGTAAAAGTAAAATATTTCAAAAATTTGCAAATTTAAATGCTGAATGCAAGATAGAATTTATTATTTCGTCAAATGACTTAGAACTGTTTGCTTATCCTTTTGAGCGTGGGATGAATATGTATGAAACTAATTTATTTGAAGAAAAGAAATTTAGTTCATTTTATTCAAAGGATGGACTCAGAAAAGATGTGTTGGATATTAAAGAATACAAAAATTTTAATGGAATAATAAATTTAGAAATAGAACAAGGATTATCAGCAGAAAAAGAAGATATTTCTAAATTTGAAATAAAGGGGTCTTTTAAATTAATTCAAAAAAGGAAAAAATGTTTTATTGAATGTAATTCAAATGTAATTGCGAAAAATGGTATTTTTGGGAAATTTGAATTGAAAAAAAATAAATTTTATTCGTTTAATTTAGCAACTCTTGGAAGAGATCCAAAATTAAAAAGAAATAATTTATTTATTTCAAAAAAAAGAATTTATCAATTAGTTGAGGAAGGAAAAATACGAAAGCCAGAAATTATTGTTGAGGAGATTACAAAAAATATATAGAGAATTAATTGTACTTTTATTCATTTTTTGCGCGAAGAACAAGGGATACATGATCCATTTTCTTCTTCGCCTTTGAGCATTTGTTTGAGGGTTTTTAGACCGAGCATGGCGCAGTTCATTCTTCCGTGGGATATGTCGATTTTTAGGAATTTTTTGATGTCTTCTTCGTTTAGTTTTTCGATTTCAGAAATAGGGAGTCCTTTGATTTTTTCGCTTAATATTGACATTGAAGCGATTGAAATTGCACAGCCTTGGCCTTCGAAGGCGATGTCTTTGAGGGTTTCTTTTTCGATTAGTAAATCAATTGTTATTTTGTCTCCGCAAGTGTTGTTTTTGCCGATGTCGTTTCTGGTTTTTTTATCAAGTCGGCCGTAATTTTTTGGATTTTTGAAGTGTTCTAAAATTATTTCTGTGTATATGTTCATATTATGAAAATAGTTTAATAGCTTTTTGGATGGCCTTGTATGCGTTTTCAATGTCTTCTTCGGAGTTATACAAATAAAAACTCATTCGTGCGGTTGCGGGCGTTTCTAATGCTTCATGTAATGGGTGGGCGCAGTGCATGCCTGCTCTAATCATGATTCCTTCATCGTTGAAGATTTGAGAGATGTCGTGGGCATGAATTTTTTCATGTGTGAAGGAGAAAATTCCGCTTTGTTTTTCGGGATTTTTTGGAGCGAAAATTTTAATGCCTTGTTCTTTTGAAAACAAAGATATTGCGGATTTGAAGAGCTCTTTTTCGTGTTTTTCAATGTTTTCAAGGCCAATTTCTTTGAGAAATTTTATTGCTTCTTTGAACGCAATTACTCCTGAAATATCTGGGGTTCCGGCTTCAAATTTGGCTGGTGGATCTGCGTAATATGTTTTATCAGTGCTAACTTCTGAAATCATACTTCCGCCAAATAATATTGGGTTTAGGTTTTCAAGCCAAAATGATTTTGCATAAAGAACGCCAACTCCTGTTGGGCCGAGCATTTTGTGAGCTGAGAATGCGAAAAAATCGCAATCAATTTTTTGAACATTTGTTTTTTCGTGTGCGATACTTTGTGCGCCATCTACAATAAAAATTGCATTTTTTGCGTTTGCTTTAATTATTTTGCTTAAATTTTCCATATCTTCCTTTAGTCCAAGAACATTTGAAGTAGCGGAAACTGCAACTATTTTTGTTTTGTCAGAAAGTTTTTTCTTAAAATCTTCGATGTCTAGTTCGAGATTTTTGTCGAGATTTGCGACTAAAAATTTTGCGTTTTTCCTTTTTGCGAGTTCTTGCCAAGGAACGAAATTTGAATGATGTTCGAAAATTGTGACAAGAATTTCATCGTCTTCTTTTACCTTGTCTTCCAGCAAATATGCGATTTGGTTAATCGATTCTGTTGTGTTTCTTGTGAAAATTATTTCTTTTGAATATTTTGCATTTATGAAATTTTTGACTTCTTCTCTTGTTTCTTCAAATTCTTGTGTCGCTTTTTCTGCAAGTGTTGTTGCGGATCTTCCGATGTTTGAATTATAGGATTCGTAAAAATCTGTGATTTTTTCTATTACTGACTTTGGCTTTTGTGTTGTTGAAGCGTTGTCTAAATATATTAAATTTTTTCCGTTAATCTTTTTTGAAAAAATTGGAAAGGACGATTTGATTAAAGGGGAATTGAGCATATTATATCTTGTTTAATTTGTTTTTTTAATTCTTTAGAAATTTTACCTTCTAATTCTTTAAATAAAAATGCTTTCGTAAGTTCTTTTTTTATAGTTTTTTTGCTTAAATTTCTACTTTGAAGATAATAAATTTCTTCTTTATTAAAATTTCCTGTTGCAAACCCGTGATTTATTTCAACTTCATCTGAATTTATTTCAAGATTTGGTTTTGAAATAATTTTTGATTCTTTCGATTCGAGTAAGTTTTGATGAATCATTGAGGATTTTATTTTTTTTAAATTTTTTTCAACGAAAATGTTGCCGTTAAAATTTAAGTGAGCGTTTTTAAAAAGGACAGTTTTAAATTTTAAATCGAGGCTTGTTTTTGAGGCAAAGTGATTTACAAAAATATTAAAATCAAGTTTGGAATTTTCGCCTGTTATTATTAGAAATAATATTTTTGATGATGTATTTTCCTTGTTTAAATTTAGTGTGTATTTGTATTTGTTTTCAATGTTTTCGTTTATGAGTATTATAAAATTTGCTTCATTTTTTTTGATGAAGTTTAGTTTTAAGTCGTCGGGATTTTTTATGTAAATAGTGTTTTTCATTTTAAATATAGTTCGATTAAACGATTTAATTCAACTGCATATTCCATTGGTAGTTTTTTTGTTATTGGGTCTGCAAAACCATTTATCATCATGGTGTTTGCTTCTTTTTCGTTTATTCCTCTTGATTTTAAATAGTGTAATTTTTCATCATTTATTCTTGAAACCTTTGCTTCGTGTTCGAAATTTGCTGAATTTGTTCTTATGTCGTTTGTGGGATAAGTGTTTGAAATAGACGTGTTGTCTAGAATTAGTGCATCGCAGGTGGTTTTAGATTTTGAAAAATTTGCATCTTCAGAAATTTTTGTGATGCCTCGATATGTAGAAATACCTCCGTTTTTTGAAATGGATTTTGATAAAACAAGAGAGCTTGTTTTTTTAGCGATGTGAAATATTTTTGCACCAGCATCAATGTTTTGGCCTTTTTCTGCAAATGCTAGGGATTGAATTTCTCCTTTTGCTTTTTCTCCCATTAAATATATCGCAGGATATTTCATAGTAATTTTTGATCCTAAATTAACATCAAGCCAGTACATTTCAGCATTTTTTTTAACAAATGCTCTTTTGGTGACTAAATTGTAAACATTTTTTGACCAATTTTGCAGGGTTGTGTACTCCATTCTTGAATTTTCGTGTGCTATAATTTCAACAACTGCTGAATGAAGTGAATCGGTTGTGTAAACTGGAGCTGTGCAACCTTCAATGTAGTGAAGAAAAGAATCTTCATCAGTGATTATTAGTGTCCTTTCGAATTGTCCTAAATTTTCGCTGTTCATTCTAAAATATGCTTGAAGTGGCATATCTAGTTTTATTCCTTTTGGAATATATATAAATGATCCGCCTGACCAAACTGCACTGTTTAATGCGGAAAATTTATTGTCTGAAGCGGGAACGATTTTTCCAAAATATTTTTTAAATAATTCTTCGTGATTTTTGAGGCCATTTTCGATTGATTCAAAAATTATTCCTTGATCTATTAAATGTTCTTTTAGTGAATGGTAAACCATTTCTGATTCAAATTGAGCTCCTGTTCCTGCAAGAAATCCTCTTTCAGATTCTGGAACGCCTAGATGGTCGAATGTTTCCTTAATATTTTTTGGAACATCTTCCCATTTTGTGTGAGTTTTATCTTGAGGACGAATATAATAATTTATTGAGTCAAAGTCCAAATCTTTAAGGCTTGGTCCAAAGCTTGGCATTGGTTTTGATTTGAAAATTTCAAAAGATTTAAGTCTAAATTCGAGCATCCAGCTTGGTTCTTCTTTAAAGCTTGAAATTTCTTTAATTATTTTTTCAGTTAGACCTTTTTTTATTATATTTTTATTCATTGTATCCTTCTTTTTCAATTTTTAATGCAAGTTTTTTATCTCCTGATTGAATAATTTTTCCATCTTTATAAATATGAACAAAATTTGGGTTTATATATTTTAAAATTCTTGGAAAATGAGTGATTATTAAAAGTCCTGTTTTATTCTTTTTTTGGATCTTTTTGATTGTATTTGCGATTTTTTTGAGTGCATCAATGTCAAGACCGCTATCAATTTCGTCAAGAAGTGCAAATTTTGGGTTTAAAACTGCCATTTGTAATATTTCACTTCGTTTTTTTTCGCCCCCAGACATATTTGTATTAAGTTCTCTTAGTATTAAATCTGAATCTAAATTCATTTCTTTAGCTAGTTTGTAGATGTGTTCAACAAATTCAAGTGGAGAATAAGTTTTTGCGTTTTTATTTTCAGCAAGTAGTTTTGAGTTGAGTGCAATTCTTAAAAAATTTCTCATTGAAAGTCCCGGTACTTCAACTGGGTTTTGAAATGATGTGAAAATTCCAAGATTTGCTCTTTTGCTTGTATCTAGTTTTGAAATATCAGTAGAGTTTAATTTTATTGAACCCGATTTTATTTTTAATTCTGGTTTTCCCATGATGGCATTTATAAGTGTTGATTTTCCTGATCCGTTTTTTCCCATTAAAATGTGTGTTTCGTTTTCGTTTATTTGAAGGGAAAAATTTTCAACGATTTTCTTTTTTTCTATTTCAATGCAGAGATCCTTTATTATGAGTGAATTTTGCATAGTTTTATGTTTTAATGTTTTGTCAATTTGAATGTTTTTGTCTTGCTGGTAGAGTTTACCTGTTTTTTAATCAATCATCAAAATGAAATGTAAAAAAATTGTTTCTAGTATTCTTTTGTTTTTTAGCTTTTTTATGCTTTTTGGAGAAAATCTAAATGCAGAAAATGAAAGAAAAGTTTTTAATGATGTAGAAAAAAGTTTTGAATTTTTCTCTGCAATAGTTGATTTAAAGGATTCGGGAATTGTTGAAGGTTACACCGATGGTAGCTATAAACCAGAAAATTCAATAAATCGAGCTGAGTTTTTGAAAATTTTAATTATGTCTATTCAGGAAGATTTTGGGGGAAATAATTGTTTTCCAGATGTTAAAGATGAGTGGTTTGCTCCTTATGTTTGTAAGGCAAAGGAACTTGGACTTGTTTCTGGCTATGATGATGGTTTTTTTAGACCAGAACGAGATATAAATTTTGCGGAAGTTGCGAAAATTGTTTCAAATGCTTTTGATTTAATTCAAGAAAAATCTGATAAAAATATTTGGTTTAAACACTATGTTCTTTCGTTGCAGGATTATTCTGCAATCCCAACATCAATTTTGTCGTTTGATAAAAAAATAAATAGAGCGGAAATGGCAGAAATTATTTATCGTGTAAAAAATGGTTATACACAGAAGGCTTATAATACTTTTGAATCGATTTCGAGAGGTGAGGTTGCAAAAATAGATACAGTTTCTTTGCAAAATTTTAGGTCTTGTGAAGAAATGAATGCTTATTTTAGTAGGCCAAGTTTTGGCTCAGAAAAAGAAATTTTCTTTGAAGAATCGCCAAGTTTTTCAGGTGATTTTTTTGAACAAGCCACAGAAGATAGTGCAATGAATGAATCGGTTTCAAGAGATAAATTTTCTGAAACTAATGTACAGGTGGAAGGAGTAGATGAGGGCGATATCGTGAAAACGGATGGAAAGTTTATTTATGTTTTAAAAGGAAATACTGTGAGAGTTGTTGATGCTGTTCCTGCAAATAATATGAAAGAGATTAATTTTGTGGGATTTAGTGATGATAATTTTTATCCTAGTGATATGTATGTTTCTGGAAACAGGCTCGTTGTAATGGGTAGTTATTATGGGATTATTCCTATGCCTTATCTTGCTGACGATATGCGTATTTCTGTTATGCCTCCTAGGTTTTCAGAACAAATTTCAAATGTTTATGTTTTTGATATAAGTAATAAAAATGATATTAAACTAATTAGAGAAACAGAGGTTGAAGGAACAATTGTTTCTTCAAGAAAAATCGCAAATACAGTTTATTTGCTTACTAATAAAACAAAATATTTGTACTATCCGTATGATTACGACCCCTTATTGGTGCCAGCTTTTAAAGATTCTGCTTTAGAAGATGAAAGTAGTTTTGTGGCAAACTGCAATGAAGTTTCATATATTCCCGGAATGAGAGATAGTAGCTCGTTTACTACAGTTTTTGCAATTCCTGTAGATGATGCATCAAAAGAAGTTGCTTTAAAAACTGTAGTTTCTTCGAGTGGTCAAGTGTATAGTTCTTTAGATAATTTGTATCTTGCTGAATCAAGATATCAAGGAGATTTTAGAATAATGGGAGATATATTTGCAGGAGAAGAAAAGACAATTGTTCATAAATTTGCTCTTTCTCCTGAAAAAATTGAATATAAAGGAAATGGTAGTGTTTCAGGTGTTGTGTTGAATCAGTTTTCAATGGATGAAAAAGGTAATGATTTTAGAATAGCAACTAGTACAAATCAGTGGTCGTCTATAAATTCTTCGAATAATTTATATGTACTTGATGATTCTTTAAGGGTTATAGGAAAAATTGAGGGAATTGCACCTGGTGAACGAATTTATTCAGCAAGATTTATGGGGGATAGGGCTTATATGGTAACTTTTAGAGAAGTTGATCCTTTTTATGTTATTGATTTGAAGGATTCTAGAAATCCAAAAATATTAGGTGAGTTGAAATTGCCTGGTTTTAGTAATTATTTACATCCATATGATGAAAATCACATTATTGGTTTTGGAAAAGATACGGCTGAAGTAGATAGCCAATTTTGGACTGGACCTCTTCACCAAGGGATGAAAATTGCGATGTTTGATGTAAGTGATGTTTCAAATCCAAAATTAAAACATCAAGAACTTATTGGAGATAGGGGAACATATAGTGATTTGCTTTATAATCATAAAGCACTTCTTTTTGATAAAGAAAAAGGAATAATGGCTTTTCCAATTTCTGTTTATGAAATTGAAGATTCTATAAAAATTGATCCAAATAAAATGCTTTTTGCTTATGGAGATATTGTTTTTCAAGGAGCATATTTTTATAAAATCAGTAGTGAAAAAGGCTTTGAGTTTAAAGGAAAAATAAGTCATTTTTCCGATGCGGAGTTGAATTCAAATGATAAATATGTATCTCTTTATGGAGATAAACAAGTGGATAGAGTTCTTTATATTGGAGATACCTTTTATTCAGTGTCTAAGGCTTTAGTGAAAGCAAATAAAATGCTTGATTTAACTTATGTTTCCGAAGCAAAACTTGGAGGAAATAGCGGAAGTTATTGGGATTTTTGGTATTAAAAAGTTTTAAAGAGCGTTGATTTTTGAAAAATATTATTAACGCTCTTTTTTGGTTTTTTATTTAAAATGTTTTGACAAAACAAGGTAAGGTGTTTTAATGTTTGAATGCCTGAATCTTAAGAAACGAGTTGTTTCTTTAAGAGAGATGGTAGTTTGACACTAGAGGGTAAAGGAGGAAAGCCCAATGGTGGGAGAACAAGTGACTAGGGAAGAGTCTGGTTCTGGAAGTCAAGGAAGTCAAGATGTCCCTGCTTCGACTCAAGGAAGAGGGAAACGGCCGAAGTATATTGTACTTCTTGGATATTATTCCTTTATGATGAGGAAAAATATCAATTTTGTGCGAAAGCTTCGGAAGGAAAGGCTAAGTAGGCTTTCGGAAATTGAGGAAAGAAATAATCTTAAGCATATAAAGGAGAGAATTTTGCTTAAGATTGAGATTCAAGCTCTTGAAGGCAAAAATGGGAAATGGTTCTTTTTTAGAAATCTCTC
>CAYVBX010000001.1:24929-62117 GCA_964449945.1 uncultured Candidatus Peribacteria bacterium
GGCTTCTTGAAATGCCGGTGTGACTGTTGATTCAGACCATTCTGATGTTTTTGGAAAATCTAGCTTAATTAAAAGTACCCATTTTGGATCTGATACAGGGCCAAATCCCGCAAAAGAAGTAATTGTTGTGCCAACTCCTGTAAGTGGTTTGCCATTTTTATATGTTTGAGAAGTACCTGTTTTTCCTGCCATGTAATAACCGTCTACTTGAGCTTTGTTTGCAAAGCCATTTTCGACAGAATTTGTAAGCATTGCTATCATTTTTAAGGAAGTATCTTCTTTTAAAACTCTTCGAACTTGTTTGGGTTCGGTTTTAGTTGTTGAGCCATCTTCGTGGCGTATTTCTGATACTATGTGGGGTTGCATAAGAATACCACCATTTGCGATTGTGCTGTAAGCGTTTGCCATTTGAATCATGTTTACGGTAAGTCCTTGTCCGAATGAGTGAGTGGCAAGTTCGGACTCTGTCCAAGTGTCTGAAGGTCGAATTTTTCCTGTTATTTCACTTGCAAATTCTATTTCAGTTTTTTCAAGAAATCCAAATTTTTCCATATATTTATGAAAGAGTGTTGGGCCAATTCTTTTTGCAACAAAAGTCATTCCGGTGTTTAAAGAAAAGGCTAAAACTGTTTTCATATCAACAAGTCCCATATATCTATCAGCATTTTTTATTTCAAAATCATATTTTTGTGTATAAACATTGAAGTCTACTCCAACTGGTCCTATGTCGTTGTATTTTGTGTCGGGAGTGACATCACCGTCGTCTATTGCTATTGCCATTGCGATCGATTTAAAAACAGATCCTGGTTCGTAAGGCCAAGCGACTGCTTTATTATGATAAACTTCGGGCCCCACATTGTTTGAATATTTAAAATAATGTTTTATTCCGTTTCTATCTGTTTCTACAAAAACCAGAAAAAATGTCATTGTTCGTTCATCTGTGTAATATCTGAAAATGTTTTCATCTTTGGTTTCAACTAGTCTATTTTTTTCATCTTCTGAAAGTTTAATTTCTACTCTTTTAAAAACATCTCCGAAATTATTTGGATCGAAAGTTGGGAAGTGGGAAATTGCTAGAATTGCACCTGTTTTGGGGTTCATGACTAGAAGTTGCCCGCTATCTGCTCTTGTTTTTATTGTGTGTTTTCTTAGTATTTCGTCCATTTTCATTTGTATTGATCTATCTATTGTTAGAACTATATCGTCGCCATCTTTTGCTGGTCTTATTGTTGAATCTCCTACGGTTATTTGCCGTCCTATAGAGTCTTTTTTTGAAGAAAATTCGCCTGCTACTCCTGCAAGAATTTTATTAAAAGTGTTTTCAATTCCGTATTGACCATTTCCAGAACGATCTACATAACCAATTATTTGTGCTCCAAGGCTTCCTTCAGGATAATATCTAAAATATTCTTCTTGAATTTTTATGCCTCGCCATTTTTGTCGATCTTCTTTTATTTGCTCTAGTAGTTGTTCTGTTTTTTCTTGTCTAAGTCTTCGTTTTAAAACTATGTATCTGTTTGCACCTTTTAATATTGTTTCGAGTCTGCTTGCTGGAAATTTAATATCGTCAGAAATTTCTAATGCTACTTTTTTTGGATTTGTGATAAGTGGAGGATAAGCGTAAAGAGTGTTGTTTATTATTTCGATTCCTTCAATGTTTTTTCCTTGAAGGGCGATTTTCATTTCTTCATCAAGTGTGTTTATTAAAATTATTTCTTTTCTTTGTTTTTCACTTAATTTTTCAATTAAGCTTATTTTATGTTGAACTTCTAGCTCGACATCATTTCTTTTTGTTGTTTGTTTGTTGTATTCTTCTTCTGAAATTTCATTGTTTAAGAGCTTTGGGTATAGTTCTCTTTGGTTTTTTGCAATTCTTGAATT
Organism: uncultured Candidatus Peribacteria bacterium; assembly: GCA_964449945.1. Taxonomy (GTDB): domain Bacteria; phylum Patescibacteriota; class Gracilibacteria; order UBA1369; family LOWO2-01-FULL-3; genus JAVEWJ01. Next base: position 26,811 of record CAYVBX010000001.1, read on the forward strand.
TTCAAGCTCTCTTTCTTCCTCTAAATCGAAAATAATTGGAGCAAGGGTTTCTCCGATTGAAACAGGGTCGTCGATTAGTGCTGGGTCAGCATAAATCATATCAAGTGTTGTATTTGTTGCTAAAAAAAATTCTTCTCCGGAGTGTTTGTCTTTGATTAATATTTCTCCTCTTTGTGCGGGAAGTGTCATTACGCCTTGTTGATTTTTAAATGCAATGTCGCGATAATATGCATGGTTTATTACTTGTAATGAAAAAAGTTTGTATATGATTATGAAAGTGATAAGTCCTGCAACACCCATTAAAAAACGGTATCTATCAATTTTTATTTTAAATTGTCTTTTTGCCATTTTCTCTTGATTTTGTTAAAACTATGCTAGTATTTTTGCATTAAATCATATAAAAGGTAAATACTAATTTAATTTTATGTATAGAAAAACTACACTAGAAAATGGTCTAAGAATATTAACAAAAAAACTCCCCGGTACTTCTGCTGTTACAGTTTTGGTATTGGTGGGTGCGGGAAGTAGGTATGAAAACAATGAAATTAGAGGACTTTCTCATTTTCTCGAACATATGTTTTTTAAGGGCGCCTCAAGATATAAGAATGCAAAAGAAGTTGCTGAAGCAATAGATTCTGTTGGAGGTATCTTTAATGCATTTACGGGTAAAGAATATGCTGGATATTTTGTAAAAGTTGCAAGTGAGCACATTAAAGTTGCTATAGATGTGCTTTCAGATATGCTTGTGAATTCAAAATTTAAGCAAGAAGAGGTTGATAAAGAAAGAGGTGTGATTTTGGAAGAATATAATATGTATCAAGATACTCCAATGTATATGATTGGTTGGGATTTTGAAAAATTGGTTTTTGGAGATCAACCGCTTGGTTGGGATGAAATTGGAACTAAGGAGTTTATTAAAAATGCATCACATAAAGATTTTGTTGATTATTTTGAAAAACTTTATACTCCTGACAATACTGTTGTTGCCATTTCTGGCGATGTTGATCATAAAGAAGTATCAGAGATGATTGTTGATTATTTTAATATGGAAAGTGATAAAAAAGCTTTTGAATTTGAGGCTTTAAAAGAAATATCAACTGAGAAAATTTCAATTATTGAAAAGAAAACCGAACAGGCACATATCGCAATTGGTTTTCCTGGTCTTTCTGAAAGAGATCCAGATCATTGGACGCTAATGTTACTTTCTGCAATGCTTGGAGGAGGAATGAGCTCGAGAATGTTTTTAGCTGTAAGAGAGGCGAAGGGGCTTGCTTATTATATAAGAACAAGTACAGACAATTATATTGATGGAGGTACGCTTGTAACTACTGCAGGGGTTGATTTGAAAAGAATTGATGATGCAATAAAAAGTATTGTTGATGAGTACAAGAGAATTAAAGAGGAGGGAATAACTGAAAAAGAACTAAAAAAAGCGAAATCTTATTTAAAGGGTAAAATGATTTTATCTCTTGAAGATAGTGAAGAATATTCACATTATTTGGCTAAATATGAACTTCTTCATGGAGAAGCTCATACACCAGAACATTTGCTTAAAAAAATTGAAAAAACGAGTGTTTCAGATGTTGAAAGAGTTATAGATAAAATTGTCAAGAAGGATATGTTGAAACTTTGTGTAATTGGTCCTTACTCAGAAAAAGATAATGAAAGATTTCTTAAATTACTTACTTTTTAATTAAAAAAATATGGAATTCTCAGGTGTAAAAGAAAAAACTTTGGTTTTAGTTAAGCCAGATGCAATACAAAGAGGTTTAATTGGAAATATTATTTCTAGATTTGAAGTAAAAGGGTTAAAACTCGTTGGTATGAAAATGATGACGCTTAATGATTCAATTTTAAAAGATCATTATTCACATCTAGTAGAAAAGCCTTTTTTTGCTGGTCTTGCAAAATTCATGCAAAGTACTCCAGTTGTTGCAATTTGTTGGGAAGGACTTGAGGTTGTTGATACTGTTAGAAAAATTGTAGGAATAACAAAAGCAAGGCAAGCAGAGGCAGGGTCTATAAGAGGAGACTTTGCAATGAGTGTTTCTTGTAATGTTATTCATGCATCCGATTCAATTGAAAATGCAATGAAAGAAGTACTTCGGTTTTTTAATCCAGAAGAAATTTATGGATATGATAAATCCGAATATATGCATGTATATGCTGATGATGAATTGGATTCTTAAATATTAAAGTGATGAAAACTGAAGATTTGAAAAAAAAAGCTTTAAGCATAAGGCTTAATACTTTAAAGGCGATACAAAAATCGGGATTTATGGGTGTTGGTTCTGCAATGGCTTCAGTTGAAATAATTACTTCACTTTATTATGGTGATATTAATTTAAAAGCAGTTTTTAATGTTTCACCATTCAAACCTGGGTGGGAAGGACAAGATTATTTTATTTTAGGTAAAGGTGAGGCAACTCCTGTTCTTTATTCTGTTTTGGCTGATAAGGGATTTTTTGATGAATCTGAATTAAATTTTTTTGCTCAAGTAAATTCTTTTTTGCAAGCAAGGCCTTTTTATAAAGTTCCAGGGGTTGGGCTTTCTGTTTTTAGTTCTTTTCATGCTTTGTCGCAGGCTTTAGGTCTTGCACTTTCTTTAAAAAGCGAAAAAAAAGATAATAAGGTGTTTTGTTTGATTGATTCTTCACAATTTCAAAGTGGACAAATTTTTGAGGCATTAACCATGGCTTCTCATCATAATTTAAATAATTTAATACTTGTAATTGATGATAGTGGAAATCAGGAAGAAGGACTTATTCGTTCTGTTGTGGAAATTGGTTTTTTACAAAACAAAATTGATAGTTTCGGGTGGCAGGTTTATAGAGTTTCAGATGGTCATAATTTTGATGAAATATTAAATGCTTTTTCAAAAGCTTTTAATATAGTGAGAAGGCCTGTTTGTTTGTGGTGTAATACTGTAAGTGGAAAGGGAGTTCCTTTGATTGAAGGAAAGGAAGATTATTTTTTTGCAGGTCTTAGTGAAAATGAGCTAAATTTGATTAGTCAAAATATAAAATGATAGGAGAAAATTATAAAATTGGTGCTTTTTTAAATAATTTGTCGAAGAAGACTAAAAATTTTGTCGTTTTAAATTCTCTTCTTAGAAAAAAATTAAACTTTGAAGATTTTATTAAAGTGTATGAGGATAGATATTTTGATTTTGGAAATGGTGTGGCTAACATGGTTTCGGCGGGGTCGGGTTTTTTGCTTAGAAATAGGACTCCAATCGCGTTTGCCTATACAGATTTATTGATTGGGCATGCTTATGACAACATTAGAAATGACTTTTGTTTAACTAATTCTAATATTAAAATTGTGGGATTTTCTTCATCTTTTGACAATGGACTTAAAGGCCCTGCTCATCAATATTTTGAAGAAATAGGTGTTTTGAAAAATCTGCCAAACCTTAAAATTATTACTCCTATTTGTTTAAAAAACTTTTATGAATATTTAGAAAAGTCTTTGTTTGAATTTGGTCCTGTATTTTTTTGTTTAAATGACTCTTTATTAAATGAATTTGAAAATATTGAGAATAATTTTTTGAATGAAAAAACAGATAATGTTGTTTTATCTTATGGAAAAATATTTGAATATGCTAAAGAAGCTGTAGAACTTTTGAAAGATGACGGTTTTTCAATTGAAATAATACCGTTTGAAGAAGTTTTTCCCTTTAATATGACAAAATTTCAGCATTTACTTTCTGTGAAAAATGTTGTGGTTTTAGAGGATCAAAATGAAAATGGACTTTATTTAGAATTGTTAAAAAACATTGATTTTAATCTTTTCAAAGGCAAATTGTCGTTTTTGGGTATTCAAAAGTTTTTTATTGATTCTGGAAAACCTGAAGAGCTTTATAAAAAGAATTCTTTAGATTATTTATCTTTATATAGAAAAGTTAAAGAAATTTTGCTATAATAAGATGATTTAATAATAATTATTATGCTTGAAACAAAAACAAATACTATTATTTATTTAGGGTCTGATCATGCTGGGTTTAGTGTTAAGCCAGATTTAAAGGAATATTTGAAAAAAAAGGGTTATGATGTGGTTGATCTTGGTACTTTTTCTGATGAAGCTTATGACTATCCAGATGTGGCTAGAGAAGTAGGAGAAAAAGTGCTAGAAAGAGCTGGAAGTTTTGGAATTTTACTTTGTGGTAGCGGTATTGGTGTAAGTATTGGAGCCAATAGAATGAAGGGAATCAGATGTGTTAATGCAAGAGATCTTAAAATGGTTGAAATGTCTAGGCTTCATAATGATTGTAATGTTCTTGCAATGGGAGCTAGAGATATAAGTGTTTCGGATATGAAAAAGTTTATTGATAAATTTTTAAATACGGAATTTTTAGAAGAAGAAAGGCATATTCGAAGAAACAAAAAACTTGATATGATTTAAAATTAATTAATGAAAATTATTGTACAAGCTTCAATTTTGGCTTCAGATTTTGGAAAATTAAATGAAGAAGTTTTAAGTGTTGAAAATGCACTTGTAGATGCACTTCACATTGATGTTATGGATGGGCATTTTGTTAATAATTTGAGTTTTGGATTACCTGTTGTTTCTTGTATAAAGACAAAACTTCCGATGGATGTTCATTTAATGGTAGAAAATCCTGAGGATTACATAGAAGAATTTTCTAAGCTTGGTGCCGAAAGAATTTATGTACATTATGAGGCTTGTTCGGATTTGAGGAATGTGCTTTTAAAGATTGTTCAATTTGGTTCTAAGGCTGGTGTTGCTTTGAACCCAGAAACATCCATTGATGGTATTATTGATGTTCTTGATCTTTGTGATAGTGTGATGATTATGTCTGTAAAACCTGGTCATGGTGGACAAAAATTTAAAGAAGATGTGCTTTATAAAATTGAGGAACTTAGGGCTAGAAATTCTTTGATAAATATCGCTGTTGATGGTGGAATAAATGATAAAACTGCAGAAATGGCTAGAATTAAGGGTGCAAATATTATGATTGCAGGTTCTTATATCTTTAAGGCGAAAAACCGTGAGGAGGCGATTTTAAAGCTAAGAAGTTAAGAACTTAAGAATGATGAAGTTAAGAACTTAAGAAATAAAAAACTTAAGATATTCAGCGATTTTTAATTACTTGTAAAAAAAAAATATTGCTTTAAACTTTTTTTTGAATTTGCGCTCGTAGCTCAGTTGGATAGAGCATCGGCTTGCGGAGCCGGGGGTCACAGGTTCAACTCCTGTCGGGCGCACCATTAAAATTTAATAATGAAAAATGAGTGTAAATCTAATTTTGAAAAACAATTTATCAAGTCCAGTTGAGGTAGAACTTGTTGATATTTATGGAGGAAATTTTCTTGCAAATATTGATGGGGAAATGTCTCAAAATCATACTGTTCTTGAAGGAAGTGAAATAATTGTAAATGGAAATGTAATTTGTGTTGTGGCGTTGGAAGATGAAGGAAAAGAAATTGTTGTTGCTGAGTAAAAAAGAAATGAAGAGCTTTCTTTTAAGGCCTTGTATGTTGAATGAACTTTATGTTGAAGATGAGTTTTTTTAAGGTTTTTATGAAAGCTTTTGTCTAAAGGTGAAGAAAAAAATCATTCGTTTAATTGTTTTAGAATTTCTTTGTGTAAAACTTTGTTTGAGGCAAGAATGTCTTTTCCAAAAAGATCGATTAAATTTCCGTTTGAATCTGTTATTTTTCCGCCTGCTTCTTTGATTATTAAAATTCCTGCGGCTATGTCCCAAGGTTTTAAGCCAAAAGAAATGAATCCGTCTGTTCTTCCTGAAGCTAAATAAGCCAAGTTTAGCGCGGCTGTGCCGATTTGTCTAATTCCATGGGCTTTTTCGTGAAGAGTTGTGAATGCGTCTAAGTTTTGTTCGTATTCATATACTGGTGCTTCAAAGCCAAAAAGTGCATTTTTTAGTTTATCAATTTTTGATACTGTTATTTTTTCCCCATTTAGGAAAGCTCCTCTTCCTTTTTCTGCGTAAAACATTTCTTTAGTAAAAGGTTGATAAATTACTCCTAGTATTATTTCACCACTTAAGTATTTGAAATTTTTTCCACTTTCGATTTTTTGATTTTTAAAAAGTGCAATAGAAACTGTGCATTGAGGAAAGCCATGTGTGAAATTGTTTGTGCCGTCTAATGGGTCGATTATCCAGATGTAGGGGCTTTTTATTAGTTTTTTTATTTCACTTTCTTTTTTAAATTCACTTTCTTCTGCTAAAAACCCACTATCTTTATAAGTTTTTTTAATTGTTTTAATTATGTAATTTTCAGCTTCTTTATCAGCTTCTGTAACAAAATCTTTTTCGGATTTTTCTTCTTTTTCAAATCCGTTTTTGTGATAATTTAAAATGATTTTTCCTGCTTTTTCTGCTAAATTTATTGTAAAATTGAGAAATTCCATTGTGTTTTTTGGTTTTTATTGATTATATCATAGAATATATGCAAAAAAAAGATTATGAAGAAATTTGTTTTAAAGTCTGAAATGGAGCCAAAAGGCGATCAGCCTAAAGCGATTAAAAAAATAGTAGAAGGAATAAAAAAAGGCGAAAGATTTCAAACACTTCTTGGAGTTACTGGTTCTGGAAAAACTTTTACAATGGCTAAGGTTGTTGAGGAACTTCAACGGCCAACTTTGGTTCTTGCACATAATAAAACACTTGCGGCTCAGCTTTGTAGTGAGTTTCAAGAATTTTTTCCTGAAAATGCTGTGAGTTATTTTGTTTCTTATTATGATTATTATCAGCCTGAAGCTTATTTGCCTTCAACGGATACCTATATTGAAAAAGATGCTTCTATAAATGAAGAAATTGATAAATTCCGTCATGCAGCGACTGCGAATTTATTAACTAGAAAAGATGTTTTAATAGTGGCGTCAGTTTCTTGTATTTATGGGCTTGGTTCTGTTGAAGATTATGATTCAATGGCTCAAACTTATTCTGTTGGTCAAGTAATTGCTCGAGATAGAATGCTTAGACAACTTACTGATATGCAGTATGTGAGAAGCTCTATTGAGTTTAAAAATTCTATGTTTCATGTGCTTGGTGATACTGTAGAAATTTTCCCTCCAGATAGAGATAATATTTTTAGAATTGAGTTTTTTGGGGATGACATTGAGGCAATTTCTGAGTGCGATTCTTTTACGGGAGAAGTGATAAATGAGTTAGAAAGTGTAATGGTTTTTCCTGCAAAACATAATGTAACAACTCAAGAGAAAATTGAAAAGGCTGTTTCTTTGATTAAAGCTGACGTCGAAATTCGTTATAATGAGCTTTTAAAATCTGGCCGACTACTTGAGGCTGAAAGAATAAAAACTAGAACGGAGTATGATATTGAGATTCTTCTTGAAACTGGATATTGTAATGGAATTGAAAATTATGTGCGTTATTTGTCTAGTAAAAATAAAGGGGATCGGCCTTCAACATTACTTGATTATTTGCCTGAAGATTTCATTTTGTTTATAGATGAATCGCATATTTCTGTGCCCCAAATTGGTGCTATGCATAATGGCAATTTTTCTCGAAAACAAACTTTGGTTGAACATGGATTTCGTTTGCCTTCAGCTCATGATAATAGGCCTCTTCGTTTTGAAGAATTTGAGGAATATATGAAAAATACTGTTTTCGTTTCTGCGACACCTGCTAAATATGAAAAAGAGAAAACAAAAAAAGAAAATATTGTTGAACAAGTTGTTCGTCCAACAGGTCTTCTTGATCCTGTTGTTGAGGTAAGAAAAAAAGAAGGGCAAATTGATGATTTAATGAATGAAATTCAGAATAGAGTTAAGGTGGGGGAAAGAGTTTTGATAACTACTCTTACAAAAAGAATGGCAGAAGATTTAACAGACTTTTTATCTGAAAAAAATGTTAGAGTTAGATATTTGCATTCTGATATTGATACCATTGAAAGAATTGAAATTTTACGAGATCTTCGACTTGGAAAATTTGATGTTTTAGTAGGTATAAACTTGCTTAGAGAGGGACTTGATTTGCCTGAAGTGAGTATGGTTGCGATAATGGATGCAGACAAGGAGGGGTTCTTAAGAAGTGAAAGTGCCTTAATTCAAACAATTGGAAGGTGTGCTAGAAATGTGAATGGTTTTGTTGTTATGTATGCTGATAAGATAACTGATTCAATGGATAGGGCTATTTCGGAAACTCTTAGAAGAAGAAAAAAACAAGAAGAATATAATGTAAAAAATGGTATCACTCCTGAAACAATTAAAAAAGCAATTAGGGATATTAGTAATTTTGGTGGTGCAAAAAAGAAGAAAAATGAAGAGAAAAGCAGGAGAATTGATTATAAAAAAGTTCCTAAAGATGAAGTTTATAGACTTCTTAAAACACTTGAAGAAAAAATGGATTTTGCGTCGGAAAATCTTGAATTTGAAAAGGCGGCTGAGCTTAGAGATGAAATTGAAAGGATTAAAGATAGTCTTTGATGATTTGCTTGGTGGAAGTTGAAAGATTGGCCTTGATGAAAAATGAACTTTGAATTGAGATTTTAATTTTGGAATTTTAAAATGGAGTTTTTAAATTCGAGAATTAGTAATTTAAATTAAAGAAAGACTTTGAAGAATTTTATAAAATTTAATTGCGCGAGTTTTGTCGAAGTCTTTTTTTAGAGAATCTCTGAAAAGTTCTCCGGCTTTATTTCTTAGTTTTTCATCTGAATTATTGTCGTCAAGATATGTTTTTGTGAGAAATAAAGTGTTTGAAAGGTGATTTGTTGTTGAGTTTGGAATTTCTTTAATAATGCTTGAAATTTTTTCAGGTGAAAAATCTTCAGGTAGCTCTTTTATGTATGAGATTGCACTAATTTTCTCGTTTCTTGAATACTCTTTTTCAGGTGATTTTATAAGTGCATCTTCTGTGCTTTCTGGATTTGATAAATAAGTTGAAATGGCAGTTCCTAATACAGCTGATTTTGCAAGTGTGTCTACTGCGTTTTCTTCTGGTCTTTCAATTTGTTTTTGTTTTTCCATTATTTTTTTTAATTTCTTGTTATTATAACATTTTTATTAAACTAATTCAATTTGAAAAAAAATCTTAACTACACTGTCCTAAATGTCTGAAACTATTACAAAAAAAATCTTTAGTAAGATTGATATTCTTTTTTAATTATATTGTCCTCCTTTAAAGACCTCTTCCTCCGCCTCCGCCAAATCCTCCTCCGCTTGATCCTCCGCTTGAAAATCCGCCACCACTTGAGAAGCTTCCTCCACTTGAAATACCGCCACTTCCTCCTCCTGTCCATTTATTTGGACTACTTGCTTTAGGAATTTCGTTAATTGTTTTTGAACTGTTTTTTAAAAGTGAAATCAGTGAATTTTGAAACATTACTGCGTTGAAAGTGTTGTTTTTATTGAAATTGCCTTCGAAAAAGCTTGGAGGCGTTTTTAATATATCTTTGAATTTATTGCTCCAATGTTTTGTTTGATTGAAAATTATTGCATATGGAAGAAGACGCAAAAATATTTTTTCTTTTTCATCTTTTTCAAAGTGTTTTATTCTTTCTATTTCTGCTGTTTTTATGTACATTTCTACTCCTTTTATTTCAAAAAGTTTTTTTGTTCCTTCGTATGTTTTTCCTGGTAAAATCCTTGAAAAAGCTAAAATAATTATTGTTGAAATTATGATGTTTATCATTAAATCAAGTGAAAAATAAAATAGTGCAAGAGGAATTCCAGCAATCATAAAAATGCATCCTTTGAGGCAATAATTTAAACGAGTTGAATTGGGGTCTTTAATTAGAAAGCCTTTTTTGATTAGTGATTTAAAAACGGTGATAGAAATTGCGTATTTTTTATGATAAAATTTGTGTTTCAATTCAGATAATTTTATTTTTTCGTTTATTTCGTTTTTCTTAAAAATGGTGTTGAATATTTCTTTTTCATCTTCGGATAAATTTATGTGTTTTTTTATTATTATTAGTTCATAATCTTTTTTCTTTCTTTCAGTTTCAATTTCTTTGATTTTAATAAATCCTTTTACAGCTAAATTTATTATTGTTGCGGTAATCTCTTTTATGTCTAGTTTTTCGTTGTATAAAGCGCCTGCTTCAGCCACACTGATTGATTTTGGAGTTTCCCATCTTGGAATTACTGTTAGATTTTTTGCACCTTTGTCTCGGCCTTTATATAACCAAAGCGAAAACATAAGTAAAAAAACAATGGGAGAAATAAAGTGAAATTTATTGTCTATTAAAAACCATTTAATTTTTCTAAAAGTGCTGGCTTCATATAAATTTTCTCTGGGAATAACAATTGAAAATATTAAATGTTCGTTGAATTCTATAATTCTATTAGTAAAAATTTTTATTTCGTTATTTTTAATTTCAAAACTGCAATCTTGATTTTCTCCTTCGGATATTAGGGAGTTGAAATCTTGAATTATTTTACATGAAATATGTGTGTTTTCTTTGTTTAAGTGATCTGGGAAAATAAATTTTGCTTGAATTGTTTCGTAGGGAAGCCTTAATTTGAAGGGTTCTAGTCGGAGAGAAAGAACTGCTTGATCGTTTTGAATGTTAAAAAAAGACTCTGATTTATATTTTATTTTTGTTTCAAAATTTTCTGGGACAAATTCTTCTTCTGGGTATATTATTATTTGTTTTTCATCGAATACTGAGTATTTTCTGTGTAATATTTTCTCGTTATTTTTGCCACTAATATCGAAATTTTTATATCGTTTGTTTTCATTTAATATTTTTTTTGGGATAATTTTTGTAATTGAACTAATGTTTATGTCGAAGCCATTTATTACTGAATTTTCTGTGATTATTGTGTCTCCGTTTTTTTGAATTTCAAAAACACTTTCGTGTGTACTTAAATTTCTTTTAAATGTGTTTTCTGGAAAAGCGAGCACTATGGATAAATTCTCAAAACTATTGAGATTTCTTGTTGTGTAAAAATTTACTTTATCGTTGTAAATTTCAAATTTGCAATCGCTTTCATTTGATCCATAAATACCAGTAAAACATTTTGCTTTTATTTCTTCTTCGTTAATTTTAAATGGAAAAACGACTTCTGCTTTGATTTTTTCAAAAGTGTTGTTCCAGTTTGTGCCGTTTACATTCCAAAAAAATTCTTCGTGTTTTTCAATATTTTTTTCTTTTGCAATTTTTTCTGTAAAAAAATTTATTACTCCTTTTGTTTTGTAAACTAGATTAAATGTGGCGTTTTCTGTGATGAGCCTTTGGTCTGGTGTACGCATTTCTATGGTAAATTTATTGCCATATTGATAGGCTTTGTTGTCGTAAGTTTCGTTTTTTTCATTAACTGCGGAAATAAAATTAAAAGGTCTTTGGTTTGTTGGAATATCTCGAGCGATGCCTCTAAATGGAGCGTTTGAAAAATCTATTTCGAAAATTTCGTTTATGTTGGCTTCGCCTTTTTCTGAGAGGGAAATTTTGGCTTCGAGGTTTTTTATTAAAAAATTATTTGCAAATGTACTATAAGAAAAAGCGTAAAATATTATTATGAATGTGAATAATTTTACGCTTTTTGGAATGAGGATTTGGGTCATTTTATTTTGAAAAATCCACTTTTACATTTTCTCTTTCTGCTTGATCTTTAATTTCAAAGAAATCTTTCTTTTCAAATTTAAACATGTTGGCAACGATATTTGCTGGGAATGTCTCAATTTTTGTGTTTAGATCTCTTACTGTTGCGTTGTAGTAGCGTCTTGATAATTGTATGTGTTCTTCAATTTCTTTAAGAGTATTTTGAAGTTGCATAAAATTTTGGTTTGCTTTCAAATCTGGATAGTTTTCTGAAACAGCAAAAAGTGATTTTAATGCTCCTGAAAGCATATTGTCGGCGCTTTCTTTTTCTTTTACAGTGCTTGCATTCATTGCCATTGTTCTTGCTTTTGTGACATTTTCAAATGTGCTTTTTTCGTGTGAGGCATAACCTTTAACTGTTTCGATTATGTTTGGTATTAGATCAAATCTTCTTTTTAGCTGAGTATCTATGTCGGACCAAGATTCTTCTGCTTTATTTCTAAGCGCAACAAGTGAATTGTAGATGCTAACTGCAAAGAGGGAGAAACCGATTGCTATTGCAAGTAGAATTGCTAAAATTTCCATTTTTGTTTGTTTAAGAAATTGTGTTTTAGATTTTATATAATAAATTTTTTTTATGCAAATTTTCTTATTTTAATTTTTCTTCAATAATTTCCCAATTTAGAAGATCAAATACTGCTTTTGTGTATTCTGGTCTTAAATTTTGATATTTTAGATAATAGGAATGTTCCCATACATCAATTGCGATTAGTGGATTTTCTTTGTTTAATAGTGGAGTGTCGTGGCCTGAGAATGAATTTATTTTTAATTTTCCGTTTAGATCTTGATATAAGAAAGCCCAGCCTGAAGCGAAATGTTTGTTTGCTGTTTCGAGAAGAAGAGTTTTTAAATTTTCAAAACTTCCAAAATCTTCTTCTATTTTTTTAAGCATTTTTTCTGAAGGACTTTTTTTGCCATTTGGGGTAAGCATTTCCCAAAATAATTCGTGGTTTATTACGCCTCCACCATTATTTCGGACTGTAGTTCTTATTTCTTCTGGCACTTCGTTTAAGTTTTCAAGAAGTTCTTTTACTGATTTTGAAAACAATTCAGGAAACTTTTCAATGGCTTGATTTAGATTGTTTACATAACTTTGTTGGTGTTTTGTGTGGTGAAGCAGAACGGTTTCTTTATCCATTTGTGGCTCAAGTGCGTCAAATGAATATGTGATTTCCTTTAATGTGTATGACATAAAAAAATGGGTTAAGTGTCTTTTTATTTTTGCGTATTTAAGCTTTTTTTTCAAGTTTTGATGGATGTTTTTTGAATTTAGCTTGCAAAAAATTAAAAAATTGTTTTTATATATTGTTTTTCTTTGAAATTGGGTTTTCTCTTGGGGCTTAAAGTGGTATAATAATTAGAAATAAAAATTATGAAAACAAAACAAAAATACATTTACATATCAATTTTCTTTTTGCTCATTTGTTTTAATTTGGCATTTAGATCAGATAATTATGAGGTTGTTTTTGCTGATGAAAATAACTTAATTTTAAGTTTTGTTGCTTATGGAGGTCTTCAAAATGGAATAAATCTTACAAATCTTTCAAGCCCTCAGAGTTTTTCTCAAACAGTTTATTGGAATGCGACTCAAGATCTTGATTATATTTATTTTAGAGATGCAACAGAAACAGCTGGATTTAGGATCCAAATGTATTTGAGTTCTACAGATTTTGGAAATTTTGTTTATACTGGAGATTCTGTTTCGCAATTGTCGATTGATAAATCTAATTTTCGAATTTATTCAAATTATCAAAGTCAAACGCCTTTAAGTCCTACGAAAGGGCTTGATGAGCATAATTTTACTTTGAGTATCAATTCGTTAAACAGCTGTGAAGATGCACAGGTTTTAAGTGCTTATAGTTTTCATGATGATTTTTATGATGAGCTAAAACAACATTCTTTGAGTCTTTCAGATAGTGCAATTGATTATTTTAGTTCTGAAATTGATTGTGAAGTAGAAGGCAGAATTGTTGTTAATCGAATGGAATTAAATTATCCGCCTTACACTTTAGAAGGAAAATATGAATCAAAATTAATTATTTTAATAGTTGATGGTGTTTAATATGAAATTATTTAGAAAAAAAATTAGTTTTCAAAAAATTCTTAACAAAGAAAAGTTTTATATTCTTGCAATTTTGTTTTTGGTGGCTTCAGTAAGAGTTTTTATCGATTTTTTTCCAAGTAGTGCTGATGCAAATTGGTATCATGCAGATTGGAAGTATAGACAAAAAATTTCAACTAATTCTTCATTGATTGATGGAAATCATAATTCATATCCGTTGCTAGTATCTATTACTCAAGATGCTTTAAAAAGTATTTGGTCGGGAGGAAGGGTTGGAAAAGTAAATGGAGGTGATATTTTGTTTACTTCTTCAGATGGTACAACAAAACTTTTTCATGAAATTGAAAAATATTCTTTTAATTCTGGTGAACTTATTGCGTGGGTGAAAGTGCCTGTTTTAAATGATTTAGGGCAAGATATTTATATGTATTATGGAAATGAAAGTTGTAGTGATCAATGGGATCTTTTTGGAAATGTTTGGAATGATCGATATGTCGCAGTTTATCACTTAGGTGATAATTGTAATACGGAGGGGTGTTATAAAGATTCTGTTTCAGGAAATAATGCAAGTCCGTATAGTGGCGATAATTTGGCTAATCTAAATGATAATTTTGGAAAAATTGGGGGAGCCATTTCTCTTGATGGAAATAGACAATATTTGAAAATTCCAGATTCACTTGATTTAGATTTGGACTCAAATTTTACAATTGAAGTTTTTTCACAGTTGAATGAATTAAATAGATATAATTCACTTTTTGATAAGGGATCTTTTAGTATGAAAGTTGATCCTGCAAGACGATATAACTTTTTAGGACTTGTTGATCCGGATCAAGCTTCTTTTTCTCTTGCTTCAAATTTTGGAGCAGGGAAAGTTGTTACTTCTATGGCAATATTTTTAAATCATTTATTTGTAACAGTATTTGATGAGCAAAGCTCGAATATGAATGTGTATTTTTCGCCTGATGGGCAATATTTCCAAAGTTCTGGAGTGTTTACTGTTTCTGAAAGTTTTGGAGGTCTTAATGTGTTTAAGGATAGGCTTTATTTGTTTGTTGATAATACAATTTATTCTTCGAATAACGGTAGTGCTTGGACCTCAGAATATACAATTTCTTCCGATGTCTTTGTTTCTATGGTTGTTTTTAATAATTATCTTTATGCAGGTACAAAAGAGAATGGTAGAATTTATCGTTCTTTAATTGGAACGGGTGGATCTAGCTGGAACCTTGTAAAGGATTTTAATGATGAAGAAATGAAGGAAATTACTACAATGACTGTATATGATGGAAAACTTTTTATGGGAGGAGATAATGGAAGAATTTATTTAACAGCTGATGGTTCAAATTATTTTTTGGATAATGATTTTGGAGTTGAAAGCTTAATTACGGCATTGGGTGTTTTTGATGGAAGACTTTGGGTTGGGGTTTCTGATGCAAGCCTTGGAAATACTTATTATAGAGATTTTAGTGGCAATTATACTATGTCTAATTTTCCTCAAAATTAAAAATATATGAAAAATAAAATATTAAAATTTGTGCTTAGATCGATTTTGACATTGTTTTTTGCTAGTGTTTCTTTTGTCGTTTTTTCAAATGATGTTTTTGCTGTTGATAGATATTGGGTTGGGAATGATGCTGGGTGTAACGGTCAATGGACGACTTCTTCGTGTTGGTCTAGTGTCAATGGAGGGACTGGTGGTGCTTCAGTTCCTGATGATAGTACTTATAATGTGTATTTTACTTCACATGCAAGATCTCAAAGGACTTGTTATTTGAATACTGGTTCGAATACACAGATTGGAAATTTGAATATTAGTGGATATGCTGGTTATTTTTTGTATTTAGAGTCTCCACTTGATATTGCGCAAAATCTTTCAATTAATTCAGGATATATTCAAGCTTTAAATAGTTCAGGAGTAATGACTGTTTCTGGAAATATGACTGTTTCTGGAGGATTTCTTCGTTTTAATAATTATGGTGCTATTGGAGTTCCAAATGGATCTACAACTTTTTCATCTGGGGACATTAGGGCTCGGACTGGTTCTATTTTTAATGCTTTTTCGATGTCTGGAGGTACTTTTACTTCTTATGGTACAGGTACGGTACTGATTAAAAATAATTTTTCTCAATCGGGGGGGGTGTTTACTGTGGGGTCTGGTACTGTTGAAATTGGCACTTCTGGGCAGGCTTATACTTATGATTTGTCTGGAGGTCAGATGCATCTAACTGATGGATATTTGCTTGTTTATGGGCCTTCTACTATTAGAAATACTGCCGTACTAAAAACGACGCTTAGTAATGCATGGGCGGTTTTTAATAACACTTTGACGGTGTATAATTCGGGAACTGTAGATTATTCTGTTGGAGAAAACCGGATTATTGCGAATGCCCTTTCTGTGAATACTTCAGCGACTTTTGAAATGGGAGTTGATTCTATAATGGATGTTCAAGGAAATTTATCTGTACTTGGAGGATCAAGCGCCTCTTTTGGGGGGCATACAGTTACTGTTTATGGCAATACTTCGTTTACGGGGACGGGTACAACTGTATTCATGAATACAGGAACGACAAATTTATATGGAAATTTATCAATTTCTTCTGCTGTTGATTTTTATCCGGGTCTTTCTGGTACGAGAAAAGTTGTGTTGAGAGGTGATAGTTCATCAACCATTAATGTTGCCAGCGTAAGAAATTTGTATGCTTTAGATATAAATAAAACTTATTCAAATAATCAGGTAAGAGTTATTACAAACAATTTAAGTGTTGACAATGACTTAAATGTGATAAGTGGATATTTTTTATTGGGATATTCAGGTGATCCGAAAGATTTGAGGGTAGGAAGAGATTTTAATTTAATGGGAAATAATACAACTTTTACTAGTTTTTTAAGTAAGGTCGATGTTTTGGGAGATTTTTTTATTGATGTTTTTGCAATAAATAATATTGATTTAAGTGCTTCCTTGGAAGTTTCAGTTGGTGGATATTTGATTGCTCTTTCAGGTGACTTAAATATGAGTTCTTATACTACTTATATTTCTCAAGGACTTACTTTAATGGGAACAAATTTGAGGGTGTTTCATAATATGGGGAATGTGATTTTTAATAGTAATAAAACTGGATATATTCGAGCTGTGAAGAAGCCACTTTATAATGTGTTTGTTGATAAAAGTGGCGGAAGTTTAACATTTGTGGATAGTTTATTGGTTAATAATAATTTTAGACTTAATAAGGGAACCGTTTATACTGAAGATTATTATCTTCAAACTGGAGGAAAATTTATTATAGATACTGGACTTTTTGATAATAGTGGTGTTGCTAGTATTTATGTGGGGGGAAGTATTTTGGTTTATGGAGGAGAGTTAATAATTGGAAGTGGTGAGGGGCAGGCAGGTTATTTTGCACAGACGGGTGGTATTACTAGGTTTGCTTATACTTTTTCAAGTTCTGATGTTTTTAAAGTTTTAAATAATTTTGAAATTTCGTCTGGTGCGTTTTGGCACTATAGAAATACTTTTGAAATTTTGGGAAATATGAATGTATCTGGAAATGGGCGTTATTGGGGAAATAGTACGGGTGCAAATTTAATTTTGAGAGGTGCGTTTTATTTAAGTTCTACAACTATTTTTGAAGCGCCAAAAGGTGTGTTTTCTTACTTTGGAAATTATTTTAAAATTTATTCGGGTGCAAGCTTTAGTAGTAGTGGTGGAAGAATTCAATTTGTGAGAGAAAATAATTCGGGAAGTGTTGAGCTAGATGTCCCCGGAAATGTGACTTTTCATGATCTGTGGATCGCATTATCAGGAACAAGCGATTCTTTTCTTTTGGGGATGAATACCAGCGTCGTGAATATTACTGGACAGCTTTATTTATCTTCTGGAGTCTTTGCAAATGCTTCTGGATATTTTAATTTGATTGGAGATAGTCTTGGAAATGGACAATTTTTGGTTTCAGAGGGGTGGAAACCTGCTTTTCATAATGTGAGAGTAGAAATTACAGGGACAAACAATATTAGTGGGCAGTTTTGGAATGGTGCTAGAGTACCAAGACTTATTTTGAATAACCCAAATGCAAATTTAAATACTAATTGTTCTATGTCTGAATCTCTTGATCCGGTGGTTTTTAATAGGCAGGTTGATATTATGGCTGGAGAAATATTGTTTTCAAAGTGTGGTATGGCGACACAAAGTAGAGGTATATCTTTTAATCAAGCTTTGAATATTTCTGGGGGAGCTTTTGGTGTTAGTGATACAGATTTGGTAGGATTGACTTTTAATGGAAGTGTAAATATAACTGGCGGAAGCCTTTTTGATACCTATGGTGATACAAGTTTTATGTCTTCTTTAGTGATAAATGGTGGTACGGTGAGTTTTGGTTCTGGGGATAGATATTTTTATTCTTTTGTAAATATGCATTCAGGCACTTTTAATGGAGGAAGTGGGCTCGCTGAATTTTTAGGAGTTTTTAATATGTCTGGCGGAACTTTTAATTCTGGAACAGCTAATTATTATTTTTCAAATACTCTTAGTTTGAATAGTTATGTTAGTGGATACGCTAATAATGGAGTGATGAATTTTTCTTCAGCGAATTCTTTGAATTTAGATTCTCTTATAATGGGATATTCTACTACAAGTACTGGAAGCTTTACGGCACCGCCTACGGGAAAGGTATTTACCTTAAGAAAAGATTTATCTTTAAGTGGTAATACAGAATTTATTCCTAGCACTTCGACTCTTATAATTCAGGGAGGGAATTTTTCTACTAATTCAATCATTTCTGGAAATAAAACCATTCCGTTGTTTATGTTTACTGTAAACAAGCCAAATGGTTCAAATTTGGAAGTAAATAATCGAGTAAGTATTTCAAGACAGCTTAATTATTTGGATTCAAGTTGTTCGGGGGGGAGTGAAGTAAATGCTTTGGTTTTAGATAATCTGAGATCTTCAATCAATTATTCTTCAAATGCTGATGGGGGAAGTTGTTATATAGTTTTGGCTGGAGGAGGGGGAGTTTTTGGTGATATGATTTTTGATGTTGAGAGTAAATCAAGTCTTCCAAATATTGTGATCGACTCTGTTTATTCAAAAATGTATTCACCTTTGGATGGAAGTTATCAGCTTGATGGAAACTTGATTGTGAGAAATGGTGAATTTAGAGGATCTAATTCAAATATTTCGATTTATGGCCGAATTATTCAAACTGGAGGAACTTTTAGTGCCCAGACTAGTTCTTTTGAATTTTTGGGAAGTGGAGAATCTTCTATTAGTTCGACAAGTATTGATTTTAATAATCTTTCGATAAATAAAGACACAGATAGTGCTTATTTGGAAATTGTGAATGGATCACTTGTAAATGTGAATGGAGCATTGTCTTTGGCTAGAGGTAAAACTGCAATTAATAATAATGCAGAACTTTCTGCGAATAATTTGATGACTTGGTCTAGTACTTTTAATGGCGCATTGAATGACGCCGATTATAAAGGATATTTGAGGATTAAGACGACTCATGATGTGACAATCCCTGTAAGAAATGCGGGGCTTGATGCTCTTGTCCCATCTTTGAAACTTGATGCAACAAATAGAGGCGCTACATTGTATCTCTATACAGGATCTTCAACTACAGTTCCTTTGGTGTTTTTTGGAAATCTTGAAATTGTGTCTTCGGCGTTAAACTCTACTTGGTTTGTAAATCAAAATAGGGGAGAAATTTTCTTTAATTCAGATATAATTGTTCGTGCAGGTAGTTTTATTGCTATGCATGGAGGTGTATCAGTAAATCAAAGTGTTGTATTTAATTCAGATGTCTATGTTTATGATGGAAATTTTCAGATGGCAAATAATAATACGGTTGCTCAGTCAAAAACCGCCGAGTTTAATGGAGAAGTAAATGTTCTTGGTGGTATCTTTTATGCTGGTCCTTTTACTCCTGGTCTTTTTAGACAAAGCACATTTAACGGTCCTGTTAATGTAACTGGAGGTACTTTTAATTCATCTTATTCTAGCTTAACATTTAATGATGATGTAGTTGCAAATTCCACTTTTAATCTCACAATTGCAAATAGTGTAGATTTTTCTGTGAATTCAACTTTTTATATCGGTGCTAATGTGAACGCAAGTACTGCTGGATATTTAAATTTTGATAATCCAAATACTTCTATTTCTCATAGTGCAGGGACATTTACAGCACCTGCAACAACGATGACAATTGCTGGAAATTATACTAAAACTGGTGGGACTTTTACTCATAATAATGGAACTGTAACTTTTGATGGAAGTACGAATTCTATCTTGAATACTGGAAATATTACTTTTTCGAAATTACATATAAATAAAGACATTTCTTCATCTCTAACTTTTTCTTCAGGTGTTTTGACGGTTTTGGATAGACTTAGAAATATATCAGGAATTTTTGATGTTAGCTCTTCAACTTTAAATTTAGTGGACTTATGGATTAGTGGTGGAGAACTTATTGCGCCAAGTGCTATAATGAATGTTTCTGGAGATTTTACTTATTCTTCTGGAACATTTACGCATAACAATGGAACAGTTGTTTTAAATGGAACAGATCAATCTATTTCAAATGATATTCTTTTAACTTTTTATAATTTAACAAAAACCTTAAGTTCTAGTTCTCAGACACTTGGATTTGATATGTATGATACTGTAAGGGTTTTAAATAATGCAGTTTTGAAAGGAGCAAGTGCCTCTGAAAGACTTCTTCTGAGATCGCTTGAGCCTAGTTATCAATGGTATTTTGATCCGCAGGGAACTAGGGATTTTGAATATTTAGATGTTCAGGATGGAAACAATGTGAATATCAATACAATTATGCTTGGTGGTACTGGTTCGGTTGATTCTGGAAATAATACAAACTGGAGTTTTGGTCCAAAATATTGGGTGGGGGCAGATGGTGCTTCTTGGAATGATGTAAACAATTGGGCAAGTAGTTCGGGAGGAGTTGGTGGTGCTGGTGTGCCACTTTATGGCGATACTGTTTATTTTGACAATTCTTCAAATGATTGTGTTGTTCCAAATTCTTTTAATGTTGCGGTGAATACTGTTTTTGTCGAAAGTAGCTATACGGGAGAAATTAGAGGAGGAGATGGTTCATTTAGTGTAAGTGCATTCAATCAAAGTGGAGGTACATTTACTAGTGGTTCAAAATCTTTTTCTACTACTTCTTTAAGCCAAAGTGGTGGAAGTTTTGCTGGTGGATCTGATGTTTCGATTTCGTATTTAACTGTGACGGCAGGGGATTTTTATGCAGGAACAGACACTGAGATTTCGTTTGCTGAGGTGTATATAAATTCTGTTAATGGACAGACAAATAATGGAGTTGTAGATTTTTCTGATGTGCTTACTGTTCAAGTTTATTATGATTTTCAAATTGGTAGAAGTGGAAGTAGCGGAAGTTTTACTGCTCCTGGCGTTTTGCAGGTTTTTGAGCTTTATAAAGCTGGGAATACGGGGTATTTTCACAATAATGGTACAGTTGAGTTTTTAGGTTTTAGTGCGAGTTTTTATTCTGGCAATGCAGTTTTTTATAATGTAATTTTTTCAAAAATTGGCTCACTTCCGCCTTTTTTTATTCCAGAAACTTTAAGCGTTTTTGGAGATTTAGTTGTTGAAAATAATTTGATTTTTAATTCTGGAGCTGTTGATTTAAATGCTGGTAATCATTTGTATGTAGCTGGTGATGTTGAGAGTATTCTTGGTTTTGCAGGTATTACAATGGACTCAACAAGTTTCTTATATTTAAATGGAGAAAATCAAAGTTTTATTGGTAGTCATACTTTTACTAATTTGTTTAAGGAGGCGAAGGTTTCTGAAACTCTTACTTTTGAAGCTGGAGAAAGAGTTGTGGTTTCTGGGGCTTTGACTTTAAAAGGAGATTCTTCTTTAGTTACGGTTCTTTCTTTAAGGTCTTCTCAAGATGGAGTGCTTGCTGAAATTGATCCGCAAGGCACAAGGACAATTGCTTATCTTGATGTAAAGGATAATAAAAATGTAAATTCTGCTCCAATTATGGCTTCTGGTACTAATTCTATTGATTCTGGAAATAATATTAATTGGGATTTTGGAAATAGGTATTGGGTTGGAAGTAATATTTCTTGGAATAGCACAGCTGGATGGGCTACTTCGAGTGGTGGACCTTCTGGTGCAAGTGTGCCGAATTTTTCACATAATGTGTATTTTGATGGAAATAGTGGAAGAGCTAATATTCCAAATGGATTTGGCATTGATATAAATAGTATTGAGCTTAAGTCTGATTTTGCGTCGGCTATTTATGGTGAATCTACTGGAGAAGAATTTTATGTTACAGAAGCTTTTAAACTTTATGGAGGAACATTTTATGCATGGAACATGATTATGGCTTTGCAAGGTGAATATTTGCAAGGTGGCGGGGCTTTTGATGGAGGTGATAATGTGCATTATTTCTATTCAGTTGATGTGCATGGTGGAAGTTTTTATGGTGGTGAAGGAGCCTCGATAAATGTTAATGATTCAATTTATTTGAATAATCGCAGTGGGGAGGCAAATAATGCAACTATGGATTTTTCAAACAACACAGCTGTAAATGTTGCAAATGATGTGCTTATGGGTAGAACTGGAAGTAGTGGTGAAATGATAACTCCATTTTCTAATTTCAATATTAATAGAAATCTTACAATTTCTTCAGATGGTGCGACTTCGTTAACTGCAACTAATGGTTCTGTAAATTTTGTGGGAAGTGCTAATTCTGCACTTTCTCTTGGTACTCCAGTTGATTTTAATAATTTGAAGATCAATAAAAGTGCTGGAAAAACTGTTGATTTAGAGAGTTCAGATATTACTGTTTTAAATAATTTAGAGCTTGTTTCGGGTATTCTTGAGATGACGGATTCTGCTATTTCAACTAAAAACCTAATTCAATCAGGTGGTGAGATAATTGCTCCTAGTTCCATTTTTGGAATTGATGGTAATTTTGTTAAAACTGGTGGTACTTTTACGCACAATAGTGGAACGATTGCCTTTTATGGAAACACAAGTGCTGTTTTTGAAACTACTGATATTACACTTTTTAATTTAACTATAAATAGATCTGCGACTTTAACGCTTGAGAATTCTACCAAATATACTATTGAAAATAGACTTTCTATTTTAAACGGAACTCTCGATGCAACGGATTCAACAATTGGAATAAATTCGTTACAAAGTGATGCTTATTTTCAAAGTGGTGGAACATTTATTGCGCCATCTACAAATATGTCTGTTTTGGGAGGTGGATTTATAAAGACAGGTGGAATATTTACTCATAGCAATGGTACTTTAGAATTTGGCATTTCATCTAATGTGACTTTGGAAGCGCCAAATACTACTTTTTATAATCTTGTTTCTGCTAAAACTTCAACTGGATCACTTACTCTTGCTGTTGGAGAAATTTCTGTCTTGAATAGTTTGGAATTGATGTCGGGATTTTTGGATGCAAGTGATGCGACTTTAAATGTTGGTGCTATGTTTAATCAATCAGGGGGAGCTTTTGACGCTCCTTTGGGCAAAGTATTTACATTAAATGGAAATTTTATTAAAACTGCAGGAACTTTTAATCATAGTGCATCAACATTAAAGATTGCAGGATCGGGAAATTCTTTAATTGATGTTGATGCAACTTTGGAGTTGAATAATTTATCTATTGAAAAATCAAACAATATTGCTTATTTGGAAATTGCAAGTGGAGATATTGTAAATGTAAATGGAAATTTGGCTCTCGTTACTGGAAGGCTTGCTATTAGAAATACTGCAGAGCTTTCTGCAAATCAAACAATTTCGTGGGGCGCAGGATTTAATGGAGCATATCCAAATCAAGATTTTAAAGGGTATCTACAGATTAAAACTACGCATAATCTAACTCTGCCAGTATTTAATGCTGGGCTTGATAAGTTGCTTCCATCTATCAAATTGGATTCTTCGAATAGAGGAACTACTTTAATTTTTGATGTGGGAAATAATTCATTAACTACCTTTTTTGGTAATCTTCATTTGGCTGTTGGATCTTCTTATACTTCAAGGTTAGCTAATACTTCTTCCGGAAGCATTGTGTTTAATTCGGATGTTGTTATGGATGCAGGTACTTTTTATCCACTCTATGGTCCATCTACAGCTTATGCTTATGCTGAATTTAATGGAGATGTTTATTTTAATGCTGGTTCGTTTAATCTTATTTATCAGTCTTCTTCAGTGCGTAAAGATTTAACGTTCAATGGTAATGTTTTTAATAATGGTGCAAATATAAATTTAAGTACTACTACGGGATTTCCTACTACAGCAATTTTTAATGGTAATTATACACAAAGTTCTGGGAATTTTTATGCACGAATTTCTCATATTTATGTAAATTCAACTTTTTCAGCATCTGGAGGAACCATCTACTTTAACTATGCGCATTCTGTTACCTTTAATGAAGGATCATTTTTTACAGGAACTGGAGCATCAATTTATGCTACTACTGCTCAAAGTTGGACATTTTATAATGCAAATCTTTATCATAGTTTAGGAGCGTTTAATGCACCTTCTGGGGTTTTAACTTTTAATGGCACAAGTAGCTTTGAAAGAACTGGTGGAGGTAGTTTTTCTGCTAATAATGGGACGGTTTTGTTTAATGGAGATGGTGATTCTACAATAATTACTGGCACAAATACTGTTTTTGCTAATTTAGTAATTGATAAGCCTAGTGCTTATAAGGCTATCCATTCTTCGGGACTTCTTGGCATATCAAATAGTTTGAATTTACAAGCTGGAATTTTTGATGCAAGTGCAGGTACAATAAATATTACTTCGACACAGGCCTTTGCTCTTGATTTAGATGGAGGCACATTCAAAGCTCCAAGCGGAAATTTGACAATAAATGGTGGTATTACTAAAGAAAGTTCTGCGGTTTTTGATCATAATAACGGAACTGTGATTTTAGCTGGAAATGCAAATGCAAGTATAGATATTCCAGATATTACATTTTATAATTTAAGTAATTCAAAAGGGTCAAGTTATACATTTACTGTTTTATCTGGTGTTGTGAACGTTTTAAATAAGCTTTCTATAACAGCTGGAACATTAGATTTTTCTGGTGCTGAATTGAATATTAACTCAAGTCAAAGTGATGCCTTTCGTCAATCGGGAGGAACATTTGTTGCGCCAAGTGGAAATATGTATTTAAGTGGTGGTTTTGATAAAACAAGTGGCACATTTACTCATAACAATGGAACACTTGTCTTAAATGGAACAAATCAAGTAATTAAACATAATCTTTCATTAACTCTTTATAATTTTGTTAAAGAGCTTAGTTTGTCTGCAGACTCTTTAACATTTAATAATTCACAAGCACTTGTTGTTTTGAATGAGGCAACTTTAAAAGGAGTTTCAACAAATGATAGACTTGCACTTAGATCTTCAACTGATGGAAATTTCTGGTTTTTTGATCCTCAAGCAGTTCGAAACTTTGAATATTTAGATGTGAAAGATGGAAATAATGTAAATGCTTCCACAATTATGCTTTCTGGAACGGGTTCTTTCAATTCTGGAAATAATGTGAATTGGGATTTTGGAGAAAGGTTTTGGGTTGGTTCAAGCTTGAATTGTAATGAGCTGTTTAGTGATAGTGATTGTTGGTCTTATGAGTCTGGAGGAATTGGGGGGGCTTTAGTGCCTAGCGTGAATGATGTTATTTATTTTGATTCAAGTGATGTTTCAAATTCTTATTGGGATATTTCGGTGAATGTTGCTGGTGTGAGAATAGAACCCGGTTATACTGGAACAATTGATATTTTAAATCAAAATCCTGTAGAAGTTGGTGATCAATTATTTTTGCAAAGAGATGGAACATTTAGGCTTCTTGGTGCAGATATTTTAAACATAGGTTTTTACCTTTATGGTGGAACTTTTGAAATGGGAAATGGAGAATTTGTTTCTGATTATTTCTTCTTTAATTATTTTTCTCCAGCTGTAGCTGTTGGAAATTTTGTTAATGCCTCAGAATTTATTGTTAACAATGATTTTATATTTGGTTCAAATACTATGATTTCTGCAGGAACATTTAATTCTCCTGCAAAAATACGAGTTGGTGGAAATGTTTATTCATATTCTGGAAATAACACAGTGTTTAATAATAACGATGGAGATTTTATTATGCTAGGAAGTGATCCTGCTGTTTTTGCATCTGCTGATACTAATTTGAAATTGCACAACTTTATTTTAGAAAAAGATCTTTTGGCTACAACTGTTGATGCAACAAGTGATATATATGTTGAAGGTGATTTTTATGTTTATTCTGGAACATTTGTTTTAAATGAAAATAAGAAACTTTATCTTTCTGGAGATTTTCTTGAAACTGGTGCGATTGGAACATTTACTGCACAAAACAATTCTGAAACTGTGTTAAATGGTGCTATGCAAACAATTTTTGGAAGCAATACTTTTAGTAAATTAACAAAAATTGTAAGCAATGCTGATACTTTATTTTTTGAAGCTGGAAAAGCAAGCAGTGTTACTGGAACACTTACTTTAAAAGGAGTTTCTACGGGTCTTCTTTCTTTACGCTCTACAATAGATGCTACAAGATCTTATATATATCCATCTGGAACAAGAGATGTTGAATATGTTGATGTAAAAGATAATCACAATGCAAATATTACGATGATTAGTCCTTTGAATTCTGTTGATAGTGGAAATAATATCAATTGGGATTTTGGTAAGAGATATTGGGTTGGTGCTAATGGAGCTTCTTGGAACAATACTTCAAGTTGGTCGACGGCTAGTGGTGGAGCATCAGGTGCAACGGTTCCATCTTCAATTCATGATGTTTATTTTGATCAAGGATCAAACAATGCGTCAATTCCAAGTTCTTATAATTTTGATATTAAGAGTTTGACTGTTGCTCCTACTTATACTGGAACAATTACTGGGGGTGATGGAGAGGCAAATCTTGGTGATGTCCTTATTTCTGGTGGGTATTTTGATATGAATGAAATGATGATTTCTGCTAATAGTTATAGGCAAAGTGCTGGAGTTGTAAATTCTGGAACGCGATCTTTTGAGGTAGGTGGAAATGCTGATTTTGTGGGAGGAAGTTTTGAAAGTAGAATGGGAAATGTGTCGATTTTCGGAAATTTAAATGTAAATTCATTATCTGGATTTTCAAATAATGCAGGTGTGAACTTTATGAATACTTCTAATGTTTATGTCTTTGGCGATTTAAATCTTGGAAGGACTTCAAGTACTGGGGCTTTGACTGCTCCGTATACTTTGTTATTGCATGGTAATATTTCATTTGCTGGAGATACTTTGTTTATGGCACTTTCAAATAGAATTATTTTGGATGGAAATCAAAGTAGAACAATAAATACTAATGGACAGGAGCTTTATGATTTTGGTGTCGCTACTATTAAAAATTCTGGGGTCTCTCCTACAATAGAAATTCAATCAACTTTATATGTTTTGAATACTATTTACCTTGATGATCGACTTGATTCAGGTGGTGTTATTTCAACAAATAGTGGGGTTGATATTTATGTCGGCAAAGATCTGGTAGATGAAACAAATGGAGAAATTAATTTTTCTGGATTAAATGCAAATACTGTACTGTATCTAAATGGCTTAAATCAAATAATTGCTGGTAATTTTGTTTTCCCAAATTTACAAAAAATCGTAAATGTTTCTGATACATTGACTTTTGAGTCGGGTAAACGAATTACAATACTTGGAACGATGGTGCTTAAGGGTGCTTCAAATTCTTCGATGCTTGCACTTCGTGCCTTTACTGATGGTGTTCAGTCTGAAATTGATCCTCAGGGTACAAGAGATATTGCTTACTTGAATGTAAAAGATAATTATAATGTTAATGTTGATCCAATTATTGCTATTGGTCCAACATTTGTTAATGCAGGAAATAATGATGGTTGGGTGTTCTCTGTTGCAGTTAGTTCTTATGTGGATGCATTTTCTACATTTAATTTTAGACTGTTTACAGGTGCTTATAGAGGAGCGATGATCCTTTATGAAATGCTTGCTCCGTTTACAAATTCGTGGATTTTATCAGATGATACACTTTCAAATGCTGGAAGAATTAGGTCTTCGATTGTTTATAATGGGGCGCTTTATTTGGGGGCAAGTGATGGAAAAATTTATAAGAGATCAGATGAAGGAATGTCCTTGAGGTCTTCAGAGTATGCATCAAACGGTCAATATTCATTTATTTCTATGGTGTATGATTCTTTACTGTTGAATGATAATTTAAAGCTTTATATTGATGGTGTTTTAGATACGGGCAATGACTTTTCTGTTTCTCTCGATTCAAATAATAGGGCGCTTCTTTTAGGAAGTTCTTATGGATCAACTGTTGGAGGCGATAATTCAAGTGGGGAAGAATTTTTTAAAGGAAAAATTGATGAATTTAGAATTTCAAATCAAAGTTTTGAAGAAAATTATTTATCGACTGTCTATAATAATTTAGATGATCCGTATGGTTTTATTAGTTTTGGTCAGGAAGAACAATACTTAGGACAGGAGACTGGTGGAGAGCTTCCATCAATGACAGATAAAAAAGAAACTTTGATTAAAGGTGAAATTGGTCCGGGGGAAATGTGGATTACTGCTCATGGTGCATTTGAAGATGGTGTATTTCTTGAGGGAGGTGCTGTTTCTATGAATGATAGGGTGTCAAAGTGGTATTATGATGAAGAATTTGATTATATTACTTTTAAAGATTCAGCTAGTCCTGATGGTTTTAGGCTTGATTTATATCTTTCAAGTGAAGATTTTGGAAATTTTGTTTATACTGGATCAAATTTACTTCAATCAAATATTCCTGCAGAAAATTTTGTTGTTGCTGGTAATTATGACATAGAAACTGGAAATTATACTGCTCCAATTAAGGGTGTTGATGATGTCTTCGCAACACTAAATATTGATTCTTCTGAAAGTTGTTCTGATGCGTTTAATATGGATAGCTATATTTTCCATGATGATCTTATTTCGGATAATTTTTCAATGTCGCTTTCTGGTGTAGCAAAAACTTATTTGAGATCAAATGTCCCTTGTGTTGTAAAGGGAACTGTAGATATAAGGGCAATGCAACTTTTAATTCCCGCAGGTTGTGCTGAAGGAGATTATAGTTCTACTTTATATTTCTTAATGGTAAATGGGTAAATTTTAGTATTCAGTGAATGTATTAGATTTGTTTAGAAATATATATTGAGGTTTTTTTATGATTTCGCTTTGGTCTTCAGTATTTAAATCTTGAAATTCTAGCAAATTCGGCATCAGGAAGCTACTTAGCTGTGCTTTATATTTTTTAGTATGTATTTTTTTTATTTAGTATTAAAATGATTTTATATTATTAATTAAAATCATTATGAAGAATAATTATTTCCATTTTGCGGTGTTGTTTTTAGTTTTTTCTTTACTTTTCCCTGTTTCTTTTGCTCAGGATGTTTCAGAATTAGATACGCAAGTTTCAACAAGTATTTTATCTGGTGATTTTTCTTTAACTTCTCTTGGGTCTTATTCTTTGCCTATTGTATTAAATGAACCTTCGGATTTAGTTGTAATGCCTGTTTTACAAAATGTTAAAAGAGTAAGTGGTTTGGAATTTGGAGATGATAATCATTTTGAGCTTGTAGATTATTCGGCAAATGGAGTTTTAGATGAAGGTGCTTTGGTTGAGCTATATTTGGGTTCTGATTTTTTGTATAGTGGTCCTGTAGATACACAAGAAGAAATTTCAGCAAATAATTTTTCTTATGCGATGAATGTTGATTTGTCTGGTAGTCCTGCTCAAGCTTATTGTGAAATACATCAAAATATTACTCCTAAATATGAAGGAGGGTGTTCTATAATGGAAGATTTGAGTGCGCCTTCTGCGGTGAATATTTCTTATTTCGATCTTTCTTCGGATTTTTTGAGTTCTCCTTTTACACAAAACGCGGAGCTTGTTGATAATAAGAAGTTGTTTTTAGAAACAAACTTGGATGCTCCTTATGTAGTTCGCTTTGGTCTTCAGTATTTAAATCTTGAAATTCCAGCAAATTCGGCATCAGGAAACTACTCAACTGTGCTTTACATTTTGGCTACAGACAAATCTTAATTTGTTTTTTTTGAGTAGATAACTATTGATTTTTTTTGTCAATGGGTGTACAATTTTAATGAAGTAATTAATTTATTTCATTTATCATTTAATAAAACAAAAATGAAAAACAAATTTCTGCTCATGGCAGTGATTTCCGCCCTAGTGGCAATGGTTGTCGTTCCATCGACAATGGCGTTAGACAGTTCGGACTCTACGGATGTGTCTACAAGTATTTTGTCTGGAGAATTTTCTCTAACGGCACATGGTGCTTATGCTTCTGCAATTGAATTGGATGAAGGTGATAACTTTCAAGTTTCTTCTTCAGATGAAAATGTGAGAAGAACTCTTGGAATTGAGTTTACATCTTCAAACCATTTTGAGCTTATCGACTACTCTGCAAATGATGTAGTTGATGAAGGTGCAACTGTAGAAGTTTATTTAGATTCTGATTTTGAGTATGATGGACCAACTGCTTCACAAGGTGCTATTCCTGCCTCAAATCTTACTTATGCTATGAATGTAAAAGAAGGTCTTCCTTTTTCAGCAGGTTGTAATTTAGAGGATGGTCTTGTTGATTATGAATCAGGTTGTATGGTTATGGAAGCAGGCACAGCTTTAGGTGCTTTTGTGGCCAATCTTTATGATGTTTCTCCAGATTTTGAAAGTTCTCCTTATACACAATCAGGAGCTTTGGTTGCTTCTAAAAAATTAGTTCTTGAATCAAATACAGATGCTCCTTATGTAGTAAGATTTGGTCTTCCTTATTTCAATTTACTAATTCCTGCAAATTCTGCAGCTGGTACATATAGTTCAACATTGTTTGTTATTGCAACAGATAAGGTGTAATAATTAAGAAAATATTTGAAAAGAGCGAAGTAAAATTCGCTCTTTTTTTTTGCATAATTTTCCTGCATTTGTTATATTTTTTTTGTCTTTAAGATTTTTATGAAAAATTTTTTAATATCTTTCTTTTTTTTAGCAATATTTTTTGGAACGAATGTTTTTGCGATAGCGGAAGAAAGCTCTAGAGAAACTTATGTTGTAGTTTTGCCTGGGTATTTTTATATTTCTGTACATGGTGCACTTCAGGAAGGAGTTTCGCTTTCTGGTCTTAGGCCTGCTGATGGCGTAACTTCACAGCTTGGATATTGGAATTCAAATAAAAATTTTGATTATTTAGAGTATTATGATTCTTCTAGTGTTGATGGTTTTCGAATACAAATGTATTTGAGTTCAGATTTTATTTATACAGGAACACACTCTGATCAGCAAAACATACCTGTTTCAAGGTTTAAGGTTTTTGCTGATTATGATAAGGATAATAATATTGGAAAAGCTCCTAGTGTTGGTGTGGATGATTTTTTTTCGACTTTAAATATAAATGGAGAAAAAAGTTGTAAAAGTGATGAAATTTTAGACTATGATGATTTTTATGATTTTAATTTGGAATTTTTTTTAGACGATAAGTCATATCCTTTTGATTATGATCCGTTTAATTATTTGCTATCTAGAAATGCTTGTCCGAATGAGGGAAAGATTTATATTGGAAGGTTTGAACTTGATTTAGGTGTGGTAAAGGCAGGGGAATATAAAACTAGTCTTTATATTATTATGCTTGATGGATATTGATTATAAAACAAAAAAATGATATAATTTAATGATTTAAATTGTTTTATGGTATTTTCAAAAACAAAAATAAAAAGATTTTTTCTACTGATTGGTGTTGTTTTCGGTTTTTTTCTGTTTACTTTGTCTTCTTTTGCTAGTTCTCCTGCATTTTCTTTTTTGAATGTTGAAAGAACAAATGGTTCAAAACTTTTTTTTGATGGAGTGGATGCAGGCGAAAAACGAACAGGGACACTTTCTCTTTCTTTAATTCATGATGTTCCAGCAATTTTTACTATTCAGTTTATTGATAATATGGGAAGAAATATTTCTTCTGCAAATATTGATGAAAGAGGTGCGGAATTTTTTTCCTTTGAAAATTGGATTAAATTAAATGTTGAATCACCGATTTTTTTGAATGGTCTTGAAACTTTGGAAATTCCTTATGAAATAAATGTTCCTGAAGGTGCACTTCCCGGAGATTATACAGGTCTTTTTATTGCGGCCGTTACTCATTATGGAGATAAAGCAATAGAAATTAAGGAGAGTTTGGTAGATGGGACGGCGGAAAGTTTTACTGGTACAAAAATAAATATTGGACTTGCTTTGGATTTTATGCTTAGGGTTTCTGGTGAGCTTAATCCTGTTCTTGAATTTGATTCTTTGGATTTTTTTGTTGAACAAGTAACAGATCGTTTTAATTTAAATGTTTCTTATTCGAATAAAGGAAATGTTGGGGTAATTCCTAAAGGAGTTTTGACAATTTCTAATGCTTTTGGAAGAGAAGTTTATTCTGGTGATTTTAGATTTCCTGTAATTGGTCCAAATCAATCAAAAACTTCGTTGATTAAGTTAAGCACAAAAGATTTTTATCTGGGTTATGGTATTTATAATGTTGAAGTTGATTTGTATTATGATGTTTTTTCTAGGGAAATTGGTGAAAATCTTGTGTATGTAGCGGGAAAAGCTAATATGAGAATTTATTCTTTTCCTTGGTATATGTTTTTGATATTTGGAGTTTTATTGTTTGGTATTTTGTTTTTAGTTCTTAAAAATTCTGTAAAACGATTTATTTATTTGAAAAAATCGAAAGAATATACAATTAAAGCTAAAGATAATCTTCAAACAGTATCAGAAAAGTATGGTGTGAAGCCTGATTTGTTAATATTTGTAAATAAATTAAAAGCTCCATATTTTTTAACTGCTGGAGAAAAATTGTTAATTCCTTTAAAAAATAAACAAAATGAAATTTCTAAAAAGAAAAAATAAAGTTTCAAAACTTAGACAAATAGTTTCTTTGGTCTTGCTTGTTTTACTTTTGGTTTTTGGACTATTTCTTTATGAAAGAGAAAATTATAATATGCTTCTTGTAGAAAAAGGTTATGAAAAATTTGCAAGTACTGAGTTGTCTAAAGGACTTCATTTTAAAAGGGTAGATTTTTTGATGGATCAGAATGATGAGGTGTTTAGAGAAATTTCAATACAACCCGGATCTGTATATGAAGGGGCTTTTTATGTGAAAAATAATTTTGCTGAGAAAAAAGATGTTATGTTTGTTTCTTTTGATGTTTTAGATAAAAAAACTAAGGAAAAATTGGAAATTGAATATGATTTGGAGGATGATATTTTTACTTTAAATCCAAAAGAATGGAGAATTGTAAAATATAAGATATCTGTGCCTGAGGATATGCCTGAGGGGCGATTTGTTGGCAAAGTTGCTTCTAGAACTATGGATTCAGTAAAATATAATGAAACAACACAATTAGTTGTGGCTGTGGCTGTTGAATTTGTGTTTAATATTTCAGACGATGCGGAAGAAATTTCTCCTAGTTTTTTGGTCGATACTGAGCTTTCTCCACATAAAATTGCTATGAGCTTTGTTTATTCTGATTTGAAAAAATTGTTTGGACTTCTTTGTGGAGTTCTTGCCGTTGTGTTTTTGATTTTAGGAATTAAGAAAAAGAAATAATTTTGATTTTAGGATATATTAGTGATTACTTATCTTAAGCTTTTGCTGTTTTAGGCTTTATGACATTTTTTCTTGAAGAAGTCTTTGCTTTAGTTTTTTTGGGGGAAGAAATAGTGCTTGTTTTTTTAGCTTTTTTTGAGTTTGGTTTTGAGCTTAAATCAAGTTTTTTTTGAGGAGATGATTTAGATTTTATTTCACTTTTTTTTGAAGATGAATTTGATTTTACTATATTCTTTTTTGAAGAGGTGTTTTCTTCTTTTATTTCAGATACTATTTTTGGTTTTTGAATAGCAAGTTTTAGCAATAGGCCAATTATTATTAGTACTAAAATTAGTTCTGTGTTGTTTGAAATTAGTACATGAAAATCGGTAAAATATTCTTTAATTGGTTTTTTTGGAGTAATTTTGTCTACGATTGTACTAATAATTGCTTGTTCTTTTATGAAGTTTAAGTGAACAGGTTCTCCTTCCTTGATTGTTATTTTAATTTCGTTTGCAATTCCAAGTCCTATTTTGAAATTTGATTCTGGTGCATTTTCTTCTTCATAATTTGCAAGGTTTGCAATTAAAATTCCTATGTATTTTTCTTGCTCAATGGAAGATGGGATATTTATTGATAATTTTACTGTTTTTTCTTCAAGGGGTTTTAAAAAAACTTTGTTTTCGTTTGTTCTAAGCCATCTAGTTGGGAGGCCTTTTTCAGATAAAGATATTTCAATCCATCGATTTGCGTCTAAATTTTTAATTGTTAAAAAGTCTTGAACACTTGAGCCTGCACTTAGTTCGTAATTAAATCCTGTTTCTGTATTTTTTTTGACTGTGTATCTTGGTGTGCCAGATGCGAAAACAGTTGAGTGAATTGATATGAAAATAAAAGAAAATGCAAATACTGCTAATAATTTTTTCATTTAATAAGGATTTTAGAGTTTTATAAGTTAATATTAGAGATTTTTGTTTATATTATCAAATAATTTTTTGTATGAAAAACATCTATTTTCCTTTTGAAAATGCTATTTTAGGGTTTAATTTTCTTTGTTTTTTTGCTATAATATAAAGATTTAAAAGAAATTAATGGCTTATTTTTTCGAAAAAATAAAAAGAAAACGAGATAGTTTGAAGATGAGTGCAATTATTTATGGAGGATTATTTGTCTTATCTGTTTTGGGCGGACTTTATTTGTTTTTGCCTTTTAATAGTGTTTTTTCTGACACTCCTCCGTTTTTTATTCATCCAAAAACATCTCTTAATCAAAGTACTCCGAGATTTAAATCTGCTTTTTTTTATGGAACAATAGATGATCCTACGGGAACTATTTCTGATTTTACTGATATAAATGATTCTTTGCTTATTTATAATATGGACAGTGAACGATCAATTACTGTTCATTTTGCTGGAAAAATTCAAAATAAAGAGGGATGGTTTGCGTTTTCAGAAAACCCAGTGGTGTTAAGTGCTGGAGAATCTAAGCAAATTAATTTTACGATAAATGTTCCTTATGGAGTTTGTTCTAAGCTTTGGCCTGCTTATATAATTGCTTCCCTTTCTAACTATGATGGAATGCCTGTTTCTAGCGGAATGGGGGTTTCTTCTTCTTCAGCAATCGAAGTTTTTTTTAATATTTCTGGTACTCCTGCTTGTGGGGGGAGTGAGTTGCTTCCCGGACTTGGAGTTTCGCCTGCTTATGTTCCACTTCCTACTTTTACAGGTAAGGTGCCTGTGATTAGCTCCGGTGGCGGAGGTGGCGGTGGATATGTTCCTCCTGTTTCGCCTGTTGGTCCTGAAATTTGTAATAATGGAATTGATGATAATGGAAATGGCTTAATTGATTGTGCGGATCCATATTGTGCTACAAGTTTTTATTGTGTTGTTGGTCCTGAAATTTGTAATGATGGAATTGATAATGATAAAAATGGTTTAATTGATTGTGCGGATCCAGCTTGTTTTGGAAATGCTTATTGTGCGTCTTTGCCGAAAGAAATTTGTGATAACGGAATTGATGATAATGGAAATGGACTAATTGATTGTG
>CAYVBX010000001.1:62217-69884 GCA_964449945.1 uncultured Candidatus Peribacteria bacterium
ATTTTCCTGCTTGTATCGATGTTCCAAAAGAAATTTGTGATAACGGAATTGATGACAATGGAAATGGACTAATTGATTGTGCAGATCCTGAATGTAGAGATTTTCCTGCGTGTATCGATGTTCCAAAAGAAATTTGTGATAACGGAATTGATGATAATGGAAATGGACTAATTGATTGTGCAGATCCTGAATGCAGAGATTTTCCTGCTTGTATCGATGTTCCAAAAGAAATTTGTGATAACGGAATTGATGACAATGGAAATGGACTAATTGATTGTGCAGATCCTGAATGCAGAGATTTTCCTGCGTGTGTGCTTTCAATGTTTTATATTACTGCCTATCCAGAAAAAAGAGTTGAAAAGGCAGGAGGCAATTATTCTACAAAAGGAATATTAACTTTTTATGGAAGTAGTGGTCAAAAAATAACTTTTCCTGTAAATACTTCTGCAAGTGGTTTCGCTCAAATTGAAAATTTAAGTGTAGCTGATGGTTTTTATGCAATTTCTTTTAAAGGACTTTCTCATTTAACGAAATTTTTGAAAAATTCGGATGGTAGTAAACGGCTTGTTCAAATACTAAAAAATAATGATTATACTTTTGATTTTAGGCTTTTTGATCCTTTGTTTGTTTTGGCTGGAGATATCGCTTCTAGTAAAGATGATTATGTTAATTCTTTTGATATATCCGCAACCACAAAAGTATTATATCAAGCTGAAGAAAATGCTGACTTAAATGCAGATGGAGTAGTGAATGGCCTTGATTTAAGTATTCTTTTTAATAATTTATATAAAGCTGGTGAAATTTAACAATAAAAATTATGTATAAAATATTCAAAAACCTATTTCTTTCTCTGAGTTTTTTCTTTGTATTTTTCTTGCTTTCTGCATCTAGTTTTGCAGGAAGACTTTTTCTTGCACCAGAAACAAGTCAACTTTTTTCTAATTGCGAGTCTGCTATAAATATTATGATTGATACAGAAGGGGCAGTGTCTAATGCCTCGGATGTAATAATTGATTTTAATCCAAATGAAATAGAAATAATTGATCAAAATTCTTCAATTGCTGGAACTCAAGTTCGTACAGGTACTGTTTATGAATTTTATCCTGGAAATAAGGTCGAAAGTGGAAGAATTTATTTAACTGGGGCAAGCATTATGTCTAGTTATCAAACAGGTTCTTCTCCAGATATTTTTGGTTCTATTATTTTAAAAAATAAAGCAGGAGTAACGAGTACTAGTTTGAATTTTTATTTTATTTCAGGCTCTACAAAAGATAGTAATATTTCAGATTTAAATAGTAATGATTTGCTTAGAACTGTTTCTGGAGGCACTTATACCTTTGTTGATAGGGGCTATTGTGGTAATGATGTTCAAGCTCCAATTGTTTCAAATGTTAAACCAAGTCCGAATTCTCAAGGAAATCCTTTAAGTTCGAATATTAGTTTTGATATTAGTGATAATTTATCTGGAGTTAATTTAGATTCAATTTCAGTTGATATAGATGGAGTGGTTTATAAAAATGAAGATAGTGAGTTTAGTTTTTCTGGTGATAGAATGAAGTACTCAATTGTTGTAAATCCAAGAACTGATTTTCTTGCTGATACTCAGGTTGTTGTGAATATAAATGCTCGAGATAATGCTTCAAATGTTATGAATACCTATAGATATTCATTTAATCAGCCAACTTTAGATACTGCGCCTCCTTATGTAACAAATCGAGTTCCTGCTTCTGGCTCAATAAATAATCCACTTGATTCGAATGTGAGTTTTTATATTAAAGATGATTTGTCGGGAGTTGATATTGATACAATTTTAGTAAATATAAACGGAATAGATTATAAAAATTCTGATGAAACTACTATAATAACAGGAAATGTAATGAGCTATTTAGTTGTAGTTAATCCTGTTGAAGACTTTTTGGCTAATCAAAAAGTTGATGTAAAAATTGATGCAAGTGATCTTCGTGGAAATAAAATGTCGACAGTGAGTTATAGCTTTAATCAGCCAGTTCTTGATACTCAGCCACCTTTTGTAATAAATGAAAGTCCTAAAAATGGAACTCGAAATGTTGCACTTAATTCAAATGTGAGTTTTGTTTTGAGAGATTTGGTTTCTGGTGTTGACTTAAAAACTGTAAGAGTTGAAATTGATGGAATTTTGTATCAGGAAGATGATTTTTTTGAGATAAGTGGTCAGGCAAGCGAATATTATATTGAAATCGATCCAGTTTCGGATTTTGAAAAAGGTAAAGAGATAACTGTGTCAGTTCTTGCATCTGATATTCGTGGTAATAATATGGCTAATCCTTTTGTTTTTAAATTTAATAGACCTGCTGTATGTGGAGATAATATTGTAGAAAAAATATTTGATGTAAATGGTAATGTTGATGAGGAGTTAAGTGAACAATGTGAACCTCCAAATTCACCCGGATGTGATGCTTTTTGTAAATTTGAGGCTTGTACAGTTCCTGAAGAAGCAGTATGTGGAAATTTAATTTTGGAACAGGGAGAAGAGTGTGAAAGACCCGGATTTGGCTTTTGTGGACTTGATTGTAAATGGATAGATAGTTATGTTCCAGAGCAAACAGTAGAAGAAACTTTCAACCCAGTAGAGGTTTTTAATCTTTATTCTGGGTTTTTAGGTATTGATAGTTCTCAACAAGCTTCGATTAGAGAAATGCTTAAAGATAGTGATGGTGATGGACTTCCAGATGTTATAGAACTTTTAATTGAAACTAATCCTTATAGTTGGGATAGTGATGGTGATGGTGTGAGTGATTTGGAAGAGCTTTTAGACTATGGAACTGATCCAAATGTTTTTAATGCGGAATTTGTTTTTGATTTAAAAATTGTTCATCCTGAAAATAAATCGACACTTTCTTCTGGCAGAGTTTTTGTGAGAGGAGTTGGAGATGCTTTGAAAAATGTAAATGTTGTTGCGAGAGCTTTAAATGGAGATGAATTTGATTTAGGAACTGTACAGATTTCTGATAATTCGAAATTTGCTCTTTCTTCAGAATCTACTTTGCCTGCAGGAGAATACTTAATTACAGCTTTTATTTATAATGAAGATGGTAGCGTTTTTGATAGTTCTGATTCTATTGAGATATATATTGATGAAAGTATTTCTTTGCCTGCGCCAAGCGTAAGATCAATAAATAATGTTGTAATAAGACAGGGTGAAATACCTCAAATTGATGATCCACAGCCAATGGTCGCTGGTAGTGCTCAGCCTGGAGCTCAAATTGTTTCAGTTTTTGAAAGTTCGATATTTTCATCAACAATTATTTCAGATGCCTCTTCTGGGTTTTTTACAGTTTTTGCACCAAGGCCACTTAATTTAGGAATGCATAAAGTTACGGTATATGCAATCTCTGAAGATGGAATAATTTCGGAAGCAAGTTCTGTAAAATTTGAAGTTGTTGAAAAAGTATCTATCTTTGATGAAATGAGTGTGTTTATTTGGGTAATAATAGCATTAGTTTTAGTTGGACTTTGTGGTCTTGTATATTTTCTTTATAGAATGAAACTTAGAAAAGATGACATCAATTATATGAAAAAACTTATAAGTCCAAGTTTTTCAGAAAAAGTTGAGGGAGAAATAAAAAAAGAATTGGGAGAAAAGGGTGGAGAGAAAAATATTTTTGAATAAATTTGTTTTTAAAAAAGGCATTATTTCTGATAGTGCCTTTTTTGTTATGAGGCAATGCCTTTGATTTTGTGCTAATGTATGCGGAAAAATATATGAGGTGGCGAGGGGGAAAATGCCTTTGGTTTTAAGTTGAATTATTCGTTGTAGTAATGTTTTTTATTTTCTAGATATAATACTTTTTCTTGAGTAAGTCGGACTTTGTCTATTAAGTCTGCAAGCATACCAACAAAAAAGATAAATATGCCAATTGTATTTAAGGAAAGTCCAATTAGTCCAAATATTTTATATGGAGAAAACATTGAAGTGTTTAAATAATGAATAAAGACGAATAAATCAAAGAGAATACCTGTTGAAAAAAACAATATTCCAATTAAACCGAAAAATTTAAGTGGTCTATAATCTTTTATTGCTCGAAATATAATGTTCGCTGAATTTATTCCATATTTTACAATTGAAGATGCAACTTTTGATTTTCTTCCTTCAAAATATTCAACTGAAACGGGAATTTCTAAAATGTCGAGGTCTTTATAGGCGAGATCAAGAAAGGTTTCTTGAGTGTAAGTGAATGTTCCAAATAGGTTTAGCCTCAACATTGCTTCTTTTGAATAAGCTCGAAATCCGCAAGTAATATCTTTAAATTTTTTTCCAGTTGCGAAAGAAATTATGTTTGCAATTCTATGATTGCCCCATTTTTTTATCCATGGCATATTTTTGGGAAGATATTTGTTGTCAATAAAACGAGAACCTGTAACAAAATCTGCTTTATTTTCCAAAATTGGTTTTATAAGTTTTTCAATTTCATTTGTGTTAAACTGTCCGTCTGCATCTATTGTAACCATTATATCTGCTTTTAATTCAAGGGCTTTGTTTAGTCCCGTTCGAAAAGTTTTTCCAAGTTGTTTGTTTTTTCTATGAGAAACAACAATAGCTCCTTCTTCTGATGCAAATTTTTCAGTGTTGTCGGTTGATCCGTCATTTACTACTACAATGCTTGTTTTTTCAATGCCGGCAAAGTTTTTTGGTATTGATTTGATTACATTTTTAATAGTTTTTTCTTCGTTATAAGCGGGTATTAAAATTATTAGATTTTTCATTTAATTTGAGTTACCAATTCCTTTATATATAATATTTGTATTTATAAATTTTTTTTGATCTAGGCAATTTCTTCCGTCTATTATGATTTTTATTTTCTGTTTCTCTAAATCATTAACTTTGATTTTTTTAAACTCATCATGTGCTGTTGTAATGAGTAATATGTCAGAGAAATTTAATAAATGATTTAATGATTTTACTGAGCTATCTTTGAGTAAATATGGGTCAAAGGTTTGAAAGTTTGCATTTAGTTCTTTGAGTTCGGAAATTATTTTTAGACTTACACTTCCTCTTTTGTCTGCAAAATTTTCTTTGTAAGAAAGTCCTAAAATTCCAATTTTAATATCTTTAATATCTTTTTTTATTTCTTTTAATGCTTTTAACATTATTTTTATCGTGTATTTTGGCATTGAATTGTTTATTTTTCTTGCTGTCGTTAGTATTTTTGGAACTATATTTTTTTCAGGATGAAATTTCGGTATTTCTGGTATACAACGCCCTCCTACGCCACAGCCTGCAAAGTGTGGTATAAAACCAAAGGGCTTGTTTGCGGATGCGAGAATAGTTTCTTTGAGGTTTATATTTGCATCATCAAAAATTTTTGATAGTTCATTTACAAATGCAATGTTTAGGTCGCGAAAAGAATTTTCAATTAGTTTTGAAGCTTCACATACTTTTAAAGAGCTAAGTTCGTGAATTTCTGCATCAATAAAATTTTTGTAAAATGCTTTTATTTCTTTGTTTGCTTTTCTAGAGCTTGAAGCTAAATTTCGTGGAATGTTTTTTATTGTCCATTTTTTGTCTCCTGGATTTAATCGTTCAGGGCAGTGAGCTATGTCGAAATCAATGCCGGCTTTTAGTCCGCTTTTTTCTAAGATTTTTTTGATTACATTTTCGCAAGTGCCAACTCTTAAAGTAGATTCAATTATTATTTTTTGACCTTTTT
This sequence comes from uncultured Candidatus Peribacteria bacterium, assembly GCA_964449945.1. Taxonomy (GTDB): domain Bacteria; phylum Patescibacteriota; class Gracilibacteria; order UBA1369; family LOWO2-01-FULL-3; genus JAVEWJ01. The sequence goes on from CAYVBX010000001.1 coordinate 67,905, forward strand.
CAAGTTGTTTTAAAAGTATACTGCAAATGCTTTTAATTTGGCCTTGAGTTTTTATTGCAATTATTATGAACTCTGCGTTCTTTATTGTTTTAGAATTGTTGTTAATTTTTAGCTTGGGGTATTTGATATTTATTTCTTGAATTCTTTTGAGTGAAATGTCAAAACCGTATGTTTTAAATTTTTTTACTTTATTTATTTCTAATAATAAATTTAATCCAATAACTCCTAGTCCAATAATTACAACTTTATTTTTTATCATTATTTGTTTAAGTAAATTGAGTCTTTTGTGCTTGTTTCCCCAACTTTTTTTAGTGTGAGCGGATATGGAGAAATTATATAGTTATAGTCTTTGATTAAGTTTTTCCATTCTTGATTTGTTTCATCATGTAGTTCTTTAATATCATTGAAATGAACAATGTTTATCTGGTTTGAAGTGAGAGTCTTAATTCTAAAATAATCAAAATATACAGGTCTAATTGCACTGTTTTTATAATAACTTAAACTTTTTACTAAGAGAATTTTACTTTGTTGATTTTTAAAATATTTATATTCTTCTTTTTCTTCTTCAATTTTTGAATAATTTATGTGCCAAAATGAAAGAATAATTGTTTGTAAAATAAAAATTAGTGAAATGGAGTAAATAATAAGATTTTTTTTCTTGAGCGTAAGTAGTGTGAAAAGTAAAAAAATCAATGGAGTGAAAATATATATGAAGTATGTTTTTGCTTTTATTATGCCGTTAAATACTTCGTAGTAGGGGGAGAGTGTGATGTTTAGTGCATGATTTATTTCTTTGAAAGTTAAGAAAAATAAAGGAATTATGAGCAATAAAAAAATATAAGGAGAACTTTTTATTTTTTTTGATTTTTCTATGATTATGAAAAAACATAAAATTATAAATAATATGCTTAGGTTTAAATAACGAGTTGAAAGGTCGAGATTTGCTACTCCTGATAATAAATATTTGTATATGTGTTGGGATGAAATTATTAAATTTAGGGAAATAAAAGTAATGAAGAAGAATCTTGTCTTTTTGAAGATTTTGTCTTTTTTGTCTAATAAATATGTGAATAAAATAAGTGTTGGAATGAAAAATGTTTCTATTGATAAGCTGTTTATCTGGTTTTTTATTGATTTTAAAATTAGTGAGTAGTTTGAAAAATCCTTTAAACTAGCAATTTTTTCTTGTATTTCGTATGTTGCATTTGGAAGAAGAACTTTTTGTGCAAAAAATATTAAAATTATTGTGAAGAAAAAAATTAGTAATTTTATTTTTTTATTTTTACTGATGAAAAGATCATTTATTAAAAGGGAAATTATTAGGATAAAGCCAAAAGGTCTTGTGAAAATTGCTAAAAAAGAAAGAAAAAAACTAATTAATTTTGGTCTTAATTTGTTTTCTAATATTGATTTTTGGTAGTAATAAAAGCAGAAAATTCCTAGAAAGATAAATAGCGATTCCGACATAAGCATCCTTTCGTAAGCTGTTATTGTTGGCAAAAGTGTTAATATTGTTGCGAAAAATAGGCTTTTATTCAGATTTTTTATTTGATTTTTTAAAATTTCAAAAATTGGAAAAAATATTAGGGTTGTGAGGAGAATGTTTATTATGAAAATTGATTTTAATGCCTTTAAATTTTCAAAAAACAAAAAAACAGGGGAAATAATTATTGAATATAATGGGTATGGGTTGCCCACTTCAAGGCTGGAAAGTGTTGAGCAGTTTTCGAGTGATAAGGTGTTTGAAAAATGCTTTGCTTTTAGAAAAAAACAACTTTCATCAGGGAATACAAGTAGGCTGTTTATAAAAAATGAAAGAAAAACTTTTGAAATTAAAATTATGGCAAATATTGTAAAAACTTTTTTCATGTTAATTAGAGGAAAATTCTTGATTATCTTAACTTTTCGTTTTTTTTTCTTCAATTGACAAAAAATGAGTTTCTTTTTTTAGCTTTGCTTGATTTAAAGAATTTTTATAGA
>CAYVBX010000001.1:69984-127053 GCA_964449945.1 uncultured Candidatus Peribacteria bacterium
ATTTGGGTAGGTGCTTGTGCTTGAGTCTCGGCTTGAGCTTGAGCTTGAGCTTGAGTGTTGTTTATTTGATTTGTTTGTCCTTCTAAAGAAATATTTTTTGTTAAACTATCTATGTTTTGTGTGGATTTTTCATTATTTATGCTCTTTTCTTCATTATTTTGTTTTTCAACATTAGTCATGTTTAATATGCCGTTTTGCGGATTTTCATTGTTTGTACTGGTTTTTTCAGGTTCCTGCATAGGCTTAAGAATTAGTTTATCTATATATTTTACTACTTTTTGGCTTGTTTTTCAATAAAAAAGCTTCTGTTTGTTTTAAGCTTTTTCTTTTGTTATATTTTTTTTAAATAATCATTATTTGTGTCAAAAAAAATATTATTTATTTCTGAAGCGTCTGTTTATAAGGATAAAAATGGTTTTTTTCATTCTAAATCTGGTGGAGCTAGTTATGTTCATAATATGGCAAAATCTTTTAGTAAAAAGGGTTTTAATGTTGTAGTTTTTTCTTTAAAAGAATTTGAGGAACAAAATGATGAAGAAATAATTGATGGAGTTTTGTATATAAGAAGGTTTTCTATAAATCGAGGATCTTTTTTAATGGTAAAATACCTCTTTTTCGCATTTAAAATGGCTTTTTCATACGATATAGTTTTTTATAATCAATTTTTGCCTCATTTACTTTTGGCTCTTTTATTTTTTAAACAAAATTTTGTAATTTTTCACGATGTTTATTTGAACAATAAAGTTTGGTTTAATTTGTTTTCTAAAAAAAAGGCTTATTTCGCATCTTTTTTGGAGTATTTACAAATAAAATTTGCAAGTGTTTTTTCAAAAAAAATTCTTGTTGTTTCAGAGAGTACAAAATTTAAAATTTTTAAATATCTTAATAATAAATCAAAAACTAAAGTAATTGTGGTTTCTAATACTATTAATTTAAAAAAATATAAAACTTTAAAAAAAGAAAATTTTCTTCTTTTTGTTGCTAGATTTGTTAATTATAAAAGGCCAATTGATGCTATTTGCGTTTTTAAATTTTTACAAAATCATCATCCAGATTTGAAGTTTAAAATGGTTGTTACAAGGAAGTTTGATAATGTTTATTTACAAATAAAGCAAAAAATAAATGAATTATCTATTAAAAATTTAGAACTTTTGGAAAATCTTCCAGAACATTCTTTACTTGATTTATATTCTAAAGCTTTAGTTTTAATTCACCCTTCTGTTGTTGAAGGTCAAGGTATCGTTGTACTCGAAGCCTTAGCCTCTGGTACTCCTGTATCTGCCTATGATTTGCCAGCTTATAATGGAATTTTAATATCTGGAAAAAATTCAGAACTTGCTAAAATGAATGATTTAAATGCTCTTAAAAAAGCTAGTTTGAAGATTTTAAATAATTATTCTATTTATCAAAAAAATACTTTAATAACTTTGAGTAAGTTTGATATGAAAACTTTTGATAAATCAATTAATGATATTATTGATTATTTTTAAAAATTTTTTTGCAATTTTTTCTCGATAATAATTTTCTGCAAATTTTGGTCCAATTTCGGTAAATTTCTTTTTTATAAGGGGATTATTTAAGTGTTTACAAATTAATGTTTTTAAGTTTTTTTTGTCTTTTGCTTCAAATGTTTCAACTGTTTCTCCAAATATTTCTTTTAAGCTTCCGCCCGTTGAAGTTATTACAGGTGTTTTGTATGATATGGCTTCAAGTGGAGGTATCCCAAATCCTTCATATATTGAAGGAAATATGAATAAATCCGCATATTTTAAAAGACTTGCCTTTTGGTTTTTGTCTACATATGAAAGATATTTTATGCTTGGGTAGTCAAAATGTTTTGTGATTTTTTTACTTTTCCATCCGATTTTTCCAGCTATTATTAAAGTATGGTTGATTTTTTTTTCATTTTTAAGCTCTTTATATGCTTCAATTAAGGTTTCGATATTTTTTCTTGGCTCTATTGTCCCTAAAAACAAAACATATGGGCTTTTAATAATTCTCTTAATATCTTTTTTTGGTTTTGATATTGCTGGAGGCAAAATATATATGTTTTTTGTTCTTTTAAAGATTTTTTCTATATCCTTTTTACTGGTTTCGGATGGTGTTATTAAAATATCTGAATTTTTTATAATTTGCGGTAAAAAAAATTTATGTACGATGTTGTTTTTTAATTTATGGCAAGACGGATATAAAAAATTACTTAAATCGTGAATTACTGATATTGTTTTAGTAGGCTTTTTTATACGAAAAGGGCCAAGGTGTGATGGTTCTATAACAATATCTGCTTTAAGTTTGTTTATCAGCTTTGGTAAAAGGAAAAGTTTTCTATATAATTCATATATTTGTCCTTTCCCATTTATTACAATGTTTTTTTTGTTTTTATAAAAATTATTTTTTTCTCTGTGAATTAGTGTGTATGTGTTTTTATTGTCATATTTTAATAATGATAAAACTAAATTTTTTGTATAATAATGAATTCCTGTTTTTTGATTATCTATTGAGTCTGTTATAATCACTATGTGCATAATTTTTATTAATTATTTAGATGATTTTAACTCAAAAAAAAATTAATTACGAACTTCTTTGGAGATTTATAAAAACTGATTTTAAGCTTAGATATTACGGTAGTTTTTTGGGTTTTTTTTGGGCATTACTTAAGCCTCTTTTTATTTTCGCAGTTTTATATTTAGTTTTTACAGTTTTTATAAATTGGAATATTTTGAATTATCAACTTTATTTATTACTAGGAATTATTATTTGGAACTTTTTTGCTGAAGCCACGATAAATGGGATAAATTCACTTCAAAATAAATCGGGATTATTAAAAAAAGTTTATTTTCCTCGAATCTTTGTAGTTATTTCTTCAACAACTACATCTTTGTTAGTTTTTTTATTAAATATTTTAGTGTTTTTTCTTTTTTATATTTTTAGTGATTTATCCTTTTCTTTAGTAGTTTTTTTCTTCTTACCTTATGCAATAATTCTTTATTTTTTGGCTTTATCAATCTCTTTGTCTTTGTCAATTTTACAAGTTTATTTCAAAGATCTTATTCAAATATGGGAAATTTTACTTCAAGCTTTTTTTTATTTAACACCTATAATTTATCCAATTAGTCTTGTTCCAGAGGCATATAGACATTTTTTATTTTTAAATCCTTTAACGGGAATTATTCAATATTTTCGTTTAATTATTATTGAACATAAAATTCCATCTGTTTTGGGTACTTTTTATTTGTTTCTTTTTGTTTTTTTGTTTTTTTTAATTTCTTATTATATTTTTAATAAATATTCTAAAAAAATAATCGAATTACTTTGAAAAATGTTGTTGTTGTAAATAATTTAAGTAAAACATTTAAAATCCCTAGAATAAAAAAAGATACTGTAAGGGATTATCTTTTTAATTTGTTTTTTAAAAATGAATTTTTTGAATTAAAAGTCTTAAATGATCTTAGTTTTGAGATTAAGGAAGGAGAATTTTTTGGTATTTTAGGTGAAAATGGTTCTGGCAAATCTACATTACTTAAAATTATTGCCGGAATTTATCCCCCAGAATCTGGAAGTGTGTTTGTTGGAAAAAAAATTGCACCTTTTTTAGAGTTGGGCGTTGGTTTTAATGAAGAACTTAGCGCTTTAGAAAATGTTTATTTAAATGCCACAATACTTGGAATGAGTAAACTTGAAATTAAAAATAAACTTGATGAAATAATTGAATTTTCAGAACTCTCTTCTTTTATGCAACAAAAATTAAAAAATTTTTCTTCAGGTATGCAAGTTAGATTGGCTTTTTCAATTGCAATTCAGAGTAATGCAGATATTTTTTTACTTGATGAAGTTTTGGCTGTTGGTGATTTGAATTTTCAAAGTAAATGTTTTGATAAATTTAAAAAGTTAAAGCAAGAAGGAAAAACTATTATTTTTGTTTCACATGATTTAAATAATTTAAGAAAGTTTTCTGACAAAATTCTTTATTTAGAAAAAGGAATAGTTAAGGCTTTAGGTGATGCGGATTCTGTTGTGGATAAGTATGTTTCAGAACATAGTTTTTTCAATAATGCCAATTTGGATACTAAAAATCCCCAAAATTCAGTTGAGTTTAAAAAAATTTCTTCAAATTTAGAAAGTGATGAGCTTGATATTTCTTTATCTAGTTCTTTTAAACTTAATATAAAAGTAAAGTCAAAATTTGATTATCCAAATCCAGTTCTTGGCTTTATTCTATATAATCAAGATGGTGCAAAAATATTTGCAACTAATAGTTTGCTTTCCAATAATCCAATTAAAGCTTTAAAAAAAGGTGATAATGAATATTCAATTGTATTTAAAAATTTAAGACTTCTAACGGGGAAATATTATCTAACATTAGCCTTAAGTGATGAGAACTTGTTTTCTGATTTTGTTTGGAGAGATAAAGCATATTGTTTTTATGTTAAAAATTCGGTGGCTGGTTTTGGAATTATAAATATTGAAAGAGATTTTTTATGAAAAAAATTGCAATTGTTGTTCATAGGTTTGGGCCTGAAATAATGGGAGGAGCTGAAAAACATGCTTATTTTTTAGCTAAAGAACTTTCAAAAATTTATGAAGTAACTGTTCTTACTACTTGTGCAAATGATTATTATAGTTTTTCAAATTTTTATAATGAAGGTTCATCTCAACTTGAAAATTTTAAAGTATTGCGATTTAAAACAGATCAAATTAGAGATAAGAAAAAGTTTGATGAATATTCTAGATTTTTATTTTCAGGAAATTCTACAAAGGACGAACAATTAGAGTGGATGAAGCTACAAGGTCCTTATTCTTTAGATCTATATAATTTTATAAAAAGTTTAGATGGAAAAGTTGATTCGTTTATTTTTTTTACTTATCTTTATGCAAGTACTTACTTTGGCATAAAACAAATTTCTAAGTCAAAAAAAATACTTGTACCCACTGCTCATAATGAAAAAGAACTTTTTTTACCAATATTTAAAGATGTTTTTGAGAATGTTGATGGGATTATTTTTAACACTGAGATTGAAAAAAAACTTTGTGAAGGAGTATTTAATTTGAATAAAAAAAATATTATTGCTGGAATTTTTGTTGAAAATCCTAGTTCTATTAAATATAAAAAAAATGAAGATGAACGATATTTTGTCTATGTAGGTAGGATTGATGAAAATAAAGGGGTTTTGGAATTGTTTGATTTTTTTTCAAAAGCAAAGTCTAAGTATAAACTCGTAATTGCTGGAGAAAATCATTTGAAAATTCCAGATAATATTGATTATAAAGGCAAAATTTCAGACGAAGAAAAATTTAAATTATTTTATAATTCAGATTTTGTAATTGTTCCTTCAAAATATGAAAGTTTGTCGATGCTATTACTTGAGTCCTTTTTGTTTTCAAAACCCGTACTTGTTAATTCCAAATCAGAAGTGCTCAAAAAACATTGTTTACTTAGTAATGGAGGTCTGTGGTATGATGATTTTGAAAGTTTTAAAGTTGCAGTAAATTGGTTTTATGAAAATAAAGAACTTTCAAAACTTTTAGGTAAAAATGGAAATAAATATTTTTTAAATAATTATTCTAAAGAAATTGTTTTGTCTAAAGTTGTTAAATTTTTAAATTGTTTTAATGAATAAAGAAATATCTGTTGTAGAAATAATGAAGGAAATAGAAAATAATGCAAAAAAAGAACGAATGTTAAACGATTCTCAAAGACTTAATAATTTGGATATAAAATCATTAAAAGATATAGAATTTCCTGAGTTGAATAATCAAGATTTTTTAATCAGTTCAAAACTTAGACTTAGGAAAGTTGAAAATAAAGGAATATTTACTCGTCCTATAAATTATTTACTTCGAAAATTTTATTTTGCCCTTAGATATTTACTTGATTCTTTAATCGTTTCTCAAGAAAAGTTTAATATTTTTGCAAATAATTTTATTTTAGAAAATGAAAAGAAAGAAATTGATTTTGATTATTTTGATTTTTCTAGTGAATTTAGAACAAATGCTTCAAATAATTTAGATCTTTATTTGCCATTTTTTAAAGATTCTAAAAATGCCCTTGATCTGGGGTTTGGGAATGGGGAATTTCTTCAATTTTTAAAAAAACATAATATTCAAGGACAGGGAGTTGATTCAAATAAGGATTTTGTGGAAAAAATGAAAGGTCTTGATTTTGATGTTTATGAAGCAGATCTTATTAAGTTTTTAGAAGATAATAATGATATTTATGATGGTGTATTTTGCGCACAAGTAGCCGAGCATTTGGATAATTTTAATTTGTTAAAATTAGTTTCTTTAGTTTTTAAGAGTTTAAAAGAAAATTCCTATTTTATTATGGAAACGATAAATGTGAAATCACTGTCTGTCTTTACAAACAGTGTTTATAAAGATTTGACACATATTCGTCCTATTCATCCAGATTTGCTTAGATATATTTTTAAAAAAGCTGGATTTAAAGATGTTTCTTTAATTTTTTCTTCGGAATTTAAAAATGAAGAAAAGTTGAAAAAGGTTGAAGAAAAGTCAGATAATGATAAAGTTTTAAATTCAAATTTAGATATTTTAAACGAAATTATATTTGCACCCCAAGATTATGCAGTTGTTGGAAAAAAATAAGATTTGTTTTGTCCTTCCTTGGTTTGGCGAAAATATAGTTGGAGGAGCAGAAAAAGAAGCAAGACAGCTTATAAAATATTTGTCAAAATATTTTGAAATTGAAATTTTAAGCACAACTGTAAAAGATTTTTTTTCTGATTGGAATCTTAATTATTATAAAGAAGGTATTTATAGAGAATTAGGTGTTTTGGTAAGAAGATTTGATGTTGATAAAGTTGATAGGACTGAGTTTCATAATGTGAACAGACTTCTTATGCAAGGGAAAAATCCAAATGCTTATGATGAAAAAGTTTATTTAGAAGGAATTATAAATAGTAAAAATTTGTTGAATTTTATTAAATTAAATAAAGATAATTATAAGTATTTTTTCTTTATGCCATATATGTTTGGAACTACAATAAATGGTGTACTTAATGTATTAGATAAGTCTGTTCTTATTCCATGTCTTCATGATGAATCTTATGCAAAAATGACAATATTTAATGATGTTTTCCATAAAGCTTTTAGAGTATTTTTTCATATGAATAGTGAAAAAAATTTAGCAGAAAAGCTGTACGGTACAAGTCCTTCATATCGTGTTGTAGGTGAAGGCGTAAATTTTAATTTTTCTGGAGATTCTAAAAAATTTTATGAAAAATTCAAGATAAAAAATTTTTATCTTTTTATTGGAAGAAAAGATGAGGGCAAAAATATTAGTTTGCTTTTAAAATGGTTTCGATTATATAAAAAGAAAAATCCAAGTGATTTAAAACTTGTGCTTATAGGGCCTTTAAAAATAGAAGGAGATGAAGATATCATAGATTTAGGATTTCTTCCTGAGAACGAAAAATATGATGCAATTTCGGCCTCTTTAGGCCTTATAAATTTATCTTTATATGAGAGTTTTTCATTGGTTGTTTTGGAATCTGCTTTTTTAAAGAAAGTCGTAATCGTTTTAAGTAATTGTGAAACGACTAAAGAACATTGTTTGAATGGGAATATGGGACTTTATGTGAAGGATTATTATGAATTTTCTTCTTCATTGAAGTATTTAGAAAAAAATCCTGATATTGCTAAAAAGTTAGGTGAAAATGGATATAATTATGCAGTAACGAACTTTAGTTTTGAAATAGTTATAAATAAGATTTTAGAAAATTTATTATGAGAATTGATCAATTTGTTTCAAATTTTTCCTTTGGGGATGCCGTTTCGAATAATGTTCGCTATATAAAAAAAGAATTAAATAAAAGGGGCATAAAATCTGATATTTTTACTCAATATAGAGATCAATATTCAGAAAAAGAGTGTAAAATTTATACCGAGTTTTCTGATAAAAATGCAGTAATAATTATGCATAGCTCTACATATTCGGATATTCATAATTTTTTGGAAAAACTTAATAATAAAAAAATTCTTTTTTATCACAATATTACTCCTTCAAAATTTTTTATTGGCTTTAATGATTTCTTTGTAACACATCTTGAAAAAGCCAGAAATCAACTAAAAAATCTTTATAAAATTTATGATTTTGCAGTTTCTGTTTCAGAATTTAACATTCAAGAACTAAAAGAGATTGGTTTTAAAAAAGTTTTTAAAGTACCTCTTTTTATTGATTTTAATAAATTAAAATATACAAATTTTGATAATGAGATTTTGAATAAATATAATACAAATGAAGATAAATTATTTTTTTTGGGTAGATTTGCACCGAATAAAAAGCAAGATGATATAATTAAAACCTTTTATATTTATAATAAATACTTTAATCAAAATTCGAGGTTAATTTTAGCAGGGGATTACAAGGGACAGGAAAATTATTATTCAAAGATTTTATCTCTAATTAAACATCTTTCGTTGGAAAATTTTGTTGATATTTATGGAAAAATTTCTAATGAAACTATGTGTTCTTTGTATAAAAAATCAAATTTGTTTTTTTCTATGAGTGAACATGAAGGCTTTTTTGTTCCTGTAATGGAGGCATATTTTTTTAATATTCCTGTTTTTGCCTATGACTTCGGAGCGGTGAAAGAAACGATGAATAACGGCGGAATACTTTTTAATAATAAAGACTTTATTGTTTTATCTGAAGAAATTTTTAAGATACTCAATGATAAAATTTATTTAAAAGAAATATTAAATAAACAAAAATCATCGCTTTCTAAATTTGTTTCAGAATGCAATGATTTTAAATTGTATCAAATTATTTTAGAAAACATTTAAGCTTCTTTTGCTTCAATTTGTGCTTTTACAATCATTGTTGCAATTTTTGTTGCCCTTTCAGATTCGGCGAGTTTCATTGTAATAAATTTTATTGTTTCTTTTTGATCTGGTATCATTTTATGTTCAAGCGCATTTACTCTTCTTCTTGTTGTTTCTAATTCTTTTGCAAGTGCTTCTGCTTGTTTTTCAATTTCTGCAAGATGAATTAACGATGGAAGTGCTTCTGAAAAAGCCTTTAATGCTAGATCTAATTCTGCGCTTGTTTGTAAATAGCCAAAATTTAAAACATCGCCTTCTTGTTTTAGTTTGAAAAATGGAATATGAACACTCATAACATTTTTAGTTTCAACTTCGAGAGATGTTTTTAACGAAGGAAAAAGCAAAGCAGATTCTAGTATTTCTGGATGCATCATTGATGAAGCTTGCATAAAATTTTTGAAGGATAGTTCAAGAATTTTTTCAATATCTTTTCTTAATGATTTAGCTTCTCTTATTGTTTTCATAAAAGAAGACATAAGACCGTCTTGTTTGTCTTTTAAAAGTTTATGTCCTCTGATTGAGCTCTTTAACCTTTTTTTAAGGTTTAGTAGCTCCATTCTTGTTGGTTTTACATCAAGTCTGGCCATTATTATTAGTTTTTAGGCAAATATTTTTCTATGTGTTCTGCTTTTACACGCTTTAGTTCTCTTTTTGGAAGAATTTTCATTAAATCCCAGCTTAAATTTAAAGTGTCAAAAATGTCTCTTTCTTCATCTTCTCTTTGTTTGATAAATTTATCTTCGAATTCTTTTGCAAATTCTAAATATTTTAAATCTTCTTCTGAAAGTGCTGATTCTCCAAGAATTGTTGCAAGATCTCTTACTTCTAGTCCTCTTGCAAATGATGCATACATTTGACTAAATACTCCTTCGTGATCTTCTCTTGTGATTTTTCTTGCAGTAGGAGAAAGACGAGACAATGAAGGTAAACAATCTACTGGTGGATATATTCCTTTTCTTAATAATTCTCTTGATAAGAATATTTGTCCTTCTGTGATATATCCTGTAAGATCAGGGATTGGATGAGTTTTGTCATCTTCTGGCATAGTCAAAATAGGAATTTGGGTAATCGAACCTTTTTTTCCTTTTATTCTTCCAGCTCTTTCGTAAAGTGTTGCAAGATCGGTATATAAATAACCTGGATAACCTCTTCTTCCTGGAACCTCTTTTCTCGCAGCAGAAACTTCTCGAAGCGCTTCACAGTAGTTGGTTAGGTCTGTTAGTATAACTAATACATGCATATTTTTTTCAAATGCTAAATATTCTGCAACAGTTAATGCAATTCTAGGGGTGGCAATTCTTTCAACTACAGGGTCGGCGGCAGTGTTTATAAACAAAACAGATCTATCTATGGCTCCTGTTTTTCTAAATTCATTTATGAAGTACTCAGATTCTTCAAAGGTAACTCCCATTGCAGCAAATACTACTGTGAAATCTCCTTCGCCACCTTGTACTTTTGCTTGTCTAGCAATTTGTGCGGCAACTTGAGCGTGCGGAAGACCGGCTCCTGAAAAAATAGGTAGTTTTTGACCTCTTACAAGTGTGTTTAAACAGTCGATTGTTGAGATACCTGTTTGAATAAAATCGTTTGGGTAATCTCTTGAGAATGGATTTATTGGCGCACCATTGATGTTTACTCTTTGTTCTGGAATAATTTCTGGACCTTTATCAATTGGTTTTGCACTTCCTGAAAAAATTCTTCCAAGCATGTCTGTTGAAACACCAACCTCTAGGGGTTTTCCTAAAAATTTGGCTTTTGTGTTGTGGGTTGTAATACCTTTAGTTGCTTCAAACATTTGAACAAGTGCGGTGTCGTTGTGTACAACAAGTACTTTTCCCATGCTTACTCTGCCATCTTCCATTGTGATTTCTACTAGTTCTTCAAACTTTATCCCTTCAACTCCTTCTACAAGGATAAGTGGACCAGCAATGGATTTTAATGTTTTATATTCTTTCTGCATATTATTTCAAATTAGTATGTGAATATTTTGATATCATTTCTTGAATTTCTGATACGATTTCTTTGTGTAGTTCATCGTATTTTTCAAGTTTGTCATTATCTATTTCTTTTGATTTTGATATTTTTACGATTATATCTGATTCTTGTAGTTCTTTGAATTCAAAACTTTCAATTTCAACTAGTTTTGAGGCTTCTCTGTAGAGCAAGATAATAGCTTTAAGAATTCCGTATTGCTTTTTAAGCGGTGTAAAGGCATCAAGATAATCAAATGCATTTTGAAATAAGAAATCTTCTCTAATAGATTTTGAGGCTAAAAGAATTAATTTTTCTTTTGAAGAAAGTGCGTCCATTCCAACAAGTCTTACTATTTCTTCAAGTTTTGCTTCTTGTTGAAGTAAGCTTCCTGCTTCTTTTCTTATTTGGTCAAAGTCTTCAGCAATTTCTTTTTTCCAGTAGTCTTTTAAGTTGTCTTCATATAGTGAATAACTGGATAGCCAGTTTATTGCTGGGAAGTGTCTTTTGTATGCAAGATTTGCGTCTAGTCCCCAGAAAACTTTGGTTACTCGAAGTGTATTTTGTGTGACTGGTTCTGAAAGATCTCCTCCCGGAGGTGATACAGCTCCAATTACGGTAACAGAACCTTCTCTTTTTTCTGAACAAACACAGTTTATCGTTCCTGCTCTTTCGTAAAAAGCGGCTGTTGCTGAGCCTAAGTAAGCTGGATAACCTTCTTCTCCAGGCATTTCTTCAAGACGACCTGAAATTTCTCTAAGAGCTTCTGCCCATCTTGATGTAGAGTCTGCCATAAGTGCAACATTATAGCCCATATCTCTATAATATTCTGCTATTGTTATTCCTGTATAAACTGATGCTTCACGAGCAGCAACTGGCATATTTGAAGTGTTTGCGATAAGAACGGTTCTTTTCATAAGAGGTTCTCCTGTGTTTGGATCTTCTAGTTCTGGAAACTCTTTTAAAACATCTGTCATTTCATTTCCTCGTTCTCCACATCCAATATAAACGATTATTTCTGCATTACAGAATTTTGCGAGTGATTGTTGTGTAACTGTTTTTCCTGCTCCGAATGGTCCGGGGATACATCCTGCTCCTCCTTTTGCAATAGGGAAGATTGTGTCTATTGTTCTCATTCCTGTAATAAGAGGAATGTTTGGAACTTTTTTATCTTTGAATGGGCGTGGATTTCTAATTGACCATCTTTGAGTCATTGTAAGCGTATGTGTTTTTCCGTTTTCATCTTCAACTTTAATTATTTCTTCATCTATAGTGTGGTGGCCTGCTTTGATTTCAACTACGGTTGCTTCTTTAATTGTAAGAGGAAGCATTATTTTGTGTTTAATAAGAGTTGTTTCTTGAACTTCTCCTAGAATGTCTCCTGCAAAAACTTTATCACCTTTTTTTGCAATAGGTAAGAAATCCCACTTTTTGCCTTTATCTAGGGGATCTACTTCAATACCTCTTGTTATAAATGGGCCAGCTTTTTTTTCTAATGCTTCAAGTGGTCTTTGAATTCCATCATAAATTGATGTAAGAAGTCCTGGCGCAAGAGTAACCTCCATTGTTTCTCCTGTGAGATATACGGGTTCTCCTGGTCCAATTCCTGTTGTGTCTTCATAAACTTGAATTGAAGCTCTGTCTTCATTGATTTCAATAATTTCTCCGAGTAGTTTTTCTTCAGATACTTTTACAACTTCATACATTTTTGCTTTTTTCATGCCCTTTGCAACAACGAGTGGGCCTGAAACTTTAATTATTACTCCTTTTTCCATATTTTTTTAGGTTTATATTTATTGAATTATATCGCTACCAATTGCCATTTCGATAATTTTGCCAATTCTTTTTATTCCATATCCTGATGAGCCAGATGAGCTTGGAAGAGGAATTATTGCAGGTAGTGCGTTTTTAGATAATTTTTGATATTCTTCTTTTGTTATTTGTTCTGCGAAATCTTCAGTTATAAAAATAATTGCGTAAAGAGGCTTTGTATCTTTTTCTTTTCCTTCTTCGTTTTGAGATTTGTTTTTAAGAGTGAAAAGTGTTTCTACGGCTTCGTCTTTGTTATTAACATTAAATATATCAATACCTAGGGCTTTAAAGCCCATAACAGTGTCTTTATTTCCGATGATTGCAATTTTATAATTTTTTTCCATTTTTAGCTGTATAATATTCTAATTCTTTCCTTAATTTCGTCAGGAGAGATGTTGTTTAATTTGTTAACTAGAATCATTCTTGCAATAAATGCATTGTTCTTTTTTGCTAGAAGGTATGCAATTATTGGTTCTGGGCCAAAAACTATTTGTTTGGCTTGTTTTATATAGTTTATAAGATAATTTTCAACTTCTTTTTCTAAAAATATTAAACTTTTGTCTTCAATATATTTTGTGTATCCTTCGGAAACGATTTTTGAATAAGAAGTTTTACTCATTGCTTCTGGAAAAGCTGATAAGTCTTGAAAAAAAGCTTCTTTCATTTTTTCCCATGGTATTGTGCCGTTCCATAAAAATCCATAATCAAACATTTGAAGATCTTTATTTGTTATTTTCATTCTAAAAAAGAGTCTTATGTTGTTTAAATCGATTAAGATTTTAATATATTTCATTAAAAACTCTGATGAAGCGTCTTCTGCTTTAGCATAAATCACTTTCATTAGTTTTTGATCTAAGTAAAGATCTATTACTTGAGGATTTTGAACTTTAAGATATAGCGCTTTTGCTGATAAAATTCGTTTTTTTATATAAGCTTCAGTTTGTGGATAAATGTTCCATTCTTGATTTACTTCATCGAAAATAAAATCTTTTAGTTTATAAATATCGATTTTTCCGAGTTTTGATAATATTTTTTCAATGTCTTCAAAGCTTTTTCCAAGTAATTTTGCTTTAAGCATTGTTTTTATATTGTGAAAATCATATTCCATCCAAAGAATGTTTAAAACTCTTTGATCGGGCATATTTTTTTGAATATAGTTTTTGAACTCAAGCATTGTTTTGTCTATAACTTCTTGAAAATCTTTTGTGCTTATTTCGCCTTCAATGTTTTTTCCAAAGTCGGTTTCGTTTAAAATTCTAAAAGCCTCATCGGCGTTTTTAGAAAGAAGCATTCTTTCTAATTCGTTTTCGTTTAGTAAATTATTTTCAAGAGCGCGTATTAGTCCTACAGCGTATGCATATTCGTGAATGTTCGTGGTTTTTTGTATCATTTAAAATAATAATTTATTGAGTTTAATTTCCAAATCTTCTTTAAGTTGTTTTTTTATTATTGTTTCAAAAGAATTATCAATTTCAATTAAATTTGATTTAAAAATAAAACCTCCTTTAATTTTTGCTGATTTTTCTGAAAACATGAATTTTTTTGAGCTAGCTTTTAGTGCTTTTTTTGTTTCTGCTTCCTTTCCTTCTGCTGGAATAATTTCGCCTTCTTCGTACGGCGTATTTTTTATTAGTAATTCAATGTAATTTGTGTAATTACTTGAAACTAAAAGTTTTTCTATTGCTTTTTCAAAGCAGTCGTATATGAGTTTTCTTTTTTCGAATAATAGAGAATTTTGGCTTTCTCTGTGACTTAAACTCTTTGCTTTTTCCATAATACTATCTTTTTTTTCTTCAACACTTCCTTTTATTGATTTTTCAATATTTTCTTTTTTTTCTTCGAATTGTTTTTCTAGCGCTTTTTTCTTTTTATCAAAATCTGCCTTTTGTTCAAGGATTTTAAGCTCTGTTTCTTTTTCAATTTTTTCTAAAATATCTGTTAATGCCATATGTGTTTTTCGTTATTGACTTGTAGGGGGCGGAAAAATAGATTTTCCACCCATATACAAAGCAATATTAAAGTTTTATAAAAAACAATAATAATGCACTTATAAGAAATCCTAAAACTGCGTATGTTTCAACCATAGCTGATAAAACCATTGCTTTACCCATGTTGCTACCATCTTTTGCTACCATATTCATTCCTGCGGCTGTAACTTTTCCTTGGTTTATTCCTGAAAACAAACAAGCTAGTCCACATGGTAAACAAGCAAAAAATAATTGCCAACCTTGAACTAGTGTTAAGTCTTTTGGTGCACCTGTTAAAACGCCTGTGAATAACAAGATAAGAAATCCGACTAGAAAGCCGTAAATTCCTTGCGTTCCCGGAAGGGCTTCAAGAACCAATACTTTTCCGAATTTTTCTGGTTGTTCGGTTACAACTCCAGCTCCTGCTGCTCCAGCGTATCTTACTCCAAGAGAAGATCCGATACCTCCGAGGATAACTGCGAATCCAGCTCCTGCTAGAGCAAGTGCAAGACCGTCAATTTGTCCAAAAAGTTCTGTCATTTTATTATTTGGTTAGATATATATATTTAGTTTTTTTACTAAGTGGTTTGAATTCTCTTCCACCGCCTTCCATAAATTTCCCAAAAAATTCTACGAATTGTAAACGGCCTGAGTGGATAAAGGCTCCGAGTGCGTTGATTGTGAGATTGAATATGTGTCCTCCGATAAAAACGATTGCCATTAGTAGGTAGCCTATAAATGGAATATCTTTCATAAGGATTGCTATGGTGTTTACTGCCATACCGATAATTGCTGTTGCAAGTCCGAGTGCAAGAAGCCTTGAATATGAAAGTACATCACTTAAGTAGCCAACAAGTCCGTATAGGCTTAATATTCCTGAAAGAAGCTTTCCAATTATGCTTTTCTTTTCTCTTCCTTGTGTGAGAACTAGAGAAATAAGTCCTGCTATTGCCCAATATTTTCCGATGATACTTGCAGAAGAAGTAATTGCTCCAGTTATTGAAAGAATATAAAATCCTAGACCGGTTAAAAATAAAGACCAAGGAAGTGTGTCGAGTAGAGCATTTTTTCTATAGCCTTTTAGGTATGTGTGAAAAAATTTAATGTATGTTCCGAGTGTTATTTGAATGAAACCTAGTGCAAAAGCCAAAATAAGAACATTGAGCGGGTTTGTTATTGGATTGATTTTTTGTAGTAAAAACATTTTTTCTCCGCTTGCATCGATATAAGTAAAGAATGAAGGTACTTGTTCTGGAGTTAATCCAAACCATCCTCCAAATAATGTTCCAATTATCATTGTTACAATTCCTCCATATAACAGTACAGAAATTAGTGTTTTAAAACCTTTGTCAAACTTAATAAATTTAAGTGCTAAAGAAAAGGCTATTATCATAAGAATTCCGTATCCTGCGTCGGTTAAGCATAACGCAAAAAATACTATAAAAAATCCTGCTAAAAATGGTGTAGGGTCGATTTCATTGTGTAGGGGAAGTCCAAAAGTCTTTGTTACTGCTTCAAATGGCTCCATAAACTTAGAATTTTTTATTGCAACTGGAGGAACTTCATCCTTTTTTAGTTGGAGAATTTCCATCGTGTATTCGTTTGTAATGTCGTTTATTTCTTTTTCTAATGCATCTAAACTCTTTTTGGGTACCCATGCAGTTATACAAAATGCAAAGTCTGTTTTTTCAATTTTTTTGAGTGAAGATAGTTTTTCTATTTCCCATGAATAATAATCGTATGCAATTTTTAATTTGTTTAGCTCTTTAATTTCTTTTTGAATGTTTTTATCTAAATTTTTTATACTGCGTTTTGCCTCTTTTAAATCGCTTTTAAGCGAGTGTATAAGCTCTTTTAAGCTTCCTTTTGTTTTTGGAAGAGAGGCATCAATGAATTTTAAATTTGTAAGTATTTGTAGAATTTCTCTATCAATATTTTTTTCGAATATTATTGAAAAATATGTGTTTGTTGTGTCCGCAGATACCTTTTCTATTGAAACAATCTTTGACAGTTCATTTGTTTTTTTAATCAAATCTTCAAAAACAATGTTTTTTATTTCTCCAACTTTGATCAAATAGTTGTCTGTGCCGTTTTGTTCCTCTAATTTGATTGAAAGATCTTTATATGGAGCAAGATTTGAAATTTTTTGACTAATATTTTCTATGTCGTTTTTAGCTTTTTGAGTCTTGTCTTCGTAATTTTGACAAATTTTGATAATTTGTGAAAAATCTTGATTTTCGCTTTGCTCTTTGGCGTCTTCAAGCGAAATACTGATAGGGTTTGAAATAAGTTTTTTCTTTTCAAATTTGCTTAGTGTTTTGATGGAGAATTCGATATTTGCTCTCAAAAGCTCTAGGTTTTCGAGTTTTTCTTTAGATTTTTTTGTAAGTGCTGAGTTTATGTCTGTGTCTAGAGAAATAACTTCTAAATCAGAAAAATTTTGAATTTTTTCCAAAATTTTATCTTTGTGCTTTGAAATAGCGACAACTCGAATTTTTTTGATTTGAGATAATGCCATTATTTTTCAATTAATGTCTGGAATGTTTCTATAACTAGTTTGATTGCTTCATCTTTTTTTGCTTCAGAATTATCAATAATTGTTTTTCTTTCTTTATTTGATTTAGCTATTTCTGTTTTTGCAAATTCTGTGGCTTCAATTTTTGCTTGTTTAAGCTTTTCATTTCCTTTTTCTTTTAGAATTTTTTCGTAATCTTCAATGTTTTCTTCTAGTTGTTCTTTTAGTTTATTTAGCTTTTCTATTGAATTTTTTTTGTCGGCCAAAATCATTTCTTTTGCGTCGGCTTCTTTTCTTCTTATTATCTGGATTGGAGAGTTGTCTTGATCTACCATATTAGAATTTTTTAATGTTTAAAGCGGTTGATATATTAGGAAAATCTGAGCAAAAGTCAACTCCTTGTCGTCTTGATATTTTTTTAAAATGTTTTGAAATAATCTTTGAAGGACCTTTTTATTTCCTTTTCGAGTAATTCTATGTTTTTTTGATCATCAAGTATGAAAATATCTTTAATTTTTAAACATGTTTTGGAAACTCTTTTTATTCTAAGTAATGTTTGTGGAATTTTTTGATCTAGATTTCTTTCGTTTCTGTTTTCGATGTATATAAATGGAATTTTACAAAAAAATACTTTATCGATTTTTTTAATATTAACTAATTTTTCTAGGTTATTTATTGATATTATTAAAGTTATTCCCTTTTGATTTATGTTTTCTTTTATTTTCCCAAGAGAAGAACTTGCTTCGCTTAGGATTGTCTTTTTTGGATTTAACTTTTTTAATTCAATAGTTAATTTTTTTGTTAATCTCTTGTTGTTTGAAACTATTATCGTGCGATCATTACTCTTATTTAAATTTTCTATTTTTTTTGCAAAATCTGTTTCTTCAGCAGATAATAATTTTGGTTTTATTTTTAATGGTTTCTCTTTTAAGAGTGTTAGGTCTTTATTTAATTCATAATAATTTCTAAAAAAAAGTCCTTCGTCATTTAGTGTAATTGCTTTATCTATGATGCTAATTTTTTCAAACTTTTTAAGTATTTCTCTTTTTATTTGACTAAGATTTTTTCTTTTTTTCTTTAATACTATTGAATCATCGTAGTTTTTGATAATTGTATATTGATTTTCTATAAAGTTGTTTTTGTAAAAAAAGTCTTTTAGAAAAATTATGTTTTTTTCCAAAATTTTTAATTCTTCAATGCTTTTATTGGTTGTTTTTTCAATTATTTCTTTTGAAACAATTTGGAGATTGTTTATTGCAAGTTGAATTTTTTTTATGTTTTTATCATTTATATTTGAATCATTTAGTTCTAAAAATCTTGAATCTTTTTTTGAAGTTTTTTCAAAAAATATTCCAATTATTCCAAAAATTATAGTACTTTTTTTAATTAAATTATCTACTGTTTTTGAATTTAATAATTTAATTTCTTCTATTAAGTTTATAAATTTTTCTAAATTCATACTCTTTGTTTCTTTTTGAACAATGGCTTTTTCTAGTGCATTTAAGTCAATAATATATATTTCTTTGGCAAAAAAGTTTTCCTGAATTAGTAATTCGTGGCTAATTAGTGTCTTTTTTGAAGTGTTAAGCTCTTTTATTTCTATTGTTTTGTTTTTAGAAATTTTATTTAATATGAATTTTTCTTCATTGAATAATTTTATTGAATTCATGTCTTCATTTTCACTATTTTTTTGCCATAATAAAATTTTGATCAATGCCTTTGCTTCCGAAATGCTTAGCATTTTTTTCGAATGAATGCTTTTTAGTTTTTTTAAATCAATATATTTTTCATTGTTTTGAATTTTTCTGACATTTTTATAGTTGTATATTTGATCAAAAACTTCATTTGAAACAGAGATACACACTTTCTTCTTTTTTAGAAGATCCTCTACTATTTCGGAATAAGCTAGATTTGTCTCATAAATGTGCTTTAGTTTTAGTTGAAATTTTTCTTTTCCTTTTAGAGTTTTCTTGTTTTTTTTCAGTTCTTTTCTTTTTTTATCTTTTCCTTTTAGGTTTTTAAAAAACTCTATTTCTTGAATATTTCCTTTTTTTGAAATCTTTTTTATTTCTTTAACTAAAGTATTATTTAAATTTTCATAAGATTTTTTTAGAATAAGAAAAAGTTTCATTGCTGAAATTGAATCTTCAAGTGCTGTGTGTGCCTTTTTTTGTTTTATTTTAAAATTTTTGCATAAATTTTCTAAACTATGAGATTTTTCGTTTGAAAATATTGCTGACGATAAAAAAAGGGTGTCTATATATGTTTTTTTTATTGTTATTCCTTCTTTTATTAAAAAACTGATGTCAAAGTCTATGTTGTGACCTACAAGTGTATTTTCGTTTAAAAGATTTTGAATCTTTGATTTTATTTTTTCGAATTTGGGAGCATTTTTTATGTCCTCATTTTTTATTCCTGTTATTTCGCTAATAATCTCTGGTATTTCTTTATTTGTGTTTATGTATGTTTCATATTTTTCAAATATTTTTCCATTTTCATTAAAAACAATAAATCCTATTTGAATTATTTTATCTTTATTGGGATCAAGTCCTGTTGTTTCTAAGTCTAATGCTATGTACATATATTTTTTGATACGCTAAAATGTTTGTGATTATTTTAATTAATTACTTATGAAAAAGCTAATAATTATCTTTGTTTTAATTTTTTCTTTGACTTCTTGTTCACTTTTTAAGCAAGTGAATGATGTTGAAGTTCATAATCAATTAGTAATTAAGCTTGATAATGTTTTAGATAGTGAAAAAGAATTTTATAATGCATATATTAAATTACTACCTGATGATGAAATTTTAATTTTAGAAGAGAAGTATGAGAGTTTTAATTTAGCAGTGATTTCTCTTGATAATTTTTTCAAAAATACTAAATTTGCGTCCTATCAAAATGTGTTTGCTAATGGTTATAATGATTTTTATAGAAGTTTTATTTTAGATTATAATAGAAGTTCTGGAGATTTTATAAATGAGCTTAAAAGTCGAGGAGTTATTTTTGAAGTTATTGATAAGTATTCTTCTTTGCTTGATCAATATTCTATAAATTTTGTTGATTATCATAACAGGATGATTGATCTTATAAATGAACAAGCGGACTAATAGATTCAATGATTTTGCTTATTTCAATTAAATCTTTTATTTTTAATTTCTCAGGTCTGATTTTCTCGTTTATTTCGGATTTTGTAATTATTGTTTGAATGTCTTGATTTGAAAAATTGTATTCTTTTTGAAGAGATTTAAAAAATAATTTTCTTTTGTGAATAAATGTTTTTTTGGCAATTTCTAGGGCTTTTTTTGTATCTGTTTTTGAATATTTGTCACTCTGAAATGGTCTAATTTCTAAAATGCTAGAATTTACTTTTGGTGCTGGGAAAAATGAATTTTTTGAAACAGTTTTGAGGATTTTAGTTTCTGCAAAAAGTTTTATTTCAAGCGCTAAGATGCTTAAATTTTTTTCATCACATACTCTTTCGGCAAATTCTTTTTGAGTTAATAAAATAATTTTTTCTGCTTTATATTTTTGATTTAAAAAGTGTTTTATTAGTGGAGAACTAATATAATAGGGTATATTTGCAACTATTTTATATTTTTTTTCGCGAATTTTATATTTTAGAGCGTCTTCGTTTATTATTTTTAATTTTTTATTGTTTAAAAATTTATCTTTTAAAACTGGAATTAGTGTTTTGTCTTTTTCTATACAAATTACATTTTTTGCTTTTTCAAGGAGTTTTTCTGTTAGAAATCCAAGTCCTGGACCTATTTCTATAATTGTGTTGGTTTTTTTAATTTGGGCACTTTTTACAATAATTTCTAAAATTCCTTTGTTTATTAAAAAATTTTGTCCGAAGCTTTTTTTAATTTTTAAATTGTATTTTTCTAGGGTTTCTTTAAGTTTCATTTGATTTTGATGAGTTTTGTTCGTGATCTTAAACCACTAATTATTTTAATTTCTTCTTTTGATGCGTTTAGCTCTTTGCTTAAAAATTTTATAAGTTCAATGTTGGCTTTGTTTTTTTCTGGAGTGGCTTTTATTTTAATCTTTAATGTTATTCCGTCTTTGTCGTTTGTATAGTCAATTATCTCATTTTTATTGCTTTGAGGTATTACTTTTACTCTAATATATTCATCAGATATTTGCATTTTTTGTAATTGTGTTAAAACTAATAATTATTCCTAAGCTTGATAGAATTATTGCAATTTCTGTTATCAATAAATAGTGAGTGGGTGATGCTTTTATTAGATTAGTAAGTATTATTCCAATCATTAGTAATATGAGCAATGATTTTCCTATTTTCAATTTTTTCTCATTATTTTTTGAAAATGAATATGTAAAAAATATGTTTATAATTTGGCTTATGAAAAACCAAATTACAAAAAATCCAATTAGCTTTATGTATAATAAATCGGATGTGCTTATTTTTGAGCCTTTTTCAAATCCAAATACTTTTAGAAAATTTAATACTATTATTCCGCTTATTATTAATTGTAATATATAGTTTATCGTTATTTTTATTATTCCTTTGCTTTTACTTGCTGTATTGTAAAATTTTATGTCTTGAAATATAAAGGCAAAAGGAAGCGAAACACTTAGGTCGATTGCTAAAAATAATATTACTGGCCAATATATTTCAATTTTTAAATAAATTAGTAAAAGAAGAACAAAAACTATAGGTATTTTATATAAAAATAAAACATTTAAAGTCTTAAATTTATTTTCTTTTATGGTTTCTGTCTTTTTATATCTTTCGAGTGTTTGATTAAGATTATTTTTTTTGCTTATCCAAATTGATTTTTGTCCTAATGAATTTAGTTTTTTTATTATTTCTAGTCTTGTTTTTAAATTTGTTTCGCAAAAAATATAATCTTTTTCAAGTTTTGATAATATTTTGTCTTTTTTTGTTTCTGTTAGAGTATTGAAGTATTCTCCAGAAATAGCTTCATAGTGTTGTTGATTTATTAGTCCTAGTTCGGATGCTACAGTAGATGCAGTTTTTTCTTTTATTTGAGTTATTAATAGTGTGTTTAATCCAAGTTCTTTTGCTTCTTTTATATGTTTTTCGTTTTTTCTGTTTAAAGGTTTTCTAATTCCTGCAAAAGCGATTATTACTAGTTCTTTTTCAGTGAAATCTTTGCTGTAGTTGTCTAAAATTTTTAAAGGAAGTGGCCTGTAGGCATAAGCTATAACTTTTTTGCCTTTTTTGTTTAATTTTGAAATTTGTTTTTTTAATTTATGTCTAATTGAAGCAGTAATTTCTGTTTTTTTTCCATTTTTGATTATTCGGTTTGCTTTTTCTATTATTTTATATGGATTGCCTTTTGAAAGAGCAAATATTTCATTGCTTGATAATTTTTTAACAATTGTTGTAGTTATTTTGTCGTTTTCTTCACTTAATACTTTATCAATTTCTCTATATTCTTTTTCAATTATCTCTTTGTTTATTTTTAGTTCTTTAAAAAAGTTTATAACAGCTTCTTCAAGTCTTTTGGTTTTTTTATGATTAGAAAACAAGCTTGTTACAAAAATCATTTTTAATTCTTCATTGTTTTTGAAATCAAAATCTATTTCTTCATTTTTTGATTTATCAAATGTTACTATTTTGTTGCTTTCTGAGTTTTTTTCTATTTTTAGATTATCAATTATAAGTGTTTTTAGTTCAAAATAATTTTTAATTAAATTTTGGCTTGCTCCTAGGCAAATTACTTTTATGTTTTTATATTTTTTATCTTTTATTTTATTAAATAATATTAAAATAATAAAAGAAAAGGGAAGTGAGCCTATTATAAACAATAATGGTGTTGTATTCATATTATTTGAGTTTTGATTTTTTCCATTTATTTATTTTTTCATGATTACCTGAAAGCAAAATATCAGGAACAGCTAGCCCTTTAAACCTCGGAGGTCTTGTGTATTGAGGATATTCTTTTTTTCTTTTTAACTTTTTTGAAAAAGAATCTTCTTCATGTGATTCGTTTGTATTTAGCGCTCCTTCGATTAGTCTTGTTATGCTGTCAACAAAAATCATCGCAGGAATTTCGCCTCCTGTTAGAATATATTTACCGATGGAAATTTCGATATCAACTATTAAGTCTCTTATTCTTTGATCAATTCCTTCATAGCGTCCGCATATTAAAATATAACTATTATTTTTTTTGCTAAAATTTTCGCATTTATTTTGTGTTAATATTTTTGCGTCAGGCGTGAAGAACACAACGGGGCCTTTATTTGTTTTTTTTATTTCTTGTATGCAATCATAAAGAGGCTGTGGAGTCATTAGCATGCCTGCTCCGCCTCCGTAAGGTGTATCATCAACCTTTCTGTGCTTATCTTTAGAAAAGTCTCTTAAATCGTGAATATTTATTTCAATTATTTTTTTTTGTATGGCCCTTTTTATAATGCTTTCATTGAAATATGAATCAAAAATTTTGGGAAAAATTGTAATTATGTCAAATTTCATTATTTTATTTATTTAGTTTTCTTTAATATACATTATCTTGTATAAATTTTGGATATTATTTTGAAAATAAAAAAAGAACCTTTTTTTATTAAGGCTCTTTTTACAATTTTGTTTATCGTTTTGAGAATTGTGGTGCTCTTCTTGCTCTTTTTAGACCTGGTTTTTTTCGTTCTTTTATTCTTGGATCTCTGGTAAGAAAACCAGCCTTTTTTAGTGTGATTTTTGATAAAGGTTCTGCTTCAAGCAATGCTCTTGAAATGCCGTGTCTTATTGCTTCTGATTGGCCGTTTATTCCTCCTCCACTAACAAGGATTGTAATATCGAATTTTTTAAGATTGTCTGTAATTTTTAGTGGTTCTTTAATTAGTTCACTTTGAGTTCTAACATCACAAAATTCTTTAATTGTTTTTCCATTTATCATTATTTGGCCTTTTCCTTTGTATAGTCTTACTTTTGCGATAGCATTTTTCCTTTTACCTAAGCCATAATAATATTTACCTTCAGGTGTTTCTAGTTTTATTATATTCTCTGTTTTCATTTTTTAAGGTTATTTGATTTCTAATAATACTGGCTTTTGAGCTTCATGTGTGTGCTCAGAAGATCTGAAAAGCTTTAGCTTTTTTAGTATTGCTGGTCTGAGTTTGTTTTTTGGGAGCATACCGCTAACACAAATTTCAACCATTTTTTCAGGTTTTTTCTCGATCATTTCTTTAGCTTTAACTTCCGTAAGGTGACCTGAAAAACCTGAGTGTTTGTAATATGATTTTTTATCAATTTTTGTACCTGTAAGTCGTACTTTTTCGCAGTTTATTACGATTACAAAGTCTCCACAATCTGCTTGTGGGCAATAAATTGCCTTATTTTTGCCTCTGAGAACATCTGCTATAATTGTGCACATTCTGCCAAGTGTTTTGCCTTCAGCGTCCACAATATACCATTTTCTTTCTATCTCGTTGGTGTTTGGAAAAACTGTAGTTTTCATGTTTAGTTTATTAATTCAAGTTGTACAAGAGGGGCATTGTCGCCTTTGCGATTACCAATTTTTGTTATTCTAGTGAAGCCTGAGTCTTTTTCTTTATATCTTTCTTTTAAGACTTCAATTAGTTTTTTTGAGCTGTCTTCATGATTTAAAAGTGAATCAAATTGTCTGATTGCTGTAATTTCTGGCCTTGTTTTTGCAATTGAAATTAGTCTTTCAACGAAAGGTTGTATGTCTTTTGCTTTAGCTCCAGTTGTTTTAATTTTTTCATGAATTATTACAGATATCGCAAGATTTTTCATAAGAGCGTTTTTGTGATCTCTGTCTGTTCCGAGTTTTACTTTTTTTACTTTATGCCTCATTTTATAGATTATTTAGAATTATTCTTGTGTTAGGGTTAAACCTTTTGTATTTAATGCATCTTTTACTTCTGTGAGTGCTTTTTTACCAAATCCTCTTAAATTTGAGAGTTTGCTTTCTGTACATTTTGATAATTGTTCAATAGAACCAATTCCTCCATTGATTAACGCGTTTAGAGTTCTTGGTGAGAAGCCTAGTATTTCTATTGGCGTGTATGATTCTTGAACTGGCTTGTTTGCTTCTTCTTCTTGTTCTTTTTCCATTATTGTTTTTATATCCGCAATGAAATCTGGTTCTACAATAATGTTTTCAGCGTTAAACATATTAAAGTAAGATTGAAGAATGTTTGATGCAAATTTTACTGCATCTTCTGGGCTAATTGTGCCGTTTGTAAGAACTTCAAGGCTTAATTTGTCTAGATTTGTTGTTTGTGCAACACGAGTAGGGGAAACTTCATATCTTACTTTTTTGATTGGTGAATAAAAAGCATCAACCAAAATCATTTGTGTGTCTGTTTCATCTTTTTCCATCTGTACTGCTGGCGTGTAGCCAACACCTTTTTCTATTCTTAAATCCATTTTTAACCTTGAACCTTTTTCTAAAGTAGCAATATAAAGATCTGGATTTAAAATTTCAACATCTGAAGGGCATGAAATGTCTTTTGCAAATATTTCGCCTGTTTTGCTTGTTTCAAGTGTTAGCATTGATATGCCTGAGCTTTCTTTTTTTAAATCAAGTTGTCTTAGATTTAGAATTATATCTAAAACACTTTCTTTCATTCCTTTTACTGTAGAATATTCGTGACTTACTCCTTCGATCTTGATCCCTGAGATTGATGCTCCGGGGAGCGATGAGAGTAGTATTCTTCTTAATGCATTACCGATTGTTACACCATAACCTGTTGGGAGTGGGCTAACTGTAAATACTCCGTGGTTTTCTGTGATTTTATCGATTTTTATTCTTGGAATACCAATCTCTGCTTGAATTATGTGCATATTGATTGATTTATTATTTTGAATAATATTCTATTATAAGTTGTGGGTTGATTAAGCCCTCCATATCTCCTTTTTCTGGAAGTCCTTTAACTTCTCCTGCTAGTTTTTTTAGATCAACTGTAATCCAGCGTGGAGATCTTGGTTTTGAATTTTTAACTGATTCAAATAATTTTGATGATTTTTTCTTTTCAACTACTTCAAAAATATCTCCTTCCTCAACTTGAATTGAAGGAGTTTTTGCTCTTTTGCCGTTGATCATAATTAGTCCATGTGAAACTATTTGTCTTGCTTGTGGTCTTGTTTCTGCAAGTCCAGCTCTGTAGATTACATTATCAAGTCTTCTTTCAAGTAGTTGCATAAAAATAAGTCCAGTATTTCCTACACTGTTTGTAGACTTTTTGTATAGATTTTTGCATTGTCTTTCTGTAATTCCATACATGTATTTTGCCTTTTGTTTTTCTTTGAGCTGTTTTCCATACTCTGATGTTGATGAAAAATGCTTTTGTCCATGCATTCCTGGTTTATAGTTTTTCTTTTGAAATGCTTTAATTTTACTTTGTCCGTTTGTAAATACCATTACTCCAAGACTTCTTGAAATTCTGGTTGTTGGTCCTGTATAGCGTGACATAAATTACAATATTAATTGGAAATAAAAATTATACTCTTCGTGGTTTTCTTTTTCTACAACCATTGTGAGCGATTGGTGTTACATCGTTTATAGAAATTAATTCTAGGCCTTTTGATACAAGTCCTCGAACTGCTTGTTCTCTTCCACTTCCAAGTCCTTTTACAAAAACGCTTACTTTTTCTAGACCATAAACTTTGGCTTTTTCAGCAGCATTTTCTGCGGCAACTTGGGCCGCATATGGTGTTGCTTGTCTTGCTCCTTTAAATCCACTTGAGCCTGCTGAGCCCCAAGTTAGGACATTCCCACTAGTGTCTGTAATTGTGACAATTGTATTGTTGTATGTTGATTGAACAAAAACATTTCCCGTGGTGACATGTTTTCTTATTTTTTTGCCAGATTTTTTACCAGCTTTTACTGGCGATTTTTTAACTGCTTCTGTCATTATGTTGTAAATTATTTTGTAGCTATTTTCTTGTTTGCGACTGTTTTCTTTTTGCCTTTTAGTGTTCGGCAATTATATTTTGTGCTTTGACCCCTTGCAGGAAGTCTTCTTGCATGTCTAAATCCTCTGTAGCATCCAATTTCTTGAAGTCTCTTAATATCCATTGCTGTTTTTCTTTTTAAATCACCTTCTGTTGGGATTTTGTCTATGAGTTCTCTTATTTTATCTAATTCAGCATCGCTTAAATCTTTTACTTTTACATCTTTATCTATTTTTACTTCTTCAAGTATTGTTGTACTTAATTTTCTTCCAATTCCGTAAACATAAGTAAGAGCAATTTGTATTCTTTTATCGTTTGGTAGGTTTATTCCTGATATTCGTGCCATTGTTTATGTAATTATGGTTAATAATGATTTTAAGGCTAGAAATTATCCTTGCCTTTGTTTGTGCTTAGGATTTGATGCACAGATAACTCGAAGTACGGATTTTTTTTCTCCGTTTCTTCTTCTTATAACTTTGCATTTACTGCAAATCGGTTTGACTGATGCTCGTACTTTCATTGTTTTCTTATTTATGTCTATAGGTTATTCGACCTTTGTTTAGGTCATAAGGGCTGAGTTCTACGGTGACTTTGTCTCCGGGGAGTATTTTGATGAAATTTTTTCTCATCTTTCCCGATGGATGAGCTGAAATTAGCTGATCGTTAGAAAGCTTGACTACGAAGCCATTTCTTTGGCCTTCGATTACAATTCCTTCTAATTCTATGATGTCATCTTTTCCCATTTGTATGCCCTTAATTTAAAAAGCGGTTGGATATTACATAAAATAATTTATTCTTGCAAGAGATTTTCTTTAAAAAAGGTGGTAATTTTTTTTATTATTGTTCTATGATCTTTTTTTTAAGAAAATGTCTTTATTTTATGCGATTTTATTTGAGTCTTGTGAGAATTTCTGATCCTGTTTCGGTGATTAAAATAGTGTCTTCGTATTGTACTGAGTCTGAACCATCAGTTGTTGCTAAACTCCAATTATCTTTTTCGGTTTTTAGTTTATGTGTTGAAACTGAAAAAATTGGTTCTATTGCTATTGTCATACCTGCTTCTAGTTTGCAGTCTTCTTGTTTGTTGTAGTAATTAAAAATTGTTGGTGTTTCGTGTAGTTTTTTTCCTACGCCATGTCCCGTTAGATCGTATATTATTTTAAATCCATTTTTTTTAACAAAATCTTCAATTGCTTTGCTAATATTGCTTACTTTGGCATTTGGTCTTGCCTCAGAAATTCCTCTTTCTAATGCTTCTTTTGACACTTTGATTAGTCGTTTTCTTTGATTTGATATGTCGCCAATTCCTATTGCTCTGGCGGCATCGGTATATAAGTTTTTAAAAATTACACCGCAATCAATTTTTAATAAATCACCATTTTTTAAAATTTCTGATTTTTTAGGAATTCCATGTACTATAATGTTGTTTATAGACGTGCATAGGGTAGCTGGAAATCCTTGAAAACCTTTGAATGCAGGTATTGCATTTTTCTCTAAAATAAATTCTTCTGCTATTTTGTCTAATTCAAAAGTAGACATTCCTTCTTTTGCAATTGTTGT
The DNA here is from genome assembly GCA_964449945.1 of uncultured Candidatus Peribacteria bacterium. Lineage (GTDB taxonomy): Bacteria > Patescibacteriota > Gracilibacteria > UBA1369 > LOWO2-01-FULL-3 > JAVEWJ01. Next base: position 98,558 of record CAYVBX010000001.1, read on the forward strand.
AATTAAATCAAGAGTTTCTGCAAGTATTTGCCCTCCAATTCTCATTGCTTCAATTTCTTCTTTAGTTTTAATATTTGGGTGCATTATCTTAAAATTGGATTTAATAATTTTATGGCACTTTCTTTTACTGGCTCTATTGGTGGACGACCATCCATTTCTATTAAATTTTCTTTAAAAACATTTATTGCCGGAATTGTTTTTTCATTGTAAATATCAATTCTTTTTTTAATTGTTTCTGGGTTGTCATCTGATCTTGAGAAAAGTTCTCCTTTGCATTCTTGGCCGTCAATTTTTTGTTCGCAGTATTTTTTTGAATAGTCGGCTGGATAAATTGCATTACATTTCTTACACATTTTTCGAGTTGTAAGTCTTTTCATTGCCGTTTCTTCATCAATCTCTAAATGAAAAGCAAGAAATTTTCTGTTTAATGAACTTAGTAAGTCTTTTAGTGAATTAGCTTGCTCTATGGATCTTGGAATTCCGTCAAAGATAATGCTTTTTTCGGAGCTGTTTTTTTTAATAAAATCTTTAACAGTTTCCATTACAATTTCGTTGTCTACAAGATTTCCACTTTCTAATATTTTTTTAATTTTATCGCCGAGAGGGGATTTTTCATTTGAAAGTTTTCGAAGAACGGCGCCCGTTTCATATGTGTTCATATTAAAATAACTTGCTAGAGCTTTTCCGAGAGTACCTTTTCCCGAGCCCTGCATTCCAAATAGAATTAAATCCATAGAATTATAATTAGTAAAACTTTTTATAATCGTGCATTACTAGTTGGGCATTTATTTGTCTGATGAGTTCTAAGACAACACCAACTATAATAAGTAGTCCTGCTCCTGATATTAAAAGAGGAACGCTTCCAACTGCAGAAGTATCAAATACAAATTGTATTAACATTGGTGATACTCCAATAAATGCGATAAACAAGCCTCCAAAAAATGTTAATCTTTTTGAGGTTGTGTCTAAATATTTTTCTGTTTGCTCTCCTGGTCTCATTCCCGGAACATATCCACCTCTTTTTTGGATGTTTTCAGCAACTTGTTTTGGGTTGAAGGTAATTGCTACATAGAAATATGTAAATCCAAAAATTAATAAGAAAAAAGAAACAAGATAGGTCATTGTGTTTGGAGAAAAGATACTTGTAAGACTTTCACCAAAGGCTCTTAGCCCTTCAGATTTTGCGGCTTGCATAAATTGGCCAAGAATACCCGGAAATGTAACCATTGCGACTGCAAAGATGATAGGTATCATTCCTACTTGATTTACTTTTATTGGTAAGTATGCTTGTTGTCCTTTTTGTGCAGATCTTCCAGCGTAGGTGAGAGGTATTCTTCTTTCTCCTTCTGTTACTAGTACAACGAAAATTAGAAGTATAACGGTAATTAAAACTGTAAAAATAAATGGAATTAGTTTTGATTCATCTTGTGATGCCAAAAATAATGTTTGGGCTAGTAATGGGGGGATAGTTGTGACAATTGATGCAAAGATTATCATTGAAATACCATTTCCAATTCCATATTCTGATATTAGTTCGCCAAGCCATACTAAAAGTACTGTACCTGCAGTAATGGAGAGCATAATTGGAAGAACTACTGCTGGATTTCCAATTTCTGAAATAATAGGTACTCCTTGTGCTTGATGATTTAAAATTAAGATCATTCCATAAGATTGAACAAACGCTAATGGAATTGTAAGCCATCTTGTGTATTGATTCATTTTTCTTCTTCCTTGTTCTCCTTCTTTATTTAACTCTTCAAATTTTGGAACAACTACTGTAAGAAGTTGCATAATAATTGACGCGTTGATATATGGAGATAATCCCATTAAAATAATAGAGAAGTTTTCTGCTCCTCCTCCTGTAAGTAAACTAAATATTTGAAGTAATTCGTTTCTACTTGTTAATTGGTTTAATGCTTCAACTGATGCTCCTGGTACTGTTATGTGAGCTAAGAACCTATAAACTACAAGTATTGCTAAAGTGAATAATATTTTATTTCTAAGCGATTTTGATGCCCAGATTTGTTTTAAATAGTTGAACATTTGTTATTTCTTAAATTAAAGGGCTTTGTTTAAGCGATTTTTATTTCGCAGTTTGCTTCTTTTAATGCTTCAAGTGCTGTTTTTGATGCTTTTTCTACTTCGATTGTAAGCTTTTTTTCTAATTTTTCTTTTCCTAGAAGTATTTTAACAGCAACAGTTTTTTTGGAAATTAATTTTTTTTCAAATAAGCTGTCTTTGTTTACAACTGCATTATCTTCGAATTGATTTAATGCATCAGTTTTTACAACTTGATATACCAACTTGTTTGGGTTTTTAAATCCTTTAAGTTTTGGCATTTTTCTTAAGTATGGTGTTTGTCCACCTTCAAAATTTGGTCTTCTGCTTCCTCCTGTTCTTTGGCCTTGTCCTTTATTTCCTCTACCGCAAGTTGATCCTTGTCCGGCTGAATTTCCTCTTCCAACTCTTTTTCTTTTTTTAGGTGAATTGCTTCTTAGTTCTAATAATGTCATTTTATGTAGTTTTATTATTTACTTTGTTCTTTTTTTGCTACTGGTTTTGCTACTGGTTTTTTTGCTTCAACTTTTACTGGAGTTTTTGTAGCTTTATTTACTTGTTTTGTAAGTGTTTTTTTAACATTTGCTTTTTGAGCAGTCTCTTTTCTAACAAGATTTTGCTTGTTTTGATTTGCAATTTGTTGACTTGCTTTTTCCTTTTGTTTTTTTAGCATTATTGGTGTTGCTTTCAAAAGTTTAAAACATTCAAATGTTGCTTTTGTTACATTTACTTTGTTTGATGTTCCAAAAGATTTACATAACAAATCCTTTAAGCCTGCAAGTTCCGCAATTTTTCTTGTTGGTCCTCCTGCAATAATACCTGTACCTGGTCCTGCTGGCATCATAAGTAGCTTTGCAGCTTTAAACTTAGTCTTTGTCATGTGTGGAATCGTAGTATTATCAATAGGAATTTCTATAAGTGATTTTTTTGCTTGATCGATAGCTTTTTTTATTGCTCCTGTAACTTCATTTGATTTTCCAAGTCCATATCCCACTTTTCCTTTTCTGTTTCCAATAATTACTGTTGCTCTAAAACGAAGTTTTCTTCCTCCTTTTACAACTCTTGTAACTCGATCTATTTGAATTACTTCTTCAGCAAATTCTTTTGGATCTCTTCTTTGATTGTTTGATTTTTTATGTGCTCCTTTTGACATAATTTTTTAATAGGTTAGAATTTTAAACCGGCTTCTCTAGCAGATTCTGCGAGTGCTTTTACTCTGCCATGATATTTGTATCCGCTTCTATCAAATGCAACAGATTCGATTTTGTTGGCAATTGCTTTTTCTGCAAGTTCTTTTCCAACTATTTTTGCCATTTCAACTTTTGTGCCAGATTTTTTTAATTTTAAATCTGAGTGTTGGATGATGGTTTTTCTTTCTGTATCATCTATGATTTGAGCGTAAATGTGATCTAGACTTCTATAAATAACTAATCTAGGTTTTAGTACTTTAGAATGTAAAATTCTTTTTCGAATTTTTAGGTGTCTTTTTTGTCTTTTAGTTTGTTTCTCGTTTGACATTATTCTTTGTGATTTAAAATATTATTTTATGCAGATCCAGCTGCTTTACCAGCTTTTCTTCTTATATATTCATTTTCATACTTAATTCCTTTTCCTTTGTATGGTTCTGGTTTTTTAAGTTCTCTTATATTTGCTGAAACTTTTCCAACAAGTTCTTTATCTATTCCAATTACTGTAAACTTGTTTTTATTTTGTTCATCAATTTTTATTTCAATTCCTTCTGGAATCTTGAAAGGCACTTCATGTGAAAAACCTAAATTAAAAATTGCATTTTTTCCTGATACTTTTACTTTAAAACCAACTCCAACAATTTCAAGTGTTTTTGAAAATCCTTTTGTAACTCCTTCTACCATATTGTTTACTAAGGTTCGGCTTAAACCGTATAGAGATCTTGTTAGTTTTAGTTCATTAGTTTTTCTTAGTTTGATTACTGAATCTTCCATTTCAACTGTAATTGCTGGATTAACTTGAAAACTTAAAGTTCCTTTTGGTCCTTTTACAGTAACTAAGTTGTCTTTTATTTGAACTTCAACTCCGTTTGGTACTTTTATTGGTTGTTTTCCTATTCTCGACATTTAATTTAGCAGGTTAATTGTTATAGTATTTCGCATAAAACTTCGCCTCCAAGGTTTTGTCTTTTAGCATCGATATTAGACATTACCCCTTTGGATGTTGATAAAATTTGAATTCCAAGTCCACTTTTAATTCTTTTTATTTCTTCAGCTTTTTTATAAATTCTTTGTCCTGGTCTTGATACTCTTTTTAGTTCTACTCCTTTTCTGTCTTCAGAAAGTGTAATTGCTAGCTCTTTTTCGGAAACTTTTTCTCCTTCAGTCTTGTAATCATTTATAAATCTATATTTTTTCATAACTTGTAGAACATCTTCTTTGATTTTTGAGTAGGGAAGAGATATGTCCATTTTGTTTGCTTTTTGTGCGTTTCTTATTCTTGTTAATAAGTCTGCTATTGGATCTGTGTACATAATTTATTATTGTTATTTTACCAAGATGATTTTTTGACTCCCATGATTTTACCTTGATTTGCTAGATTTCTAAAACAAATTCTGCAAATTTGAAATTTTCTCATGTATCCACCTTTTTTACCGCATAGTTTGCATCTGTGATGGACTCTTGTCATAAATTTTGGCTTTCTGCCCTCTGATATGGCTTTAACCAATTTTTCTTTTTTTCTTTCGTCTTTGATTTCAATTGCTAATCGTGCCATTTAAAATGTGTGTTAATTTTTTTTGAATGGAAAACCAAATGCTTCGAGTAATTTTAATGCTTTTGCATCATCTTTTGCATTTGTACATATATTTATTTGTAATCCATGAATTTTTAAAACATCGTCAGGTTTTATTTCTGGAAAAGCTAGGTGTTCTTTAAATCCAAGTGAATAATTTCCTTTTCCATCAAATGATTTTTTTGATACTCCTCTAAAGTCTCTTACACGAGGTAAAACTATGTTTATGAGTTTGTTTAAAAAGTCATACATTTTTTCTCCTCTAATTGTAGCGGTAACGCCAACTGGTTCTTTTTCGCGAATTTTAAAATTTGATATAGCTTTTTTAGACATAGAAACTACTGCTTTTTGTCCTGCAATATTTGTTAGATTTTCAACAATGTGTGAAAAATCTTTGTTTCCTTGTTTTTTTGTATATGTTCCAATTCCAATATTAAATGTAATCTTTGTGATTTTTGGAAGGGCCATAACATTTTTAATGCCAAGTTCTTTTTGAAGATTTGGTATTATTTTTTCTTTATAAAGATCGTATAAATGTAAATCTTTACTTGAATTTGTTTTGCTTGCTTTTGCCATATATATTTGTGTTCGATTAATTCTTGTTATTTACGATTTGTTCTTTGCATTTTTTACATTTTCTTGCTGATTTTCCATCTTTGTTTTTTTCATAAGCTACTCTTGTAGCTTTTTGACAATTTGGGCAAATCAACATTGCGTTTGATGCATCAATACTGGCTTCATATTTTACTATTTCTCCAGCTTGAGATTGTGATTTTTTAATGTGTTTGGTTCTTATGTTTACTTTTTCGACAACAATTTTTGATGATTTTGGAAAAGCTTTAATTACTTTTCCTTTTTTTCCTTTATCTTTGCCTGTAATGATTTGAACCGTATCGTTTGTTAATATTTTCATGTTTATAGTACTTCAGGTGCTAATGATATAATTTTTTGAAAGCCTTTTTCTCGAAGTTCTCTTGCAATTGGACCAAAGACACGAGTTCCTTTTGGCTGATTGTCTTTGTCTACGATTACTGCTGCATTTTCGTCAAATCTAATAAGTGAACCATCTTTTCTTGAATATTCTTTTACTTGTCTTACAATTACTGCTTTGACAACTTGTTTTTTCTTAACCATACCGCGTGGAGAAGCTTCTTTTACAGATGCAACCACAATATCTCCCAAGTATGCGTATCTTCGACGAGTGCCTCCGAGTACTTTTATACATTCAAGCCATTTTGCTCCTGTATTGTCGGCTACTTTTAACCAAGTTTCCTGTTGAATCATATTAGTGTTATTTAATTTCCGGTTTTACAATTGTCCATTTTTTAGTTTTTGAGATAGGACTTGTCTCATAGATTGTTACTGTTTCTCCAATTTCAAATTCTTTATTTTCTGGATTATCAACATTATATTTTTTTGATAATCTGTATTTCTTTAGATATTTTGGATGATTAACATACCTGTGAACTGTAACTGTAATTGTTTTTTCTCTTTTTGTAGAGGTGATTTCACCTTTTAGTTCTCTCATTATTGTGATTATTTAGTGTTATTTTCAGTTGATTTGTTTTTCTCTTCTTTTAAAACTGTTTTAATTCTTGCAATTTCAGTTTTAAGTAGTTTGATTTTATGGCTATCTTTTGTTTGGCCACTTTTTACTTCAAATCTTTTTGCAAATAATTTTTTCGATAATACTTTTAAATCTTCCATTAGTTTTGATGCTTCTGTTTTTCTTATTTCTTCAAGTGTTTTCATAGTGTTGGATTATTCTTCAGTGTTAATAAATTTTGTTTTAACTGGAAGTTTGTCTCCAGCTCTTCTCATTGCTTCTTTTGCTTGTTGAGGATCTATTCCAGACATTTCAAATAAAACTCTTCCTGCTTTCACAACTGCAACGAATAATTCGGGAGCACCTTTTCCAGATCCCATCGGTACTTCTGATGATTTTTTTGTAAGGATTTTATCTGGAAAAATTGTTATCCAAATTTTTCCTCCTCTTTTTGTGTATCTTGTCATAGCTCTTCTGGCGGCCTCTATTTGTCGTGATGTAATTTCACCACCTTCCATAGCTTTAAGTCCATAAGTTCCAAATGAAACTTTGTTTCCGCGATAGGCGAGGCCCTTATCACATCCTCTATCTCTATGTACTTTTCGAAACTTTGTTTTTTTAGGTTGAAGCATATTTTTTACTGTTTAATTTCTTCGATATGTTGTTTTAGACGAATCTCTAAGTCTTTTTTGAATATGTCTCCACGATAAATCCATACTTTTATTCCGATTTTACCGTAGCTCATAAGTGCATATGTTGATGAGTAATCTATGTCAGCTCTGAATGTCTGTAAAGGGATTTTTCCTTTTGAAAAAAATTCACTTCTTGAAATTTCTACTCCATTTAGTCTTCCTCCTACATATATTTTACATCCAAGTGCTCCGGATTCTATTACTTTTTCAAGTGCTAATTTTGCGGCTCTTCTATATGATATTCTTTTTTCAATTTGTAATTTAATAAGTTCTCCAACAACTCCAGCATCAAGCATTGGTTTCTTGATTTCTTTGATGTTTATTGTAAACACTTCATTATACTTTTTCTTTAGGCTGTCTTTTAGTTTTTCAATTGTTTCACCGCCTCTTCCAATAATAAGTCCTGGTTTTGCAGTGTGTATATCTACAATGATTTTTCCTTGAGTTCTTAAAATTTCTATTGTTGATATTCCTTCGGCGTTTAACTCTTTTCTAATTGTTTTTTCAAGATCTAAGTCGAGAAGGAATAAATCTGCAAATTTGTTTTTTGGTGCAAACCATTTGGATGTCCAGTCTCTTGTTATGCCTAGTCTTATTCCTATTGGATTAACTTTTTGTCCCATAATTAAGTTTATTTAGATTTAGTTGTTTTTTTCTCAGTTTTTAGTTCTTTTTTTACTGTTTTTTTCTCGGCTGTTTTAACTTTTGCTTCTGATTTTTTTTCTACTTTTGCGTCTTTTTCTACATTTGCTTCAGCTTCTTCGTTGCTTGAGAGAGTAATTGATATATGAGATGATCTTTTTAAAATTGGGTGAACTCTTCCTCTTGAAATTGGTACAGATCTTTTATATGTAGTGCCCTCTGAAACAAGAACTTCTTTTACATAAAGTTTTTCTTTTGATTGCTTGAAATTGTTCTCTGCGTTTGAGATTGCGCTTTCAAGTAATTTTTTAAGAACTGGAGCCGATTTTTTGTTTGTGAATGTTAGAATGTCTAATGCTTCTGATACTGGTTTTTTTCTAATTAAACAAGCAACAAGATTAACTTTTTTTGGCGATGTTCTATATTGTCTTAGTTTTGCTATCATGTTTATTTAATGGTTTAAGATTGTGCTTTTGCTAGTTTTCCTCCATGACCCTTGAATTTTTTAGTAGGGGAGAACTCTCCTAATTTGTGACCAACCATATTCTCTGAAACGAATACTGGAATAAATTGATGTCCGTTGTGTACTGCGAATGTGTGTCCTACAAACTCTGGTGTGATTGTTGATCTTCTTGACCAAGTTTTTATGGGTTTTTTGCTACCAGTTGATTCAAGTATCTCAACTTTTTTTAGCAATTTTGCTTCTATGAATGGTCCTTTTTTTGAACTTCTGGCCATATTGATTAAGTATTAGTTATTATTTTTTTCTTCTTCGATCTTTAACGATCATTTTATTAGTATAATGTCTTTTTCTTGTTTTAAATCCAAGAGCTGGCATTCCCCAAGGAGTTTTTGGATGTTTTAATCCAATTGGTGTTCTTCCTTCTCCTCCTCCATGTGGATGGTCTACTGGGTTCATTGCAGATCCTCTTACTGTTGGGCGAATTCCCATGTGTCTTTTTCTTCCTGCTTTTCCAATTTTAACATTTTGATGATCTAAGTTTGATACAGTGCCAATAGATGCAAAACATTCTTTGTCGACTAGTCGAATTTCTCCTGAAGGCATTTGGATTTGTGCCATTTCCCCTTCGAGCGATACTAGTTTTATGCTTGCTCCTGCTGATCTTCCAAGTTGTCCACCTTTTCCTCTGTGAAGTTCGATATTGTGTATTGAAAATCCAACTGGAATGTTTTTAATTTTAAGCCTATTTCCTTCTTTAATTTTTGCTTTATCTGCACAAAGTACTCTATCTCCGACTTTTACTTGAAGTGGAGCTAAGTGGTATCTTTTTTCTCCATCTTTGTAGTTTACAAGCATAATGTAGGCTGATCTATTTGGATCATACTCAATACTTGCCACTCTTCCTTCAATGTTTAATTTGTCAAATTGCTTAAAATCAATAAGTCGGTATTTTTGCAGGTTTCCACCCCCTCTATGTCTTACAGTGATTCTGCCATAGGCATTTCTACCTGCATTTTTCTTTTTCCTTACAAGAAGTGATTTTTCGGGCTTTGTTCTTGTAACTTCTTCAAAAGAAGCTACACTCATATTTCTTCGTCCCGGTGTTGTTGGTTTAAACTTTTTTACTGCCATTTTATTAGATTAGTCTTTCTTAGTTTTTTTTGCTGGTTTTGTTTCAACATTCTTTTTAGCCACATTATTTGGATCAATTGTTTCTTTTCCAACTAATGTTACTTTAGCTATTTTTTGCAAATCTCTTTTTGTAAGAACTTTGCTTCTTCCTATTAGCCTTACTTTTTTTGGCTGTAAAGATGTTGTAACGCTTTTAACTTTTTTTCCGTAAATTTTCTCAATTGCACTTTTAACATCAACTTTTGTAGACTCTCTTCTTACTATGAATGAGTACACACCTTTTGTTTGATCTATTGCGCTTTTTTCTGTTAGTAGTGGTTTTATTATTACTGTAAATGTTTTCATTGTTTTTTCATTATTTTAAGAAAGTGGATTTCATTTGCTCAACTGAGTCTTTGATGAAAACTACTTTTTCGTACTTTCTCAAGTCCTCTATGTTTATGTATCCTGCTAGAATTGTTTTTGCATTTTTAATGTTTCTTGCAGACAAGATTACGGTTTTGTCTTTGTCTGAAATTACAAAAAGTGCGTCCTTTTGTATAGGTAGTTTTTTCATCATTTCGTTGAATGATTTTGCTGATGGTTTTTCACTTTCAAATGCTTCTAAACAAAAGACTTCGTTATTTCTTGCTTTTTCAGATAATGCGCTAAACATTGCAAGTCTTCTTTGTTTTTTTGGCATCATTTTTTCAAAATTTCTATTGTTTCTTGGTCCAAAAGTGACTCCACCTCCTTTCCAGAGAGGAGACCTGATAGAACCTTGTCTTGCTCTTCCTGTGCCTTTTTGTCGGTAAGGTTTTTTTCCACCGCCTGAAACATCACCCTTTGTCTTTGTGTGTGCAATGTTGTATCTTGCGTTGGCGTGTTGTCTAACTAAAGCTTGATGAATTAAGTCTGTGTTAAGTGCGACTTCAAATATTTCTTTTGGAAGGTCGACTTGTCCCTTGACTTCTCCTGTTTGTGTGTATAAATCTACTTTCATTTTAATTTTTTCTTATTATTACTGTACTACCATTTGGTCCGGGAACCGGTCCTTTAAAACAAATTAAGTTTTTACTTGGATCTAATAATTCTACTTTAACTCTTTCTATTGTGAGCTGGTTTGTTCCTGCGTGACCTGGGAGTTTTTTTCCTTTCATTACCCTTCCCGGTTTTGCACAAGCACCAACTGAACCTGGTTCTCTTGTTTGATGGGATCCATGACTTGCTGGACCTTTTGAAAAGCCCCACCTTTTAACTACACCTTGAAAGCCTTTTCCTTTTGTAATTCCAGTAACTTTTACTTTTTTTACTTCTGAAAAGGATTCTACAGTAATAGTATCTCCGATTTTAAATGATTCTTCGTCTTCTTTATTGATCTTGAATTCTTTTAGAGTTTTGAATTTTTTTGTCTTGCTTGGTTTTTTAAGTTTTCCAAAGCCCAAAACGATAGCTGAATAGCCATCTTTCTCAATTGTTTTAACTTGAGTGATTTCATTTGGTGAACATTCAACAACGGTTACAGGTGTAACTGTTCCGTTCTCTTGAATTATACGAGTCATTCCGATTTTTTTTCCGATAAGTCCTGACATAATTTTTTAATGTTAATCGCTTTTATATGCGTCCTTTGTTTGATTTAAGTTATTAAACCTCTCAAAGGTGGTTTTTAACAAACAAGTTTTGTTTATTTGCCGTTGTAAGATACACAGTAGTTTTATGCTAGTCAAGCTTTTTTTTAAACTTGTTTGTCGGCTTTTTAAAGCTGTTTTATTTAGTTTGAGTAGTCGAAAAATTATTCTTGGTGTAGCATTTTGATTTCAATTTCAACACCTGCTGGAAGGGATAAGTTTGATAATGATTCTATTGTTTTTGGTGTTGTTTCAGAAATGTCGATTAGTCGTGAGTGTGTTCTCATTTCAAATTGTTCTCTTGCTGTTTTGTGAACAAATGTTGATTTGTTTACAGTAAATTTTTCAATTTTTGTTGGAAGGGGGATTGGTCCTGCAACAATTGCTCCTGTTCTTTCTGCAGTGTCGATGATTAGTTTTGATGTTTCATCGATTACTTTGTGGTCGAATGATCTGATTTTGATTCTGATTTTTTGCTTTGCGCCTTGTGCCATTTTTTTTAGGTTAGCTAAATAACTGTTTTAAGCTTTTGCTCCAACAGTTTTTAAATAAATCTTTTTAAAATTTTCTGTGGAGATTTCGTATTTTTCTACGAAAGCCAGTTAAATAAAAACATTTGACTGGTCTTTTTAATAAGCTTTTAAAGAGGGACGAAAGCTTCGTCCCTCAAATAAAAACCGATTATTCAATGATTTTTGATACAACTCCTGCTCCAACTGTTCTTCCTCCTTCACGAATTGCGAATCTTGTACCTTCGTCAAGAGCAATAGCACTTCCTAGGTTGATTACCATTTTGATATTATCTCCCGGCATAACCATTTCTGTTCCTGCTGGTAGCTCTACTTCTCCTGTAACATCTGTTGTTCGGATATAGAATTGTGGTTTGTATCCTTTAAAGAATGGAGTATGTCTTCCACCTTCTTCTTTTGTAAGGATATAAAGTTCTGCTTCGAATTTTGTGTGTGGCTTAATTGAGCCTGGTTTTGCCATAACTTGTCCTCTTTCAATTTCTTCTCTTTCAATACCTCTTAGAAGAAGTCCGACATTGTCTCCTGCTTCTCCTCTGTCTAGTGTCTTTTTGAACATTTCAACTCCTGTAACTACAACTTTTCTTGTGTCTTTAATACCAACGATTTCAACTTCTTCTCCTGTCTTAACTACACCTTGTTCGATTTTTCCTGTTGCAACTGTTCCTCTTCCTTTAATTGAGAATACATCTTCAACTGGCATTAAGAATGGTTTGTCGAGTTCTCTTTTTGGATCTGGTACATAAGTGTCTAAAACATCTAAAAGTTCGAGAATTGGTTTGATTGCTTCTTCGTCGTCTAGGTTTTCAAGAGCTTTAAGTGCTGATCCTTTAATGATTGGCGTATCGTCGCCTGGATATTCATATTTTGTTAGAAGTTCTCTGATTTCCATTTCTGAAAGTTCAGCGATTTCTGGATCTGCCATGTCCATTTTGTTCATGAAAACAACAATGTGTGGAACATTAACTTGATGAGCTAAAAGAATGTGTTCTCTTGTTTGTGGCATTGGACCGTCTGCGGCTGAAACTACTAGGATTGCGGCATCCATTTGAGCAGCTCCTGTAATCATGTTTTTGATGTAGTCGGCATGTCCTGGACAATCTACATGAGCGTAGTGTCTTTTTGCTGTTTCGTATTCTTGGTGTGATGTAGCAATTGTGATACCTCTTTCTCTTTCTTCGGGTGCATTATCAATTTGGTCGTATGCAACCGCCTTGTTTGTGCCTCCCATTTTTTTTGCCGCTACTGTTGTAATTGCGGCTGTAAGGGTTGTCTTGCCGTGGTCAACGTGGCCTATTGTACCTACATTGACGTGTGGCTTGGTCCTTTCAAATACTCCTTCTGCCATATTGGTTTGTTAGAATTTAATTATTTATATTTTTAATTTAGTGAAAAGCGTTCGCATTTTATAGCATTGAATTTAATAATTCAAGTTATTTTACTTTTATGGTTTACCCTGTTGTTCTTTTTTTAATGATTTCATCTGCAACATTGTTTGGAACTCTTTCGTAGTGTCCAAATTCCATTGTGTAATTTCCTCTTCCTTGAGTCATTGATCTAAGGTCTGTAACATATCCAAACATTTCAGCTAGTGGAATATGAGCTTTAATGAATTTAACCATTGATCTGTCTCCTGTTTCAAAAATTTTTCCTCTTCGAGAGCTAATATTTCCCATAACATCTCCAAAGTATTCATCTGGAACTGTTACTTCAACATTCATAACTGGCTCCATAATAACTGCACCTGCTGATTTACATGCGTTTTGGAATGCTAGAGAACCTGCAATTTTAAATGCCATTTCTGAGGAGTCAACATCATGGTAAGAACCATCATAAATTTCGACTTTTATGTCTACCATTGGATAGCCTGCAAGTACTCCTTTTGACATTGCTTCTTGAATTCCTTTGTCTATTGGTGCAATAAATTCTCTAGGGATTTTTCCTCCAACTATTGAGTTTACAAATTCATAGCCTTTTCCTGCTTCTTGAGGAAAAATGTTTAGAAGAACATGTCCGTATTGACCTTTACCTCCTGATTGTTTTGCATATTTTTCTTCTCCTTTCGCTTGGTTTGTAATTGTTTCTCTGTAAGCAACTTGTGGTGCTCCCACATTCGTTTCAACTTTAAATTCTCTTCTCATACGATCAACGATGATGTCTAAGTGAAGCTCTCCAACACCTCCAATAATTGTTTGTCCTGTTTCTTCGTCTGTGTGAACTTTAAGTGTTGGATCTTCGGAAGTAAGTCTTTGTAGTGCAAGACCCATTTTTTCTTGATCGGCTTTAGTTTTAGGTTCGATAGCCATATGGATAACTGGTTCCCTAAAATTTATTGATTCTAAAATTACTGGCTTGTTTACATCGCAAAGAGTGTTTCCTGTTGTTGTTTTTTTTAGTCCTACCATGGCGGCGATATCTCCAGCGTGTACTTCTTTTACATCTTCTCTATGGTTTGCGTGCATTCTGAGTAGTCGTCCTATTCTTTCTTTAGTATCAGTTGTTGGATTGTAAACATAGGAGCCTGATTCAAGTTTTCCTGAATAAACTCTGAAAAAGGTAAGACTTCCGACGAATGGATCTGTTGCGATTTTGAATGCTAATGCTGTAAAGGGTTCTGAGTCTTCAGGTTTTCTTAGTATTTCTTCACCTGTTTTTACATCAGTTCCTTTTATGTCTGGTTTGTCGTATGGGCTTGGAAGGTAATTACATACTGCGTCAAGAAGTAGTTGAACACCCATATTTCTTAGGGCTGTTCCACATAAAATTGGGTAAAGTTTGTTTTGGCAAACTGCTTTTCTTAGTGCGGTTTTTATTTCTGCTACTGTGATTTCTTTTTCTTCAAGAAATTTTTCCATAAGTGCGTCGTCGTGTTCGGAAACTTTTTCAACTAAAATTGCTCTGTGTTTTTGAACTAATTCTTTCATGTCTTCTGGGATTTCTATTTCCTTGATTGTTTCACCTTTTTCTCCTTCAAATGTGAAGGCTTTTTCTTCGATAATGTCGATGATTCCTTTAAAGTCATTTTCTGCTCCAATTGGAAGCTGAATTGCTATTGCGCTTGCTGATAATCTTTCGTGAATTGTTCTTAAGCTCATGAAAAAGTCTGCGCCAGTTTTGTCCATTTTATTTACAAAACCGAGTCGAGGAACTTCATATTTGTCTGCTTGTCTCCAAACTGTTTCTGATTGAGGTTCTACTCCTTGTGCTCCGTCAAAAATTGTAACACCTCCATCTAGTACGCGAAGTGATCTTTCTACCTCTACGGTAAAATCTACATGCCCCGGAGTGTCGATAAGATTTATTTTGTATTGATCGTTTTGGTCATTTATCATTTTCCAAAAACATGTTGTGGCGGCTGATGTAATTGTAATTCCTCGTTCTCTTTCTTGATCCATCCAGTCCATTTGAGATTCTCCATCGTGTGTTTCTCCTATTTTGTGCGATTTTCCTGTGTAAAAAAGAATTCTTTCTGACACTGTTGTTTTTCCTGCATCAATGTGCGCGATAATACCGATGTTTCGCAGTTTTTTAAGGTCTTCAGCCATGATTATTTTGATTAGTTGTTATGTTTTTAGACAAAAAAGTCCTATGTAGAGGCATTATATAAGTCAATTAACTAAAGTCAATAAATATTTTATTTCGAAAATTGTTCTTATGTTGTCTTTATTGGTTTCCTTTTTAAGCTGTTTGTTGCTTTTGATGTTTATTTTTTTATGAGGCTTTTTATAGTGTTTTGCTTTGATCTTTTTTTAGGAAAATTTGTTTTGTTTTAGTTTTTTGTAAAAATTTTCTAATATATTATTAGTTTTGTAGTTTTTTTTAACTTAGTATAATTGTGAAATTTTTTCTAATACCTCTCCAGTCTTGCGATTCTGTCGGACATTGGGGGGTGGGTGGACCAGATGCGGGACCAGAGGCTTGGTTTTTTTGAGGGTTTGTTTAAATGAAGGTTTGAGGAATTTAGGCTGTCTAGGTTGTGAGCTTGGGGAGGTGAGATATGGGTAAATTCTTTTTGGTGGTTTTTATGGCCACTTGCTGTTGGATCGGCTATGCAAAGGCCTGCCATTGATGCTTTTTTGTCTAAAACTTCAATTCTTGCGTTTTCGGATATTTTTTTAAGTGCTGTGGCAAGGGCTCTTGGATTGTGTGTTAAGGTAGCGGATGTTGCATCGGCTAAATATTCTCGTTCTCGACTGATTGCAAGTTTTGTAAGAGTTGCAAGTAATGTTCCTATTGTAATGAATAAAAGGCCTATAAAGAAAAGTGCGCTTGAGCTTTTCGAATTGTCTGATGATCTAGTAAAACCGCCTGTTCTAAGCAACAATTCTCCAAGCATTTGAACAGCTCCAACTAGTGTTATTGAAATAAGCATAACTCTAATGTCGCGATTTAAAATGTGTCCGACTTCGTGAGCCATAACGGCTTCGAGTTCGGCTTTTGTAAGTTTTTCTAAAAGACCTCTTGAAATTGCAACTTTTGAATCTTTGGGAGAGTTTCCTGTGGCAAATGCGTTTAAGCTCATATCTTCAATAATATAAATATCTGGTGTTTTTGGAAGTCCTGCAGATATTGAGACGTTTTCAACAGATCTGAAAAGTTCGGGATGATCTTTTTTTTGAATTGGTTTTGCTCCTGCAAATGCAAGAATCATTTTACTTCCGAGAAAATAACTGATTAAAGACCAAATAAAAACACCAAGAAGAACCCAGAAACCTACTGTTTTCATCATTTCATTTGCTAAATCAGTTGGGGAAATGTAGGCAGGTGTGTCTGAAAATGCAAGTGCAATTAAGATTCCAAAATAAGTAAGGCCTATAATAATTATGGGGAATGCAATAAATAAATAAATTGTTTTAAATCTGTTTGCGCGTATTTGATCGTGTATACTACCTTTAAAATCTTTAGACATTTTTTATTGATTAAAAACTTACTTTTGTTGGGTTTTTTGCTTCTTCTTTTTCTGATGAGTCGATTTCAAAAAATTCAGCTTTTTTAAATTTAAAAATATTTGCAATAATATTTGTTGGAACACTTTCGATAGATGTATTTAGGCTTTTAACTGATGAATTGTAAAATCTTCTTGAAGCGGATAATTTGTCTTCTGTGTCTGAAAGTTCTTGTTGAAGATGTAGGAAGTTTTGATCGGCCTTGAGTGCTGGATAATTTTCCGCAACTGCAAAAAGTGATTTTAATGTATCTGAAACCATATTTTCAGCTTTTGCTTTTTCTTGAATGTTTCCAGATTGCATAGCCTGTGTTCGTGCTTTTGTAATGTTTTCGAAGGTTTCTGATTCATGTTTTGCATATCCTTTAACTGTATTTACGAGATTTGGGATTAAATCGTATCGTCTTTTTAACTGTACTTCAATTCCTGCGTAAGATTCTTTGACATTGTTTCTTTTTCCGATAAGAGAATTATATAGAAAAACGGAAAGAATGGCTGGGAAAATTATGATTGCTAGTAAGATTAGTAGGATGTCCATTTTTTTTGGGTTATTTGGGTGTTTAATGCTTAAAGATAATAATTGTTTTTATTATCTTTTGCAAGATTCGGCAATGTGAATGAGAAGAAATGAAAATTTGATTTTTTTGTTTTAAAAAAGTTTGAGTTTGTGAAGAGATTGAGAGGGAATTATTTTATGTGATGAGTCGGATTTGATTGTAAAAAAAAAGCCCTTTTTGGGGCTTCTTTTGATTGTTGATTTATAAGTTTCTTAGTATCTTGCAAAATGGGCGAAGGCTTTGTTGGCTTGTGCCATTTTGTGTGTGTCTTCTTTTTTTCTGATTGCAGATCCTGTTTCGTTTGATGCGTCGATTATTTCACCAGCTAGTCTGTTTGCCATTGATGTTCCTTTTTTAGATCTTGATGCTGAAAGAAGCCATCTGAATGCAAGAGTGAGTTGTCTGTCGGGTCGAACTTCTCTTGGAACTTGATAAACTGCTCCTCCAATTCTTTTTGCCTTAACTTCCATTTGAGGTTTGATGTTTGAAATTGCAAGCTCAAATATTTTTTCTGGATCTGTTGATGATTTTTTGCTTACGATTTTTAGGGTGTCATCAAATATTTTTCTTGCTATTGATTTTTTGCCATCTTTCATAAGGCAATTAATAAATTTTTCCTGCATTGGTGAGGAGTTTTCTGGAATAAATTTTTTAATCTTAGATTTGTTCATAATTTATATATGTTATTTGCCTTTTTTAGTGCCGTATTTTGATCTGCTTTGTTTTCTGTTGTTTACACCTGTTGTGTCGAGGTTTCCTCTTACGATATGGTATCTAATACCTGGTAAGTCTTTAACCCTTCCTCCTCTTATAAGTACGATTGAGTGTTCTTGTAGGTTGTGTCCTTCACCTGGAATGTATGCATTAACTTCCATTCCGTTTGTGAGTTTTACTTTTGCAATTTTTCTAAGAGCTGAGTTTGGTTTTTTTGGTGTCATTGTGGTGACTTTTGTACAAACCCCTCTTTTTTGTGGGCAATTCTGTTTTGTTGATTTGTTTTTAAGTGTGTTAAAGCCGACTTGCAAGGCAGGTGCCTTTGATTTCTTTTTTGGTGTTCGTCTTTCGCACTTAATTAATTGATTAATCGTTGGCATAATAAGTTTATTTTATTAAGTAGAGCTAAATTATATTAAGTTTTTTTAAAATGCAATAGAAATTAGCTTTTTGAAAAGTTTAATTATTTGCATTAAATTAGTGGTGTTCGTTCTTGATAAGCTTTTATTTCCTCTTCTGGCATTTCTTCAATTTCAACTATGTGTTTTCGTCCTGCAATCATGTTTTCTAGATCTGCTTGGTTTCTTTTTCTGTATGTTTCTCCTGCAGGGATTAGTTTTCCTATTATTACGTTTTCTTTTAGTCCTTCGAGTTTATCAATTTTGTTTGTTGTTGAAGCTTCAACAAGTACACGAATTGTTTCTTGGAAGGATGCGGCTGATAGCCATGAATTTGTGCTTAGAGAAATTCTTGAAAGTCCCATTAGGAGTCGTTCTCCTGTGGCTTTTGCTTTACCTTCTTCTATTAGTTTTGCATTTGCTTTATTGTAAGTGATTATGTCGACAACTTCTCCCGGTAGATATTCTGAGTCGCCACCGTCAATAATTCTTACTTTTGAAAGCATTTGTTTTGCTATGATTTCAACATGTTTGTCGTTGATTGATTGTCCTTGAGATTCATAAATTTTTTGAACTTCAGTAACTAAATACTTTCCAACTGCATAAACTCCAGAATGAAGCATTAGTTGTTTTAGATCTAAGTGTCCGTTTGTAATTGCTTGTCCTTTTTCTATCATTTCGCCTGATTTGATTGTTATGGTTCGGCCTGCTGGGACTATGTATGTTTTTGAAACTGGACCACTTGATTTTATAACGATGTGTTCTCCAGTTATTTCTTTTACTTTTCCTTCGGTAATTGCTTTTAATGATGTTTTTTGTTCGTCGGATCTGGCAATAGTCATTTTTGGTTTTACTATTGCCCCTTCCTTGACTGTTGCTTGCATATCTCCAATTAGTTCGTATTTAGTTTCGATTGCATCAAGAGAAGTAATTTCAACTTCGTTTATTTTACCTTTTTGTTTAACTTTTGATTTTCCTCCGATCTCAGCAATTATAGCTGGGCTTTTTGGCGTTCTTGCTTCAAAAAGTTCTTCAACTCTTGTAAGACCTTGTGTAATATCTCCTCCTTCTTGCGCAACACCTCCTGAGTGGAATGTTCTCATGGTTAGCTGAGTTCCCGGTTCACCAATTGATTGAGCAGCAATAATTCCAACTGCAACGCCTAGATCGACTGGTTTGTTTGTTCCAAGATCTTTTCCATAACAAGCACCACAAATTCCATTTTCGGTGTTGCACGTCATTACTGATCGAAGTTTTACTTCTTTAATTTCGTGTTTGTTGAAAAGTTCTATTGTTTCTGTTTCTATGATGTTTCCTGCTTTTTCAAGAATTTCTCCTGTTTGTCTGTCTACAACATCTTCTCCGAGAGTTCTTCCGTAAATTTTTGATTCAAATTTTTCGCTTTCTCCGTCGTTGTATCGAGAAATAGTGTGATATTGTGTTGATCCACAGTCTAATTCTCTTATGACAAGATCCTGACAAGCGTCTACAAGCCTTCTTGTGAGGTATCCTGCTTCAGCCGTATTTAGCGCTGTATCTGATTTTCCTTTTCTTCCTCCATGTGTTGCCACGAAGTATTCAAGAATTGTAAATCCTTCTTTTAAGTTTGATTTAATTGGAAGTTCGATGGTTTTACCTGCTGGATTTGCAACAAGTCCTTTCATTCCTGCCATTTGTGTTACTTGTCCCCAGTTTCCTCTAGCTCCAGAGTCTATCATGTAGTAAATGTTGTTGTCTGAATCAACTGAATTGATCATTGCATTTGTAATATCTGTTTTTGCTGAAGACCAAACTTTGATAGTGTGCAAATATCTTTCGTCATCTGTGATAAGTCCTTTCCAGAAGAAATTATTGATTTGTCTTACTAGTTCTGAAGCTTCTTCAATTCTTTGCTTTTTTATGTCTGGAATAGACATGTCTGCTTGTGAAATTGAAATTCCTGAAGTTGTAGCATATTTATAACCTGTTGCTTTTAAGTTGTCGGCAAGAATTGCGGTTGCTTTTTCTCCATAGTTTTTGAAAGATTCAGAAACTAATTTTGAAATTGCTGATTTGTTCATCGCTTTATTTAAAAACTTCATTCCTTGTGGAAGACAATTGTTGAAAATAATTCGACCAACTGTTGTGTCGATGATTTCACCGTCTACACGATATTTGATTGGAGATTGAAGATGAACAAGATCAGATTGATAAGCAAACATCGCTTCTTCTTTTGTTCCAAAAATCATTCCTTCTCCTTTTTTGCCTTCTGTCATTTTTGTTAAATAATGACAACCTAAAACTATATCTTGTGCAGGAGTTATAATTGGTAATCCTGTTGCTGGTTTTAACATGTTTTTTGCAGAGAGCATAATCTCTCTTGATTCTTTTTGTGCTGAAGCCGAAAGGGGAACATGGATAGCCATTTGATCTCCATCAAAGTCGGCATTGTATGCGGCACAAACAAGTGGGTGAATTTGAATAGCTTTTCCTTCAATTAGTTTTGGACGGAAGGCTTGAATTCCTAATCTGTGAAGAGTAGGGGCTCTATTTAGAAGAACATTGTAATTGTTTGTTATGTCTTCAAGTATGTCCCAAACTTCTTTTTTAGAATTTTGAATTAGTTTTTCAGCCATTTTGATGTTGTGTGCGAAACCATCTCTGATTAGTCGACCTATAATAAATGGCTTAAACAACTCGACTGCCATAAGTTTTGGTATTCCACATTCGTCTAGTTTTAGATTTGGACCGACAACGATTACTGAACGACCTGAATAGTCGACACGCTTTCCAAGTAGGTTTTGTCTGAAACGACCTTGTTTTCCTTTAAGCATATCTGAAAGAGATCTGAGTTTTCGTTTTTCTCCTGCGTTAAAGGCTGTTCTTCCTTGTCTTGTTGAATTGTTTAAAAGTGTATCTATTGCTTCTTGAAGCATTCTTTTTTCATTTCGGCAAATAACCTCAGGTGCTCCAATTGACATTAGTCTTTTTAAACGATTGTTTCGGTTTATTACTCTTCTGTATAAGTCATTTAAGTCTGATGCGGCAAATCTTCCTCCGTCTAGTTGTACCATTGGACGAAGATCTGGTGGGATTACTGGAAGAACTGTCATTATAAACCATTCTGGTTTGATGCCAGCTTTTAATAAATGGCCGATTAGTTTAATTCGTTTTACGAATTTTTTGTGTTTTTGGCCACTTGCTTTTTTAGCTTTTTCTTTTAATTCATCGCTTAATTTTTCTAAATCTAGATTTGAAATAATGTTTCTGATTGTTTCTGCTCCAGTTCCTGCTTTGAATATGTGTCCAAATTTCATAGACATATCTCTGTATTCAAGCTCACTATATACTTGGCCGATTTTTAGTTTTTCTAAGGCTTCTTTTGTGCTTGAATGGTTGAAGTCTAGGTCTTCTAGTTTTTTTGTATATTCGTTTTCTAAATCAACTTCTTCTTTTTTTCTAGCACTTGCGTTTTCAATGTTTTCTGCATCTAGAAGTTTTCTTTTGAATTCTTCTTGAAGTTGTTTTTTTATTGATTTGAATTCTCCTTGAAGAAGTTTTAGTGCGTCTTCTTTTTCTGCTAAATCAACTTCGGAAACAATGTATGATGCAAAGTAAACGACTTGTTCTAGGGCTTTTATCGGAAGATCAAGAAGTAATCCAATTCGACTTGGAGTTGATCTTAGATACCAAATGTGTGCAACAGGAACAGCTAGTTTGATGTGTCCCATTCTTTCTCTTCTGACTTGTGATCTAGTGACTTCAACTCCACACTTTTCACAAACAACGCCTTTATATCTGATTCTTTTATATTTTCCACAATAACATTCCCAGTTTTTTGTTGGACCAAATATTTTTTCACAGAATAGTCCATCTCTTTCTGGTTTTTGTGTTCGATAGTTAATTGTTTCTGGTTTTTTTACTTCACCATGGGACCATTCTAAAATTTCTTCTGGTGAGGCAACAGATAAACCAATAGAGTTGAAGATTTGTTCTTGGTTTTCTTTAGATGAATTTTGATTATGCATATTGTAATTTTTTTATAAGTTACGATTTATTATAAACCTAAATCTTTATCTATTGGATTTTCGTTTGTATCTTCCTTTGGTGCTTCATCAGGTGTTTCTTTTGGAGCTTCATCAGGTGTTTCGTTAGAATTTTCGAAGGAAAAAACTGAAGGAGATTTTTCTTCCTTGTTTTCAACTTTTTCACTTAATACTTCTTCTGCATTTTCTAATGTTTCAGCAGAAGAATTGTCTTCTTCTGCATATAAGTCTTCACCAATTGTTTCTGGAACATAATCTTCTTCATTTGCTTTTTTCTCAAGCATAATCATGTCTTGAACAACAACTTCAGTTTTAAATTTTCTTTGCCCATCTTTGTCCCAATTTCTTGTTTTTAAATATCCTTCGATGTAAACAAGTCGGCCTTTTCTTAGATAATTATGACAAATTTCTGCAAGTCTTGCCCATGCGACACATTCGTGAAATTCTGCTGAGTTTTTCTTTGAGCCATCTTTTGTTATCCATTCTCTATTTGTGGCTATTCCAAAAGTTGTTACTGTTTGGCCATTTGGCGTTGCTCTCATTTCTGGGTCTCTCGTGAGATTTCCGATCACTATTACTTTATTTATTGATCTCATTTTAGTTTAGGGTTAATAATTTTATTCAAGAGGACTTTCTTCTTCTTGAATAGGAAGTATTTTTTCGTCGTTTGTGTCGAGACTTTCTTCTTTTAGGTTTTCTTCAATTTCAAGGTTTAGGCTTTCTTCCGCTTCAAAAGATTCTTCTAAAACTTCATCTTGATCCATTTCTTCACCTTTTTTGTCGATTTGCATTAGTTTAACTGATAAACCAAGACTTTGAAGTTCTTTAACAAGAACATTAAACGATTGAGGAACTCTTGGTCTTTTGATTGCCTCGCCTTTTACTATTGCTTCATAAGCTTTTGCTCTTCCATAAGTGTCATCTGATTTGATAGTTAACATTTCTTGTAGAGTATGGGCGGCGCCATAAGCTTCAAGTGCCCAAACTTCCATTTCTCCAAATCTTTGTCCTCCATGTTGAGCTTTTCCTCCAAGTGGCTGTTGAGTTACAAGTGAGTATGGTCCTACAGATCTGGCATGAATTTTGTCTTCAACTAAATGGCTTAGTTTTAACATATATGTTATTCCAACTGTAACTGGCCTATCGAATGGAGTTCCTGTTTTTCCATCGTAAAGAACTGTTTTTCCGTCTTTAGGAAGTTTTTGTTCTTCTAATGTTTTTTCGATTTGTTCTGTTGTTATTCCGTTTAATGGTGGAGTTGCAATTGTTATTCCTGCTTTTGAGGCGGCCCATCCTAAATGAGTTTCAAGTATTTGTCCGATGTTCATACGAGAAATTACACCGAGTGGGTTTAGAACTATATCGATTGGTGTTCCATCTGGTAAAAATGGCATATCTTCTTGTGGAACTACAATCGAAACGATACCTTTGTTTCCATGTCGTCCTGCCATTTTGTCTCCAACCTGAATTTTTCTTGTTTGAGCTACGGAAACTTTGATTTGTCTTAGAATTCCTGTTGGCAACTCGTCTCCAGCTTCTTTTGTAAAAATTTGAACACCAATTACTTTTCCTCCTTCTCCTCCAGGGAGGCGAAGAGAAGTGTCTTTAACATCGCGTGCTTTTTCTCCGAAAATTGCTCGAAGAAGTCGTTCTTCTGCTGTGAGTTCGGTTTCTCCTTTTGGGGTGATTTTTCCAACTAAAATATCTCCATCGTGTACCGTTGCACCAATTCTAACTATTCCGTCTTCATCTAAGTCTTTTAATTTTGCTTCTGAAACATTTGGTATGTCTTTTGTGATTACCTCAGCTCCGAGTTTTGTTTCTCTAACATCCATTGTGAATGTTTCAATGTGAACCGAGTCATACATTCCTTTTCGAACAACATTATCGGAAATAATGATAGCATCTTCGTAGTTGTATCCGCCCCAAGGCATATAGGCAACTAGAATGTTTTTTCCAAGAGCTAGTTCTCCTTTTTCTGTTGCTGGTCCATCTGCGATTAAAGTACCTTTTGCAACTTTATCGCCTTTATTTACTCGAACTCTTTGGTGAATACATGTGCCTTGATTAGATCTTTCGTAGTTTGTGATTTTATAATTTATTTTTCTTCCGTTGTCGTAAATAACTGTAACCATTTCAGCGTCAACATATGAAACTGTTCCAGCTCCTTGTGCTAAAATTACTTTTCCAGATGACTTTGCGGCAATTTCTTCAATTCCAGTTCCTACTACTGGTGCGTCTGGATTAAGTAGTGAAACAGCTTGTCGTTGCATGTTTGTACCCATTGAGGCTCTTGTGTTGTCGTCATGTTCTACAAATGGAATTAAAGCTGTTGTGATTGATAAAATTTGTTTTGGTGAAACATCTATGTGTGTAAGATCGTTGATGTATGCTAAATATGGCTCTCCATCTTTTCGAGAGGAAATACGGCCTTCAACGAATTCACCAACCTCGTTTAGTTTTGAGTTTGCTTGTGCGATGATTAGTGTTTTTTCTTCATCTGCATCATAATATTCGATTTTATCAGTGATATAACAACGAACTTTTATTTCATTTAAATCTTTAACTTTTACAAGTTCTTCTGCTGATTTTTTGTCTATTACTTGTCCTGCTTCAATTATTGTTTTTCCTCTTGATGATTCGATTGTTTCTCTTGAGGTATGTCCGATTGCATCTTTTCCATTATTTTTGATTGTATGAGCAAGTGTTCTAAATGGAGTTTCGATGAAACCGTATTTGTTTATTTTTGCGTAGGTAGCAAGGTGAATAACAAGTCCGATATTTGGGCCTTCTGGCGTTGCAACTGGACAAATTCTTCCATAGTGAGATTGATGTACATCTCGAACATCAAAGGAAGCTCGTTCTCGTGAAAGTCCTCCCGGTCCCATAGCGGATAGTCTTCTTTTGTGTTCAAGCTCTGCAATTGGATTGGTTTGGTCCATAAATTGTGAAAGCTGTGAACTTGCAAAAAATTCTTTTAATGCGGCGGTGATAGGTCGTGAATTGATTAGTTGGGTTGGGGTTACTGTTTCTAGGTCCATAACTGTCATTCTGTCTTTTGCTATTCTATCCGTTCTAAGAAGTCCTACTCTGAATTTGTTTTGAACTAGTTCTCCAACTGCTCGAACTCTTCTGTTTGCTAAATGGTCAATATCGTCTGGATGCTCAAGTCCGTTATTTAGTTTTATTAAGTGTTTTAGTATAATAAGTAGGTCATTTATTTGAAATGTGTGGTATTTTTTCTTATTTGGAGTGTCTAGCTTAAATTTTTTATTTAACTTATATCTTGCGACTGGTCCCATGTCGTATTTTCTGTAATCAAGGAACATTCCGTCGATTAGTTGTTTTGCATTTTCTGGTGTTGCAAGATCCCCCGGACGAATTTTTTTATAAATTTGCTGATATGCTTCTCCAACAGTTTTTGCGTTATCTTTTTCAAGAGTATTTAAAATGTAATCGTGTTCTATATCTATGATTTCGTCTTTGAAAACTTCAATAATGTCTTTGTCTTCTGGAAAACCAAAGACTCTGAGAAGAGAAGTTAGAGGTATTTTCCTCTTTCTATCAATTTTAACATTGATAATTCCTTTTTTGTCGGTTTCTATTTCAAGCCATGCTCCTCTTTTAGGGATAATTTTTGCGCAATACATTCCTCTTGCTAGTGGGTTTTCTGAGAAAAAGACACCCGGTGCTCTAACAATTTGACTTACTACTACTCTTTCAATTCCATTGATAATAAATGTTCCTTTTTCTGACATTAAAGGGATATTTCCAAGGAAAACATCTTGCTCTTTAATTTCTCCTGTAGCTTTATTTATAAGTTGAACATGTACTTTTAGTGGAGCTTCGTATGTTATGTTTTTTCTTTTAGATGTTTCAAAATCGTATTTTGGTTCTTCTATGGCGTGATCAAGAAGATGTAGTTCTAGTTTTTTTCCTGAAAAATCTACTATAGGGGATATTTCGTCTAAAAGTTCTCTTATTCCTTCTGTAATGAATTGTTCGTATGAATCAAGTTGAACTTCAATAAGCTCAGGTATTTGAACTTTTTTATCAATTTGTGTGTTTAGATATTTTCTTGGGCTTGAGAGTACTATGTTGTTTTCTCTGCTAATGCTTTCAATTTTTTTAGGAATAACTTTTAGTACTTTTTCTTTTTTTTGAGCTTTTGAAGGCGCTTTTTCTTGGGCTTTTTCTTGGATTTTTTCTTGGATTTTTGAAGGCGCTTTTTCTTCTTTTTTCTTCAAAATTTTAGCATCATCTTTTTTAATAAGTTTAATAATCTTTTTTTCAGCTTTGATTTGTTTTTTTTCTGCAGTTTTTTTAATTGTTTTTGGAAGCTCTTTTTTTGAAGTTTTTTTTGGGAGTTTTTTTGTTTCTTTTGCCTTGATTACTTTGTCTTTTGAAGTTTTTAACTTCTTTTTTTCAATTTTTTTAGCCATATAAAAAATGGTCAAGGGATTTTATAATAGAGCAAAAACAACAAATTGTTGTTTTTAAGCCATAGTCCTCAACTCTTCGTGATTTATGACATAGTTGCTTTTATTTTACTTGAAATGAAAGGTGTGTCAAATGATTTTTTTTGGCTTTATTAAAAAAGATAATTATGGGTTTATAATCTTTTGTTAATATTTTAGCTAAGGTTTTTGTTTAAGAATGTTTTTATGTTTATAGCCTTTTACTTTAGAATTCTATTTAGGGAATTCTTTTGTTTCTAGTTTTACGGGTTCTCTTTTTGGAAGACTTGTGTCTATTGATATATTTCCAACTAGTGGGGCGGGTCTTTGTGGTGACGCTGGTAGGTCTTTAATTGTAGGAAGGCTTGAGTCTACCCTTATATTGTTTTGACTGTCGTCGCTTTCGAGTTTTGATCCTTGGTTTGTTAAAAATACTGTGTTCTCAAGTGCTCGTGTAGCTAAGGCAATTGTTTCGGGAGAAGATAATGATAAAGCCTCTTCTTTAATTTTTTCTATTTCTGCACGAATTCTTGCAAGTTCGGGGTTGTCTGTTTTGGGTTTTCCTGCGTTTTTTATTAATTCATCTACGCCTGAAAGGATTTTTTCGGCGTTTTCTTGTCGCTCTAATGAAAATCTTTCAAGGTCTTTAATTCTTTCATCGCTTGATTTTTGGCTTTCAGGCGTGCTTTCTGGCGGTTTTGGGCTGGACTCTAAAGTGTTTTTTAGGAGCAAATTTTCTTTAAACATATTTTTTTTAGTTATTATCATATTATTTTAACATCTTTTGGTTTTTATTTCAAGTTTGGATGTGGCGGTGGTATTTATTGCAGAGACTGTAGAATTGTTTTTTTAGCCTTAAAAATCATCGCAAAAAAAACTGAAAGCCTTTTTAGAAAGCTTTACTTGACAAAATTGCACTAAAGTGTTTTAATTTTGTTCTTATAATAAATTATTATGAAAAGTTTTAAGCATTTGAATAATTTAAAAGTTGATGAAAAGAAAACACAAACAAATAAGTTTTCTGGAGATATTTCTGCGATTTCAAGTGGTGTTTTGTTTGCTTTAACTCTTGTTTTTTCTCAGGGTGAGGCATTTTCAAATAGCTTTGATGAATATAGTTGTAGAATTTGTAATTCTGGAGGAATTGCAATAAATAGCGACAAAGTTAATCTTGGACAAGCTTATATGGTAAAAGATGGAGATGATTATAAATTTGTAACAATAAAGCATTCTCTTGATTCAAGTAATGGAAAAGTGAGGCTGTCTATGAATGGGTGTTTTAAAAGTTTGAGAGTTGATACTAAAAAGTTTGAGTGTGAAACTGAAAGTAATAATGATGCGTCTTGTTCTTATTCATTGGATGCTCAACAAAAAAAATTTGTGGATGACTTGTGTAGACCAA
Source organism: uncultured Candidatus Peribacteria bacterium (assembly GCA_964449945.1). Taxonomy (GTDB): domain Bacteria; phylum Patescibacteriota; class Gracilibacteria; order UBA1369; family LOWO2-01-FULL-3; genus JAVEWJ01. The sequence goes on from CAYVBX010000001.1 coordinate 126,482, forward strand.
TATTTTTTACAAGGTCTCGTGAACATGATCGGCTTAAGGAGGGTGAATATTTGGCTTTTGTGAGGCCAAAGGGAAAAGTCCTTTCGGTTGCTAAAATAATTGAAATTAATGATGAGTATATTTTTTTAGATCTTCGAACTATTAAAGAAGTGGATGGGGAGGAAGTTGCTTTTATTACAGATGCTTTTTGTGAAGGAGGAAGTGGAGGTCCTGCGATGATCGTTGACTCTGTAAAAGATGGTGTTGTGGTGCTTTTGTTTGAAAATGAGGGGCCAGTGTCTTTGGGGGAGCTTGAATTTGGGGAAAAGGGGCAATTTTATGAGGGAGGAATGGGGGATAAAAGAGAAGTTTCGTTGGGAGAGCTAGGTGTTCGAGGAGTAAATTGTCATGGAATTGGAAGGGTGAGAAGGCCTGAAAAAAAGAAATAATTCGAGGGGGTAAAAAATTTTTTTGAGAGGTATGTTTGTGTGAAAGGTGAAGTGTTTTTTTGAGAGGGGATTTTGGTTTTTATTATTTAGTGAAAGGTGAAGTGGAGAGGGATGGGTTATTTAGAAATAGCTTTTATTGGAGAA
>CAYVBX010000001.1:127153-137616 GCA_964449945.1 uncultured Candidatus Peribacteria bacterium
GTGAAAGGTGAAGTGGAGAGGGATGGGTTATTTAGAAATAGCTTTTATTGGAGAAATGTTGCTTGCTTTTGATGCAGGGTAGTAAGCTGAAAAAATTGCTATTAAAGTTCCAAAAAATAAAACAATTGTAATAATTTTGGGTGTAATAATTAAAAAGTTTTCAGGTATTATCTCAAATATTTCTAATTTTTTTTCAATATAATTGTTTATAAAAATCGATATTGTTTTTCCTAGTAAAATACCTAAAATGCTTCCAAATAAGCCAATTAGTGAAGCTTCAATGAGTATTAGTTTTTTGATTTGATTTTTTCTTGCGCCAAGTGCTCTATATAGTCCGAGTTCTTTTATTCTTTCTGCAATTTGTCCTAAAAATGTTGATATTATTGCAAGAGATGATGTGCTTAAGATAAGTATGCTAATTGCAAGTAGTGCGTAGGTTAGGTAGTTTACTTTTGCCGAAATGTTTTGGACTTCCTCAAGTAAATAGTGTGTGCTGTAATTTTTTGAACTTATTGTTTTTGCTATTTCTGAGGTGTTTTCTGGATTGTTTGTTATTACGTGTATTTGGTGAAATTGTGTTTTGCTTTTTGGTGCGTATTTTTGATTGAGTGTTTCAACAATATTTAAGGGTAATGTTATTCCTACCATACTTACTTTGTCGGAAAAACCTACAACTTTTAATTTTATTTCGTCTGATTTGTTTTTTAAATCTGGAAAAAATGTGGAAAACCCTGGGTACATTGTTATTTCTTTTCCAATTAGTGTTTTTTCTGAAATTGTTGGAAGTCCTTGAGGAATTGCAATTGTAAAGTTGTAAATATCTAGAAGTTTTCTTGAAACTATCGCAGGGTAGGGTTGATTAGTTTCATTCCAAGAGTTTGCAATTTTTATGTCGTTTTTTATGTAACCTTCTTCTATTCCAAAAACCATTGCGTCTGTGATTAGAGAATAGCCCATTAGGTTTGTTTCGAGTGATGTGAATTCATTAAATTGTGTTTCTGGATATGCAAAAGCAACTCCTTCGATGTTTTTAATCGTTTCTAAATCTTTTTCTTGAAGTCTTCTTTCTGTGAGAGTTTTAAAAACTGCAAGAGCTTGTGATTCTTCAACTTTTGGTCTAACTGTGATTTCGTTTAATGATTTGCTTTTTTCTAGTTCTTCAAAACTTGCTTTTTTTATGCCTTCGTTTAGACCTAAAAATATTATTAAGCTCATCGTTCCAATTGTAATTGAGAAACTAATTAAAAAAGTTCTTAATTTTCTTACTTTTATGTTTTTTAATGCGAGTAAAATCATATAATTTTTCCGTCTTTAATTTTGATTAGTCGAACAGATTTTTTTGCGATTTCTTGGTCGTGTGTGGCAATTATTAGTGTTGTTTTATGAGTTTTGTGAAGGTCTTGTAGTAGTTTTAATATTGTGTCGCCAGTTTGGGTATCGAGATTTCCTGTCGGTTCATCAGCAAGAAGAATTTTTGGTGAATTTATTAGAGATCTGGCAATTGCAACCCTTTGTTTTTGTCCGCCTGAAAGTTCACTGATTTTTGCATTTTTTTTTGAAAGAAGTCCGACTTCGTTTATTAGTTTGTCTGCATATATTTCTGTTTGACGATTTTTATTTTTTGAAAAATGGGTTGGAAGAAGGATGTTTTCGTAGACAGTTAAAAATGGTTCGAGGCAAAATTCTTGAAATACAAAACCAACTTCTTTATTTCGATAAAGTGAAAGCATTTCGTCAGAAAAAGTGGAAATATCTTTATTTTTTATTAAAACTTTTCCGTCGCTTATTGTGTCGAGTCCGCCGATTATGTTTAGCAGAGTGGATTTTCCTGATCCAGATGGTCCTACTATTGAAATAAATTCGTTTTCTTTGATTTCGAGGTTTATGTTTGAAAGAGATTCAAAGAAATCAAGGCCTTGATTGTATCGTTTATAAACATTTTCAAGCTTAATCATTTTTCTGTTTTATTGTTCTATTTCGTCGTTTTGTTTTTCTTCTGAGCTTTTTGGCACTTCAAGATTTGTGTAAAATTTGTCGATAAACTCTTTGCTTTGTTTTAATTTTTCGAAAACTTTTTCATCATTTCCCGCCTCTAAATATTTTGGAAGAACTTTTAATGAAATGCTTCCAGGGAAATCATCTTGTTTGAGTTTGCTTAAAAGGCTTTCTAGTGGAAGAATTCCGTTGTTTGGCATGGAATATTTTTTTCCGAGTTTTATGTTTGAAAGATGAATTGTTACTAAATATTTTCTAAAAATTGCATAAGTTCTTATTAGATCTTGTTTTTTTTCTCCAAGTCTTGATGTGTCGAGCGCAACATGTTTAAAGCGTTTTAAGTCTTCTGTGTTTGCCATTGTGTGAGAAGGAAGAATTCCAAGAAGGAAGGTCCCTGCTGGAGAATTTTCGAGTGCAATTGAAATTTTTTCTTTTTCTCTTAATTTTGGAATTTCTTTTTTCATCCATTTTGCAAGCTTGTGGTCTAGAATTTTTGGCGGTTGAAGTATTAAGATTTTTGCAGAAAGTTCTTTTGTTAGTTGAACTAGTTTTTCAATTTGATTTGTAGAAATATCTGAAGGTGCTGAAACACTATAGATTTTTATATCGTGAATTTTTATTAGTTTGTTTAAATATTCACTGTTTAGTGTGTCAAATTGGTCAAAATGAACGGCGAGATCGATTCCGTCGTAATTCGCTTTTTTTGCTATTTCGAAAATTCGATCAAGTCCATATCCTCGAAGTGAGTCTGTGCAAAGTATAAGCATATTTTGTTTTTATTGTTGCTTATATTATAACATTTTGGGCGCGGAGAGGAAAGGGGAAAAGGGGGGTAAAGAAGAAATGTGCGTCGCTACTCTTCGCACAGAGTTACTGCTTCTTTTCGATTTTGCTTATGCCTCCCATGTATGGTCTTAGGATTTCTGGAATGGTTACTGTGCCGTCTTCGTTTTGGTAGTTTTCGAGAATGGCGATTACTGCTCTTGGGAGAGCGATTCCTGTGCCGTTTAGGGTGTGGACATAGGCTTTGTTTCCGTTTTCATCTTTGAATTTTGATTTGCCTCGGCGAGCTTGAAAATCTGTGCAGTTTGAGCAAGAGGTGATTTCACGGAATTTTTCTTGGCTTGGGATCCATGCTTCAAGGTCGTATTTTTTGGCGGCGGGTACACCTATATCTCCTGTGCACATTAGTATTTTTTGGAAATGTAGCCCTAAGTCGTTGAAAATTTCTTCTTCGATTGAGACTAATAATTCGTGTTCTTCTTCGGATTTGTCTGGATGAGTGAAAGAAAACATTTCGACTTTGTTGAATTGATGTACTCTTGTGATTCCGGCGGTGTCTTTGCCGTATGAGCCGGCTTCTCGTCTGAAACAAGGAGAAAAAGCGCAATATCTTTTTGGTAATTCGTATTCGTTTAATATTTGATCTGCGTGGAGCATTGCGAGTGGGACTTCGGAAGTTCCAATTAAGAAAAGTTTGTCTTCGTCGGCGTTTACTTCGTATATTTCATTTTTATCTGCAGGAAAAAAACCTGTTGAATACATCGCATTTTCTCGAACGAGTACTGGTGGAATTATTGTGGTGAAGCCTTTTGAGTGTAGTTTTTGCATTACAAATTGAATGAGGGCGAGTTCTAAAAGTGCGCCTTCGTTTTTGAGATAGTAAAATCTTGTGCCAGAAACTTTTGATGCTGTTTCTGTGTCGATTATGTCGAGGTCTTTTGATAGGGCAATATGGTCTTTTGCTGTGAATGTAAAATTTGGTTTTTCACCGTAGGTTTTTACTACTTGATTTTCGGATTCATCTTTTCCAACTGGTGTTGAGTCGAGGGCTGGATTTGGTACTCTTGATGCAAGAGCGTCGATTTCTACTTCGAGCGGTGTGATTTTTTCTTCGATGGATTTTGATTTTTCTTTTAGTGCAGACATTTCTTCGAGAAGTTTTGCTTTTTCATCTGGAGAAGCTTTTGCGATGTTTTGGGAAGCGCTATTTTGAGTTGCTTTGATTTGTTCGATTTCGCGAGTGAGCGTTTTCCATTCTTCGTAAAGATTTACGATTTTGTCTATTTCGCAGTGAATGTTCTTGTTTTTTGCTCCTGTTTTTACTCTTTCTGGGTTCTCAATGATGAATTTTATGTCTTGCATGGTTGTTTTTTATTGTTTTGGGTGGGTTGGTGTGAATAATATTTTGATGTTGTGTGTGGGGCGGTTTTTGGGGGATTTTTCAGTGAAAAGGATTGGGTGTCGTGGGATTTTTTCGGTTTTTTAGGGATTTTGCGTGAAAAGGATTGGATGTTGCGGGGTCTTTACGGTTTTTCTTGTTTTGAAAGTTAAGGGGAAATATTTAGGCTTTGTTTTTATCGATTAGTTTGCTTTTGAAACATATGAACCGTCTTCTGTGTTTACTTTTACCATATCACCTTCTTTAATGAATAAAGGTGCTTTGATCATAACGCCGTTTTCGAGTTTGATGTCTTTTGTGCCACCTGTTGCTGTGTCGCCTTTGAGTCCTGGTGGAGATTCGATTACTCGGAAGTCCATTTTTGGCGGTACTTGGATTGAAACTGGAGTTCCGTCTATATACATTGCGTAAACTTCGGTGTTTTCGAGTAACCATTTTCCGTCATCGCCGAGCATGTCTTCAGTAAGTTGAAATTGTTCGTATGAATCGTTGTTCATAAAATTATAACCTTCGTGGTCTTTGTATAAAAATTGGCATTTTTGCATTAAAAGATCAACAAGCTCGACTGCTTCACCTGATTTAAAAGTATTTTCGACGACTTGATTTGTTTTGAGGTTTTTTAGTTTACATCTTGTGAAGGCGGCGCCTTTTCCCGGATTTACAAATTGCGCTTCGATGATTAACCATGCGCCTTGTTTGAAATTTATGGCTAGTCCTTTTCTGATTGTTGTAGTTGTTTCCATGATATGTGAGTTATTTTTTTAAAATGTGAGTTATGGGGAAGAGAAGGAGATCTTCGATTGATTTTGTGTCGGTGAGGAGCATTATTAGTCGATCAACTCCGAGGGCGATTCCTGAACACGGTTTTCGTATGGATTTTAGACTGTTTAAAAATTCTTCGTCAATATCAAATACGGATTTTTTAAGGTTTTTTCGTTGATTTTGTTCTTCAATTAGGCGATCTCGTTGCTCTTTTTCGTCGATTAGTTCGGAATAGGCGTTTGCGATTTCTATGCCTGCGATGTAAAGCTCAAATCTTTCTGCCCAAAATGGATCTTTGTGTGATTTTCTTGCGAGGGCGGCTTGGGATGATGGGTAGTCATAAATGAATATTGGTTTTGTGTAAGCCTTTAATTTGGGTTCAATTTCGTTTAGAAAAATTGTGAAAAATATGTCGTCCCATGTTTCGCAGGAATTTATTGGGAGCTTTAGATTTTCAGCTTTTTCTTTTAGTTGTTTGTAGGTTTTGTTTTCGTTTAGGTCGATATTTGTGTGTTCTATGAAGAGTTCGTTCACGGTTTTGCGAGTAAAAGGGTGAGAAAGATCGATTTTTTGGTCTTGATACACGAGCTCATGGGTGGAGGGCGTGAGATTATGTGAAGAGTTGTTTTTGTTTTCTGGTTGAGGTGTGTTTTGTGTGAAATGAGGAGATAATTGGGCTTTGCTTGCTGTGTTGGTGGTGTTTTTCGTGAGATGGGCGATTAAATTTTCGCAGTCGGTCATCATTTCATTGTAGTCTGAGTCATAGCGATACCACTCGAGCATTGTGAATTCTGGATTGTGGGTTTTGCTGTCGAATTCTCCATTTCTAAAAACTTTCGCCATGTTGTAGATTTTTCCGAATGTGGCATCTTCGCTTGTGCGTGCGAGAAGTTTTTTCATTTGAAGTTCGGGGGAGTGGTTGAGGTATAAAGCTTGTGGTGTTTGGTTTTCATAGGTACTTGGTATTTCGAGTTTTGTTTCAAAAATGCTTAGGTGTGGCTCCATTCCTGGGATTTTCACCATTATTGGGGTGTCGACTTCAAGAAAACCTTGTGAGTCGAAAAATTCACGGATTTGGGATTTAATTCGTGAAGAGTGGCGTGCGAGAGTTGATGCGTTTTTGTTGGTGTAGGTCATTAATTAGTATAATTGTCCTTCAGATGATAGCGTGTTTGATTATTAATTGGAAGATGGTGTGTGTTTCTGTGTTTTTAAATATTGTTTTATTCTTTCCTTATCTTCGTTTTCTTTTTCGCCCTTGAAATAAACTTCGATGAATTTGATTAGTGATGATTTTTGGTTGTAGGAATATACAATTCTTAATGAGTTTCCTTTTAAATATCTGCAAAACAATCTTGCTTTTAAAATTACGCAGTTTTCGGTTTTTGTAATAATGTTGAAATGTTTGCTGTTTCCTAGTGGGATACTCAAAACTATTTTTTTGAACTGATTAATGTCCTCTGGAAGGGATTTGTATTTTTTTGTGAATTTTTTGAGTTCTTTGGAAAATTCCGGACTTTCTTTAAAGTTCATCTTCGTAGTTTCTTACTGAATAGTGTTCGTCGCGGTAGAATACGCTTTCATAAGGGATTGCTTTTCCGTCTTCTGTTGTTTTCCATGGGATATCTTCGTGGGAGTAGATTTCCATTTCTTTTGCGTTTTTGTCGGATAGTCTGGAGAGTACATCGTTGATGTGGTTCATTTCACGAGCTGAAAAGAGAGATAAATCAGGATTTCTTAGTGGTAAATATTTTTTTTGTGTGAATTTGAAATATTTTTCGGATAGTTTTAGGAGTTCTTTTTCTTCGATCATTTTGTCGGCAATTTTTTTGAATTCTATGGGGGTTGGTCCGAAATGGTTTTTGATGTATGTGGCTCCAATGATTTGTTCTTCAAATTTTTCAAAGTAATCGAAATCTATGAAATAAAGGATTTTGTAAATTACGGCTTCTCCTATGTTTGGTTTTGCGCCAACTTTTGAAAGAATGTATAGTAAAGCTTCTTTGAATTTAATTAAGTTTTTTTGAGGAACGGAAATGCGAATTTCGGATTTTTTTGATTGTTTGTGTTTTTTGTTTGGTGTGTTGATTTCTGGTTTTTTGTCTTTGCAGTTTTTGAAATCCTCAAAAGATATGTTAAAAAGTGATGCGAGTTTGTCGGCTTCGGATAGAGTTAAATCTCTTTGTCCTTGTTCGATTTGGTTGTATGTCGGTCTGGAAATATTTAGTATCTCAGAAATTTGTTCTTGAGTAAGATTTAATTTTTTCCTTTGTTGTTTTATGAAATTTGAAAGCATAAATGGTTTTTTGAGATTGTTTACATTTTATCCTGTGTAAATAAATTTGTCAAACTTTGTGTGAATAAAATTTACAATCTATTTTGGGTTTATATCCCAATTTTCCAAATGCCTTTTTCTTGGAATGCTTCGATTGTTTGGCGGTTGGCTTTGTTTAGGAGGTTTGAGTGGGAGATTTTTTTGAGTTTTGCGTAATTCGAAAGTGTGATGATTTTTTTGTTTTCGAGATAGGCGAGGCGCTTATGGTAGCTCATTGTGAGGGCTTTTCCTGTGATTTGTTCCATTATTTCGGTTTTGCCTTTTTGATCGAATTCTTTGAATGCGTCGTAGTATTTTTTTCGGTCTATAAACTTGATATTGATTGGAACGAAGCCTTCTCTGATAAGGAGGTAGTTGTTTAAAATTCTGCCGATTCTGCCATTTCCGTCTATAAATGGATGAATGTGTTCGAATGTTAAGTGAAAATGGGCGATTCTTTTGATGATGTTTTCGTTTATTGAGGTGTTGAAGTGAATAAGCATGTTTTCGAGGAGTTTTTTCACTTCTTTGGGATTTGGGGCGATGTATGAGCCAACACGAACAAATTCATTTTTTGATCTAAATCTTCCGGCAATTTTATCGTTTATATTGGAGAGCAAGATTTTGTGTAGAAATAGGATTGTGTCGAGTGTTAGCTCTTTTTCTTTTGCGATAGTGTCGAGATAGGAAACAACTTTTGCTAGATTTTTGGTTTCGAAAAGCTCGCGTTCTGTGATGAACCTGTCGAGGTCTATTTGTAGAAGGATTTTTTCGGTTTCATCGAGAGAAAGAGTGCTATTTTCTATGGCATTGGAATTGTAAACTTGTTCTGGAATTTCAGCCTCGGAAATAAGGGAAAGAATGGAATCTTTGCCTTGTTTGGCTTTGTAATAACGCTCTCGAAGCGTTGTGATTTGATTGAAGATAGCTTGGGTCTTTGCCATTTTTTTCATTGTTGATGATGTGTTAATTATATATGTTTTTCACGATTTTAGCAAGATAAACGTGAATTGGTGTTGAATTTTGGTGTTTTTTCACGGTTATGAGGTGAAAAGGGTGAAGTGACTTGGTTATAGGGGTAAAAGGGTGAAGTGATTTCAGGATTGTAATAATTATATCGTTTGAATATTAAAAAATTGTTAAAAAAATGTAGGTTTTGAGGAATGTCTTAGATGGTTGATTTGAGCATGAGTGTAAAGCCAAATTCCTTTTTATTTTTTTTAAACATTTACTGGGCATTATTGAAAACTTCGGGGGCACATTTGACGAGTGGTGTTGGTTGTTTTATTTTGCTTTTTTTGGGAGATTTTGAGTTTGCTTGACAGTTTTTGTTTTTGTTGTAATGTTGTTTTGTCGGCATTTCGTTGACGGTTCATTGACAGGTAGTTTACAAAAAAAGGGAAGGAAGATGAAGAAGATTTTGACGGTGGCGATTTTCGGGTTTGTTTCTTTTGCCATGGTCGCTTTGGTTGCTTGCGAGGATCATGTGAGGGAGCGAGATGTTCAGAAATGGGAAGAGATAGATGGCGCTGTCGAGGTCGAAGACGACGAGGAGTTCGAGGTTGACAACGATGTCGGTATCGACGATGAAGAGGTCGAGGAAGTCGAGGCCGACAACTATGTTGATTCGATCGATGTCGAAGCAGTCGATGGAGATGACACCCAGGCTTGCGATTTGTTCGCAATGCGGACAGTTGATTCTCCTTTTGGAAAAGTTGTTCCCCTAAATGCAAGGGGATTGGATCTTTTTGAGATGATAATTGTTGCGCGTGAACAATTCGGAATTTCTGGTCTCGTCTTTGAACAATTCGGAGCAGGGGGGGATAATACTGCCCCTCTTCGGATCAGTTCTAAGGAGTTTTCGGTTTACCAAGAGGCGGAGGTCATTGGAAGAATTGCGACTTTTGTCTTCGAGCAAGAAGTGATGACCATCAAGGATGGTTATATTCATTTTATGCTCGAGACAGATCTTGATGGTTCGATGAAGTCGGGAGATGTTTTGGGGTATCGATTGATTGAGGTCATTACCACGGATGGTGCTTGCGTCGATGGTCTTCCAGTTGAGAGTAACATTTTTTTTGTGTCACAGGTTTGTTCCTTAAATTTGACACAGGAGGGATCTTTGCAGTTCTTGGCTTCGGCATTGGGCTGTGTTGATCTTGAGGTGAGGAAGGTGGAGTTTTCAATTTCGAACCTTACGGGGTTTGATCTTGATAATTTTACCTTAAAAAATGCTCTGACTGGAGAAGTTTTGGCTGGTCCGGTGAGTGTTGTCGCTGGGGTTTCTTCCTTTGTTCTTCAAGATTCTTTTCTTGTTAGAGCAAATGAGGAAATTCCTATCCAGATAGTATTCGATGCTGAGCCGGGGGAGGTGAATATCTCGCTCGATTCGGTTATCGTCTATGATGTTGATAAGGGGACTGAGACTTTTCCTTGGGGAGATCTTCCCTTCGTCTGGAACTACACAGGTCAGTGATGACGCGTTTCCGTTTTTTCTTCTTTCGGGGCTTACGGGCCCTTGGGAGAAGCATTGCGAAAGTGTAATCGAAGGACACCTGAAATATGGTGTCCTTTTTGGTTTTTGTTGATTAATTTAGGTTATTTCTTGTAATTTTTCTCTAACAAAAATGGCAAACTCTTGTAGTTCTTTTAAGTTACGAGCTTTCATTCTTATTTTAGAGCTTCTGTTCGGAATTTTGCTTATAGAAATGTGTGCTTTGTGTCTGTCTTGTTCCGTATAATGAGTGATGGTTTTTTCTAAACAATCAAATTCTTCTTCGTCCCAGAGTGTCAGTATGATTCTCCAATAATTATCTTTTATTATTTCATTTGGTGATACGTCGTTGAATTTCAAAATTTTTTCACAAGTAAATAAATAATGATCTATTATTCTACTAATTTCTTTGTAATAAGAGGCTTCATCATGAAATAGTTTCTTGTCTACATACTTCGAAAATGATAAATATTGATGATTTGTTTCAATATCGTTTGTCTCAATAACAAAATTTGCATCTAAAATAGCCAATAACTCGCTACTAATATAAACGATTTTTTCATATATTTCTTTTGGCATGCCAAGAGTTACTTTGGCTATATCTTCTTTATTTTTAAGTTTTTCACCTTCATTTAAACTCATTTTTTTTGATTTTATTTTAAAAAGATGGTATTATTGTGTTTAAAACTACATATGTCAATAGATTTAAAGACATT
>CAYVBX010000002.1:0-10102 GCA_964449945.1 uncultured Candidatus Peribacteria bacterium
TTTGAGTGGTGAAAGTGTTTTGAAGAGTGGTGAAGGTAAGGCTTTGAGTGGTGAATTAAAATTGAAAAAGAAAAAAAATAAAATTTTGGATGATGTGGAAAGAAAGAATGAAAATAAAGAGAAGGAAGGTTTTAAGAAAATTGAGGAAAAAGGAATTATTAATAATAATATTTCGGAAATAGAAGATAAGAAAACTAAGAAGGATGAACTTTTGATGAAAGACGTGGAGTCTACTTTTAAAAAAAGTCCGCAATCGAAAGAAATTGATGATGATTTGGCAAAGAATGTTTTGTTGATAAAAAAAACTGAGCCATTTTCTGGTAAAATTCCAAAAACAATAGAAAAAAACGATGATTTAAAGATTTTAGGTTCTGTAAATGAAAAAAACGATGATTTAAATAAAAGTGATTTGTCTGAAAAAAAGACAAAAGGAATGGCGGTTTTAGAAAAGGAAGGTGAAAAGATGAATAAAGAAAAAAATGATGTTGAGGAAAAGGAGGGGCTAGGTCAAGGACAAGTGGGAACTTTGAATAAAAAAGAAGATTTGTTTAAAAAGGAGGTACAGGGAGAATCAGATAAAAAGTCTTCTTTTAGATCAGGACAAAGTGCAAATTTGAGTGTGAATTCTAGTGGGGCAGGGCAAGGTGGAGGTGTGGGGTCAACACAGGGGGCATTAGATAAAAAGCCTCCTTTTAGAGCAGGACAAAGTGCAAATTTGAGTGTGAATTCAAGTAGGGCAGGGCAAGGTGGAGGTGTGGGGTCAACACAGAGTTCGTTAGATAAAAAGCCTCCGTTTGGGGCAGGACAAAGTGCAAATTTGGGTGTGAATTCAAGTAGGGCAGGGCAAGGTGGAGGTGTGGGGTCAACACAGAGTTCGTTAGATAAAAAGCCTCCGTTTGGGGCAGGACAAAGTGCAAATTTGGGTGTGAATTCAAGTAGGGCAGGGCAAGGTGGAGGTGTGGGGTCAACACAGAGTTCGTTAGATAAAAAGCCTCCGTTTGGGGCAGGACAAAGTGCAAATTTGGGTGTGAATTCAAGTAGGGCAGGGCAAGGTGGAGGTGTGGGGTCAACACAGAGTTCGTTAGATAAAAAGCCTCCGTTTGGGGCAAATCTAGGTGGAAATTCAGCTTCAACACAGGGTTCATCAGATAAAAATCCTCCGTTTGGAGCAGGGCGAGGTGTAAATTTGGGGTCAACACAGAGTGCAGAAAAAAAGCCTCTGTTTTCTCCACAATCACATTCTGCTTCGAATGTTTCTATGCCTTCTAGAAGCTCTTTTTCTTCTAATCAAGAAGTGGTTAAAAACATAGAAAGTGGTGATAAATGGAAAGACTTAAGTGAAGAAAAAAACTCATCGAATGAAAAAATAAATGAACCAAAGGAGCAAAATGTTGATAACAAAGAGGTTCTTGAGGGTGAAATAGTTTCTAAAAATGAAAAAAATGAAACTTTTGATAAGAATTTAAGCGATGAGGCGAGCTTAGACTTAGATAGTCTTGATGAGTTTGAGCGTTCTGAAAGTTTTTGGGATGTTCTTGAGGAGGCTGGTATTTCTAAAGCAGTGTTTTTTGGAATTATTTTTTCTTTTATATTTATTGTTGGAACAATCGTTTTCTTTATATTTGGGGGTTATTCAATTCTTTTTAGTAATAAAGATAAAACAGAAACAGTTGATGTTCCGGATTTTCCAATAAATGAAGTTGTTTTGGAAAGTGGCTTGCCTTCAATAGTTGGGGCAATAAATATTGGAAGAGAATTTCCTATAAATACAGATACCTTAGGAAGTCTTTCTGGCTTAAATACTTCAATTATTTTGGGAGATGAATTTAATTGGCAAAGACTTGATTTGGTTTATTATTTGAAACTTGTAAATCAAATGCAAAATGTTTATCTAGTTAATGTTTATTCTTATTTAGATAGAAATTCAGCAAGAAGAGAAAGTTTGAATTTATTAATTGATGATATTCGATATTTATTAGAAGAGGCTGATTTGGCCATCTCTGCTTTAAATCGAAGACTTGATTTGCTTGATGAATCTTATGCTTCAAACATTAGAAAACAAGATGAGTATGAAAATGCTTTTTTTAATTCTTTAGATTATTTTCAAGGTACAGAAAGTTATAAAAATTTAGAGCTTTTTATAGAATTTTCGCAAGATGTTGTTGCAATAAAAGCTTATGCAGGTGCATATTCTTCTATGCTTGATATGGTGATTCAAATGAGAAAAATTCTTTTGCCTAGGTATGATGACATTGTTTCGAATAAAGAGGCTTTGATACAAGGAATTCGTGTGTTTGATATACCAGATAGTGATATAGAAGCAATCATTCCTTTAAAAAGGCAAAACTAATTTTTTCAATTATTTGTAAGATTTTTGACTTTTTGTTAGTATTAAAGTGTCTTAATAGTTCTTATGAATTTAGAAGTAGTTTTTAAAGACTATTTTAGTTCAGACAAAGAAAATCTTTTAATACTTGAAAGGGTTTTTGATCTAATTGAGGAAAAATCGAAGAAAGTGGATTGTGATTTAATTGGTCTTTTTGATTTAGAATCTTTGATGGCAATAAATCCAGATATTTTAAGTGTAGTTTCTGCACTTATTTCTCCTTTTTATGAAGCTGAAGTGATTACAGACGAAGATGTTAAAAATAATTTTGGAAAAGAAACTTTTGAAATTCTTGATGCAATTAAAAAGATTCATGGTCTTAAGTTTGAAGAAAACAACGAAAAGTCGAAATTGAGTGCTCTTCATAAATTGTTTATGATAATGGCAAAAAATATTCGTGTTGTTTTTGTAATATTGTCGCAAAGAATATATGTTATGAAGAACTTGTCGTCGATTTATTCAACAAGAGATAAAATGATGATTGCTAAGGAAACACTTCATTTATATGTTCCTGTTGCGTCTAGACTTGGAGTTTATAGGATGAAGACAATTCTTGAAGATTTGTCTTTTAAGTATGTTTTTCAAAATGAATTTGAAGAGATTTCAAAAGATTTAGAAGTTTTTGGAAAAAGTAGAAATAGAATTATTGCAATAATTAAAAGAAAAATAGAGGATTTGCTTGATTCGATGCATATTAAAGCAGAAGTAAGTGGTAGAATTAAAAGTGTTTATAGTATTTATAAGAAGTTTCAGACTAAAAATTTAAACACTGTGTCTGATTTATATGATATTTTTGCAATTAGAATTATTTTAGATAGCGATAAGAATTTTGATAAAAAAGAAGATATTGAAAAACTTTATTTAATCGTTGGAGAAATTCATAATAAATGGAAACCACTTGCGAATAAATTTAAAGATTATGTTGCAAGCCCAAAGGCAAATGGATATAGAAGTATTCATACAATTGTTGTGGGGCTTTTTGATAAAGATTTATTTCAGCCAGTTGAAATTCAGGTAAGAACTAAGGCGATGCATAATGAAGCGGAGTATGGAGTTGCGGCACATTGGCTTTATAAAACTGCGGGAAGTGATCCAGAAAGTGAAAAAGTAAAAGCAAATTCAGATTGGCTTAAAGAAGTTCAAAAAATTTCTTCTGAAAGTGAAGGAGAACTTAATGTTTTTAAGGATAGAATTTTTGTTTTGACTCCTCGGGGTGAAATTAAGGACTTGCCAGTTGGCTCTACTCCAATTGATTTTGCATATAGTGTTCATACAGAATTGGGCCACAAAGCTTATTTGGCAAAGGTTGGGGAAAGAGTTGTTCCGTTAAATCAACCTCTTAGTAATGGTGATGTTGTTTCTATTTCTACAAAGGGCGATGGGGCTCCAAAGTTGGAATGGCTTTCTTTTGTGAAAACTTCTTTGGCAAAATCAATGATAAAATCTTATTTTAATGCTTTGAATGTTGATTTTTATCTAAAAGAGGGAAAAAAGATGCTAAATAAGATGCTTGATCAAATCGGAAAAGAACCTCTTGATCAAAACTATTCAATTTTAAAAAATTATTTTTCAGGAAATTTAACTGTTGAAGAACGAGAAAAGATTATTGTTGAAGTAGGAAAGGGGTCTCAACAGTCTAGTGATGTTTTAAGAAAAATTTTCCCCGATTCTTTTGAACAAGAAAAAAAGAAAAAATCAATTGCAAAAAATACTCTTCTTAGTGGGGGTGAAGATATTTCAAACAATGTCTTAATTGGAGGAGAATCGAATTTGCCTTTGAGAATTGCAAAATGTTGTAGTCCTAAATATGGAGATGAAATTGTTGCTTACTTTAAAAAAGCAACAATGCTTACAACAATTCATAAGAAAAATTGTAAACATTTAAAAAATTTAGATCAAAAACGAGTAATGCCAAGTAATTGGAAATAATAAAAAATCTTTTTATAAATGTTTTATTTAAAATTTTTAGTTGTTTTTGAAGGCTTAAATTAGCTTATTAGTGAAAAGTTGAATTTTAATGCTTTTAGTTCTTTTTCGCTTTGTAGTTCTAAAAGTTTTTTTGTTATATCTTTTATTATGTTTTCATCTTGTTCGTTTAAGGCAATTCTCATTAGTTTGTCAAAGTCTTGGATTTTAACATATTCAAAAAATTTTTTATATTTTTCAGGAAGTTTTGTTTGGATTTCTTTAAAATTTGGAATTAAGCCCAGTAAGTTTAAAAACTTAATAGTGTAGCTAGTGACTATTAGTTGAGTTTTGGAGTTTTTTTCTAATTGATTTAATGTTTTTTCAAGTAGGCTAAAAAGTCCTTCAATTTCTTGTTTTTCTAAAACACATTTGTCGGTTATTTCTGCAATTTGTAACGCAGAAAATGTACTTTTGATGTTTGATCTTATTTTTTTTGAATTTTGAGTTGTTTTTATTTCTGTAAGAATTATGGATTTTGGTCCGAAATAAAGGTTTGCTTCAGCAATTGTAAGTGTTTGTGTGTGGCCTAAAAACTTACTTTTAAGTTTTCTTGCTCCCTTTGCAACAACTTTGAGTTTTCCAAATTCTTTACTATAAACAAAAAGAAGTTTGTCTGCTTCGTTTATGTTTTTATTTCCTAAAATTATTATTTTACTATTTTTTGATCTCATTTTATATGTGTTCACGAACTGCTAAAGAAGAGCTTATCATGCTTAAAAAAAGTGTGCCTGCAAGTTCTGCTCCAAAAAGTGCGTAAATGTTTATATGTGGGTATAGGTGAAGTATTCCGCTATCTTTTATGCTGGGATTATTTGAAAGGATAAAAAGCATAATAAAACAAAAAATTACAGAAAGTGTCCCATAAATTATGCTTTCGATAATAAATGGAAGTCTGATGAAACTATGGCTAGCCCCTACGATTTTCATTACTTCTATTTCTTTTTTTCTGCTAAAAATTGTTATTTGAAGGGCGTTTATCATTATGAGTGCTCCACCGATTATGAATGTTATTATTATCCAAAATAAAATTTGTCTTGCAAAAAGTGAAAGTGAATTTAGATTTTGGGAAACTGAGTTTAATATGTTTTTATCGTCTTCTTTTTGGTCTGTTTGGCTTAAAATATTTGAAAACTTGTCTTGATTTAAGTAATTAACAATTTCTTTGTAATGCTTTGGATGTTTTGTTGTAATGCTTATTGATTTTGGAAGGGGGTTTCCAAGTCCATATTTTTCAAATGCTACCGTAAGGTCTGGATGGCTTTTTTGAAGATCTTCTAGCGCTTTTTCTTTTGTTGTGTAAATTATTGAGTTTACGCCTTCTAGCCTTGCTATGTCGTTTGCAAGTTTTAATATGTCGCTTTCAGAGGCACTTTCTTTTAAGTAAACAACTATGTCCACTTTTTCGCTTAGTTTTTCTATCGCGTTTTCAGCTAAAAAATTAACGGATAGGATTATGTTGAAGATAAATAATATTATTGCCATTACAAATATTGTGGCTAGGGAAAGAACTTTATTCCTCCAAATGTTTTGAAGGCTTAACTTGAAAGCTGTAAGCTTTTTGGGGCTTTTTGGCTTGTTTATTTGCGAAGAGCTGTTTTGGTTTTTATTGTGATTTTGAGACGATGTTTTTTTCGTTTCGTTCATTTACGATTTGTTTTTTAAGGATTGAGGATTTATAGATTTCTGGCCTGTATGGTTTTAGTCTTATTATTCTAGTGTTTAGCCGATAATCTATTATTAATTTTTCTAGGTTGTAAGTGAAGGCGAATTGATCGTAGCCAAGTGCTATTATGTTTGGTTTTAGTTGTTTTATGTGTTTTGTTTTATCTTTTAAATCTCCGAGAACGACTTGATCTACCCATCCTGTGTTCTCGAGATTTTTGAGTCGTACTTTTTCATTATTTTCTGGAAGATTTGATTTGATGTTTTTAACAGTATTGTCCCTCGCGATAATTGCGACAACTTTGTCTCCGAGCTCTCTTGCTTGTTTTATGTAATTTTCGTGGCCTGCATGAAGTAGGTCGAATGTTCCAAAAATTAAAACAGTTTTTTCGTTTATTTTATCAATGTTTTTACTCATTTCTTTAATATATTATGCTTAGAGTGACGCTTGTTATTGTTATTATAACTATAATTGCTGATAAAGTCGTGTCTAAAAATTTATGGTTTTCGTGTTCGGGAAATAGGCTTAAGCGTAGTGATGAAGAACCGTAAATTAAAGAACTGACTAAAAAAGGCACAAAGAGGGTGTTGTTTATTATTTCGGCTGTTTTAAGTGAAATGTTGTTTATTATAAGGGCTGTTGAAATTATATGAATAGCTCCAACTATTATAAAGAAAATTAACGACACTTTTTTTATGCTTTCGATGTTTTTCATAACACGATTATACAAAAAAGAGCGAAAATATGGGAGAGAAAATTGGATTGACAGAAGTGGGTGTGGTGGTGAGGGGTGGGCCTTTTCGGGTATCAATGGAAAGGCTCAATGTTTTGGCTTTTTGCTTTGAGATAAAAATATTGAAGGCGCGAGTGTTTCGATTTTTGTATTGATTGAAGGGCTAGTTGATTAGGTTTTGGAAATTTGGTTAAATATTTTTTTTAATATTTTTTATTAAAGAATTATTTATGATTGTTGGAAAAGTTTTTAGCTTGTTTTTTTATTAAACATATTAGTTTTTATTGGTCGATTTTGTTTTGTAAATCGCACTTTCGTGCTTAAATATTTGTTTGAAAAAGTATAAAAATTGTGATATAATTAATAGATTTTATAACAAAAAACAAAAATGAAAAAATTGTATAATTGTGATGGTTATAATTTTTTTTCTTTTAGAAAAAGTTTAAATTTTTTTAATATAAACCCTTTTTCTAGAGGTCCTGAAGCCAGTTCAAAGTCTGCAAAAGAAGGTGGACTTAAAAATCCGGAGGGGGTAGAGATTAATCCAGATGATGTTGATAGAACTTTAATAGTAGAGGAAAGTGCGAAAGACTTAGTAGACGATGATCTCTTAATTGATTTTACAATAGCTCAAAATTTTGAACGGCATGGTATTCCAATTTATCCTGATGGAATTCTTTATGCTGGTAATAAAAAAATCTTAAAACAATATTTTGACAATGCAATTAATAATTATAAGTTGGGAGATTGGAATGAAATTAATAAAGCCTTATTTGGTGGAGAAATTACTCAAGGAAAGGTTGAAGAATTGCAAAAAATGTTGGGTTTTACTGGTAATGATGTAGATGGAAAAATTGGCCCAAAGACATTGAAAAAATTAATGGAATATGTTGATTCTTTGTAAATATTTATATGTTTAAGGAGACTTTTTTTTATATAAAGAACGATCATCTGATAATGGTTCTTTTGATGATAAGGCTAGCTTGCCATTAGATTTAGTTTCTCAACAAAGTAATTATTCAGATATTTATGATACTGTTTCCAGTGCTGAAGCATTATTAAATGAACCAATACCACAAGAAAGTAAGCCTTATGTTGATTTGAGTAATGCTGGAATAGAGTCAAGTAGTATTGATAGACGCTTTAAAAATGAATCAAAAAATCTTTTTTTTGGAGTAGATAGTGTTTTATCATATGATAAAGATAGTAAGATGACTGGGTTGGAAGATTTAGAGTCAACTTTTGTTATTCCTGAATTGCCTTCTTCTTCGGAGGTTCAGATAGATATAAATGATCTTTTATCTAAGACGGAATCTGACTTTGATTTTTCAAAGCCTGAAGATTTTTTGTTTGCTGTAGAGTCGATAAAAGTACAAAGTGAAAAATATGTTCAAGTAATTGGGGAGATGATACAGAATATAAATGTAGAAGTGTCTTCGGCGATTGAAAAATTTTATAAACATGTTGATGCATATAATAAGGATAAGACATCTTGGTTTACTGAAGAAGACAAAAGTTCTGCAGATATGTATAGAGAGAGAAATGCAGTATATTTGCTTATTGAAAAAAAGATTGAAGAACTAGAACAGGCAAAAAAACAATTTGAAAATTTAAAAAAGCTTGAAGAAGCCGTCTTTAAGGCTTCAAAGGAAATAGGATTTGTTATTCAGAAATTGAAAGAAGATGGCGAAATGAGTATCGAAAGTGGTAAAGAAATGACAAAAGCCACAAAAGAAGAGGCGACGTCTACGAAATCTTTATTGGAGTCTCAAAAAGAAGCGTTGGAAAATTTTCAAAAAAAAATTAGAAGAAATAAGTCTAAGCTTGAAAATAAACAAATTAATTTAAATGAATCTTTATCTGCGGATGTTAATTTTGACAATCAAAAAAATGATATTGATAATAGGATTGTTGAAATAGAGAGACAGCTAAATAGTTCAAATATAAGTTCAGATGAAAAACAGGTTTTAGAGCTTGTATTGATTGATTTGCAAGAGAGAAAAGGCCAAATTAGTCTTGCTGAAAGTAATGCAGAAAGTTCTTTACAAAACATTCAAGACGCCTCTTTAAAACTTTCTGATGATATAAAATCTTTAACTGCAATTGAAAAAGATATTAAATCATATTTGTCAAAAATTGATTTAAAATTTAAGGAAATAGAAGAAGTTATTGCTAAGTGTGAAATGGTTGAAAGCCAAATAGCAGATTATGAAGTTTATTTTGCAGGATATGTTGGGAAAATGGAGGGGGATGTGTTAAGTGCTTCAAATGAGGCAGTTAATTTTCATAATAATGAAGAACAAAGAATGTTGGCAACTGGCGAATTAAGAGATTCAAATAATTGGGAAAAAATAACTGGGAGAAAAGGGGCTCAACAAGGTTTTATAAAAGAAATGAATGGTTTAAAATCTTCGGTAGGAGATATGTCTTTTACGGAGCATGATGGTTGGGATAAAAGCATGGGTGTAATATTTGGTTCTTTGGGGAATGGGCTTTCCTATCTTTCAAGTGGTATTTCTTCGGTTGTTGATTTTCCTAGGAATGTGTTAAAAAGTTGGGGTGCGCCAAGTTGGATGGTTACTGGGCTTGATGTGATGATGATTCCTATACATGTTCCAGCAGGATTTACACAGGGTGCGTTGGGTATTGTGGAAGGGCTTTCAGGTATTTTAAAGGAACCTGGTGTTGCTTGGGAGGGAATGAAGTCATTGGTTGGTGCAGGTGATGTTTCTGCTGGAGAAGCGTGGGAAGCTTTGGGAAAAGGAATGATTTATTATGATGAATTTAGCTTTGATAATCTAGGTCAATCTTTTAGGGCTGTAGGAAAAGTGGGGACAGATGTTGTTCTTACGGTAGTTACTGCTGGAGCTGGGGGGGCGGCTGTGAAGAGTGCTTTGACAGCTTCTCGAACACTGAAAGGCGTTAGCAAACTTAGAGCTCTTTATAAAATACCTTTTGTTTATGCATGGGGAAATGCAAAAGATTTTTTTTCCATGGGGGTGGGGCTTGCAAAGTCTCCTTTTGTTTTAACAAAGGGGGTGGGAAGGGCTTTGGCTTTGAGGTATAAGTCTTTAAAAAATATTAAATTTGGAGATAATGCAATTGAACTTGGTCAAAAAGTTTCAGTTATGATGGAGTCTTTTTTTACTATACCAAGGGATTTGTTAAATAACACGGTTTTGATGGGTAGGAGATTAAAACAACGCTTTAATAAAAAGAAAAAAGTTGATACAGAGTCTGTAGGAGAGGCAGGTGCTGGAAGAGCGGGAAGAGGAGCAGAGTCTGCAGGGGAGGCAGGTGCTGGTAGTGCGGGAAGAGGATCAGAGTCTGTAGGCGATGCAAGTGCTGGTAG
>CAYVBX010000002.1:10202-56855 GCA_964449945.1 uncultured Candidatus Peribacteria bacterium
GTGCTGGTAGTGCGGGAAGAGGATCAGAGTCTGTAGGCGATGCAAGTGCTGGTAGAGCGGGAAGAGGAGCAGAGTCTGCAGGGGAGGCAGGTGCTGGAAGAGCGGTTAATGTTTCAGATGAAGATTTTTGGAAATTTGAACAATATCAGAGAACGAAAGAAGTTCCGTCTTTTTCAATAGAAAAAGGTCCAAATGGAGTTTCTCTTTTTGAGGGGCAACCTTTGGTGGAAGGAGGGATAATAAAATTTAAAGGGAAAGAATTTAGGGTATTAAGGTTTAAAGAAAAATATTTTACTATTAAGTCGTTAGATGAAACACTTTCTCTTGTGTTTTCTCGATATGAGAATAATATTTTCAAGTTGCACCCAGATCAAATAGATGGATTGCTTCGTATAAATGTTAAAGTTTCTGATGCGATTACTTCAATGAGTCAAAGAGTTAATGAAGTTGTTTCGAAAAAAAGAGTTCTTAGGGATGTTTTGCCAAGTAATGCTGAGAGTGTTCAGGTGAGAGCCGTGTTTGCTCAGTTAAAAAATTCTGATGAATGGCTCAGAAATCAAGGGCCACTAGTTAAAAATTTGTTTGATGATGGGTTTATTCCTTCTCATGTTTTTGAACAAGGTGATTTGCGTATGTATTATTCCTCTCCCGTTTTAGACCAAAATGGTAGACCTATTGTTGTTGCTTATGCTGAAAAAAATGGCGAGTTGAGCAGAAGAGTTTTTTATAGATCAAATTCGGATGGAACTTGGAGAGGAACTCCAGGTTTTGACCGTGTTTATTCAAAGGGACTGGGTTCTATTGATGATTTTCATTATACACAAACGACAAAAGTTGCAGAACAATTGGCTGATGCCTTCGATAATCTTACTTTGAATACTAGATCTTTGAGGGTTTATGATGGAGGTGATATAATTATAAAATATTTTCATAAGGAATCTCCTTATTCTAATTTTCAAGTTTTTGCACAAGAGTCAAAAAATATTAGAATTTCTGAGTTTAGTGATGTTAATTCTTGGCACTTAAAGCCAGGTTATGCTTTGGATGACGCGAATTATCCTGGTAAAAGCCCTCAGCAGTTAGTTCAGGTTCATGTAGATGCTGTATCTATTATTGAGAATAGAGGTGTTTTACCCGATTTCAGAAATAATCCGACTAGGGAATATAAAATTGTACATTCTCTAATTTCGGAAAATTCTTCAGGCGTTTTTAAGAAAGATATTAAAGTTGAGGTTTTTGAAACTCAATTAAACGGTCGTGTCGTTGAGTGGCATATGGCAAGTAGCCCTGATGGAAATTATGTGTGGGCAGATAAAATTCGCTTTAAGGATCAAAAAGTTACTTCTTTTGGGACAGATTCGGAAGTGTTAGATACTGGGGTTTTGACTAGTAAGCCAATTGAGCATCAAAGTCAAGTATCTGGTTTATCAAGAAGCCCTTATGTTCGTTCAGTTAGTAATGGAGATTATTTTGATATTTCAAGATATCTAGATGAATTACCTCATATTAAAAATTACAGAATAAATCGAAATATTAGGCGTGTTCAACTAGCATCATAATTAAAATATATGGCAAAAATTTATAATTTATCTGACTATTTAAAAGATAGAGAAAAAAAAGGAGAAACTAGAAATAAAAGTGAACTAGAAATAAGTAATGAAGCTTTTAAGAAAAGGTTTTCGGAATGTATAGCTGATCGCATGTGGTATGATTATCCAGAGGGGGTTCAAGAATATTTTTCTAAAGAAATATTGACTTTTGTATCAAATGCAAAAAAAATTGATATTGATTTGTTGTCTTTTTATAAAGGTGGTGCAATGGTTGATGAAAATGGTGTCTATAGTTTTATTGTTGATGTTAAAGGTTTTAGTTCTGTTATAATACTAGCTGATTTTTGGAATCAAAAATTGATTAATTTAAGATTTTATGAAGGTTGAGTTGTTTACCTTTGAATGTTTTATTGTTTTTATATTTTGATGAAAGACTATATTGTTATATATTTTCGTGTTGGTCTTTAATGTGTCTGTGTAATAGTTTTTTAATCAGGCATATGTTTTTTGGTGAGTGGGTGGCTTAAATGTGTCTGTGTAATAATTTGTTTTTTAATCTATCAAAAAAAGACTTGTTGTTTTTTTTACTAACAAATCTTTTTTGTTTGATTTTGTAAATTTCTAATAAACAGTAATTCCGTGAGATTCTTTTGAATTATCGTTTTCTAGTGTTTCCGCTATAATTGTTTTTGCTAAAAATTCATTGTCTCCTAGTTCTTGTGGTCTATATCTTTTTTCTATAGCTGGGTTTTGATTTTCTTCGTACTTTGATTTCATTTGAAGAACGAATTCTTGCATTTTCCAGTTGCCATTGTTGTCCATTGTTATTGAAAGAACTTGTCTAGAATTAGGAATTTTAATGTCAAATGAATTGTTAAGGTGATAACGGTTTTGAAATTTTGAATAACGATTTATATCTACTTTTCCACCTTTTAATTTTTTCAGTTCCGACATGAAGTTGATTAACTTTTTTTCTGGAGCTTCACTCATTTCAAGGATATTTAATAAAGCTCTTAGGGTTTTTTTTCCTATTTTCCCGTCAATTTCTCCTTCTGGCATTCCTAAAGCTCTTTGAAAATCTTTTACTTTTTCTGTTGGTCCATCTTCTCCTAAAAAAGTTAGATTTAAAACATTCCAATCACCACTTCTATAATCAAGATATTTTTGAATTTCACTTTTTAATTGGGTTTCTGTGCCTTGATGGATTATTTTCCCGTTTATTATCTTTATGTTAAAATTTTCAAATGTACCTTCTACTTCAGGATCACCAATCATTGTCTTTCCTGTATCATCCTCCATCCTAGTTATTTTTTTTCGATTTTCCTCCTTTTTTGACTCGAGTTTTTTTGGTTGTTGCGGTTCTCGGGATGGTTTGGAGGAGGGGGTGTTGAAAGTTGGCATAGTTTTTTTGTTAATGGGGTATAATTTTTTTATCCTATTATAATATCATTTTTTTAATAATTTTGCAAGAATGAATTTTGTCTTGTTTATATAGTTTGGTTTTATGGCCTTAAATAAATCTTTAGAGCAAACGCTTTTTGTTTTGAAAAATTTTTTTATTATATTTCTTTATAGAGCATTTTTTCTTGAAATTTGACTTCCTACTCCCTTTTTTCTAAACTCTTTTTGTAATTAATTTTAGTTTTATGATTGATGAAAAAGATGTCTTGCATATGGGGAAATTGGCTAGGATTGAATTGACTGGGGATGAAGTGCGAAAATTTTCGAAGGATTTGAGTGCGGTTTTTGAGTATATGGAGGTTTTAAATGAAGTTAATACCGATGATCTTCCTGAAATTAGTCAGGTTAATGGGCTTTCGAGTGTTTTTGAAGAGGATGTTGTTGTTGCTAGTGATTGCTTGCCTGCGGAGCTTCTTTCGCAGAGTCAAAATCCAGTTGAGTTAAATCAGATTAAGGTTTCGAAGGTCGTTTAAATGGCTTAGGGTTAGTCCTTTGGGAATTTTAATTCTTGAATTTTAAATATTTTACTAAAAATTAAAAAATGTCGGATTTACATAAACTTGGTCTTAAAGAAGTACTTGATGGGGTGAAGAATAAAACTTTTTCTTGCGAGGAATTGGTGAGAGAAACACTTTCTGTTTGCGAAGAAAAGTCGGAGCTGAATAGTTTTATTGTTCTTGATAAAGAGGGAGCTTTAAATAAGGCAAAAGAGTTGGATAGAAAAATTGCTCAAGAAGAGGCGGTTGGTGCTTTGGCTGGAGCTTTGGTTGGCGTTAAGGATATTATTTGCGTGAAGGGCTTAAAAAATACTTGTGCTTCTAAGATGCTTGAAAATTTTGTTCCTCCATATAATGCAACAGTTGTTTCAAGGCTTCTTTCTGAAGATGCAATTGTTATTGGAAAGACAAATACTGATGAATTTGCGTGTGGTGGCTCGACTGAGACTTCTTTTTTTGGAGTAACAAAAAATCCTTATGACTTGGAAAGAGTTGCGGGAGGGTCTTCTGGGGGAAGTGCTGTAGCGGTTTCTGCGGATTTATGTACTTTTGCTTTAGGAACTGATACAGGTGGGTCGATAAGACAGCCTGCGTCTTTTTGTAATGTTTATGGACTTAAGCCAAGTTATGGGCTTGTTTCTAGGTCTGGAGTTGTTTCGATGGCTTCTTCATGGGACACGATAGGACATTTTGCGAAAAGTGTTGAAGATTTAGCAACAGTTTTAAATATTATTGCTGGAAAGGATCGAAAGGACTCGACTAGTGTTGAAAAAACTAGTGATGATTATAGGGAATTTTTGGGAAGAGGTGTTTCTGGGGTTAAAATCGGTGTTCCTGAGGAGTATTTTGCTGAAGGTGTTGAGGCGGAGACTTCTGAAATTGTTAAAGGTCGGATTTTGGAACTCGAAAAACAAGGTGCAGAAATTGTTCCAATTTCCCTTTCAATGACAAAATATGCGCTTTCGGTTTACTATATTTCGATGCCAGCTGAGCTTTCGGCGAATTTAGAGCGATTTGATGGTGTTCGCTATGGGCATAAGCCAAAAGAATACTCGGATATTGTTGATTATTATTTTAAGGCTCGAGGAGAGGGCTTTGGTGCGGAGATTAAAAGGCGGATAATTACGGGAACTTATGTGCTTTCAGCTGGATACTATGATGCTTATTATAAAAAAGCGCAGAAGGTAAGAGGGCTAATTATTGAGGATTTTAAAAAGGCTTTTGAAAAGTGTGATGTTTTGATTGCGCCGGTTTCGCCTTTTCCTGCTTTTAAAATTGGTGAAAAGGCTGATAATCCACTTGGAATGTATATGGCGGATATTTTGACAATTCCAGTTAGTGCTGGCGGTTTTCCTTCTTTGGCTTGTCCTGCTGGTTTTTCGAAAGATGGGCTTCCAATTGGGCTTCAGATAATTGGACCTTATTTGGGCGAGGGAAAGTGTATCAGGGTTGCGGATGCGATTAGTATTTAGTTGAGTTTTGTTTTTTATAAAAATATGGATATTTTTTAGTTTTAATAATCTGTTGAAGATTTTTTTATTTTTGATAATATTTTTGTTGTAAAAATTAACTACGATTTTTTATGAACTTACAGCTTGTTGAGGTTTTAGAGAAAGTGGGGCTTAATTCGAAGGAGGCGAAGGTTTATTTGGCACTTGTTCAAGTTGGGCAAGCGCAGGTTTCGAAAATTGCTGAAATTTCTAAAATAAATAGAATTACGACTTATGATATTTTGGAAAAATTGAAAAAAAGAGGAATAGTTTCTTCCTTTGTTAAAAATAAAATTAGATATTTTAATGCGATTAAGCCAGAAGTATTTGTTTCAGATTTTGAAAAAAGAGCTTATGATTTGAAAAACGCTTTGCCAAAATTTAAGGAAATAATGGGGGAGGATACAAGTGTTAATATAAGGCATATTGAAGGCATTGATGGGGTTAAGGCTATTTATTTGGAAGCTTTAAATTCTAAGAATGATAATGCTGAAATTTTATCTATATTTAATTATGAAAATTTATATAGTTTTTGGCCCGAGTTTGAAAAAGAGTTTTTAAAGAAAAAACAAAAAAAACAAATTTTTTCTAGAAACATTGTGGTTGATGAAAGAGATCCTTCTGAGCTTTTGGTGGATGACGGTAGGTTTTATCAAGAAACGAGGGTTGTTCCGAAAGGTTTTCGTTTTTCTTTTTCTAATGTGTTAATTTTTAATAATAAACTTGCAATTATTTCTTTTACAGATGATGTTTCAGGCGTGGTTTTTGAAGCTCCTTCGATTGTTCAAAGTTTTTTTAAAATATTTGAAATGATTTGGCAGTTTTGTGGAAAGGGTCAAGTATTGCTTGATAGTAAAGAAATAAAAAATAAAATGTTTGAGCCTCTTTCTGAGGAGGAATTGTCGAGATCAATTATGGAAATGTCAAAACCGCTTAGTCATGATAAAAAAGATGAAAAGGAAGATAATTTGAAGTTGTTTTAATATTTACTTGATGCTTTTCGAATAAAATCTTCAATTGCATAAATTAATTCACTTGAATTATTTGCACTTGTAGTGATTTTTCCTGTTTTTGTTTGAATTTCAATTTCTAAAAGGTGTTCATATATTTTGGCAAGTTTTTCTTTGCAAAAATTCTTTGTTTGTGGGATTGCAAGCTCTACAGGGTATCTCTTAAATCCTGTTTTTTTTAGAATTTCGGCTTTATTAAATTTTTTTTCAAGCAGGTCTTTGGTTGTTATTAAAATTCTAAATTGTCTTATTATCATGTTGAATATGAAAAATGGGTCTTCTCCTGATTCGGATATTTTTTTTAATGTTTTTATTGCAAGTTCTTCTTTTTTGTTTGATATTGCTTCTGTAAGGTTGAAAATTGACAAAGAAATGGATTCTTTGCATAAGTCTTCTATCATTTTTTCTGTTAGTTTTTTTCCATTTGCATAAGTTTGTATTTTTTTAATCTCACTTATGAGTCTGTTTTCGTCAAAGCTTGAAGTGTGATTTATTAGCTTTCTTGCAAAGGAAATTTCAGCTTCAATATTTTTTTTCTTTAAATAATTGGAAAGCCAAATTTGTGCATTTGATCTTTCTAAGTTTGAAAATTCGTAAATTGTTGCGATTTTTTTTAGTTTTTTGTATGAAACAAGTCTTTTATCTAAGGACTTGTTTTCATATATTATAATTTTGTTGAATTCTTTGCTTTTTTCAAGTTCTGTCGCAAGTATTTCTTGTTCTTCTTTTTGGCTTTCACTAAAAAAATTTTTAAGAAGTATAACTCTTTGATCACATAAAAAGGGGACTGTATTTAGGTTTGTTGAAAAATTTTTTATGTCTAAATTTTTACCAGTGTATGTTTCAATTTCTGAAAGCTCAAAATCTTTAAGCATTTCATTTAGTTTTTCTTTGCTTTGATAAGTGTTTGTTCCGTTTATTAAAAAAATGTTTTTCATAACCATAAGTATTCTTATTTTTATGAATTTGGCAAGAAAAAAGCCCCCACCTTAAAGATGGGAGCTTTTTAAATTTTTTTTAGTTTGCAGATCTTAATTGATTGATGTCGATAAGTTGATTTAGGCCTTCAGGAGTATTTAGTAAAACTCTTTGATCGTATCTAACTGTAATTGATCCTTGATCTCTTAGAGGATCACCTATAGCTCGCCTGTTGTAAAATATTTCATAAACATCTCCAATTAGCGATCCATTTATTGTTAGGAGTTTGTCAAATGTTGGGCGATTTTCTAGAGATTTTATTTGACCTGTTCCTTCGTCTTCATTTACTGCCATAAGGATTCCATTTATTTCACTTACTTCATTTGAAATATTTATGTTTCCATTGATTGCAATAAATGCTGAAGATGGGAATGATTTTGGTTCACTTGGGTTTGCAAGTGCGTCATTGTATAAAATATTGCTTTTTATGTTTATATCGCCATTTATTACAATGTAGGTTTGGTAAGCTGGAACTTTTTCTTGTTTTTCAATTATGTATGGATTTATGCCGTCTCCAATTGTAAGATTTCCATTTTCAACAACGAAAACTCCGCTTTCAGTGTTTCCAAAACCTTTGAGTGGCAATTCGTTTACTCTTTGTATTTCAATGTCTCTAGTGATTTTTCCAAATCTTGCAAGTAGGTTTATGTTTCTTTTTATTGCACTGTTTATGTTTTCTTCTTTCCAAATGCCTGAGACTTCAGCTTCCATTTCACAAATTGATGAAGAAAAGTTTTTTAGAACATTTCTGTATTCGTCAAGTTCGGAAATGTCGGTGTTTGAAAGTTTACAAATGTCGTGTGTTGGAAGTTTGTAAACTATTGCGTCTTCATCTCCTGCTCCTGTTTGTGGAGTTGTTGGTGTTGGTTCTGTTGGTTTAATAACCACACCTCCACCTGTTTGTTCACTACAGTAGCTTATGTCTATTCCAGTTGAAACAATATCTCTGAAGAAGACATCTCCGCTTTGGGAAGCAATGATGTATGGGCAAACAACAATTACTTTAGCAGTGTCATTTCCGCTATAAATTAAATCATTTATTTCGAAATTTCTGTCGAGTTCTTTTCTTGAACCGTTGAAGTGAACTCTGTTGTCGAAAACTTCTCCACAACCTTCTGTTGTTGTAAGTTCTTTACATCGTTCATCGGTAATTGTTGTATTGTTTTCTGTTTGTAGAATTATGTAAACTCTTTCAGCGTTTTGAAGATTTGATAAAACTAGTTTTCTTCCTCTTTTGAAATCGTTTTCTATGTCATCAAAATCATTTGCGATACAAACAACGCTTGATGATGCATTTTTACAGTAGTATTTTCTTTCTAAGTTTCTGATGCTTAGATTATTGTCTCTGTAGTTTGTAATTCTTTCATCTCCAATTCTTTCGTTTAAGTATCTGTTTTCGTCAAAGCCTTCGGAAATGTATATTACATATGGATTGTTGTTTCCTTTTGCCTCAACAAGAATTGCCATTTCTAGATAATCAAGTTTTCCATTTATAGAGCCATCAATTGCACCGTTTACTAAATATCTCTCATAAATTTCTGCACTTTTTGCTGAATTTGGAGTGAACTCAATTAAGTAATTTACAAATTGGAAGTCTTTGTCTAACCATCTTGAGAGCCATGCTTGTTCTTGGTCTGCTTTTCCTCCAATGTTTATAATGTTTCTGAAAGATTTATTTTTCTTATCGTAAACATATTTTTTAATTTCTGGTTTAACTTCTTCGTCAATAAAGGAAATTGATGCTCTACAAAGTGGTAGTTCTTCTTTTGTGTTTTTGTCAATGGCTTGGATTATTATTCTAGGTTCTTCGTCTGTGTCAATGTTTCTTAGAGTGTTGTTTTTTTCTGTTGTAGTTGTTCCTCTTGTCCATGTTCCTGAGTAGGAAGGTCTTAGTGTCCAAATATATTCTAAGTCTTCTTCATAACTAGCAGGTGAGGTACGAACTTCAATTTCAAATCTTTGGTTTCCAGATTCTAAGTCTTCATAGGTCCATCTTCCGCTTGGTTCGATAATGCTTAAATCAAGACATTCTTTTGTTTCTTGCACAGGCCTTCTTTCTAGTGCAAATATTTTTTCACAGTCTTCAGTGTACTCTGGATGGTATTCAACTTTTAGGGCATTTGTTGTTGTTTCTGCGTCAACAAATGTTATGAAAAATACTGTTTGACTTGAATTTACTGTTATTGTTCTTGGTAAATTTATTGGTTCTGTTGAGGCCAGTTTGCTTTCTGCAAGGTCGTTTGCGATTTTTTTGTAAGTATTTATTGTTAGTGTGTCCCTTATGAAGGTTGGAATTTCACTTGAACTTTCAAGGATTGGTACCGCTAAAAACACTCCTTGTGTGCTTGTGTATTTCGTTTCTGTGTCTACACTTTTTGACATTGTTACAACGGATGACAATTCGTAAACGGAATTTTCTTTTAATGGTGATTTTAGGGCTTCTGGAAGGGTTGGAATTGACCAGTCGATCACTACTAAATCTAAACAAATTAGTTCTCTTAGTAATGGATATGTCTTTTCGCAATTTTCTTCTGTTCTATTGCTTGCTTTTACTGTTAGTGCGTTTGTTTTTTCTTCCGCGTTGTCGTAGGTTATGAATAATACAAATGAACCATCTGCAACTGTTAAAGTTTCCTGCATATTTGCAATATTTGCAGTTTCTTTGTTGAAACCACTTGCAATAAGTCTTTCACCTATTGATGCATAGTTTTTAATAATTAAATTGGAAACAATAAGTTCTGGTTGTAAATTTGATCTTAGGTTTACTGGAACTAATAAAAATGCGCCTTCTGTAGAGCTATATGTGGTTTGTGCATTTTCAACAAATGAAGAGTATCTTGTGTCATTTGTTAGAATATAAGCTTTTGAGGCCTCTAGTGTTGTTAATATTTGTGGAGTTTCAGGCGTTATGTAGTCATATGTTTGTAGATCCAAACAAACTGGTATTTCTGGCGTTGGGTTTAGTGTTATTGTTTTTACACAAGGAGGAAAAAGTCTGTTTTGTGAGTCGAAAGTTTTTATTTCTATTGTAACCGTTTTTGTTAATGGACTTTCGCCTGTGTAATAAACAGGGGAAAAACTGTATGCGTTTCCTCTTCCAACAATTCTAAATAATTCATTTTCTTGTGTGTAGTTTTGGCCTTGTTCTGTGTATTGATTGTTTGAAAGTGTGTAAAAAGTTCCAAGTCCATCTGTTGTGGTCCAAGTTGTTGTGATTGTTTCGAGTTCTCCTGCAAATATTCTTGGGTCGAAAGAATGTGTAGGTGTTATTTTAAGCCCTGCTTTCCCGTTAATTACAACTTCTTCTGTTTTAATTTCTAAATCTGTACAGATTGGCATTTCTGGTGTTGTTGGTTTTGGGTTTATTGCAAAAGATCTTTCACAGTCGTTTACGCTTGTGTTTTCTGTTGAAACTTTTATAACATTTCTTCCAGCAGAGGGTTTTAGTGCGTAAAAATATACTTCTGTTTCAGGAGATACTATTAGTTTTGTCGTGCCATTGCATTTATCTTGTAATGTTTTGAGTGTTGTTTCTGGAATTGGTTTTTCAATTTGTTCTATTAAAAAATCCCTTCTGGAAATGATTTCAATGTCTCCTTTTTCAAGTTGTTGTATTCTAAGAGAGGTTGGAGGGGTTATTACTGCCTTACTATTTAACAGGTTTAGTGTTTCTGTTCTTGAAGGCATTGTAAGAGTACTTACTTGTAGTTTTTTTGAATTGAAAATGCTTGAGTTTGATGATGTTTGTTGTGTTTGACTGAATTCTATGATTTCGTTATTTGTGTTGTCGGAAAGATCTTCACATTTTTCTGTTGTAAAGAAGCCAAAACCATCTTCTACTTCATAGACAATATTTTCATCAAATAAGTTGTTGTTTGTAGAAATGCTTTTTGAAACAAATTTTGTCTGAGTACCTTCTGTAATAGGGAACCGGTGGTTTATTTGTATTTCTTTACAAATAGGAGCTTCAGTTGTTAGCGTAATAGACTTTGCGCATTTTGGAAAAAGTTCATTTTTTGAATTGAAGGTTTCAGCTTTTATGCTTACTGATCCAATGCTTGCTGATGGAAGATAATAAATATCTGGAAAATTGTATTTATAACTTTTTCTTAGGCCAGTACTAATTTCTTCAAGAATATGAGCTTGTTTGTAGGAATTTCCTCGATCTTGAAAAGTATTGTTTTCATAAGTGTAAAACTTTCCTTGAGTGTCGGTTGTTGTCCATAAAGTAAACATGTTTTCAATTTCTGAAAGAGTTGCAGATGCAAAACTTTCTGGGTCAAAGCTGTGAGAGGTGATTAGTTTTAAGCCTTGTTGTCCATTTATGCTTGCAGGACTTTGGTTTAAAGTCATATCTTCACATGTAGGCATTACAGGTGTTGGTCGTTTTTTTACAACTGCATCAAAATATGCAAACCCTGAGTAGCCAAAACATCCTGGAAGTTCATCGAAATGAAGCCACATTTTGTTTCTGTTTAAATCTATGTTTGGAGTTATTGTTATATTTTTTGTGGTTTCTGCAAGTGTTGTGAAACTAAGTGTTGTTTGGTTATGTACTTCGCCATCAAATTCTCTAATTACATTTTCTAGTGGGTCTGTTTCTAAATACATCCAAAGCCATGCAGTATTTGGTACCATTTCAAGGTACAAATCGTTTGAATATCTTAGCATTAGAGTGTCGTTTGTGGCTGTTTTTGTGTTTGTGTTTGGATAACTGTTGTTGTCAGCATAAATATATCCTTTTGGTTTTAATAAGTTTTCAAGATTTGTATCTACGATATTATTCAAATCAATTCCTACTTGTACATTTTTCGCGCTTTCGATGTTTTGATTTATAAAGGGGTCTTTTGCATTATTGTGAAAATATACTTCAAATCTTACTTTATCGCCTTCAAATATTGGATTTTGTAAAAAATTATAATAAACATTTTGGGGATTGTCTTTTCCTGTTGGGCAAACTCCTCCCTCACAATATTTTGATAAAGTGAAAAGTCTTTCATCTCCGGATCTTCTTCTTTCGTCTTTTGAAACACCTGGTGTTCCCGGAAGAGCTTCGCAAGAGCTTAATTCTCCTAAGCAAGCGCCTCTTGAGTCGCTAGGGATGTTTGGGTTGTTAATGAAGTTATTGAAGCTCACATAATCTAAGCCCTGAGATCCTTGAATGTAATCAATTCCAGCTCTAGCGGGTGAGAAATTGAATTGATTTGGGATGTCTACTGCATCAGTAGATAGTGCGCTAGCTGAAGATAGGCCTAGGGTACTTATAAGGGCAATTAAGAGTATTGTCTTTGCCATTATTGTTTTTTTCATAGTTTTCATTTTTATTTTTATTATTTGATTTTAATTTTATATTTAATTAGTGCTTCCTGAGCTTCCTTGTTCTCTTGGAATGTTTACTTTTACAGGGGTTGGCTCATTTGGATTTCCTGTGTTTATTTCTGTATTGGATGGTCCTTCGTTTCCTTGTTTTTCTCCGCCTTCATTTACTCTTTTTCCTGGTCCTTGGCCGGCTTCTTTTCCTTCTGGTGTTTCTGGAGTTTTTTCATTTCGTATTGCTACTCCTCCTGTTATTGTTGAGGCGACTTTTCCCATTTGGTTTTCAACTACTTCGTTGTGTTCAAGATAGGCAGAAACAATTTTTAAATCTTTGTCGTAAGCTATTATTTGAATTTCTTCGTTCATTTTAAAGCTTGAGTTTCCGCATTTGTTAAATGCACCTGCTGATATGTTAGTTTTAAATGTGATTTCATATCTTGGTCCATTTTCAACTTGGTGTATAAATTTTTTGCCCGAAAGTTGGTGTTCTCTCATTTTAAGTACAAGGTTTTTGAACAACTCGAAGTCTTGTCTGTAAAACTCTTCTTTTTCTAGAAGGCTTGGATCTTTTGCAATTTTTAAAATACTTTGATAAACATCTTCTCCTTTTTCTGTAGATGTAGTTAAAAGATCGTTTAAAGCAGGACTTAAGGCCAATATTTTTCTGGTAAATCCACTTTTTAAAAACTCTTCATTTTCAATTCCAATTGTTGGACTTAACATTTCTATAAGCATTTTTCCAATTTTGCTATTGTTTGGGTATTTTGAAATTGATGCTTCAATGATTCCTGTGCTTGTAAAATATGGTATTTCGCTTTCGTTTTTGCTTAGTGTGTATGTTGAAACGGGTTCTCCTTTTTCATTTCTTGTTACAGAATAAAATGAATCACCAGCTTCAAAGCCAATTAAACTTGCATTTCTGTAATCAAAATTTGCATCATTTTCTAGTTTGAATATTAGCTTGTCGATTGTATCTAAAAGCACTTTTTCGCTATATTCTTCCCCGAGTTTTTCTGTATTTTTTTCTCCCATTCTTCTTAATGTTTCTTCAAAATCTCTTTTTAATTCTTTTTTGAAAAAATTTCTTCTTGTTCTTAGTGTTTGTGCAATTTTTTGGTTCGCCTCTCTTGGAGATAGTTTTTCATATTTTTCTTTGATTATTTGAGAGAAATATAAATCTTGTATAATACTAATTGCTTCAGTAATTTCTTTATTATTAAGAGGGTTTTCTGGAAAACTTTCGTTGAGTAAATTTATTATACCATTTGTGTCATTTATTGTTTTGGCGAGTTTTTCATAAAATTCTTTGTTGTTTAATTTTTCTTCTAATTCTCCTTGCAAATTATCTCTTAAATTATATCGCTCTTCATATTCATTTTTTTGAAGAAGGTTTACTACTTCTCTGGAATTTTTCTCATTCTCTTCTCTTAATGCTATTTGATCTTCTGGCATTTTTTCTAATCTTTGACTTCTTTGTTTTGCATATTCAATTGCCCTAGACTCACTATCGTTTAATCCTTCTCTGTCTTGACTTAAATCTTCTTGGCTTAAGTACGCTGGAATATCAAGTAAGTTGTTTTGTATCCATGCACCTTCTCTTGTTGTTCCGATTTCACTTTTTATCCATCCTTGATTTGATTTTTTACTAAAAAACGATCCCTCTGTTTGGCTAGTTATAAAATCTCTATCTCTTTGTCCGTAAAGAGAATTTTTGCTCCTTATTATTATTACTTCTCTTACATTTGAAGAGTTTTTATCGTATGAAAAAGGAAGATTTAATTTTTCTCTTGTTATTACAAGGTTTTCTAAATTTCCTTCAATGGCAAATTTGTTTCCATCTTTAATGAGTGCGAGATCTGTTAATGCTGGGTCGATATACATTTCCATGTCTTTTGATCTTGTGTCAAAGATGTTTAGTTCAGTTTTTCCATTTTTATTTTGAGATAAAGATATTCGTAGCTCTTTTAATGCTTCATTAAAGGACTCAAGTCTTGTACTTACTGTGTTTAAATTTATTGTTCTTGAGTCTTCGATTATTGCTATTTCTCCGTCAGAAGTGTATGTGACTTCTTTGATAGTTTGATTGAAAACTATTTTTTCTTTAGACTCTGATGCAGTTTTTAATGCTTCTTCCATTTTTATGTCTTGTCCTAGTTGTCTTAAGTTTCGGATTTGTTTTAAGTGATTTAATGATTTTCTGTTTGGAATAAAAATTTCTGCAGTTCCAATATAAAAACTAATATATGGAACGGGAATTACTCCAACCATTGCGACTCCAACTTTGTGTACTAGGGGTAGGGCAGAATCAAGAGTGCTGGTATTTTCGATAGCCATTTGGATAATTTGTTCTTCTGCCATTTCTACCATATTTACTATATCTTCCTTTGTTAATGAAAATTCTCTTTCAAAAGCTCTTAAAGTATTTTCAATTCCTGGTATTTGCATTAAAAGATTATATTTTTCATCTATTGTTTTTGCATATTTTATTTTCTCAAATGCTTCAAAATAAGGGCTTTCTTTTTTTGCATTTTCGATATTTCTTTGCATATTTCCTTCTATCTTAAATGTAATTTCTGCATTTCCTCCTAAAATCATTTTTCCGTTTGCAAAATTTATAGCAATACCAATTCCTCCTCCCAGTTCTATATCTTTATTTCCTGTTGAGGCCTGAAGCATTGCACCAATATTTCCTCCACTTGAAAGTCCTAAATTTAAACCAACTGTTAGGTCATTGCCTTTGTATAAGTTTACGCTTATTCCGGCTCCAGCTTCAACATTACTTAAATCTGTTGCAACACCGAGGGAAAGAGAAAATCCTTCGGAAAGGGGGATTGTTCCTCCTATTCCAAATCCTTCAATTCTATCAAATTTTCCATCTTTAAGTACTATAGATGTGCCAGTAGCAGTGAGTAATTGTGATTTTATTTCTTCGATAACTTTTTTTGGAACATTTTTTTCTTGAAGACTTTGTTCGAATGATAACCAGTATTCTGGTAGTTTTTCTTCCGCAATTTCTCCTGCTTCTTTTTCTTCTTTTTGTGATATTTTAGCTCTGTCTAAAATAAATCCAAGTTGTGCGAGTTCTTTTTGTTCATTATTAAAGCTTTGTAGCTCTGATAAGCTATATATGTAGTTTCTTTCTTCTATTTTTCTAAAATCATTAGAGCTAAGTAATGTGTTTAACTCTTCTTCATTTTGTGTTTTTTGCATTAGTTTTGCAATTTCTCCAAGTCTTATAAAGCTGTTTATTTTTTCTAATATTTTATGTGCTAATATTTTTGGTTTTCCGTTTTCTATTGTGATGAAATTTGGATCTGTAATTAGAATATTTATTGCAGATTTTGTGTTTGTATGTCTTTTGAAAATTCCTTCATCAAGATAGCTTGTTTTTCCATCTATGTTTGACATTGTTATATCTTTTGCGTTTGATGTTCCTGTTAGAAAAGCAACAAATTTTTCCCAGCTTGAATTTTTTGTTTCACTAAAATTAAACAATTTTTCAAGATTTTCAATTATAACTTTTTCTTCTTCTGAAAATTCTTCATTTAATCCTTCTAGATTTTTTTTGTCTGAATTTGTTTTTTCATCATATCTTAGTGTTTTTAGTCTATCACTTAATTCTCTAACAAAAGCGAAATCTTGATATTCTTGTGTATCATTTGGTACTGAACCTTTTTCAAGTATTTTTTTTGTAAAATTTCTGTAATTATCCTTGTAGTTTAATATTTTATGTTTCTTGAGTTGGTCGAAAATGTCTTTATCGGTAAAGAAATTATCAGCGCCTCTAGCATAAATAATATCGGCTACTATTTCAGAAGCTTTTGCTTGATCAATTTTGGGATTTTTACTTTTTAGTGTGTTTGTTATTCCAAGATTTCCAAATAAATTTTCGTAATTGTTTCTAATTTCTTCTTTGTTATACCTAGAAAGAGGTGAATAAAAATTGTGCTCAGGGTTTATATTGTTTGCTGAATTTGTTATCGCTTCGACATCTCGCATCATTCTTTCTTTGTATGAATATTCGTTTAGTTCGCTTGAAATTTTTTGGAATTCTTGAGTTCTTTCAAGTTCATTCATTTTAAGCGTGCTTTCGTCTATTGTGCTTAGATTTTGTGTTTCAGTTGTTTCGTATGTTGCGTTTTGAATTTCTAGTCGTGCTTTGCTTTCGTAATTTTGAATAAAATCATTAATTACGAGGTTTGATTCTCCAAATTTTTTATTATCAAGGCCTCTGCCTTTTGGGTTTTTTAAATATAAATCTCTTAGATATTTGTATGAAAGATATTTAATCTTTTGGTCATCTCTATTTTGAACAGCTTCTTTTAGTTCTTTTGCAAAAAGTGATTTCTCTCTATATACAAACGATCTTCTAACTGTCTCGGAATTTTCAACTGGCACTTGAAAGGAAATTTCTTTTCCAACAAGCTCAATTTCATTATTTGTAATTTGTGAAATATCATCACTTAATTGAGTGCTTGCCTGTATTTTTTCACCAGAATTTTCTGATAAGTTTATAGTGCTTAAATCTTTTATTTCAGTTTTTTCAGGGGACTGAGGTGCACTTGAAGGAATATTTAGTGTTCCTAGTATTAGTCTTTTTTCTGAAAAGAATGATAATAATTTTTTCATATTTGTTTTATTTATAAATCTATGTATTTTATCAAAAATTTGCTTAAAAGTCAAAATGGAGTTTAGTATTTTGTGAATTTATTATAATTTTTGAGATTAAATTTTAAATAATGAAATGTTTTAGTTTAAAATTTTTTACAAAAACCAATTTTTGTGTTATAGTTTTGTTATGAAAAATAAAATTTCTGTTCCAAGACTTTTAATAAATTTTAAAAATTATAAAAACTCAACTGGGTTTAATGCTTTAAAGTTGGCAAATTTAATTGAAAAAGTATCTATTCAGAAAAATTTTGTTATTGGAATTTGTGTAAATGCTTTAGAGTTAAAGGATGTTTTGAGGAAGGTTAATATTCCTGTTTTTTTACAACATTGTGATTATAATTCTTTTGGTGCACATACTGGAGCTATTGTTCCAGAGCTTGTGAAAGAAAGTCTTGCTAGCGGTGTTTTACTTAATCATATTGAAAAGAAATTGTCTGAAGATGTTTTAATCAAAACTGTTCAAAGGTGTAAGTCTATTGGCTTAAAAACTTTGATATGTGTTGAAAATATTGAAATGATAAAAAAAATATTAAGTTTTTCTCCAGATATGCTACTTGTGGAACACTTTGATTCTCTTGGATCTTGTGTATCAATTACTGAAAAAATGCCAGATTTTATTAAAGAAAGAGCAGAGCTAATAGGTAGGGATAATTTTATGATTGGTGCTGGAATTAGCAAAGGTACTCATATTAAAAAGGCTTTAAAAATGGGAGCTTATGGAGTGATTGTTTCAAGTTCTGTTGTAAATGCTAAATCACAAAAAGAAAAGTTGATTGAGCTTGTAGATGCTTTTATCTAGGTTAGATGCGAATTTTTAGTGAAAATCTAAATTAAAATTCTTCTTCTAGAAATAGTAAAAACAAGAAAAGGAGATCGTTTTTCATAAATGGTGTGTCCATTATTCCGTGTATAAAAAAATAGCACACCGCTAGAGAGGCGATCAGCTTGAAGTTGATTTTGTCTTCTCTAAAAATTGTCCTTAATGTATAAAAAATTAGTCCCGTGAGGAAAAATGCGCCTAAAATTCCAAAATTAAATATAAATAAAAGATAAATATTGTGAGGTTGAAGTACTTTGTAATTTAGAGCTTTGTTGTTTATTGCAGTTTCAACATTTTTTTCGTAATGATATTGAAATTGTCCTATTCCAAGTCCAAGGATTGCATTTTTTGGGGTTTTTAGTATGTAGTTTGAAGTCATGTAAATCTCGTTTCTTTCATCAAGGCTAGACCATGTGGTTTGAAGAGTTGGAAGAATTTTTGTGTAGTAGACACTGCTAGATAGTATTAAAAACAATAAAATTATTATCGTTTTTTTTATTTTATTGTTGTAGAGTTTTTGTCTAAATTTTTTGTACATTATTATTGATGAAACAGCTGATACGCCTATTATTGCTCCCATGGATTTTGTTAGGACTAATAATATTGCTAATAGAATTGTGTAGTTTGCATATTTGTTTTTGAAGTAAGGTTGTTTTAAAGTTTTTAAGAATTTTGAAAAATTAAATATAAGGAGTGGAGAAATGTAAACTGCGAGGTAAACAGCCGAATCTAGTGGGCCAATCAATCTTGAATCAAAGGTGTTGTTTATGCCAATTAAATTTAAAATAAGAGAAAGTATTCCAAAACAAATTGCTCCTAGAGATAAGATTTCAATACCTTTTTCTTTTTCAGATTCACTTTTTAAAGTGTTTGAAAAAATTATAATCAGGGTAGAGGCAAATATGAAAAACTTCCAATATCTAAAGAAAAATTCTGTATCATAAATTTGAACAATAATTGAGGAAGTGAAAAATAAAATTAAAAATGAAAGTAGAATTTTTGGTGTTTTTATTTGAATTTCTTTTTTGAGAACTAAAAAAAGAAATGGAACTAAGTTTAGTATTATGAGTATTTCTTGAAGGTTGCTGGGATATGGTCCAATTTTAAAACGAATTAAGTATGATTGAAGGCAAAATAAGTTTAAAAATAAAAGAGAAAGTAATAATTTTTTCATAATTTTTTTATAATTAGTCCTATTTTATACTATATGTTTTTATTTGTCACTTAGCTCTTTTATAAAAGGGTTTTTAGGTTTTTTGCAAATAATTTTTCAAGATTTTTTCACGTTTTTTAGAATTGTAGAAAAGATTTTTTTAAGCCTACTCTTAGAAAAGATTTCTTTAAGCCTAGGTAATTTTGAATTTATTAACAAAAAACATTAAATACTGTAAATATTGTATTTTTGAAAAAATATTTTATTTGAAAATTTTTTAGATCATTCTTCTTCAACTCCTCCTATTGAGGTTAAATATAGAGTTGCGTTTCTTTTTACATTGTCACTTATTTCTGTGATGTTGTTTCTTCTGTAATGCCCATTCTTTTCAAATATTTTAAGAGCTTTAGCAAAAATTTTTAATTCATCTTTGCTGTTAAGGTTTATTCGAAGTAAGCTTTTTCTAAAATCTCTATAGTAGTTTAGAATTGAGTAAGTATCTTTTTCTGAATAACCGATGCTTTTCATTATTTCAGCAAAAGAAAAGGGAAGAAGTTTTATTTGATATTTTTCTGAGTATAGTTTTGCTTCAGAAAAAATTCTTTCGGCCTCTTTTGTGTGAGGGGTTTCTGGTTGATCTTCTAAGTAATTTGAAATTGCATCATCAATCTCATTTCTTGAAATCTTATCATTTGCTTTTTTTGCAAGATTTTCATAAATATACATGGCTCTTGCGAGGGAAATTCTTTCATGATTTTTTGTTTTTCCTTTTGTCTTTGGTTTTAGACTAAATTTAAGTCTGTCCCATATATATTTTAAATTTTTTGGCTCGGGGTTTATTATGTATAGTGTTTTTATATAATCTTCTAATAAACTTAATATTTTTTCTTCTTTTTCACTATCTTCTAGTTCTTTATATTTTTCGTCGTAGACTTCTTCAATCACTTGGTCGGCTGATATTAGATAATTTTGGTCGATTGCTTCTTCATGATTTTTTAAATGATTTTCAAATTTTTCCATATTTATTTTTTTAATAATTATGGAATTGTACAATACTTTTTGTTGTTTGTCTATAGCTTTAAAAATTTAAAACAGTATAATTTTAAAAAATTTAAGAAGAAAATATGTTTAAATATTTAAAAAATTTAATTTCAGACACTCATCCTTTGCGCTTGTTTTTCCATAAAATTAAGGCAATTTTGGCAGCAGTTATTTATAATTTCCCAGCTAATAAAATGATTGTTATTGGTGTTACTGGTACAAAAGGTAAGTCTACAACTACAAATTTAATAGCTTCTATTTTAACTGAGGCGGGTTTTAAGGTAGGAATGACTTCAACAATAAATTTTCAAGTTGCTGATGAAAAATGGGTAAATGATAAGAAAATGACAACACTTAGCCCTTTTAAGATAAATTCATTACTTTATAAAATGTATAAAGCGGGCTGTAAATATGCAGTTTTAGAAGTAAGTTCTCATTCTGTAACTCAGTCTAGAATATGGGGAATAAATTTTGATGTCGCAGTTTTAACAAATATTGCGCCTGAACATATTGAGTATCATGGAAGTTATGATGCCTATTTAAAAGCGAAAGCTGGTCTTTTTAAAAAGGTTATGAAGTCTAAGAGAAAAGCTAATGTTCCAAAAGTTTTTGTGTTAAATTCTGACGACAAGGAATATGCTTATTTTAATCAATTTATTGCTGATAAAAAAATTAGTTTTGGGCTTAAGAATGCAACAGTTTATGCTGATGAAATCAATAAAAGAGCTTCGGGTTCTGATTTTTATGTCAATATTCCAAATGATAGGTTTAAGATTGAATTAAGTCTTCCTGGGGAATTTAATGTTTTAAATGCACTTGCTTCAATTTCAGTTGCAATAGCCTTTGATATTCATCCTGAGCTTATTAAAAAAGCTTTTTTAAATATTAAAGGTGTTTCTGGTAGATTTGAGCGAATTGAACTTGGGCAGGATTTTGATGTAATAGTTGATTATGCTCATACAGAGGAATCTCTGGAGGCTCTTTTGTCTTTATATTCTTCTGTTAAAAAAAATCGTTTGATTGTTGTTTTTGGTTGCACTGGAGGAGGCAGAGATAAAGCTAAAAGGCCTAAAATGGGAGCTGTTGCAGATAAATATGCGGATTTGATAGTTTTAACGGATGATGATCCTTATGAAGAAGATGAAAATGAGATAATTGAACAAATTTCAAAAGGTATTTCAAGAAAAGAGGGCGAAAATTTTTGGAAAATAACAGATAGAAAAGAGGCAATTTTTTTAGCACTTAAAGAGGCTCAAAAGGATGATATTGTTGTTGTTGCAGGAAAAGGCGCCGAAGAAATTATTATGCTGAAAGATGGTGCACATAAATGGAATGATAGGGAGGTTATTAAGGAAATAATTGAAAGTGAAATAATTGTAAACTTGAGATAATGAATAATAATGGGTTTTTACTCTTAGATAAGCCTAAAGGTGTTAGTTCTTTTGATTTAGTGCGACAAGTAAAAAAGAACTATTTTGAAAAAGTTGTTGGACACAGTGGTACTTTGGATAAAGAGGCTAGTGGGTTAATGATTATTGCATTAGCAAAGGCAACTAGACTTTTGAAGTATTTTATTGGTCTTGATAAAAAATACGAAGTTTTGGCGTGTTTTGGTTTTAAGACTGCAAGCTTTGATGCATCAGAAGAAAAAATACAAGTTAGCAATGAAAAAGTTTCAAAGGAAAAGATTTTAGAGGTAATACAAAACAATTTTTTGGGTGAAATTTCCCAAGTTCCTCCAAAATATTCAGCATTAAAAATAAAAGGAGAAAGGGCCTCGGACATTATTCGAAAAGGTGGAGATGTTGAAATAAAGCCGAGAAAAATTACTGTTTTTGATTTTGAGCTTATTAAATATGATTATCCTTTAGTTTTATTTAAAGTTTCTTGTTCTTCCGGAACTTATATTCGTTCTTTAGTTAACGATTTGGGTGAAATTTTAGGTGTTGGGGCTTATGTTGAGGAACTAAAGAGGCATAAAATTGGAAAATATGATTTAAATGATGTTTCTAAGGAAGTAATAAATATTTCTGATTTTGTAAAAAAAATGCCAACATTTAAGTTAACAACTGAAGAATTTCAAGGTCTTCAAAATGGGAAAAGGCTTTCTTCAAAGAATTTTCCTGATTTGGCTTTAAATTCTTTTGCTTTTTTTGAAAATAATTGTGTTGGAGTATTGGAAAAATCTCAAGATGGTAGTATAAAATTATGTAAAGGAATAATAAAATAATATGACATTATTGCAATTTTCGACAATGTATTTTTCTAAGGCAGTGTTTTCTTTTTTTCTAACGATTCTTTTTTTACTTCTTGCTTTAAAGTTGTTTCCTAAGTTTGGATTTATGGACAATCCTAAAAAATGGGGGTTTAAAAGAGATCCAATCCCTTATTCTGTTGGAATTGTTGTGGTTTTTAGTTTTATTATTTCGGTATTAATATTTGTTCCTATAGATTTTACTCTATTATTAGTTCTTATTTCTGCACTTTTTTTGAGTGTAGTTGGTTTTATAGATGATAAAATCCATTTATCTCCTTTTCTTCGTCTTTTATGTCAAATTTTTGCCTCTGTGCTTTTGGTTTTTTCTGGAATAAAACTTTTGTCTTTTAAATTACCTTTTATTGGCATAATTCCTTTGGATATGTTTGAGGTCTTTGGGGTGTATTTGTTGAGTGCATTTTTTTTGATCTTCTGGACTGTTCTTCTTGTAAATGCAATGAATTTCTTAGATGGAGTTCCCGGATTAAATAGTGTTGTAACGGCAATTGCTTCGTTTACAATTTTCTTG
This sequence comes from uncultured Candidatus Peribacteria bacterium, assembly GCA_964449945.1. GTDB lineage: Bacteria > Patescibacteriota > Gracilibacteria > UBA1369 > LOWO2-01-FULL-3 > JAVEWJ01. The sequence goes on from CAYVBX010000002.1 coordinate 32,976, forward strand.
TTATCAATTCATTCTGGCATTCATGAAGATCCTAGTTCACAATATATTACATCAATTCTTGCTTTAATTTTAGGGTCTTCTGCATTGGCACTTTTGTTTTTTGATTTTCCAAAACCACATCTTTTAATGGGGGATTCGGGAAGTACTTTTTTCGGTTTTATGTTGGCTGTATTGTCAGTTATTTCTGGAGGAAAAATTGCAACAGCTTTTCTTGTTCTGGGCATACCTTTGATTGATTTAGTTTGGGTTGTTGTTCGAAGAACAATTGAAGGAAAAAAATTTTGGCAAGGTGATTTAAAACATCTTCATCATAGATTTTTGAATTATGGTTTTTCTGAAAAACAAGTTGTTTTGATTTATGCAAGTATTTCTCTAGTGTTTGGTTTTTTTGCGGTTGTTTTTGTTGATTCTTCTCAAAAGTTTTTTACAATTATTGCTCTTATTTTGCTTATCTCTCTTCTTGCTTATATGCTTGTTTTTGGAAAAGGTTTTTTGAAAAAATAAGTATTCCTGTTGAAAAATAAAAAGTTGCTAAAAATATTCCAGCAATTACATCGCTTAAATAATGAACATTTAGATAAATTCTGCTAAAGGAAATTATTAAAAAAAATAAAAAACATATTGTCCAAATTAAAAATTTTATTTTGGGAAATTTGTTTGAGATATAATATGCTAAAAATAAGAAAAAAATTGTTGACATTGTTGCGTGTGCGCTAGGAAAACTAAAAGTGCTTTCAAAAACTTGTGCATTTTCTGGTCTGTTTCTTTCAATAATCGATTTGATTGATATTGTAGATAAAAAGCCTAAAATACTTGAGAATAATATTATTAAAATGTCGTTTTTTTTATTTTTTGAATATAAAAGAATTATTAAGAATAAAAACAAGAAAGATAAGATGTATTTGTCTCCAATTTCTGTAAAAACTTTCATTAAAATGGTAAGTTTTGGCCTGAAAATTTGATGAACTTCTGTGTTTATCATTAAATCAAGCGCTTTAAAATAATTGATTTTTGTAAGAAATGCTGTTGTTGAAAATCCAAAAATACTTAAAGATGAGAGTATTATTAGGTTTTTTTTCTTGATCATATTTAAAATTTTACTTTATTATACAAATTGTAAATATTTTGTTAAGTTGTTTTGGGAGATTTAAGCTAAATAATTATTATGGCAGATTTAATTGAAGATATTAAGGCGCGACTTGATGTTTTTACTTTGATTTCACAGTATTTACAATTAAAAAAAACGGGGAGGTCTTATAAGGCTTTGAGCCCCTTTAAAAATGAAAAAACTCCGAGTTTTGTTGTAAGTCCTGAAAAACAAATTTGGCATGATTTTTCTACAGGAAAAGGAGGTGATATTTTTACTTTTATTCAAGAATATGAAAATGTTGATTTTAGTGAGGCTTTAAAAATATTAACTGAAAAGGCTGGACTTGATCCAAGTCTTTATAAAAGTTCAAAAAAATTTATTAGTTTTAATAAAAACGAAAAAGATGAGCTATTTAGAGCTCATACTTTGGCGATGGATTTTTTTCATAATAATTTATTTAAGGGAAGTGATGGTGCTAATGTTTTGGAATATTTAAGAAAAAGAGGGGTGAATGATGAAACAATAAAAATTTTTAAAATAGGTTTTGCAAGAGATAGTTATGATGATTTGACAAATTACTTAATATCGAAAGGTTTTTCAAAAAAATTGCTTTTGAAAGCGGGGCTTGTTTCTAGTAAGTCTTTAAATGCTGAGAATGTTTTTGATAAATTTAGATTTCGACTAGTTTTTCCTATTTTTGACTATTTGGGACGAGTCTGTGCTTTTGGTGGTCGGTCCCTTTCTGATCATCAAAATCCTAAATATTTAAATTCTCCTGAAAGTTTAATTTATAATAAATCAAAAATTTTATATGGTCTTTCTTTTGCAAAAAACGAAATTAAGGCTTTAGACAGTGTTGTGTTGGTTGAGGGTTATTTTGATGTGGTCCTTCCTTATCAGGAAGGAATTAAAAATATTGTTGCTAGTTCTGGAACTGCTCTTACGAGTGATCAAGTTAAGCTTTTATCTCGTTTTACTAAAAACATAATTACAGCATTTGATTTTGATGAAGCTGGTTTTAATGCAACTGTTCGGTCGTTTGAGATTATTGAAACACAAAAAATGAATATGCTTTGTGTTCAGGAAATGAACGGGAAAGATCCTGCTGATTTTGCTCTTAATGATCCAGAAAGGTTTAAAAAAGTTTTGAAAAATGCAAATCCTTTTTTTGATTTTTTAATTGAAAAATATTCAGAAAAATATACTTTAGCTACTTTTGAAAGTAAAAAAAATATTTTTGAAGAAATTAAGCCTTATTTAAAAAATTCTTCTCCGATGATAAAGGATCATTATATAAGGAAACTTTCTTTACTCCTTGGTTTTGATGAACAAACACTTTATGACGAAGTTGAAAGTTTTAACTTTATTAAACCGTTTTCAAGTGTTCAAAATCTTGAAGATAGAAGTCCTAAATCACTTAAAAATTATAGTAATGAAGAAGTTCTTTTTGCTCTTATTTTAGAGTTTCCAGTGTTATTTGCTAATATTTTCGAAAAAATAGATGAAAAATGTTTCTCTGAAGACTTTAAATCGGTTTACAATCTTTTAATTAGTCAGTATAATGCAAACCGTAATTTGGATAAGTGGGATTTTTCTGATATAGAAGCGGAAAATTTGAAAAACAGGCTTTCGGTTCTGGCATTATATGGCGAAGAAAGATATGGAAATTTTTCATTAGAAATTTTAAAAGATGAAGTAAAAATCGTTTTAAATAATTTAATAAAAGATTTCCAAAAAACTCGCTTAAAAGAAATTCAAAAAGAAATAGCCAATGCGGAAGCCAACAATGACACAAAATCTTTGATAGATCTCTTGAAAGAACAAAACAATATATTATCCAATTAGAAATTTTTTTATTATCAAACAAAAGTTGATATGGCTAGAACAAATAAATTTATTCAACAACCAACAGATGATCAACTGGCTAGTTTTCCAGATCAGGTAAAGGAGTTGGTGAAAAAAGGTAGGGAGCAAGGTTTTATTACTCATCAAGATCTTCTTAAGGCTATGCCAAATATTGAGGAAGATGTTATTATGCTTGATGAAATTTATAGTTTATTTTTAGATCTTGGTATTGAAATAATTGATACTAAAGATAGTTTAATTTTTGATGAAAAAGATGTTTCCAAAAAGACCACTAAAGGGCTTGCTGATAAGGATATCATAGAGGATGTTGTGGTTGAAAAAAGAAAAGAGGAAAAAAAGAAAAAAGAAGTCGATTTTAAAGAAATTGCTAATGATTCAATCAGGCTTTATTTGTCTGAGATTGGAAGAGTCGATTTGTTAACAGGAAAAGAAGAAATAGATCTTGCTCGTAGAATTGCAAAAGGTGATCAATCGGCAAAATCAAAGCTTGCTGAAGCAAACCTTAGACTTGTTGTTTCTATTGCAAAAAAATATATTGGAAGAGGTCTTTCTTTTTTGGATTTAATACAAGAAGGTAATATAGGTTTATTTAGAGCTGTTGAAAAATTTGATCCAAATAGGGGGTTTAAGTTTTCAACTTATGCAACTTGGTGGATTAGACAGGCTATTACTAGAGCAATTGCTGATCAAGCAAGAACAATTCGTATTCCTGTTCATATGGTTGAAACAATAAATAAATTAACTCATGCACAAAGAAGGCTTGTGCAAGAGCTTGGACGAGAGCCACTTCTTGAAGAACTTGCGGCTGAAATGGATATGGATGAAAAAAAAGTAAGACATATTATGAAAATTTCTCAAGATATTGTTTCGCTTGAGGCACCAGTAGGTACCGAAGAAGACTCTAAGCTAGGCGATTTTATTGAAGATGATGATGTTATGTCGCCTATGGAATCTACTAATAAACAACTTTTAAAAGAAAATATTCATGAAATGCTTCAATATCTTTCTCCTAGAGAAAGAAAAATTATTGTAATGCGTTTTGGATTGGAAGATGGGGTGGGGCACACTCTTGAAGAAGTTGGAAGAGAGTTTAATGTTACAAGAGAGAGAATTAGGCAAATTGAAGCAAAAGTTTTACAAAAATTAAAAGAACATCCTACATCTGTTAAGATTAGGCCTAAATATTAATATAATAAAATAATATGGTAAAAAAAGTACAAAAAAATAAAAAAGATTTGGAAGTAGTAGATGTACTTTCAGATCTTAAAAATGAAAAAGAAGTTTTGCTCACTAAAGATGGCCTTAAGGCTATGAAAGAAGAGTTGGAATATTTAAAAACTGATGGTAGAAAAAAAGTGTCAGAGAGGCTTAAAGAGGCAATTTCATTCGGAGATCTTTCTGAAAATTCAGAATATGAAGAAGCAAAAAATGAACAAGGATTTATTGAGGGAAGAATTTCAGAGCTTGAAATAAAAATTAAAAATGCAAAAATAATTAAAGATACTGGCACAAAAGTTGTGTCTCTTGGTTCAAAAGTAACTTTAGTTAATTTGACTAAAAAAGGGGAAGAGGTAGTGTATACATTGGTGGGTTCTACAGAGGCAGATCCATTTAATGGTAAAATTTCTAATGAATCTCCTGTTGGAATTGCTTTGATTGATAAGGCTAAAAATGAAAAAGTTAAAGTTTTAGCTCCCGGTGGTGTTGTGGAATATCATATTATTAAAATCGATTAAAATAAAAACCGCCATTCTCAATTAAATTTGAATTAGGCGGTTTTTTTTTATCTTTTTTTCTTTGCAGTTGAATATTTCTTAATCTCTTTATCTTCTTTTTTTATTGAACTGTTTATTTCTTTAAGATATTTGTATTTAAATGTTTTGAAATAATAAAAAGCAGTGTATAGAATTAAAAAACAGATGCTGTATAGCCAAATTCTCATAGAGAAATATGGAATGTTTTCATAACGCATAAGGGTTGTGAAAAGCAAAGAAACTCCTAGTAGTAGAGCTAATTTTGATACAGATTTGAAGTTTCGTTTGAAGGCAATGTTTTTCTTTTTTAGTTTTTTATAAGAGAAGGCAAATATTATTGAAAAGATAATTATTGATCCTGAGATAATGAAAAGAGGAATGTAATAATTCATTTCAAAACCTGGTTGAATTGTGAAAAAATAGTTGAATAGTTTTTGCATTTTTATTGATTGTTATTTTTTATCGATGAATTGAGTATACTTTTTTATTAAAAAAATTCCAGAAACAAGTATTGTAATGCCTGCAAAAATCTGTGGAAGTCTTATTCCAAAAAATAGCCAAGTGTCGTCTCCTCTAAAAAATTCTTCAATAAATTTAAAAAATGAAAAGCTCAGTATTCCTATTGTTGCTATAAAACCTCGTCTTTCTGTTTCTTTTATTTTTATTGTTTGATTGTAAATTACTAAAAAAGTGTAAATAGCAACACTGTAGATAAAGGCATATATTTGTGTTGGATGAATTGGCACTCTGTATTTTATGTTAGGGCTTTCAAAATTTACACCCCATGGGAGTCCAGTTTCTTTTCCGTAATTGTTGCCTTCAAAAAATGATCCCATTGCGTATATTGCCATTGCTAAAATAAAAGAAGGTATAATGACATCTAGCCATTTTAAAAAGTTTTGTTCATTTTTTTTGCACAATATGTAAAATGCAATTGTGAATGATATTATCGCTCCAGTAAGGCTTAAGCCCTTGTCCCATATAAATAATGTGTTCAACAATGTTTGGCTTGAAATTTCATAAAAATAGCTTTGAAAATTTTGAATAAGAAAATAAACTCTTGCTCCTAGAATAGAAATTAAAACAAGAAATAATGAATTATCATTGATAAATTGGATTTTTAAATTGTTTAGTTTTGCAAGTTTTATTGTGCTGTAAGTGCCAGCAATAATTGCTAGACCAATAAAAATCCATAATGTGTAAATTGTGAAATGCGTGCTGTAAAAAATAATTGGGTGCATTTTAAAAATTTAATATAGTTATAATTATTAAAAAAATTGCTATTATTGGTGATAATATATTTGAAAGTTTATTTTTTGAAAAAAAGTTTGTGTTTATTGCAGTGCTTATGTGAATAATGAAAAATATTATTAACATGTTTTTAAATAAATTGTTTTCAAGAATATAAAATCCTTTAGGAGCTTTAATTCCAAAAAATTTATTATTCGTAAATAATATTGCAATAAAATAATAGGATAAATATACAAATAATATATAGCCTGTTAAAGTTGAAATTTCTGTATGAATGTCTTGAAGGAAATTATTTGTGTTATTTTCATTTTTTGGTAAGGCATTTGTGTCTACTTTTTTTATAGATTTTATCTCATTTTTAAGTGATTTTATTTTTTGGTTTATAGCTTTAATGTTTTCAATAATTTTATTTCTATATTCTTTTGTAGGCTCTTTGAATATTAGTTTAATTAAGTCGAATCTTTGGCTTTTAAGATTTGTGATTTCCTTTTTCTTTTCTTGAATATTTATATTATTTGAGGATGATTTGTTTAATAATATAATTGTTTTATCAATAAATTTGTTTAAAAATTTAAATTTGTTATTTTTTCTGTTTCTTTCTTGCCACTTAATGAGTTTTTGATTTAGATCCTCCTTAATTGATGGTGGAGCTTGTGTTTTTTTAAGTTGATCTAGTAAAGAAGATGTCTCAAGTTTTAGTTCAATTTTTTTGTTCTGGTATCCTTTGTCTTCAAGGGTTTTTGCTTGTGCCTCGATATATGTTAGAAGATCCTTTGCTGTAATTTGAATGTATTCGGTGTTGCTAGAATTTTTTATTCGAAGAAGTTTGTCAATTTTTTTGTTTATTTCTGTTTTTGTTTCTGTACTAAATTCTTCGTCGAATTTTTTTAATAGGATTAGTACTTGTTTTAAGATGAAGTCAACTTTGTCTTTTATATATATTTGTTCTTTGGATGAACCTTTTTGGGAGTCGATTTTTTCTTTTTCTTTTGCTAGTTCTTCTAAATAAATCTTTAAATTTTCTTGACCATTTTTTTTTGCTTTAGCAATTTCTTCTTCACTTGCATTTTTTTCCCAAATCGCAAGTAATGTGAGATCATATTCGTTTTTAAGCCTTTTTGAAGCAATTTCTGCGCTTTGAGAAGGTATTGTTCCTTTTACGATTTTTGAATGATTGTCTATTGCTTCAAATTCAAACTTGATTGATCCTTCTTTTTGAATGTTTTCTTCGGGAGCAGTTAATGCAAAATCTAATATTGAAAAACCTAAGTCGTTTAATTCTTTTCTTGCAAGCATTTCAGAGCTTGCTTCAATTGTTCCTGATAATTTTTTGCCGTCTTTGTTTGTAACGGTATATTTATATAAACTCATAAAAAGTTTTCAAATTTGTTCTTAATATATCAGAATTATTTGTTTATAAATAGTTTTTTTAAGTTTATGAATAAGCATTTATTTTCTCATAAACTTTTTTAGATGCCTTAATAAAGCCTTTAAACAAGGGGTGTGGTCTGTTTGGTCTTGAAAGAAATTCTGGATGAAATTGGCAACCGATCATAAATGGGTGTGATGGTATTTCTATTATTTCTACTAAGTTTAATTCTGGGTTTATTCCGGAAAAAAGTAAGCCATTTTTTTCTAATTTTTCTTTAAAATTATTGTTGAATTCGTATCTATGTCTGTGTCTTTCTTGAATCATTTCTTTTTTGTAAAGAAAAAAAGATTGGCTATCTTTGTGCAATTTACAGTTGTATGCACCAAGTCTGAGAGTTCCTCCTTTGTCCTTTTTGTCATTCTGGTCTTTTAAATAATGAATTATGTATTTATCTTTTGATAATTTTTTTTCTTCATCAAATTCTTCAGAATTAATTTCTGAGTCTTTCAGAAAATGTCTGGCAAATTCTATTGCTAAAACCTGCATTCCGAGGCAAAGGCCAAGATAGGGTATTTTGTTTTTTCTTGCATAATTTACAGCAATAATTTTTCCTTCTATTCCTCTTTTGCCAAATCCACCCGGAACGACGATTCCTTGTGCGGATTTTAGGTTTTCGAGAGTTTCTGGATCTTTTTCTTCTAGTTTTTCTGCTGAGATCCAAATTAGATCTAGATCGTAATATTGAGAATATGATGCTATTTTAAGCGATTCAATAACACTTAAATATGCGTCCGCAAGACCTGTGTATTTACCAACAAGAGCAATTTTAAGTGCCGGTTTTTTAAGTTTAATTTGTTTTACGAGATCTTCCCAGTCTTGAAGATCTGGTGTTCGCGGTCCTAGGTCTAGTTTTTCCGCAATTTTATTTGTTATATTATATTTTTCAAAATTTATTGGTATTTCATAAATTGATGAAACTGTGGGTGCAGGTATTATGTAGTCGCTTGGCACATCACAAAATAATGAAAGTTTTTTTATGTGTTCTTTTTTTATATGTTTATCAGCTCTTGCGAGTATCATGTCGGGTTGAATTCCGATTGATCTAAGTTCTCTAACGGATGCTTGAGATGGTTTTGTTTTTAATTCTTTTGAGGCATTAAGGTAGGGAAGAAGTGTGAGGTGTACAAAAAATGTATTCTCTTTTCCAAGTTTTATTCTAAGTTGTCTTATGGCTTCAAGGAAGGGGAGTCCTTCAATATCTCCAACAGTTCCGCCAATTTCGATAATTTGAATATCACATCCTGATTCTTCAGATGCTTTTAGAATTTTATTTTGAATAGTTTCTGTAATATGAGGAACAATTTGAATCGTTCCTCCCAAGTATTTGCCTTTTCTTTCATTTTCTAGAACTTCTTTATAAATTTTTCCAGTTGTTACTGAAGAAAGTTTGCTTAAATTTGTGTCAATAAATCTTTCGTAATGGCCGAGATCTAGGTCGGTTTCTCCTCCATCTTCTGTAACAAAAACCTCACCATGTTGAAAGGGGCTCATGGTTCCCGGATCCACATTTAAGTATGGATCTAGTTTTTGGGTAAAAACTTTGAGTCCAGATGCTTTGAGTAGTGCGCCTATTGAGGCTGTAGCAATCCCTTTTCCAATAGAACTACAAACACCTCCTGTAACAAAGATGAATTTTGCCATGTTTTGAGGGGTAAAATGTCTTAAAAAAATCTTTGATTTTATAGTAGTTTTGACTGATGAAATTTGCAAGTTTTTAAATGAAAAAAACCATTAAATATTTTAAAATTATATATATGTTTTGCTTGTTTTTTTTTGCAAAATTGGGCTTTTTTTGTTTTATTTTTAAAGTAAAAAATACACTTTTAAGGTGTTGTTTTGCTTGTGTTATTGGTGTTTTTTACGAAAAACACCAATTTTTTCTCTTAGCTTTTAGCAGAAATAAATCAATTTTTAGTTCGAAAAATCTTATGTTTTTTTAATGATGACTTGTTTTGGTTTTTAGGATAAACCGATTTTTTGTCTTATATCTTTGATTTTTTCTTTAGCAATTTTCTGAGCTATTTCTTTTCCATTTTCTAAAACTTCTAAAACATAGCTTGGGTTTTCTTTAAGTTCATAATATTTTTCTCTAGCTTCTTTGAAATATTCTAGAGTTTTTTCATATAGTATGTTTTTTGCTTCGCCATATCCGATTGTTCCAGTTTTGTATCTTTTTGAAATTTCTTCAATTTCTTTAGTTGAGGTAATTAGTTTTAATATTTGAAATATGTTACATTCTTCTGGGTCTTTTGATTCTTCAACTTTTTTAGAATCTGTAACGATACTCATTATTTGTTTTTTTATAATTTTTTCATCAGAAAAAATTTCAATTGTGTTGTTATATGATTTGCTCATTTTTTTGCCGTCGGTTCCTTTAATAGTTTTAAAATTTTCAACAATATATCCTTCAGGTATTTTAAATGTTTCTCCGTATGTGTTATTGAATGATTTTGCAATATCTCTAGTAATTTCTATGTGTTGTGTTTGGTCTTTTCCTACTGGAACGAGGTCGGCATTGTATATTAAAATGTCTGAAGCCATTAATACAGGGTAATCAAAAAGTCCAACATTTTGTTCTCTTTCTGGATTGTTTTTTGCATCTTTCCATGCATGTCCTCTTTCAAGTAATGAAAATGGTGTGATACAGTTTAATATCCATGCAAGTTCGCATACTTCTGGGACGTCTGATTGTTTAAAAATAGTGTTTTTTTCTGGATCAAGACCAAGAGCAATATAATTTATTGCTATTTCCATGATTTGTTCTCTTAATAATTCTGGGTTTTTTTGACTTGTTATAGAATGAAAATCTGCGATGAATATAAAATTTTCAAATTCATCCTGTAGTTTTATAAATTGTTGTATTGCGCCAAAATAATTTCCGAAATGTATTTTTCCTGTCGGTTTTACTCCTGAAATTACTTTTTTCATATTATTTAGCTTATTGTTAATGGGTCTATGTCAATTTTTAATTCTTCTATGAATTTACCTTCTTTTTTTAATATATCAAATATTTTATGAATGTTTTCACTTTTGTTTAAATCTTTTATTAGTAAAATATTTCGATATTTGTTTTTTAGTTTGTATATATACGCTGGATATGTGCTAATTTCGATATTTTTAAATTTTTGTGAAATAATGATTTTTTCAATTTTATTTTTTAAGTTTTCACATTTTTCTTCTGAAATATTTTGATTACTTTCTTCAATTATTATTTTAACTAAGTTTGAGAAGGGCGGATTTTTTAACAGTTGTCTTTGACTTCTTTCGTATTTAATAAAGTTTTCAAAATCATAATTTTTTGATGAAGTAAGAGAAATGTGATTGGGGTTGTATGTTTGTATTATGACTTTTCCCCTTTTTTCTCCTCTTCCAGATCTTCCAGAAACTTGAGTTATAAGTTGGTAAATTCTTTCATTGTTTCGAAAATCTGGAATATTTAGCCCGATGTCGGCGAGAATTACAGCAACAAGACTTACGCTTGGGAGGTGTAGTCCTTTGGCAATCATTTGGGTGCCGACTAAAATATCTGCTTCTTTTCTTTTAAATTTATTGTAAATTTCTTTAAATCCATTTTTTTGGCTTGTGGTGTCTTTGTCTGCCCGAAGGATTCTTAAGGATGGGAATTCTTTTTTTAAGTCACTTTCAATTTTTTCTGTACCAATGCCGAGTTGTCTAATGTTGTGTGAATTGCAATTTTTACATAGTTTAGGTGGGGATGCAATTTTCCCACAATGATGACAAATTAAAGTGGGTCTAGTTAATTTTGTTTGGTGAAAAGTCATTGGAATTTCGCAATTTTGACATTTTTCAACGAATCCACAATCTCTACAAACAATAGATGATGCGCTACCTCTTCTGTTTATGAAAAGAATTGCTTGTTCGTTGTTTTGTATTATTTTATTAATTTCAATTTTTAGTTGTTCAGAAAAAATGCTGAAATTTCTTTTATGAAATTCATCTCTTAAGTCAATGATTTCTATTTCTGGAAGAAGGGTGTTGTTTATTCTGTTTTTAATTATGAATTTAGAATTTTTATATTTCTCAAGTGTTTCGAGCGTTGGTGTAGCACTTCCCAGAATAAGCTTAATTTCTTTATCAATGGTTGTTAGCATTTCGGCAACAATTTTTGCATTGTATCTGGGGCAATTATCTTGCTTGTATGAAGCATCGTGCTCCTCATCTATTATAATTATCCCAAGATTTTTAAAAGGGCTGAAAATTGCTGATCTAGAGCCAATAATTAGTTTTGATCTTCCGTTTACTACATTTATCCAGTTTTTGAATTTTTCTTTTTCTGATAGTTTTGAATTGAAAACTGTTGCTTTTTCTCCTAATGCTTGCTCAAAATATTCAACAGTTTGTGTAGTTAGTGATATTTCGGGAACAAGAATAAGTGCTTGTTTTCCGTTTTCTATTTCTTCTTTTGCTAAGCTTACATATATTTCTGTTTTTCCACTTCCTGTAACTCCTTGGATAAGAAATTTGTTCGTGTTTTGATTTTTTATCGCTTTAATACATTCTGTTTGCTCTGAGTTTAAAATTTTTGATTTTGAGCTATAAATTTGTTCGTATTTTTCTTCTGCTATTTCTTTAAAAATTTTCCCTGAAAATATTTTTTTTGGAATAAATAATTTAATAACTTTGTGAAGCGGACTTAAGTAGTATTTGGAAATTCGTTTTAATAAACTTATTTGTATTTCATTTATTATAATTTCTCCAAATGGTGGGGAAGTTATTTCTTTTGTTCTAAAATTTGGTTTATTATTGTGTATATCAATAATAATCCCTCTTTTTATTTTGTTTTTTACTTCGACTTCAACAATTTGGCCAATTTGAAAAACCTTATTTATTGGTATTTCGTAAGTAAGAGTTTCTTTGTCAAAAGAAAACTTGATTGGCAATAATATCTCAGCGTATTTCATAAGAATATCTTAATGTTTTGCTGTATTATTTACAATCTAATGTTTGCCTTGAAACATGAAAAAAATCGTAGGGACAACTATTAAAGTTGTTATTGAGGAGGCAAGAAGTCCGAATACTAAAGTAAATCCTAGGCCTGCCCAGAATGGGTCGGATATGGCAAGTGGTAGAATTCCAACAATTGTAGTAATTGTTGTTAGAATTATTGGTCTTACTCTTGTAGATACTGTGTCTGATATACTATTTGTAATAGAAAGTCCTTTTTCTTTAGTGTTTTGATTTATACTGTCTAGTAAAACTATCGCGTTGTTTACGACAATTCCACTTAAAGCAACTATTCCTAGAAATGCTGGAAAAGAGAAGTTTAATCCTAGAAAAAATAAGCCTGGGAATACTCCAATTATGCCGAGTGGAAGGCTGAGTAGTACTATGAATGCTTGCCTAAAGGAATTAAATTCAAGTACAAGTGTGAAGGCTATTAAGATTATTCCAATAAGCATTGAAAAATATAATTGTTCAAATGATTCATTTATTTGTTCAAGATCTCCGCCAAAGCTTATCTCGTAGCTTGATGGGAGGGGATAGTCTTTTAATTTTTCTTCTAACTCTTTACTGATTTGAACAGCATTTCCTTTTGGACTTACATCGCTTGAAATTTTAATTTCTCTTTTTTGATTTTCTCTATTTATAGAAGAAATACTGCTTTGTAGAGAGTAATTTGTAAATTCGTTTATTTGAAGTAAATATCCATACGGACTTTGAATAACTAAATTGTTCAAGTCGTTTAGGTTTATGGTTGTTTTATTATTTTCGTTTAGTTTGTGTTTATATTTTATGAAAATTCTATAATCTTCTCCGTTGATTTTAATTTCTTCACTTGTTATTCCAAGTACTGCATTTCTAATAATTAATGATATTTGAAGTGGGTTTAATCCGTATAATGCAATTTTTTCTCTATCAAGAGTGAAAACAAATTCGTTTAAACCCTCTTCTCTATTATCAATGATGTTTTGAGTTTCGGGTATTTTTGAAAGAAGATCTTTTATGTGATCTGTTATTTCTCCCATTATTTTATAATCTTCTCCTCTAACTTTTAAGTTTATTGCTGAATCTCCCGGTGGACCTTCTGATATTTCTTGAACAGTAATTTTTGCTTGTCTAAAATTTTTGTACTTTTGTCTTATTTCTTCTGCTATTTCAAAGCTTTTTTTGTTTCTATATTTTTCATCAACTAAGTTTATTGTAATGTTTGCGAGGTTCGAATCTTGACTTGGTCCATTCGATCCTATTGAAAGAGAGCTTGAAGATTGTCCAACTATTGTTAAAAAGTTTTCAATTTCTTTAATTGTATATAGATACTCTTCGATTTTTTCTGCTACTTTTTTACTTTCTTCAATGGTTGTACCTTTTGGTGTTTCAATATTTATGTAAAAATATTGAACATCAGTTTTTGGGAATAGCTCCATTTGTATTGCGCCTGAAATTGGCAATGACATACTTAATACAAATAATATTAAAGAAGAAATAATTGTAATTATTCTTCTTTTTTTTGATATAAGATTTTTTGAGACAATCTTTTCGAAATATTTTGAAAAGATTTCGAAAAGTGGTTTTAGAAGATTGACTTTTTTTCGTTTCTTTAAATATTTAGTAGAAATTGAAGGGATTAGTGTGAGTGATACAAAAAGTGAAGATAATAATGCTGTGGAAATAACTATGGGAAGTGTTTTTAAAAATTCTCCAATAATTCCGCTTACTAAAAGCATTGGGAAAAATGCAAATATTGTTGTAGAGGTGCCTGCTATTAATGCCCATTTATATGTATTTACTGAATCTTTACAGGCATTTAGCGTGTCTTTTCCGTCTTCGATTCTTTTATGTATTCCGTCCATTATTACAACTGCAGTATCTACCATAATTCCAAGTGCAATTACTAAAGAAAACAATGATAAGCTATTTATGCTTAAATTCATTGATTTCATAACGCTAAATGTAATTAAAAATGAAAGTGGAATTGATAAACCTGCCAAAAGCCCTTCTCTAAAGCCTAATGCCAAAAATAATATTAATGTGATGATTAAAGCTGTTAGAAGCCCATTTTGAATCAATACTCCTAGATCTTTTTTTATAAATTTTGAATTATCGTTACTAATTGAAATTTGAATATCTTTTGGAACAATGTTTTTGTCTTTTAATTCGTTAAGTTTTTTTAAACTATCTTCTGCAATTTTTATAATGTTTCCTCCGGTTTTTTTATAAACTACAAGAGTGATTGCTTCTTTTGATTTTATGTTTTTTGTTGAAAACATTGAAAGGGAATTTTTTTCTGGAAAAGATTCTTCAATTTCTGCAATATCTTTAATTTTTATAATAGTGTTATCAATTTGTTTTATGCTTAAATTTTCTATTTCTTGAATTGAACGAATTTGATTATCAAGTCTAACCGAATAATTTGTGTTGTCAGTTTGTATTACGCCTATTGGAAAATTTATATTTGAAGATTTTATAATGTTTGAAACTTGGCTTAGATCAATGTTTAGATTTTTGCTTTTTTCTTTATCAATATTTATGTAAATTGATTTTTTTTCTGCTCCAAGTATGTCTACATCAGAAATTCCTGAAATGCTTTTTAACTCATTTTGCATGATTTCAGCTATATCAGTAATTTCGCTAAGTGGGCGATCACCTGTAATTGAAAAAGATATTATTGAAATAGAATTTGCATCGGCTTTATTTACAATTGGACTTGTTGCATCTTCAGGTAATGTATTTTTTATTTTATCTATTGAATCTTTTAAATCTAAAACAGCTTGGTTTATATCTGTGTTGTTTTCAAATTCGATAAATATTATTGAAAATCCAAAAGCTGATCTTGAACTTAGTGTTTTAATATTTGAGAGATTTGATATTTCCTTTTCTAAAGGAATTGAAATTAAGCTTTCAATGTCTAGGGGAGTTGCTCCAGGGAGAGCTGTTTGGATTGTTGCAAATGGAATATTTATTTCTGGCTGTAATTCTTTTGGCAAAGTAATTGCCGAAAATGAACCAAAAAGTATTATTGAAATTGTAATTATTAGGGCAATTGGCCTTTTGTTTATCAAAAAAAACCAAAATGAGTTTTCATTTTCTATCATTTTTTATTTATTACAATTTTGTGACCAGCGTCAATAAATGATTGACCTTTTATTAGAACTTTTTCATCTCCTTTGAGTCCTTTTTTGATTTCAATTAAATTTCCGAAAATTTCTCCACTTTCAATTTCAATTAGTTCTATAAAATTATTTGTATTTATTGTTTTAACTAATTTTTTTTCATCTTTTATAAAAATTGAGCTAATTGGAATGTAAATGTTTTCTCTTTTGCTGGAGTAAAACTCGACCTTTACCAAGATTCCACTTTGAATTTCTTCGTTTTTATTTAAAGAAATTTCTATTTCTGTTTTTTTAGTGTTTTGGTTTGGTGTTGGAGATATTTTTGTTATTTGTCCTTTTAGAGTTTTATCGTTATAAAAAACATCTACTGTATCGTGTAATTTGATTTGTTTTATCTCGCTATCGTTAAGACTTGCTGATAACATTATTTCGTTTGGATCTTCAATTTTAACGAGGCTTTGTCCTGATGCGATGAAATTATTTTCTTTTGCGTATATTTCTGTGATTATTCCTTTGATTGGGCTCCTTATCTTTAAATATTTTTGATTTATTTCTAGTAAATCCTTGTTTGACTTTAATTGTAATTCTTGTGAATCTAGTGCAATTTTTTGTCCTTCTATCGATAAAACTGCATTTTGGTATTGCTTTTCTGATAACTGATACTGATTTTGAGCTATTTCTATTGCATATTTTAACTGATTTTCCTGTGCTTTCTGGCTTTCTTCAACTTGTTCAAGTGTATATTTGCTTTGTTTGTAGGCAAAGTAAAGGCTATCCACTTGATTTTCCAGTTCTGATAATTTTGATTTGTCATTATTTGAATTTTTATAGTTTTCTAAGGCTTCGTCTGCATCATAATAAGCGTTTTTTGCCTTTTTATTTGCATCTTTTGTGCTTTTTAACTGTATTTCATTTATGTTTTGAGTGCTTTTTAACTGATTTTTTGCGTTTGTATATGTTTCGTATGCTATATCTTTTGCAATTTTTGCGCTTTCTATTGAAACATTTGAAATTTTTTCTAAATTGTTTTTGCTTTTTTCATTTTGAGTTAATGCTTCGTTTGATGAATTAATTTGGCTATTATTTATGTCTGTAGATAATGAATTGCCAATTATAGCTAGAACTTCGTTGACTTTTATATTTTGTCCTAAACTAGCGTTTAGATTTGTGATAATTCCACTTGATTGACTTATTATGATAGCCTGATTTTTTGCTTCTGACTTTGCATAAATTTCAAAACTTGGTGTTTTTTTTGTGATTGATAAGTCGAGAATTTCTTCAACTGTAAGTTCACTTTTTATAAATCTTTCAACTTTTACGCTTTCTGTGCTTGGTTTTTCGCCACAAGCACTTAAAATTAGTGTTATGGCAATTAGTTTTATTAGTATTTTTTTCATAATTTTTATTATCAAGTTTTAAATAATACATCTTTTTTGCATTGTGTCAATTCGTAGTTTTAAACTTTATTTTTTCGATTAACGGCTTAAGGATCTACATTTTTGTATCATGATAGTTGTGTCTACTTTGTAAGATGTTCAAATTTTGCCTTAATTATGCTAAAATATTTAGATTTTAGCTTAATAAAAACAAAAAAATTGTTTAAGAAATGTTGGAAAATTAGAGAAGATTTTTTTTATAGAAGTGGAATTTTCTACATGGAACAAAAACACTATGCTTTAAGTGAGAAAGCTGGTAGTCGAGAGAAACCTCTAGAGGTTTTAAAAAAAGATGCTTTTGAAAAATTGCTTCATGAGACAACGGATCTAACTCAAAATTTAAGCAAATTGTTGGGTCTTGCTTTTTCAAATAATGAAACTGAAAGAACTTTATCGAAAGATTTTTCAAATAAGTTTTTAGAATTAAATGCAGTTTTGCTTAGTCCTAATTTTAAAAAAATTAATAATGATATTACCTTATCTACTGCAAATAATAATTTAAATATAGTTTCAGTTTTACTTGTAGAATTGCTAAATAATACTGAGAAGTTTGGTAAGAATATTTCCAGACTTAAAATTTTAATGAATTTAAAGAAAATCAATAATGAAACAGAAGATGTTTTAAATAGAATGAGAGTTTTTGATGATTCATTGACTATAATTGAAGATAATTACGGACAATCTTTGGACATTGATAAAACACAATTGTTGAATAAATTCCTTGCGAATAATGATTTAGATTCAGCAAAAAAATCTTTAGAATTATTTAATAACTTGTCCTTTTTTGATACTTTAGAACCTGATGATAAGAACTTTTTTTTAAACGAAGATAAAAACTCAAAATATTTACTTGAAATGATGTTTTCATCCTTTGTTTCTGGTGATTTTGAAGCACAAGAACATTATTTATCCAATCTAAAAAATCATATATTTTTTTATAATTTTATTAGTTCAGAAAGTGATTATTCTTCTGAAAATAGTAATGAAATTAAGACTTTAATTCAAAAGCATAATTTAAATGAAGAGGATTTAAGGTTTTTTTATAAGCTTTCTCTATACTTTTTTAGTTATGAAGAAGGGTATACTTTGGTGAATAAAATTGAGGTTAAATTTTTAGATTTATTAAAAATTCTTGATCTCGAAAAAGATGAGCAAATTCATGAAATTTCTTCAAACCTTTTTGAAAAAAATATTAGTTGTTTATCAAAATTTTTTAAATTTGATTTGAGTGCTTTGAACTTACAAGCCTTTCATTTGGATTTGCCAGTTGAATCGATTTATTTATCTAATGATTATTTAGATGTTTTTAATTTGAATAATTATTCAATAAAAAAATTTGATGAAATTTTGCAAAACTTTGAACAAGAGCTTGAATCAAATTCGGTTTTTAAAAATTATTTATTGAATAATGATTATCTTGAAAATACTATTATTGATTCATTGATTTTATCTTCTAAATCAGGAGATTTTACTGTGATAAATTCTGTCTTAAGTAGTTTAATTGATTTTTCTAATGATTTTTCAGTTTCTTATGAAAATATGAAAAATGATTTTCCAAACTTAGATGAAAAAAGTTTTTCTATCTTAATTATTTATTTTGAGGAAAATTTAAATGTTTCTTTTGATGATTTTCTTCATCTTTATGAAATTGCATATAGTAAAAATTCTTCATTGTTTGATATTTCAATGAGTTCTGAAGAGGTTGTTGTTTTTTTAAAGCGAATTTTGATTAAGGATGAAATTGAAAATTTTGATTTGAATGAAAGTTTAGCATTATTAAATCAATTTTATTCCGAAAAAGAACACTCGCTTAGAAACTCATTAAATGCAAAAAAAGAGAAAATTGATCAGCTTATCTCAATTCGAACTGAATTGATGAAAGATACAAATAAGAATAAAGAAGCTTTACGAGAAAATGAAAAATCTTTACAAAAAGAAAGTTATGAATATTCAAAAATTTCATTTGAAATCAAAGAAGTCCTTCCAGTTTCTAGAAAACTTTCTGAGCTTTATATAAATAAAAATAAAAAAAGTTTTGAATTAAATAAAGGAATAGTTGAAGAAATTTTTTCATTTAATAAAAGTGAACAATTTTACACTTTTATTAACAAAAATGATTTAAATATTTTCAATGAAGTTTTAAATCTTGAGAGAACTGAGTGGAGGTTTTTAATTAGTATGAACACAGTTGGAAGAAATTCATTTTCAATTTCTGAAGATAATGACACTGAATTTTTGAGACAAAGTTGGTCTCGAATTTTAGATTTAGGAAATGTGGAAAAGTCTAATATTGATGCGGTAAATAATGATATGGATTCGAAATTTACAAGACTTGAGGAGATAGAAACACAATTTCTTGAAGAAATTAATTCTGATTTTTATAAAAATCTTTTAACAGATATTAATAAGTTTAAATCTGTACAAGATGTTCCAATAGAAATTAGACAAGATGTGATTTTAAATTTGAAAAGATATCAAAATTTACTTAAAAGCTCTTTTTCAGCAAATAAAGAAGCTTTATCTTTAGTTTTTTCGAAGGAGCTTTTGTTTAGAGGAAATATTCAAGATGAAATTTTGGAAAATAATACTGTTTTGATTGATAAGTTTAGTAAAAGAATGGATTTTTTGACTGAAGAAATATTGTTTCTAGATGGTTTTTTACTGGAAAAAGATAGTTATTATGAAATAGATGAGAGTCCTTTAGAGGGAATAAATGAAGAAATGGTGTCTAAAATTTTTACAAAGCAAATTGAGCAAGTAAGTTTTCATTCAAATTATATTACTAGTTTACAAAAGACTATCTCTAAAAAATTTAATGAAATATCTCCTTTTCAAGATGATCTTAAAGAGCTTGTACGAAGAAATTATCCTGAATGTGTTGTTTCTCCGATGAGAAATATGGCTGATTCAATGGAAAGATTTAGAATGAATATTTTGGAACAAAAGCAATATTTTGAAAATTTATTAAATGATGAAAATAATATTGCTGAAAAACTTGGTCTAAGGCCTGAGTTTAATGAAGTAATTAGAAAACAAATTGTTACAATTATTAAAAATATTGATGTTTATTTAACTCATCCTGAATCTCCTGCAAATCTTGAAAAAATCAAGGATCTACGAGATGGAGCTAAAAATATTGAAACTGAATTTCAAAAACAAATTGATCAAAAAGTGCAAACAGGTATTGAATACACTTTGATAGTTGTTTCTGTTGTTGGAGGTATTGGTGCGGCTGGACTTGCTACAAAGCTTTTTAGCACAACAAGGCTTGCATATTCATCAAGTTTGCTTGCGAAAGGGGTTGTTTTTGCTGGTACAACTGCTTCAATGTCTGCTGGTGGTGTTCTTGCTCAAAACCTAGGACTTTCTGCATTTAATGCGGTTGGAATAGTAAATATGGATTATGAAGAAATATGGGATCCGAAAGCAATGGGAGAAAATTTTTTATTTGGTTGGGGCGTTTCTTCTGGCTTAATTTTAGGTGGAACAGTTCTTGGAAAAGTTGCTTCAAAATATGTTAAACCTGCAAAATTAATTTCTACACTCGATGATGTGGAAGTCTCGCAAGCAATGAGGCATATAAGGTCGCAAAGCGGTTTAATTACTGGTGAGACTGGTAAAAATACGAAGCTTAGAGAAACCTTTGCTGAAACTATGGAAGAATTTGCTGAAGAAATAGTTTCATCTGCTGTTCAAAATTTGAGTACAATAAATGGTCTTGAAAATATTAGTTATATAATTCCACTTCTGACATCTACAAATATTAAAAGAAGAGGGGCTTTAAAATTTGATTCAAAAACACAGAAATTACATTATTCCGCAAAAAAGGCTGGTGATTTTGTTAGTATTGTGGAAAATTCTGGTCTTTCTGGATTTACTGTTGAAAAAGTTAATAATGAAACTGGTGTTGTTACTGTACAAATAACAGAAAATAATGAAAGCCATTTACTCGATGTTTATCCTGAAAATTTTAGAGGAAATTTGAATAAAACAGAGACAGGTTTGGCTATAAATTCAGAAATTGATGTTCAAGAAGAAACAAGTATAGGTGAAGGGGGAACCGAAACTGATATTGGAGCTGAAATTGAAGGAGAGCAGATTAGCGAGCTGGAGGGTGAAATTGACTTTAATGGTCTTGTTCAAAATCTTGAAAATAATGATAGAGATTTGCGTGGTGAAATAATAAGTGAGTCAAAAACCGAGATTGAAGCAGATAATGAACAAGCTGAGATTAGTTTGCCAGACAAAGCAGAAGATTCTTGGTCTAAGTTTGCAAAGTCTTTAAATGAAGAACAAAGAAAAGTGCAGGCGGAGGCTGAGTTGACTCAAGATTATTTGTCGAAATTTAGGAGCTTTTTAACCAAAGAACAAGATAAAGTTCAGACTGAGGCTGAATTGAGACAAGAGCTTTCTGAATTGCTTTCAGAAAGTGAAAGAGTTTTTGTTAGAGATAAACTTCGTCAAAAAACTTTTGAATCATTAAAAACAAAAATTAACGAAACAGGCTCCGTTTTAGCCATTGATGCTTTTAGAAATTCCGAGTTTGTTTATGCTAGGAATTTTACAAAAATGCAGTTGATGGCAAATTTTGTTTTGGATTCTTATAATAACGGTGATTTAAGAACTCTTGAGTTACTTGTGAAATTTCCAGCTTTGTTTGAGGCTGATATTAATTTTTTAAACGAAATATCCCATTATTTAGAAAATAAAGATATGACTTTTTTGGCATTTTCTGATGTTCTTGAAAAATCGGTAAACATTTCTAAAAGGATCGAAAATAATAATTTATCAACATTCAAGGCTGTATTTGATAATTTATCAAATCTTTATCAAATTAAAGGAATAAATGCAGTTAATGATATGTATTTACATTTTGATTATTTGGTTTCTAATAATCAAAACTTAGAAGAAATTATTGATTTCTATTTAGAAAAAGGGAAGAATTCTTTGGATTTAATGATTTTTACTAGTAAAAATTTTGATATTTCTTTTTCAAAATTAAAAGAATCAAAAGAATATTTCGCAGTTTTAGAGAAAGCTGTAAGTCAATCAAATGAAAGTGTCTTTTTATATTGTTTGGAGTTTAAAAACTTAATTTCGAATGATTTTACTAATTTAAGTAATGTTTTTGATAATCTTTTAAATATTTCAAAAAATAGTGAATTTGAATTAAGTCTTTTTGTTTTACAAAATAAATTAATTTCGACTCTTGATGATTTTTCTCAAAATGTAGAAATCTTTCTAGATAATCATTTTTCAATTATTTTAAATGAACAAGGATTTGAATATGAAAAATTAAAAGCAGGATTTGTTTATTCTATGAGTCTTACGGGGCAAAATTACTTTCAAATTGGTAATGAGCTTTATCAAGTTTTAATGGTAGATAAGTCTCTTCACATTATTCCTGTTAAAAACTCTTTTGTTTTTAATCAATCTTTTCAACTTTCAGAAGATGGACAAAAGACTATTGCTGTAAAAAATTTGGGAACAAATATGGATATTTCTAGAAATGATATCTTCAACAGAGATAATAATTTGTCTGCTGTAGCTTCAGAAGTCACTTTGTCTAGCAGGGAACTTGGACATTTTGATGTGGAAGTTTTGAAAGAAGATAATAAAGTGGAGCTTAAATATACTCCTTCAGGAACGAGTGAAGTTCATAACACAACACTTTTAGTTGGAGAAAAACAATATGTTTCACTTGGCCTTGGCGAGCTCTATTTAGTTTCTTATGATGGTCGCAGTGTTAGTTTTGATAGTGTTGTTAGTGAACATATTCCGAATATAACTTCTAATTTTTCTGGAATGGATTTTCCTTTTACTATCGAAAATAATGAATTTAGATTTGAACTTTCTAAGAAGAATGGAGGAGAGATCTTGTTTGAAGCAAGAGCAGGAAGCGATTTGAATTTTGCATTAGTTACAGATGAAAAACATAAAAAATTTAATTCTCCAATTCCTTCGAGTGATGTTTTGAGGGCTGATAATTCATTTTTTAATTTTGAAGAAGAAAAATATTCTGGAGATTTTTTAACACCAAATACTCCTCAAAATTTTGAAATTGAAGATGGTGAAACTTTGTTTTTGACACTTGGAGATTGGAATACTGATAAAGTATATTATTTAAAAAGGGAGGGTGATGAAATAAAATTGCTCAGAGACTTTAGGGGTAAAAAAACTGAAATGGTTTCAGTTAAAAAAAATGAAAGCATAAATTTGTCAGATTTTTTAACTGAAGAAAAGTTTGAGGATGCTTCGTTAATTATAAATGGAAAAGGTAGTTCTTTTGATTTAATTTTTAAAACTGATTTCGAGATTAAGCCTAATACAAAGACTATTCGAGAATCACTAATTACGGATTATTACTGGAAGTCTATAAGAGTTTTTTCTTCGTTAAGTTCAGTTGGTGTAATTAAATTAGCAAATTTGCAACTTGAAAGTTTTTTAGGACCTCGTATTTTAGATAAATCTTCTCATAATGAGCCTTTATTTAATAATAAAGCAAATATTATTTCTTTAAGAAATAATTCTCAGATTTATCTTTCTTTGACTGATTTTGAAGTGTTAGATAATTTAAAAATTTATCTTGAACAGGATCAATTGATTATAACCTCCTTGAAAACAAATAGAAAAATATTCTTAAATAAGGAAAATACTGAATATGTATATGAATTTGATAATGGAGATAAAATAGTAATTAATTATTTGTATGGAAAATCAGCCATCAGTGTTTTTACTGATAGGCAAGGAGAAGATCCTTTGAGGGCGGGTATAGATTTGCTTGCATTAAAAAATTTGAAAGAAAAACGAATTAGTCATAATGCAGAAATATCTTCTATACTTGAAATTTTGTCTGAAATTCAAGAGGATAAAAAAAGTGTTTTAACTGATTTAGATTCCACAAATGCAGGCGTAGTTCAAAACTCAGTGTCAATAGCTTCTAGTGAAGCAGATATTACAAAAGTAGGTGGAGTTCAAA
>CAYVBX010000002.1:56955-97728 GCA_964449945.1 uncultured Candidatus Peribacteria bacterium
TCAGTGTCAATAGCTTCTAGTGAAGCAGATATTACAAAAGTAGGTGGAGTTCAAAGCCCAGTGTCAACAGCTTCTAGTGAAGCAGATATTACAAAAGTAGGTGGAGTTCAAAACTCAGTGTCAACAGCTTCTAGTGAAGCAGATATTACAAAAGTAGGTGGAGTTCAAAACTCAGTGTCAACAGCTTCTAGTGAAGCAGATATTACAAAAGTAGGTGGAGTTCAAAACTCAGTGTCAACAGCTTCTAGGAATTTAGATGTTACAAAAGTTGGTGGCAAAGAATATCAATTATCAACAGCTTTTAGTGAGTCAAAAAATGGTGATTTATCAGAAAATATAAATACTAGTGAAGGTGCTTATGAAGTTGAAGAAAGTTTTTCTGATTTTGTTTTAAGAAAAGCTCTTGATATTGATTTTAGTGATGAAAAAACTAGATCAATTGTTGATGAATTTTTTAATGAAAAGATTGGTGAAAATTCGCAAATTTCTGAAAATTTTCCTTCAATTTCTCCTGTTGACTCTTTGAGGGAAAGTGCTTCTAGGTCGTTTGAAGATAAAACACTTCGACTTGTTGATTTAGAACTCGAAGCTATGCAATCACAAATTGCCTTGGGTTTTTCTGATACAAGAGTAAATAACAATTTTGAATTAAATGGAGATTTAGTTCCTTTTGATTTTGATTTTCCAATAGATTTTGAAGTAAATCATGAACTTAAAACCGTTATTGAAATGGGAGATGAAGTAGTTGAAATGTCTTTAAGTAGTAATAAAAGTTATTTAATTATTCAATCTTCAAATGGAGATAATTTATTTATAAAACAAGGCTCCGCTTATTCCTCAAAACTTGGACTTTCTATAAATTATGCTAAGGATGGTTATGTTTCTTTATCTCTTAATAAAGGTGTAAGTGCATTGTTTTCACAATATGCTCTGAAGAAAAGTGTGGATTATAGTTATGAAGGAGTGAGTTTCGTTTTAGATGAAAATGGAAATATTATGATTGAAAATCCCAATATAAATCCACAAAATATTACTCCTCAAAGACTTGAAGTATTAAAAAGAGCTAGAATTTTGGAAGAAAAAAGAGCTGAAACAAGGTTAAAACTTCATGAGGATTTGGATTTTATTGAAAAACAAAAAAATGTTTTTAATCAGTATTTGGCTTTAGAAAATTTTTCAATAAATACTAAGGAAAATATTGGTTTTTCAAAAAGAGCAAAATTTGAAATCAACGATGGAATTTTGGAGATTAAGTTTGGAAGAAAGAATGCCTTATATATGAAAAAAGCTCCAAATGGCAATTTTTTAATAATAAACCTTCCGGATGGAAGGAAAATTACTTTAAAAAAAGGTGAAAAGATGGCTTTTGGAAGTGCGAATGATGGAGGTACACCTTTAGTTAAATTTTTTAAAGTAGGAGAAAAAAGTGATGGTGTTTCTGGTGTGCATTTTGAAATAGAATTTGATAATGCTTCGAATGTTTTTACAAATGTTTTTTCAAGGAATGGAATTGCAACAAATCTTAGGGTTCAAGATTTTGGTGATTTAAAGAGGAAGTTTATTAATATTGAAATCATAACTGGAAAATCAGATAGAATTGTAGACTCAACTAATGATTTAGAGTTTAGGTCTTCAAAGTCTGAAAGAGTTTCGGACTCGAACGTTCCTGCTCAAAGACAAAATTTTAGATCTGTAGATAGTGTTGTTGATATGAGTCCAGTTCAAAATCTAGATGCGTTAAGTTTTGCTAAGTCTTTAAGTTTTTTACAAAATCAAAGTTTTGAACAAAGTTCTAGAATAATCGAAACACTTGTAAAAATGTCGGATTCGCAAATAGATATTTTATTAAATGAAAATTTAGAGTCAGAAGAAGTTTTAAAATTATTTGATTTTGATATTCAAAATAATGAGACTTCTATTAGATTTATTGAAAATTATCTTCTGTCTATTAAGGCAATTAGACAAATTAAAAATGATTCTGCAAAACAAAAAAGACTTAAGATTTCTGCGCTTTCACAAACTCTTTCTCTTGATTCAATGAATGATGCAAAAAATAATAGAGATTTAAAAGAATTTATAGAAAAAACAAAAATTGTTTTTGGAGTCGAAGGAAATCCTTATCATGTTTTTTTGATTGTAGAGGATGAAGCTTTTAATACATTTTTTAGCTCCAATAATAGTGTTAAGGCATTTAATTTAAGTATTTCATTTGAAGATCTTCCTGCAGGATCAATATCAGTTTTAAGAAATTCAGCTTATGATGGAACTGAAAATTCTGTTTATTTAATGCAACATGAGGCTCATCATGGGCTTGAAAAATTAATTGGTGGCGCAAGAGAGAGATTAATTGCATTAGATAGGAAAGCGGAAGCTGAGTACTTAAGAGCTATGGAGATGAGTGAAAATGATTCGAATTATTTCGATTTATTTTCGTCATATTTAAATAATGTTTTTAAGTTAAAAAGAGTTGAAAACCAATCAGAAATTTCTGCAATGTTAAGTGAAAATCTTGATCCAAATGAAATATTACAACTACTTTCAGGAAAATATTTAACTTACTTAAATGAGGCTCGTTCAAGAATTGATTTGGTTTCTGATCCAATTGTTCGAACTACTTTAATTCGAGTTTATGAAAATTTATATCTTAGCTTTTTGTCAGATTTATCAATCGACTTAGGAAATGCAGTAGAAATTTTAAAAACAACAGGAAATATTTTTGATTTAATGATTACTCCAATAGAGGAATGGTCGGAATATCTTACTTTTCTTAATGCAAAATATCGTCAAGACATTGAGGCAAGATCGTATTTTGAAAAAATGTATCAAGAAGATGTTTTATTAAATGAAAGGTTTAGGGAGGAATGGGCTGATTTGAGAGAACTTGATCTTAAGGAAAGATTCCGACAAGAATGGGATAGTTTTCGTACTGAATTTAATTTGAAAGAAAATTTTCAAGAAGATTGGAATAATTTTCGTGCTGAATTTGATCCAATTACCTTTGAAAAAGCACAAATTCATACAAATACTTTGATTTCTATTTTTAATGGAAAATATAATACTTTGAAAATTTTAATTGAAAACACAAATAATTTTTCAGATAAAAATGAATATGAAGTATTTATTCAAGCATTGCGAAATGAAATTGCAGAAATGGATAATATTCTAAAAAGTCTTTCTAATACTGAAGATGCGATGATTGTTTTGGGTTTTGATAAAGCACCTTTGTTAGAAAAATTTGTAGAAATTCAAGAAAAACTTTCAGAATATGATTTGCGATTAAAGGATTATTTTTACACATTAGATGAAAATATTGAGAAGGATTTATCCGTTGAAGAAGAAATTAGTATTGTAGATCTTTCTTCTTTAAAAACTAAGTTTGATAGTTTTATAAATGATCCGAAGATTTTGTTTACAGAAACTGAAAAAAGAAAAATACAAGAATTGTCTCAAATGCTAAATGTTGAAAACCCTTCTTTTGATTCTTTGATAATTTTTGAAAACACAATTTCCTATTTCAATAATAGATTTTTATCTAATCCTAAATTTAGAGTTATTAATTTGGTTCTTAATAATTTAAAACAAAAATATTACCCAAGTAATCTTGCTTATAATGAGCGTTCAAGTTTTTCTTTGATAGATTCGGATGGTGTTTTTGCTTCAAAGATTCAATACTTGAATTCTTTGTCTAAGCATTTAAAAACTGATAACAAACTTGGATATGATCATGAATATAGCATGGAAGAAGGTGTTTTGTATTATGATATTGGTTTAGAGTCTTTAAATTTTAAATTTTTTAATGGAGAAAAATATTTAATTATGAGATCTCCAGCGACTCTTTATTCTTTTGAAAGTTTTCTTGAAATTTACCTTGATTCGTTATCAAAAAATACTGCTATAAAGCCTGAAGATAAAATTTTACTTGTAAAAAAATTAAAATCTTATAAACGACTCCATACAAAGGATTCAATTTCTGATATGCTTTTAGATCTTTCAAATTATTTTGATGAAAATTCATTAGGACAGGTAAACTTTCATCTTTTTGCAAATCAACTCGCATCTTTTATTGATAAAGCTCCTTCGCAATTTTTAATCGTAGGTGATAATTTTACACGGGTTTTAAATAGTGGAGAAAATTTAACTTTGCTTGCACGAGATTTAGTAACAAATTCTCCACTAGATGCTCTTAAAATATCGATTTCTTCGGATAATAGGGTAGAGCTTACTTTTGTAAGTGATGCTACTCAATCAAATCATTTACTAATTGAAACAAATAAAAAGAAAGATATTCTTAATCAGGCAAGTAGAGTTAATGAAAACTCCAATACTGATAAAGCAAAACTCAAATTTTTTGCCGATAAGATGGCAGAAATGTGGGCAGTTTCAATGGATTCTTTAGGTGGTTCTAAAAATTCTTTTTTACAAGATGCGAAGGTTTTAATCGAAAAAATTTGTATAAATCTTCAAAATGCAAAAAAAATTCCTCATAAAATATTAAATTATTTTGAAAACTTTTTAAGTTTAAATAGTAATTTATTTAGCGTTGAAAGCTATAGTAATTTTTTAAAAAATTTATTTAATAATCTGGAACTTCATATATCCTCAATTCCTTTAGAAAAAGTTAATGGAAGAGATGTGCTTAAGGTAGGTAAAAGATATGAATATCAAATAGGATCTAGTTCAATGATAATAAAAGCTAATGGTGTTGCTATTGCATCAGTTTTGTTGACAGAAAACAATACGGTTGTTTTAACTAGGCTTAATTCCCTTGAAATGACAAATTTTATACCAGAAGGGAAATCTTCATTTCTTCTTGCTGGCGGTTTGGGTGTTTCAGATTTTTCAGAAGTGATTTATTTTAAAAACAATGGAAATGCTAATGTTGAATTTTCACTTCTATCAAATAATTTAGAAGAAGGTGAATCTTATGTTGATTTTGAATTTTCAATAAATGAAGAAGAGGGTTTTAAAGTAGATAATCGTGCAATTGCACTTTTTGAAGTTTTTTCTGATAGAATTAAGTTTATGGAAAGTTCAAGTTTTACAAATGGAGATAAGTATTCTGCGATAATTGAGCAAGCTATCCTTTATCCAGAAACCTTTAATATTAAAGAAAATGAAATTGATCTTTTGAAAGAGTATTTGCTGAAAATTCAAGAAATTGAACAAAGAGTAGGTCTTTATTTAGATGAACTAGCGCAAAAAGGTGAAGTCCTTTTAACAAGTATACAAAATGTTTTAGAAGAAAATTTTCCTTCTAGAAATTTTGAAACATTAGTACGAAGAAGAAAAGATGATGTTCGATCTCTTCAAAAAGTTTTTTCTGAAGCCTCTGGAAATATTGCAGAGATAAAAGATGTTGTGGGTATGATGATTTCAGTTGATAATTTTACTGAGATGCAAAATTTGAAAAGTGTTTTGATGAATTTATCTGGTCTTTCGGGAGTTTCTAAAGTTCGTATTGTTAAAGATATACCTGTAAACTTGCTTATTGATTCTGAAAATGCGGGTTTTAATCAATTTGTATTACATGTTATTACTGATGATGGTAGAAGAATTGAAATACAGGTTCATATGAAAGAAGTTTTTGATTATTATAATGAAGGAATTGAAGTTTCGAAGGAAGAATTGTTGAATTTTGGACTTTCTGAAGATGAAATTGCTATTCTTGATCCAAGTTCTTCTTTGAAAAGTTCTGATATTTTAAATATCAATGGACATAGAGTTTATGAAATTATTCGTTCATCAAATAATAGTGTTTTAATAAATAAATTTGAAAACTTAAATCGAATTTTAACTGCTAGTGCCTACAATTCATTTGTGTTAAATGAAATAAGCAAAGTAAAAAATGATAATAATTCTAAATAGAGATATATGGGAAAAATAATAAAAGGTCCTTGGGAAAACAATAGTGATCAATCTAAAAAGCCTGAAACTAAAAAGCCATATAAAAAGGTTTTAACTGAAGAAGTTCTTCAAATGGCAAGAAATTTAGGTAAAGGACAACGCTATAAGTTTTTTTGGGATTTTGATACTAATAATCTTTTTATTAAAATTTATAATTCTTATTCGGGATTTGATAATTCGATCACGGTGAAGGTTTCTAGAGATGGTACTTTTAAAACTCATCATTTAACTCAAATGATAAAAGAATTAACAGAAGAAGAATTTATGGATTATTTTGATGATGATACTGTTTTGAACATAAAAATGGAGATTGATAAAATTAGGCTAAAATTGAAACAATTATCTAAAAACAGGGATGATAGTTGAGAATAAATAAAAGCTTTTTATAGTTTCTCCCAATTAATTTCTTTTTCTCCTATTGATTTTAGATAATTATTTGTTTTTGAAAAATGTTTTGAATTGAAAAAACCTAAGTGTGCAGAAAATGGTGAGGGATGTGAACTTTTTAATATTAAATGTTTTTTTGAGTCTATAAATTTTTCTTTTTCTTCGGCTAATTTACCCCATAAAATAAATACAAGGTTATTCTTTTTTTCTGAAAGGAGTTGAATAATTTTGGTGCTAAAAATCTCCCAGCCTTTGTTTGTATGTGAAGTAGGTTTCCCTTTTTCTACAGTGAGTGTTGTGTTTAATAATAAAACTCCTTGTTTGGCTATTTCAGCTAAATTTTTTTCTTTTTTTAATTTTATTTTTAAATCATTTTCAATTTCTTTGTAAATATTTTTAAGTGATGGGGGGGCTTTTATATCTTTATTTACTGAGAATGCTAGTCCGTTTGCCTGATTTTCACCATGGTAGGGGTCTTGTCCTAGAATTATTACTTTTGTATTTTTAAAAGATGATAAATTTAGAGCTTTAAAAATATCTTCTTTTGGAGGGTAAATTGTTTTTGATTTGTATTCATTTTTAATGAAATTTTTTAGATTTAAAAAATATTCGCTTTTAAATTCTTTATTTAATAGTTTTTTCCACGATTTTTCTTTTAATAATTTTTCCATTTTTAAAAACACTTTAAAAACTTAACAAGATTATTTTACAAGTTTTACTTGAAAGTTGAAATGTTTAGAGATAGTTTTGGCATATATTTCAAAATCATTATTTCTATTATTTGTATAATTTATGGCAAGACCAATTTGTAAAAAAATTGTTAAAAATATGCCATGTTGGGATATTTATACTCCCAATATTTTAAATAAATCTAAAAAAATTATTATTAGTTCTGAAGAATTTTATTCTCTCGTTCTTTGTTTTGTTGAAGAAACAAACATGAAAGATAGTGCAACAAAAATGGGTATTTCAGCATCAACATTTTGTAGACTCAAAAAAAATGCGTCGAAAAAAATTACAACAGCACTTCTTAATGGATTTGAAATCGTACTTGATAAAAATTGTAAATAATTAACAGAAAATATTATGGCTTTATTTGACAACACAATTAAACAGGTAAAAAAGGCCTCGGATCTTGGTAAATTTCCTGAAGATTTGCTTGTTCGCCTTTCAGTACCTGAAAGAATTTTAGAAACAAATTTTACTGTAGATTTAGATAATGGAGAAAAAACTGTTTTTAAGGCCTTTAGGATACAGCACTCAACGCTTAGAGGGCCTGCAAAAGGTGGTATCCGTTATCATCAAAATGTAGATATGAGTGAAGTGCTCGCTCTTTCTGCCTGGATGACTTTCAAATGTTCAGTAGTAAATATTCCTTATGGTGGAGCAAAAGGTGGGATTGTTTTTGATCCAAAAATGTATTCAAAAAATGAAATAGAAAAAATTACTAGAGCTTTTACTCGCGAAATTGCACCTGTGATTGGTCCAAGTAAAGATGTTCCGGCTCCAGATGTTTATACTAATTCAGAGATAATGGATATTATTGCAGATGAGTATCAGAAAATAACTGGGGATTCTAGCTTCGCTGTAGTAACTGGTAAATCAATGGAAAAAGGTGGAAGTGCAGGAAGAGATATTGCGACGGCTCTTGGTGGAGTGTATGTGTTTGAAGAGTTTGTAATTGATAATTCTTTGAATTTTTCGGATTTAAAAGTTGCTATTCAGGGGTTTGGTAACGCTGGTGCTACAATGGCAGAACTTTTAGAAAAAAAAGGTGCACAAATTGTTGCTGTAAGTGATTCAAAAGGAGGACTTTTTTTTGAAAAAGGCCTTCCCATTGCAGAACTTCTTGATTTTAAGTTGAAAGGAAATTCTGTAAAAGATTTTAATCTTAATGATTCTAAGTTTGTAAATAATGACGAACTTCTTTGCTTGGATGTAGATGTTTTAATTTTAGGCGCATTAGAAAATCAAATAGTGAAAGAAAATGCAGATAAGATAAGGGCAAAATATATTTTAGAACTAGCTAATGGGCCGATTAGTCCAGAGGCAGACGATATACTTATAAAAAATAATGTAATTGTTGTTCCAGATATTTTATTTAATGCTGGAGGGGTTACTGTTAGTTATTTTGAATGGAAGCAAAATTTAAGTGGAGAAAAATGGTTGAAGGAGGAGGTTTTTGAAAGACTTTCAAAAATTATGAAGGACGCTTATAAAGAGGTGAGTGATTTGTCGTTGGAGTTTTCAACAGACTTAAGGACGGCTTCATTTATTCTTGCAATTAAAAGGCTTGAAAAAAGTTATAAATAAAAACTTGGTTTTATACAATTTATTTAGTATTTGTCAAAATTGTATTGATTATTTTTAAGAATTTGATAACTTTAATTCAACTCTCACTGAACTTAAAGATTATATTGATCTTAAATGTTTCGTGAGGAAAGGAGGATCCTTATGGAAATACTGATGGTCCTTTGGCAGGAAGCTCTAGATAAAGGGGATTTCAAGCGAGTGATAGAGCTTGAAGTCCTAATGTATAAACTTACTGAAAAGGAGGGGAAATGAGCTTTGCTGTATGGGTTGGATCAATTTTGGTCCAACCCCTTTTTTACTTAAACGTGCTATAAAAACACCTTAGTTAAGTCCTTAAATTGTTGGCATAAAAATTTAAGGTAATTCTAGTTTATGCGTGTTGACAATTTTAAAAAAACCATTATTGTGTCTTAGTCTTTTGTCAGGTGATTTTGTCGTTGTGATAAAATTTGCTTGATAAAAAAATTAGGAGAAGAAAATGACTGGTTTTGTTTTTGCAGATTTTTTTTCGGAATTGAATTCGCTTCTTGGGGCTTATGAAGAGCTTCAAATGAAGCAACAAAAATCGCTCTTAATGATAAAAGAGCTTGAGGATCTGAAACAAAAAATAGTAGAAAGAAGGAGGGGGTTGATTGTTGAGAGGGCAAACTGTTATAAGCTTTGGGTTTGTCCCGAGGGTGTAAAGCTAGAAATTGAGATAAACAAAATTGGGGAGGAGCTTGTTGAGATGGACCTCCGTCTTCGGGTGAAGTACATTGAGTTGAGGACAAGAGATAGAGAACATCTTGCTCTTATCACTCGGCTCTATGATGCCATGAAGAGGGCCGGTCTCGGCTATGAAATTCAAAGGGTGAGAGAGGCAGATAATCCCTTTGAAGAGGCAAAAAAGCTTCTCTAAGCTCTAGGTTGTTTTTTCTTCTTAGTAAGGCCATGGAGCAACATGGCCTTTTTTTTTTTTTTTTTGAAAAAGGTAAAGAGATTTTAAGCGTTAAAGCTTTGTTTTATTCTTCGTCAACTTTTTTGGAGACTTTATCTCTACAATTTAATGGTGGGTCAGCAGGGACTCGAACCCTGGACCAATTGGTTAAGAGCCAACTGCTCTACCAGCTGAGCTACTGACCCATTTTTTTGTGAAGTAAAATTATCACTTTTGTTTTTATGAGGCAAGCACTTTCTTTAAAGCTTTTCTACAAGTAGTGTGATTTTTGAAATTTCTCCTCTTGTTATGTAATTATTTGGTTTAAATAGTTTTATAGATATAGGAACAATTTTTTTATTCAAAATTGATTCTCTAGTTTTTGGGCCGAGTAGTCCAAGTTGCTCTAGGTCATTATCTTTTTGATATTTTTTTATTATCTCTTCAAGTTCTTGATCAAATATGTTGTTCGTTTTATTACTGTAATAACCTAGTTGATTAAGTATTTCCCTGAGTTTAGCAACTTCATTGCTTCTCATGTTTAATGACAAATTTTCGTTTAAAGTATAAAAATCTTGTACAAGCCCGTTGTTTGTGTAATTTTCTGGGTATCCTTCTAAAATTCCTTCTTTTTCAAGAAAAGCTATGTATTTGTTGTGCCAATCTTTTTCTGAAACATCTACAAATGAAGTTTTTTCTGCCTTTAGATCTTTTATTCCTTTTGCTTCAACTATTACTTTTGATGCCTCTGCTCTTGTTATAAATTGATTTGGTTTGAAAATATTTTTGCCATTTTCAAAATAACCTTCAACTATTTTTAGCTGACTTGCTCTTGTTACAAAGCTAGAAAACCAATCATTTTCGTTTACATCATCGTATATTTTTTGAAATTCACTTGTAGGGATTTTATATGTATTAAGTAATATTTTTACAATTTCTGCGCGAGTAATTGCGTCGTTTGGTGCAAAAATGATGGTGTTTTTCCCATCAATTATACATCTTTGATAAAGTTTTTTTATGTTTTCGTTTGCCCAATGGTTTTCTATGTCTGAGAAGGGGATTTCAGTGTTTTCGTTTCTATCGCAAGTGAAAGCTTCTTGTCCTGAACCTGTAGGGTCAATTATAGTTTGTCCCTGTTCTTTGTCTTGAGTTTTTTGAGTAGGTGCTAAATAAATTGGTAAGACAACGCCTCCGCCGCCACCGCTTATTGGGGCAGTGTCATTGTCTGTAATAGTTGCTGTAATATTTGAAATTCCGATCCCATTAAAATTGGGGTCAAGGCTTGTTGCGCTGTGAGTAATTGTTTCTGTGTGTGTGCCTTCAACTAGTAAATCGTTTACTGCTGAAACTGTAATTGTTTGTGGAGTGTTCCAATTTAGAGGGGTGAATGTTATTGTTGTTGGAGAAACTGTTAGATTAGTAAGTGTGGATATTTGAATTTGAACATCAAAAAGAGGTTGGGTTGATAATACTAAAGTATAAGTATCTGTGATTCCTGCTTCAGAAACATTTGTAGAGCCCCCACTTTCAGACACAATTACTGAATATATACATATATTAGTTTCGATTACTTCAATTCTAAGAGTTGTTTCAGTTCCTGTTCCTCTAATTTCTGCTGTGCTTGTGGCGCAAGATGGGGTGATAGTGAAATCGTCTGAGCCAGAGGATTTAGAAATTTGGAAAAATTTTCCCGCTTCGGCGTTTAAGTTTATTTGTGATAAATTTTCTAGCGAAATATCTAAATAATTTGTTCCTGTTGTAATTTTTTTTACTTCACCACCACTTTGAAGGGTAACTGTGCTATTTACTGCGGTGTCTGCTGTTTTTAATAAAACTTGTACTGGTTCAAGTATTTTTACCGTATTGTAAGCAAAAACTGAGTTTGAAATAATTATCAAAGCTAGAAAAATTGTTGTGATTTTTTAATCATTTTTATTTATTAGTTTTCTGAAGGTAGTTCTTCGGCTAAAAGATCTTCACTCTTAATTTCTTCTTGTTCTAAGTTTTGTTCAAACTGTACTGGGCCTATGTGCATAATTTTATTATTTGGATAGTCATAAATTATTGCAAGGGTGGGGTAGATGATTAAATAATCTCCATTTTTTGAATTTGCGAAAAAGGCTTCTTGTTCTCGTTTAAGTGTTTCTGCGTCGTTTATTGTTCCTATGTTTGGTGTAATGTCTTCTGGAAGAAGTAGGATTTCTTTAAGCGAATTTAATACTATCTTTTCTATGTCTACTTGTTCTTGTTGTGATTGAATTTGTCTACCTAGTTTATAGGCTTCAATTGCGCCTGTTTTACTTAATACAAAGACTGTGAGTGTTAATAAAAATACAATTAAGATTGTTAGTATTAGTATCTTTGATTTTCTAGATTTGTTTTTTGATTTTTTGATTTGAATGTTTTTAATTGGGTTTAATTCCATTTTTTTAAGTTAATAAATTATTTTTAATGTTGGAATACTGCTATTCTCCATGATTGATTTGCTGGATTAACTGTTGAGGTGCCAAGTTTGCAAGCTCGAACTGTTATTGTGTTTGTTGCTGATACATAGGCTGTCCATGTGGTGTTTGCAAATGTTTCGATTCCGTTTGCAACTGGGGTTGGTGTTGCAGTTGAACCTTCAAGTGTTGATACTTTTAATATATTTGATGAAGAAGCAGTAGATGCGATGTTTTCTCCCATTTCAAGCCCTGATTTGTTGTTTGTGGTTATGCTCCAATTCCATTTTTGTGCGTTGTCTTGATTATTTGTTGTGTTTGCTGAAACTGCTGATGTTAAGCTTGAAAAGCTTGTAGCTTCGTCTGTGTGAATACAGTCAATCCATGTATTGTTTTCATAGCATCTAAACTTGTTTGATGTTGTGTTGTAATACATGGCTCCATTTTCTGCTGTAGGATCGGGACTTACTTTTGAACCTAGTATTAAAGTACTGCCGTCACCAGTTTTTATGTCGCCATTTACTTCAAGTGCGTAATTTGGATTAGATGTTTTTATTCCTAGTCTTTTGTTTATGTTGTCCCAAAATAAATTTGAATTGTCTTGAGAAATTGTGCCTCCGGTTCCTCCAAAAATTAGAGATCCATTATTTATGCTTGAAAGTGTTAATGCAGAAAAAACCGGAGAATTTCCTGATCCAAGTCCTATATTTGTTCTTGCTGTTGCAATGTTTGATAAATCAGATAAATTGTTTGATTTGCTTAAATAAAGTTGAAGTGGAGTTAGTAGCTCAACCCAGACTGCACCATCGAAAATATATGATCTGCTTGCCCCAAGGCCTGCATCAAGAACTATTGCCACATCTCCTGTATTTACTGATGCAAGATCTCTGTCGGAAATATTTGCAAATACATAGGTTTGATTTATTGCAAAAGAGGGGATTTGTCCTGCTGGAATTTGACCTGATCCGTCTAGTGTGGCTAGTCCGTTTGGGTTTCCTTTTTGTAAGTCAATTCTTTGATCTACTTTTGTGTCAGTATAATATTGGTTTGTAGAGCCCTCAGGAAGATTATCAGAGTTTGCGTTGATAAGAGCAGATCCTATTGATGTCCAGTTTGCGACACCATCTGAGTCGCTTTTTAAAATGTAATTTAGTATTGCCCCACTAGTGAATTTAACTGTGCCATCTACGGTGAGATCACCTGATGTGGAAATGTCTTCACCAATTTCGGTTGCAGAAAATGCTGGAGAGATGCTTGAAAAGGAAATAATAATTATCGCAACTAGAAAAATTGAGATTTGTCTTTTTATTGTTCTCATTTAGAATTTATTTAGTTTTTATTTGAATTTAACCTTATGAATTATAGTTTTTACTTATATTAAAAACTAGTTTTTTATTCATAAAACTAAAAAAGCTTTTGACAAATTTGAAAATGTTTTTTTACTGGTACACCCGACAGGATTTGAACCTGTAACCCTCGGTTCCGAAGACCGATGCTCTATCCAGTTGAGCTACGGGTGCTTGATTTTGTCTGTGAAACTTTACTTCAATAGTCTTCTGCTTTCAAGTCTTAAAATTTTTTTAGATTTTTTTGTAAGATTTAACGCCTTAATCCTTTCTTGTTTTTTCACTAATATTCTTTTTTGATATAAAAAAAGACCAAGAGTTTTCTCGGCCTTTTTTATCTTTAAGTATCTATTTTTTATCTTCCCATTTTTGCCATAGTGCAATTAAAGGACTAGCAACAAAAATTGAGGAATAAGTACCAATGGCTATACCTACAGTGAGTGCCAATATAAAGTAGAAAATTGACTGAGAGCCGAGTAGTAGTACTGTTATTAGTGTTATTAAGGTTGTGAATGTTGTATTTAGTGATCTTGTGAGTGTTTCGTTTAGTGATTTGTTTGTGATTTTGCCTAAGTTTTCACCTTTTTCAAGGAGTAGTTTTTCTCTGAATCTATCAAATACAACGATGGTATCGTTTACAGAATAACCAAGAACGGTAAGAAGTGCCGTGATGAAAAGTGCGTCTAATTCTACTCCAAATAATTTTCCAAGAATTACAAATACTGCAACTGTAAATAAAACATCGTGCAGAAGTGCAATTATTGCCATAAGTCCAAATTTCCAAGATCGAACTTGTCTTGTAACTTTTCTAAATGCAATTGCCAAATATACTATTATCATTGTCATTGTTGCAATTAGGGCTATAAGTGCTTTTTCGAGAAGTGCTTTTCCAACTGTAGGTCCGATTGAAGTAAATCTTGATTCTTCCATATCAGGATAAACTTCATTTAATTTTTGAATTAAAATTGTGTGTGCTTCAGGCGAGAGGTTTTTTGTTTTTATTATTAAACCTGTTTCTCCTGATTTTGTAATAACTGAATTTGAAAGATCTGTTTTTTCGTTTAGTGAAGGTAGGATTGTGTCTTCGTTTTCACTTAGTTCTTGACTTTCTGCAATTAGTGTTTCGTTAATTGCATCTTCAAATGATTCAAGTGTGTTTTTAAATTCGGAAATATTTACTGTTTCTTCAAAATGAACTTCCATTAAAGATCCACCTTTGAAATCTGTTCCTAAGTTTAATCCAAAAATTCCAATTATTGAAAGTGAAGAAATTAGTATAATTCCTGCACTTGAAACCCAGATTTTTGCATATTTCATCCAATCAAAATTGAATGATTTTTTTGTAAGTGAAACCGAAAATAGAGAAAGCTTTTTTTCGATTTTTGTTCCTATAAATGAATAAAGGAATGTTCTTGTTATGATAATTGCTGTAAACATTGAAACTAATATACCTGCGGCTAAGTTGAAAGCAAATCCTCTAATAATAGAGCTTCCAAAATAGAACAAAATTCCACAAGTTAGAAGAGTTGTGAAGTTTGAATCTCTGATGGCGCTCCATGCTCTAATAAATCCTGAATCGATGGCTGTTTTAAGTTGTTTTCCATCTTTTAATTCTTCTTTAACTCTTTCAAAAATAAGTACATTTGCGTCTATTGCCATACCAATCGACATAATGATACCGGCAATACCTGCGAGAGTTAGCGTTACAGGGGAGCTTAACAAGTATGTAAGAAAGAAAAATCCTGCACAGCTTAAAATAAATGACATAAATTTTTCCCATCCAGTGTCTTTGTTGTTTACGATTTTGTATAGAAGGAAGAAGAAAATAAATAGTGATATAAGTAGTGCAAAACCAAGCGGTAGGTTTGATTTAATAAGAGCGACAAGAATTGCAATGTATGAAATAAGAGCAAAACCTGCAACAACTCCGGGTAGTCTGTAAACAAAAATCATAAATAAAATAACCAACATAAAGCCAATAGCTCCTGCCTTTATACTTTTTGTAAGTGCTTCATATCCAAGAGTTGCTCCGATTGTATATTCTCCTGTTAGAATGATTGGAGCTGGAATTGCTCCTGTGTTTAGATCTCTTGCCAGTTTTTTTGCTTCATCTGAAGAAAAATCTCCTTCAATGATTGCAGAGCCACCACTTATTTTTGTGTTTACTCGTGGTGCTGAAATTAATTCACCTCCAACAAAAATTGCTATTTGTTTTCCAATGTTTTTTGATGTTAGTTCTTCAAATAATTTTCCACCTTCTTCGTTAAATTGAATTGCGACATAAGGCTTGAAGAAATCATTTATTTGAACATCGGCTCGAACAAAGTGCTCTCCTGTAAGCCCTGTTTCTTTCCATGGATCTGGTGTTGTTGAAAAATTTAATGTTTCGTATTTGTATTTTGTTTCTTTAACATCTGTTGAAATTTTTTCAGCTTTAATTATGTGATAACCAAACTCCGTTTTTGTAATTTCACTTATATCGCCTTCATTTTCAAGTGCAAGACCTGCTTCTGTAAACTCTGAAACATAAGGAGATGTTTTTGAAACTGGATCTTCTAGTTTTCCTCCATTTTCATTATTTGATAGATCGTCTGAATACTCTTTGGCTAAATCTTCAAATTTTGCTGGGCTTTCTGTTGCATCTAGTTTTGATTTAATTTCTTTAGCGAGTTCATAGGCTTCTTCTTCTGTTCTTGTTATTGATGCATCTGCTCTTTCTGCATCGATGTGTGAAATTAAGATATGGCTTACGCTCACTTCTTTTTCGTTTTTTACTTCTTCTTTTTTGTCTACTAGTCTAATTATTGAAAGGCCTGTGTTTTCAACAAGTTGACCGCTTGCACTGTCTACGGTGTAAGAGCCTCCCGTTTCTACTAAGCTTGAATGAATTTCATTTATTTCAAGTGTTTTTAATGCATTTGCAATTTTTTCTTGAATTTCGCTTTCAAATCTAAAATCTATTTCTTCAAATCTTACTTTTCCAGGGCTAAATTGTTCTTCTTCTTTCGAAACAACTAAGAAATTTTCTGAAGTGATTCTTTTTAAAACTGCATTTGCCATTTCCTCAACTTTTTCTTTTTCTTGTGGATCTAGTTTTTCTTTCTTTTCTTTAAACTCAAGTTGAATAGTTTTTCCAACTGTTGCTTTAGCTTTTTCAAGGCTTATGTGTTTTTTATCGTCGTCGTTTAATTCTTCAATTTTTTTATCTGTTTTTAAATATAAAGCGATGTCTTCTTCTGAAAAAGTTGTGTTTTCAGCTATTTCTACAATTATGTGTGTTTCTTCTCCAATTGTTGAGGTGTAAATGTTTGGTTCTGCTATTCCAAGATTGTTTACCCTTCTTTCAATAACTGCTAAAACACCTTCAATGATTGATTCTTTGTCTTGATTTGGTATTTTTCTTAAATCGATTTTGTAATCAAGCTGAGATCCACCTTGTAAATCGAGACCAAGGTGAACTTTTTTCTTTAGAATTGATTCTGGAGTTTTTGGGAAAATTTTTGTTTGAACTTCGTTTGGAGCATCAAACCATGCCAAAAATAATGTCATAATTATTAAGGCAATAATTTTCCAACTAAGGTACTTTTTCATTTTTACTTTAGGTTAGTTTATTTTAAATTTGTTGATTGTGTAATTCTATGTCTAATGAGTCATTGATGCCTTTTCCTTCTCTTCTATAATCATCGTGGAGTTTTACTATGTCATCGAGTTCTGGGGTTGAAACTTCGAATATTTTTGAGTCTTCGAGTGCTTCAAATCTGTGAATTGTGTTTGCGGGTGTGTTGATTTTTTCACCGCTTTCTATGATTTTTTCTTCAAGATGATCTTTGTCTGTTCCATAAGTGAGCTTGATTTTTCCAGAGTAAAGATATTGTGTTTCACTTTTTTTTTCGTGAAATTGAAGTGAACATCTGTGGCCTTTCATTATTTCGATTATTTTACCTGCGTAGAAAGGTGTTTTTGCAAACCAAATTTCTTTTCCCCATGGTTTTAATTTTATTTGAATTTCTTCCATATATATTTTTATAATATTTCTTTTATTTTTTTAACTTCTTCGAAATCTCCAACTAACAAACCTTCATCTGTGTCTGCTACTACTACATTTTTTAGCCCTAAAATTCTAACTGGTTTGTTGTTATAGGCATAAACCAAACAGTTTTCACAATCAAGAGATTTTACATCACCTTTTGCAACTATTTTTTCGTTATCTTTTCTAAGTGCATCAAAAATTGCTTTGTAATTGCCAATATCCGACCATCCCATATCTGCTTTGATAATTCTGATTTCTTTTGGATCAACTTTTTCCATAATTGCATAGTCGATTGAAATTTTTTCTAGTGTTGGATAAATTTCATTTAGGATTTTTTCTGGATCGTTGCCATCTAGTGCATCTGCAATTGTTTTCAATTTATTGTATGTTTCTGGTTTGTGAATTTTAAATTTTTCAAGAAGAACATTTGTTTTCCAAACATAAAATCCAGTGTTCCATAAAAAATTTCCTGATGCCACAAACTCTTTGGCTTTTTCTAGATCTGGTTTTTCAACAAATCGTTTAATGTTGTAAACATTTTTTGTTTCCGTTTCTTCAGCTAGTTCTACATATCCATAATTTGTGTTTGGTTCTTTGGCTACAACTTCAACAATGTTTAGCGTGTTTTCTTCTCGTGCAATTTTTTCTGCTAAAAGAATTTTCATTTGAAATTCTTTTTTGTCGGCAATTAGATGATCAGCATAAAAAACTCCCATTACTTCTCCCGGAAAGTTTTTTTCTATTGCAGAGGCAGCAAGCCCAATTGCAGAGGCTGTGTCTCTTAGTGCGGGCTCAATAATAAGATTTTCAGGTATTATGTTTGGAGCAGTTTCAAGTAGTAAATCAACTTGGTTTTTGCTAAGGGAAATGTATATATCTTTAGGATTTAAAAAATCTAAACGATCAAGTGTTTCCTTGATTAGGAATTTATCTGATACGAGTTTTTGATATTGTTTTGGTCGAGAAGCGGTAGAAAGTGGCCAAAGTCTTGTGCCTCCTCCTCCTGCTAGAATTACTGCTTTCATATCTTTTTTTAAAGTGGCAGGGATATTATCACGAATTTATTTACTTT
The DNA here is from genome assembly GCA_964449945.1 of uncultured Candidatus Peribacteria bacterium. Taxonomy (GTDB): domain Bacteria; phylum Patescibacteriota; class Gracilibacteria; order UBA1369; family LOWO2-01-FULL-3; genus JAVEWJ01. The sequence continues at coordinate 75,365 of CAYVBX010000002.1, forward strand.
TAAATTGACAGACGGCGTCTATTGATGTGCTTTCTTTTTGTTGTGCGGTTTTGTCTTTTTAATTAGAGAACTTGCTGTCATTTCTTTTGCTTTTTTTATTTTCATTAGCTCAAGTACTGTTGGGGCAATATTTGATAAGTTTAATGATTTGTTGTTTTTAATTTTAATGTCGTTTTTGCTTATAATTGTACAATTTACTGGGTTAAGCGTGTGTGAAGCGCAGTTTTCGCCGTTTTCATATTTCATGTACTCAGCGTTTCCATGATCTGCGGTAATTATTATTTGATAATTGTGTTTTTGAGCTATTGGAATAAGTTTTTTTAAACATTCGTCTAGGCATTCTACTGCTTTTACTGTTGCTTCAAAATTGCCACTGTGTCCTACTAAATCGCCATTTGCATAGTTTAAAAGTATAAAGTTGTAGTAATCTTTAGAAATTTCTTTTATTAGTATTTGTGTAACTTTTTTTGCACTCATTTCAGGTTTTAAATCGTAAGAAGGAACTTTTGGGGATGGAATTAAAATGTGAGTTTCGTTTTTGAATGGAATTTTATTTTGTGAATTAAAGAAAAAAGTGACATGAGCAAATTTTTCTGTTTCTGCAATTTTGAGTTGAGTTAGTCCTTTTTTTGACAAAATTTCTGATAAATTATTTTTAATTTTTGGTGAAGGAAACAAGTTTCTTTTACTTTCGATGTAAGGGCCAAATGCCAAAAAGTTTTTATAGTTTTTTATTTTTCGTGGGAACTTATTGAAATTTTTGTCTGTTAGTGCTTTTGTAAGTTGATGTGCTCTGTCGGAACGGAAGTTTGTGAAAACTATTGAGTCGTTTTCTTTTATTTTAGCATCTTTATTTAGTGATATTGCTGGAATATAGTAGTCGGTTTTTACACCTTTTTTGTATGCATTTTCAATTGCTTTAAGTGCATCGTTTTCTTTCTCTCCTTTTGCGTTTACGAGAAGTTCATATGCTTTTTTTGTTCTTTCAAAATTTGAATCTCGGTCCATGGCATAGTATCTTCCAATTATTGTAGAAATTTCACCAATTTTTGTTTTTTGTATCATTTTCACAAACTTTTTTGCCATTTTTTCTTCTGTGTCTCGTCCATCAGTTATAGCGTGAATATAAATGTTTTTTACTTCATTTTCTTTTGCAAATTTTAATAAGTTGATTAGGTGTTTTATATGTGAATGAACGCCTGCATCTGAAATCATTCCAATTAAGTGAAGACTATTTTTTTTGGCGTTTTGGATTAGTTTTTTTAGTTCTTTATTATTGAATAGTTCTTTTGACTTAATCTTTCTGTTTATTTCTTCAAGAGATTGATAAACAATTCTTCCTGCACCCATTGTATAGTGTCCTACTTCAGATCCTCCCATAGTGTTTCTAGGAAGACCTACTGCGTTTCCGTTTGTGTTAAGTAGTGTGCTTGGATATCCTGCTTTAAGAGCGTTTAGATATGGTGTTTTCGCCTTTTTAACTGCGTTGTATTTATAGTTTTTTCCTTCTCCAATGCCGTCGAGGACTATTAAAAGAACTTTTTCTTTGTTTTTATTCATTTTTTTCTAGTATAAAATGTATTTTAAGTAAAAATCGTAAATTTCTTGACCCATAAAAATAACTAGTAGTATTCCTGAAATTAAAAATGGAGCAAAGGCAATTTTTGTTTTCGATCCTGCTTTTCCCATAATAATTAAAATTACACTAACAAGTGCTCCAATTATGTATGATAAAACAAGTGCCATTAGCCCAAATTTTATGCCAAAAAGTGTTCCTATGATAATTGCCATTCTTAAATCACCTCCGCCAATCCATTCTCCTCTTGAAATAAGTATTTGAATTCCAAAAAATGAAAAAAATGTGATTGATGCGATAAGCATATCGCTTATTTCGGGGCTTCCAGTAAGGAGTGCTAAAACGATTGCAATTGCAATTGCAGGAAGGGAGAAACGATCTGGAATTTCTTGATAAAGTATGTCGTAAAATAGTATTGCAAGAAGGAAGGAAAAAAGAAAAATATAAATTATAAACTCTTCAAATATTAGCCAATTTATTGAGTAATTTATTATGTCTAGTCCAATTGAAGAAGGGATTTCGACGATAAAGTTGAATTTTATAAATGTTAATAAGAAAAGTAATGCTGTTGTGAGCTCTATCATTAAATAGCTTGGAGAAATTTTTTCTTTGCAAAATGCACATTTTCCTTTTAACATAAGCCAGCTTAATACTGGGACTAGATGCCTTTTTTTTAGTTTTGTATTGCATTTTGGGCAAATTGATCTTGAGCAAACTATCCCTTTTTTGTTTTCTCGGACTCTGTAAATTACTACGCTTAAAAAGCTTCCAATTAGTGTTCCAAAAATGAAAACAAGACTTGCAACTATTATTGTCATTGGTTAAGTAGGTTAACTTGATAAGATTTATTATTTAAAAATGAGTTGATTATGTTTATTCTATCAAGTGATTTTTTTGCTATTTCTTCGTGATAACCGAGGGAAATGGCTACTTGATAGTACTCTTTTGCGACTGAGTGTTTGTTTTCTATTTCGCTTATTTTTCCCATATAAAAGTATATTTCGGGATTTGTTTGATCAAGATTTAGTGCATAATTTAGAAATGATTTTGCGTGCTTAAGATTGTTTGTATTTATATAAATTTTGGATAATAGTAGATGTGTTTTGGCTTCCTCTGGATGTTTTTTGTATAAATTTTCTGCAATCTCGAAAGCTTTTTTAGGATTGTTTAGTTTTTCTAAATTTAAATTTATAATGTTTTCAAAAATAGTTATTTCAGTATTTCCTCTGTTTAATAATTCGTTGTATTTAGCTTCGGATTTTTCAAAGTCGTTTCTAGCATTATAAACTTCGGCAAGTTTTAGGTCTAAAAGATCTTTGTTTTTAAAATTTAGGCTTTGAGCTTTTTGAAGATAATATACTGCTTTTTCAATTTCATTGTTTGAAAAATATGCTATTCCAAGGTAGAATGAAGTTTCAGCCTTTTCGGGGTCTAGATCTCGGGCTTTAATTAACGAATCAATTGCTTCGTTTAATTTATTTGCTCTTAAATATGAGTATCCAAGCACAATCCATGCATCTCTGTAGTTGTTTTTTTCATTTATTATTGAAAACAAGTGGGGGATTGCTGAAATGTATTCATCGTTTATTGATAGAGTGTAAAAATAATATAATTTTGCAAAGAGTTTATCGTCTTTTGCATATAACTCGATTGTTTCTTTTGTCTTTATAAAGTTTTCACTTTTGTTTTTAATACTTTGGCTTGTTTCGGAGTTTTTAACTAGTTCATTAAATATTTTTATAGCATCATCGTATTTTTCATAAAGAATCATTGAAATACCTTGATAATATCGTGCCTCTAGGTGTGTTTCTGGAATGTCCCAGATTATTTTTTTAGCATCTTCTGTGTTGTTTTGGTTTAAATATGCTCTTGCTATCCCAAGTTTTAAATCATTTGAATTTGGAGAGAAAACAAGTGCTTTTTTGAAATTTTCTTCAGCGAATTCGGGCTCATTATTTTTTAAATAAGTTTCCGCGAGTCTTTTGTACGCTAAAATTTCGTTTGGATTTTTCTCTATTGCTTTTTTGTATTCTGAAATTGCTGATTTGTAATAATAATTGGCAAAAAGTTTATCTCCTTCTCTAATATGTTCTGCAAATGTTTTTGTGCTTTCGTTTTGAGTTTCTTCAGGATTGTTTTCTGAAACTAGACTTTCTTCTTTTATAATATTTTGTGTTGGGGGAGTTGTGGTTGGTGTTTTTAAATCTTTAATTTTGTTGCCAATTAAAAAAGTGGTGCCGGATATGATAATTGCCCACATAAGAATTAAAGATTTTTTTTTCATCATGTATTTATTGTTGTATTTGCTAAACAAATTGCGGCTGCAATTGCGTCGGCTGCGTCGTCTGGTTTTGGTACTTCTTTTAATGATAGTATTGTTTTTGTCATGTGTTGAACCATTTTTTTGTCTGCCTTGCCGTAGCCACATACAGCACTTTTTATTTGAAGTGGCGTGAATTCAAAGTGAGAAATATTGTTTTGTTCTAGTGTGTTTAATAGTACGCCTCTGGCTTGTGCTACAGAAATTGCCGTTTTTATATTTGTGTTGAAGAAAATTTTTTCAACAGAAGCGATAGTTGGGGTAAATGTTTTTATTAGTGTGTTTAGGTCGTCAGAAATTTGTTTTAATCTTTTTGATGGTGCAGTTTTTTTATCGGTTGAGATACATCCATAGTCGATTAAGCTGATTTTATTATTTTCTTTTTTTAGTACTGCATAACCAGTTGTGGCAGTTCCCGGATCTAGGCCAAGTATAGTCATTAAAATGAGTAAGTTAAAATAAATTTTTCATTTATCCTATCATTTGAAACAATTACAATTTTTTCACCTTTTTTAATTAGTTTTTCTTTTTTTATTATTTTTACAATTTCTTCAATTTTTGTTCTAAGGTCGCCTTTAAGTTTTTTTATTAAGACTTTGTTTATTCCCCAAACTAATGTGAGTTCTTGTGATGTTTTTTCACTTGGAGTAATAACTATTCTTTCAGTAAATGATCTTGTTTTTGTAAGTTCTCGCGCGGTATATCCAGAATTTGTGTAAGCAACAATAAATTTCGCAGAAATGTTTTCTGCTAGTTGTGATGCGTGAAAACAAAGAGCATCTGTTGGGCTTGTGTCATGAATGTAGATGTTTTTTATTCCTGCATTTGATTCATTCATCGCTTGTTCTACTTCTTCGGCAACTTTTCTAAGAGTTGAAACTGCTTTTCTTGCGTATCTTCCAACTGCTGATTCATTTGAGAGCATTATTGCGTCTGTGTGGTCGTAAACTGCATTTGCGGCGTCAGAAATTTCTGCTCTAGTTGCTCTTGGATTTTCTACCATTGATTGTAGGACTTGAGTTGCAGTTATTACTGGTTTTCTTTCTTTATTTGCAAGTTTTATCATTTTTTTCTGAATAATTGGAACTCTTTCTGCGGGTATTTCAACTCCTAAATCTCCTCTTGCAACCATTAGTGCATCTGTTGCGTTTATGATTTTTTCTAAGTTTTTTACTGCTTCGTGTCTTTCAATTTTTGCAATTATTTTTGTGTTTTTCTTGTGGCTTTCAATTATTTTTCTTAGTTTCAAAATATCTTTTTCAGATCGAACAAAAGAAAGGGCTACATAGTCTATGTCCATTTTTAGTCCAAATTCGAGATCTTTTTTGTCTTTTTCCGTTAAGCAATCTGCTGAAATTGATGCTGTTGGAACATTTATTCCTTTGTTGTTGCTAATTTCTCCACCAACAATAGTTTTACACCTTATTGCGTCTTTTGTTTTTGAAACTACTTTTAATTCAATTAGTCCATCATTTATTAAAATTTGATCATCTTTTTTTACATCATTAACTAAATTTTTGTATTGAATTGGGATTTTTGCGATGTTGTTTTGAATTTCTCCTTCTTTGTCGTCGGTTGTAAGGATTACTGTTTGATTTTTTTTAATTGTAAACTTTTTGTCTTTTATTGTGCCAATTCTTATTTTTGGGCCTTGTAGATCTTGAATAATTCCAATTGTTTTGTTTTGTCGTTTTGAGGCAATTTTTAAGTTTGTAATAATTTTTTTGTGATCGGCATAATCTCCATGTGAAAAATTAAGTCTTGCGACATTCATTCCTGCTTGAATAAGTTGTTCTAGTTCTGTAACTGAGTCGCTTGATGGGCCGAGTGTACAGACAATTTTTGTGTTTTTAGGCATAGTAAATACGGTTTTAACTTTTCAAAAATTATATTTTAATTGATTTGAAATTGAAAGAAGCTCTTTTTTTTATGGTTTTCAAATCTTTGAAATGTTTTGTTATTTGTTTTGAAGAAAATATTTTATTTTTTCTTCATCTGTTTTTATTTCGTTTGGAATTTTTGACAATGTATTTACGACATGGTTTCTGTTGAAGCCTAGGTTTACAAGGGCAAAAATTAAGTCTTCAGAGTTTTCGTTTTCGAGATTTATTGAAGAATTAAAGTTTGAAATTGTGTCAATATTTACCTTTTCTTTTAGTTCTAAAATTATTCTTTCTGCAGATTTTTTTCCAATTCCTGGAATTTTAGAAATTATTGCATGGTTTTTTTCAATTATTGCAGTTTTTATCAGGTTTATATCAAAGTTTATTATTTCCATTGCAACTTTTGGACCAATTCCTTTAACTGATAATAATGTTTCAAAAAAATCCAGTTCTTCGATTGTTTCAAATCCAAATAGATCAAAAGCATCTTCTCGAATATGGCTATAAATAAACAAGTTTACTTTTGAATTTTCTTTGAGATTATTAGAATAACTGCTTTTGAGTTTAACTTTGTATCCTATGTCGTTTTTTGTGTTTATTATTGAGTATTTTTCTCTTTTAACTAATAAAACTCCTTCTATATATGCAATCATTTTTCAAAATTGTTAAAAAAATTTTTTTTAAAGGTTGCAAACTTTCCTTCGTTTATTGAAGAGCAAATTTCTTCTGTTAACTTTATTAAAAAGTTTAAATTGTGAATTGAGAGAAGCTTAAGTCCTAGAATTTCTCCTTCAAGTATAAGGTGTCTTATGTAGCTTCTTGAATGATTTTTACATGAAAAACAACTACAGTTTTCCATTAAGGGATTTTCGTCTTTTTTGAACTTTTCGTTTTTTATATTGTGTCGGCCTAGCTTGTCCCAAAAAGCTCCATGTCTAGCCATTCTTGTTGGATGAACGCAATCGAGCATATCAACTCCTCTTTCTATCGCTTCAAAAATGTCTTCAGGTGTTCCTACTCCCATTAAATATCTTGGTTTTTCTTCACTTAAATGTGGAATTACATGATCTAACATTTCATACATTTCTTCTTTGCTTTCACCTACTGAAAGCCCTCCGATAGCGTTTCCATCAAAGTTTAAACTGTTTATGTGTTTGGCCGATTCGATTCTTAAGTCTTTAAATATGCCACCTTGAACAATTCCAAAAAGTAATTGCGGAGTTTCTTGCTTACTATTTAGCCTATCGTGTTCTAATTTTGATCTAAGTGCCCAATTGTGTGTTCTTTCCATGGCTTTGATAAAATATTCTTTTGTGCTTTTTGCGTCTGCACATTCATCAAATGCCATAATAATATCTGCTCCGAGATCATGTTGAATTTGCATTGCAAATTCAGGTGTGAAGTAGTGTTTTGATCCGTCAAGATGTGATTTAAATTCAACTCCATTTTCTTCAATTTTTACTTCAGATTTTATTGAAGTATTTTTTATGGGTCTGGAATTTTTGGCAAGAGAAAAAACCTGAAAACCACCCGAATCAGTAAGTATTGGTTTTTTCCAGTTTATCCACTTGTGAAGACCTCCCATTTCTTTAATAAGTTTATTGCCTGGCCTAAGATATAAATGATATGTGTTTGAAAGAATGATTTGAGCATTTATGTCGTTTAGCTCGTTGAAAGATAGTGTTTTAACACTCGCTCTTGTTCCTACAGGCATAAATGTTGGAGTTTTTATTTCTCCATGAGCTGTAGTGAAACTTGCAGATCTGGCGTTTTCGAATTTATTTTCAATTTTGAAATTCAAGTTGAAAGGTGTTATTTTTTACTTTAATAACCCTTTAATAACATAATTTTTTTATTTAATAAACTTTTATTTTTAAAGTTGTTTTAAATAATTGTTTTGATTTTGAATTAGCTTGTTGTCCCATTTGTAGAGTCCAATTTGGCCATCAACAAGACTTTTGTCTACTGCTGAGAGTGTATTGTTTATGGCGCCACTTATTGGCATAAGTCCGTATTGTGAAGCATAGCAAATAAATGGGGTGTTTTGAAGAATTTTTTTGTCTATTACTTCAAGTGTTTTGTGTAATCCTCTGTAAATGGATCCTGCAAGAGAGAATGGGGCTGAAAATAATGTTAATCCTGCTTTTGCTGGGGCAAGTAATATTCGCCCAAAATTTGAAGCATAAGCTTTTTTACCTTTTTTAAGTAGTTTTACTGGATGTCTTAAATCAGAAAATAGTTTAACTGTTGATTTTATGAGACCACCCACGGGAAGAATTGTGCCTTTTACTGTTCTTGATACTGTGTTTGCTGTTTCTTTTATTCCAAAACCAATTGCTTTTCCAAATTCGGTAATTTCTGGGCCGTTTGGGTAGGTTGTTTTCAAAAAGTGTTTGTCGTCGGTGGGAGAAATCGGTTCATTTATTTCAACTGAATTTTGTGTTGGATTAGCTTCTGGAGTAAATGTCGTTTGATTATTAGGGGGCATTTGAGTTTGTCTTCTGCTTTTTAAAAAATCCCTTAAACTGTCTGATGAGGGGGGAGGGGTTTTATTGCTTGATGGGCTTTTTGAAGGGTCAGTTTCTTGAACTTTTGATGGGGTTTTTGAAGGGTCAGTTTCTTTTTCGCTAGTGTGAGTTTCTTTTGACTCTCCATCTTTATTTTCATCTTTCTTTGGGTCATTTTTATCTTTAGTAACGTCTAAAACTTTTGAAACTCCTTCACTTGTATCAGCTACAATTTTACTTGTATCAGCGGATTTTACTGTTTTTTCTCTTTCATGGGGTTTTTGTGTATTTTCATTATTTCTTAGTGTTTCAGTTCCTTCTATAGGCATATTTAATTGATTTAATTTTAATATAATAATGTATCACATAGTTAATGTTTTGTAAAGTCGATAAAAAGTGAGTTTTATATAGTACACACACAAATAGGACACCATGTAGAATAGAAATGCTTAATAGCTAATCAAAACACGATGTCCCAATCAAAATTACAAAAAATTCACCAAGAAGTAAAAGAAAAAGCACTAGCAAAGATAAGAAAACAATGGTTCAAGGAATACAAAAAAAGAACAATATTAATTGTCCTTTTTAAAGTTTTTTACTATTTTTTTGCTTTTTTAACTGTTTTTGTTTTCTTTTTTTCGTCTACTAGTTCTACATTTTTTTCTGCTTTTTCTTGAGCTTTTTTTGCTCTTTCCATTTTTTCTCTGAATTTCTCAACTCTTCCTGTTGAATCTACTAGTTTTTGTTGTCCTGTGTAGAAAGGGTGGCAATTTGAACAAATTTCAACTCGGAAGTCTTGGTCTTTAATAGTTGAGCCTGCAATAAATTCAGCGCCACAGCTACAAGTGAATTTGGTTTCTGTAAAATCTGGATGTATATTTGCTTTCATATCTTTTAATAGGTTAATTTTTGAAATTTTGCGTTTTGAAATATACTTTATGAATATTTCTAATGCAAGGTAAATTCTTGATTATTATTCCGCCATTATTTTTTGTTGAGCAACTTTTTCTTCTTCTAGTTCAGTTGTAGGTGTTTCCACGCTTTCAATAAAGGAAAGAGAGGCAACTTTGTCATCTTTATTTACAAATCTCATTAGAGTAACTCCTTGAGTTGTTCTTCCTTGAATAGGAATACTTTTTGAGTTCATTCTAATTACTTGATTGTGTTTTGAAATCATAATTAAATCTGATTTTTCGTTTTCTGTCATTATTTTTGCCCCAACTATTTTTCCTGTTTTTTCGTTTAATTTAGCTGTTTTAACGCCTGAGCCTCCTCTGCTTTGTGTGCGATAGTCGTTTACTGAGCTCATTTTTCCTCTTCCGTTTTCCATTACTACAAAAAGTCTTGCTGTTTTTGAATCTTTTATTGAATCCATTTCAACAACCTTGTCGTCTTTTTTGAGCTTAATTCCTCGAACACCAGTTGCGGATCTTCCCATTGAGCGAACATCATTTTCATTAAATCTAATGCTCATTCCGTTTTTTGTTATAAGCATTATTTCGTCATTTCCTTGTGTTTCTTTTACCCATTCAAGAGAATCATTATCTCTTAATTTAATTGCAATAAGTCCAGTTTTTCTTACATTTTTGAAATCTTCAATTGCAGTTTTTTTGATTACGCCGTTTTTTGTTGCCATTGCTAGATATTTTCCTGTGAATTTTTCTCCAATGTTTAGGATTGAAGTTATTATTTCATCTTTTTGTAGTTGTAAAAGATTAACAATTGGCTGTCCTTTTGCGTTTCTTGATGCTCGTGGAATTTCGTATACAGGAAGTCTGAAAACTCTTCCTGTGTTTGTGAAGTATAATAATTCGTCTAGGTTGTTTGCAAATCTAATGATTTTTATTTCATCTTCGTCTTTAGTTTGTGCACCAATTACGCCTTTTCCTCCGCGTTTTTGAGTTCGAAAGGTGTTTTCTTGAAGGGACTTTATGTAGTTTTCTTTTGTTAACATTACTATCATTGCCTCGTTTGGAATGGTGTCTTTAGCGGAAATTTGGTTTACAGCGTGTGGAATGATTTGTGTTCTCCTTTCGTCTGCATATTTTTCTTTTAGCTCTGCTAGCTCGTCTTGCATAATTTTTAGTATTTTTTCTTCACTTGCTAAAATGCCTTCAAGCTCGGTTATTAGGGCTAGTTTTTCGGCTAATTCGTTTTCAATTTTTTGTCTTTCAAGTCCTGCAAGTGTTTGGAGTTTCATTTCTAAGATCGCTTTTCCTTGTATTTCGGTTAATTTGAATTTGCTCATCAATGCTTCAAGCGCATCTTCTTTTGTGTCTGACCTTCTAATTGTTTCTATGACTTCATCAATAGAATCTAGTGCAATTTTTAATCCTTCAAGAATGTGTGCTCTTGCTTTTGCTATTTTTAGTTCATATTCAGTTCTTCTTCTTATTACTATTTTTCTGTGATCAATGAAATATGCAAGAACTTGTTTTAAGTCTAAAAGGTGTGGTTGTTTTTCATCTACAAGCGCTATCATATTCATATTAAATTGGCTTTGTAGCTGGGTGTATTTGAATAATTGGTTTAGAATTTTTTTAGGATAAGAGTCTTTTTTGAGTTCTATTACTACTCTAATACCATCTTTATTACTTTCATCTCTAATATCTGTGATTCCGATTATTTTTTTGTCGCGTACAAGTTCTGCCATTTTAGAAATCATATTGGCTTTGTTTACCATATATGGAATTTCTGAAATTATTATGTCGAATTTTCCATTTTTTCGTTCTACTATTTCTGTTTTTCCTCTAGTTACAATTCCTCCTCGCCCTGTGGTGTATGTTCTTTTAATATCTTCAATAGAATACATTATTCCTGCGGTAGGGAAGTCGGGACCTTTGATGAATTGCATTAAATCATCTATTGTTGCGTCTGGATTGTTTGATAAGTGCATAATTCCGTCTACAAGCTCTCCTAGATTGTGAGGAGGTATTGAGGTTGCCATTCCTACGGCAATTCCTGTAGATCCGTTTAATAATAAATTTGGAATTTTTGATGGTAAAACAGTAGGCTCTTTTAAGGAACCATCATAATTTTCTCTCCAGTCTATGGTTTCTTTGTCAATATCTGCTAGTAGCTCGTCTGTTATTTTTTCCATTTTGGCTTCGGTATAACGCATGGCGGCCGCATTATCTCCATCGATTGATCCAAAGTTTCCTTGGCCTCTTACGAGTTGGTATCTCATTGCGAAATCTTGTGCCATTCTAACCATTGAGTCGTAGACTGCACTATCTCCATGTGGATGATATTTACCGATAACTTCACCGACAACAGTTGCCGATTTTCGAAATTTTGAAGAAGATTTAAGCCCCATTGTGTGCATAGCGTAAAGAATTCTTCTGTGTACTGGCTTTAGTCCATCTCTGACATCGGGAAGAGCTCGTTGAACAATGACACTCATCGCATATGTGAGATATGATTTTTCCATTTCAGAAACGATTTCAATGTTTTTTATATTTGAATCGTTGTTTAGATCGAGTTTTTGTTCTTCGATTTTATTTTCATTATTTTCTTCTGGATTTGTTTGGTTTTGTGTATCAGACAAGGGAAATACGGTTAAATATATTTATATTCGAAACGGACTATATCATAATAAAATTTTTTAGGTAAGTAAAAGTTTTTTTATCTGTGTTTTTTTGAATATAAGGCTTGAGAAAATGCCTTAAGTTTGCTATAATATTTAGAAAAATCAATAAAAATAAATGGAAGAAAATACAAATAAAAAAATTAGTGAGGAAAGTGATACACTTTTGACTGTTAATGAAAAAAATAAGGTGAATGAATCAATTGCGGGGAATGATTTGCCAAATTGGCTTAATAAAGCGAAGAGTGTTGGGATGCCAAAAAATATTGATGACGATGATTTGAGTTCAAAAAAGCCAGAAGTTAAGAAGTTTGAAAAAAACAGCGAAGATTTTTCTGGACTTAGGGTTGATAAACCTACTAGTACAGAGCTTGGTTTAAATCCTTCAAGTGATATAGAAGTTATAAAACCGGATTCTCTTTTGATTGATGAAGTTGAAAAGGATGCTTCTTTAAAAATGCAAACACTTGGTATTGATCCAAAAACAGGCAAAAAGGGTCCTGTTTTAATTAAACAAGACAAAAAAACTCCTGAAGTGAGTGCTACAAATCCTACAAACAAACAAGATTTTATTGATAAGTTTTTTGCATTGTTTATGAAAAACAAGGCTCCAAGCGATAAAAAACAAAAATTTTTAGATGTCGAGGGAGTTCCTGAGGAAACAAAAAAATTGTCTGAAAAAGAGAAAAAAGAATATATTGAGGCGGAGAAAATTTATCAAGAAGGGCTTTCTTCTGTAAAAGATTTAATTGCTCCAAGTGCATTTGAAATAAGATATGATAGTCTTAAATTTGATTCGATGTATTCAAAAAGTTTTTATGCTTTTTCCTATCCTCGTTATCTTGATACGAATTGGCTTTCACCTGTGATAAATTTTGATGTTTCAATGGATATTTCTCAATTTATTTATCCAGTTTCATCTGATCAAATAATGAAAATTTTAAAGAAAAAAGTTGCGCAGATGCAGTCTTCTTTAAAAATGGATATGGAAAAAGGAAAAGTAAGAGATCCAGCTTTAGAAACAGCTCTTGAAGATGCGGAAGTGCTTAGAACAGACATTCAAAGAGGTCAAGAAAAGTTTTTTCAATTTGCTTTGTATTTTACGATTTATGCGGATGATGAAAAGAAGCTTGAAAAAGTTTCAAAACAGCTAGAGACTCTTCTTTCGGGGAAATTAGTATTAACTAAAAGAGCTCAACTTGAAGCTGAACAGGCTTTGAATTCTACAATGCCTTATTGTTTGGATGAGCTTTATACTATTAGAAATATGAATACCTCTCCGTTGTCAACGACTTTCCCTTTTACTTCTGCTGATTTGACTTCAAATAAAGGTATTTTGTATGGTTTAAATAGGCATAATGATAGTTTGATAATATTTGATAGATTTGCATTAGAAAACGCCAATAGTGTTGTTTTTGCTAAGTCTGGAGCTGGTAAATCTTATGGAGTTAAGCTTGAAATACTTCGTCAAATTATGATGGGTACGGATACAATTGTAATTGATCCAGAAAATGAATATGAAAACCTTTGTTCTACTGTTGGAGGAGCTTATTTGAGGCTTAGTTTGAATAGTGATAGAAGGATAAATCCTTTTGACTTGCCATCTCCGATAGATGGGAGTGAAGTTCTTCCCGGAGATTTGCTTCGTTCTAATGTAATAAATCTACATGGTCTTATTCGCCTTATGCTTGGGGGGCTTAGTCCTGCCGAAGATGGAATTCTTGATAAGGCGCTTGTTGATGTGTATGCCTTAAAAGGGATAACAATGGATTTGGTTGATCCATCAATTTATGAACCTCCTTTAATGCAAGATCTTTATGATGTGTTAAATTCTATGGATGGTGCCAATTCTTTAGTTCAAAAGCTTTCTCGTTTTACTTCTGGTACTTTTGCAGGGCTTTTTAATAAAAGAACTAATGTTGATTTAAGTACTGGACTTATGGTTTTTTCAATTCGTGATTTGGAGGATGAGCTTAGGCCAATTGCGATGTATATAGTTTTAAATTATATATGGAACAAGGTGAGGTCGAAACTTCAAAAAAGACTTCTTGTTGTAGATGAGGCTTGGAGTCTTATGCAACATGAAGATAGTGCGAAGTTTTTATATGGACTTGTAAAAAGAGCTAGAAAATATTATTTAGGCGTTACTACAATTACTCAGGATGTTGAAGATTTTATGAAAAGTAGTTTTGGTAAGCCAATTGTAACAAATTCCTCAATTCAATTGCTTTTAAAACAAGCTCCTTCAGCGGTTAATGTTCTTAAAGATGTGTTTAATTTAACAAAGGGTGAAGAGTATGTGCTTTTAAATAGTGGTGTTGGACAAGGATTGTTTTTTGCAGGAGATAAGCATGTTGCAATTCAAATTATTGCATCATTCTCGGAGGATAAAATAGTAACTTCAAACCCTGAAGAAATTCTTAAAAGAAACACTTTGGAAGCGTAATTATTTATAATGGAAAAAACTAACAAGATATTGAAGGAGGGACTTGCAAAGGGGATAATTTATTTTTTTCTAGCTTTGTCTTTGTTTTTTGTAAATATTTTTCTTGATTTAAATGTTTTTAATTATTCTGAAACATTTAAAGATGACCCAGTTTCTTTGCTTGATTATTCTGAAGACTTTATATTGCCCTCGAATGGTGTTGTAAGGATTTTCAACGAGGATGAGCCTGCAAATATTGAAGAAGTTTTTGTGGATAAGATAAACAAGGAGTATGTGTTTCGCTTGAATTCGGGTAGAATTTGGGGAAATTTTGAGTTTTCTAATGCAAAAGTAAATATTTTGGTGGGTAATGCCGTTGTTATTCCAAAGAGTTCTAGGTTTGATTTGAAATTTGAAGACGGTAGGATGGAGCTATCTACTTATAATGGAGAAAATTATTTGGCTTTTTTGAGAGGAAATATTGAGAACTTGGATTTTGCTGATGAGTTTTCCGATAGATATTTGAATGTTTTACTTGTCGCGAGAGATAGTTTTGTGAGGTTTACTGTGTCAAAAATTAGTAATGATTTTTTAAATTTGTTGCCACAGAAATTGGCAAAAACAATGGATGTTTTTGCATCAATTAGTAGTTCTTTAAGAGAAAATGACTTTGTTGTTTTAAATCAAATTGAGGATTTTAAATTTTCTGAAAAAATAAAAACAAGTGTTAGAAATGAATTTGCAAAGGAAAAATATTCATTATCAAACGGTGCTTTTCGTGATTTCTTGTTTTTATTTAGAGATAAGATGGTGCTTGTTCGAGATAGAAACTTGAAATTTAGGCTTGATACAGCTTTTTCTTTTCTGAATAATGCGATGTATAGTGCAACAAACAGTGATCTTGCTTCAATCAAGTCATCCCTTATTGAGTTTGATTTATATGTTTTAGAAAATTCTTTGAAAAATGAAAAAGAATTTATCGAAATATTAAATTCTTATTTGGAAATATTGTCTGTTTTTAAAAGTCGGGATTTGGAATATCAGATCTATGAACATTTTATAAAAAAAACTGATGGAAATTTGAGTCAAATTTATGAGACTTTGGATATTTTAAAAAGAAATGTTTATAGTTCTTTGGATTTTAGCACTGCACTTGCAAGGGAAAGTTTTTTAAATTATTTAACCTTTCTTAATGCAAATAAGGCGAATTTGAAAAATACCGATAAGTATAAGATGTTTTTAAATTTTCAAAATCAAATATTTGATAATTTTTTGCTTAGATCAGAGGTTTTTTATGATATTAGTTTTTTTGAATTTAAAAAAATTATTGAACAAGATTTGTTGGAAATAGTTGATGACGATTATTTACATAATGAACTCATTCAGGCTTATATTAGCATTAAAATTGATTTTTTGAATAGGGCATGGAGCTTTTTAAAAGCTGAAAGAATTACTCTACAAACGGCTAAAGATGTTTTTTCAATATTGTTTGACGATATTAAGAGCTTAATGCAAGAAGATTTAATTTCTGGACTTGGTGTGCTTGATTTGTTTAAAAGACAACTTGAGGTTCTTAATAATCAAAATGATTATTTATTTAATTTTCAATATAACTCTTCCATTATTTATGGCTTAAATCATGAAGAACGGTTTGAGGCTTATCTGCGTGATAGGGAAATTGTACCAAATTTAGAAGCAATTTTTGTGAAAAATTTTGAAGAAGAAAAAACTTTAGAGGTGATTAAAGAAGAATTGTTGACTTATTTAACAAATAATAATTTTTCAAATGTTGAATTTTTAGATTTTGAAAATAATTTACAAAGACATGTGAAAATAAGAGCAAATTTATCTGGATATGTTTTTGAAGCTGAGTTTGACAGGGTATCAAATTCTTTTAAAAATGTTCTTGCTTACGAGGAGGTTGTTTCAGAGAGTCCGGTTCGTATTGCAAATTTGGAGTCTTTGTTTCAAAGAAAATTTTCGATGATTGATGTCGAAAAACCTCTTGATGTAGAAGCTCAAATAGAATCACATGCTGAACGAGTGGCAAAAAACTTTATTTTAAACAAGGTTTCCACTGTTGGATTTGTTTTAAAATCTGATGATATTAGTGTTTTAAGGTCAGATACTAATGTTTTTAGAATAACTAATGTTTCTCTTCCTGACAAAAAAGATTTAAACTTTACTTTTGATTATTCTACAAGAGATGAAAAAGTGAGAAATATTTATATGGTTATTGATTTAAAACCAATTGTACTTGATGGGCCTTTTGAGCTTGAAGAGCTTAAAAATATGATTATTTCTGAAACTGATTTTGATCAATTGATTGAATCCTTTTTGAGTGATTCGTTTGAGGAGGCGTTGGGAGAGCGGGGTGTAGACGAGGGGGGAGAAGATTTTTTAGATGAAAGTTTGCAGGAGGCTTTGGAGGGGGATACTGAGGGAGGGCATGAGGAGGCTTCGGAGGGGGATCAGTCCAGAGTGGTGAGATAGGTTCTTATATTTTTTATAGAGAAAAAGATTTTTTGCATTTTTATTTTACTTGTGCTAATTTTTTTTTCGCAAATAATGAATTAAATATTTAATATGCCTGAAAATAAAGGAAAATATGGTGCAGAACAAATTCAAGTGCTTGAAGGACTTTCTGCGGTAAGAAAAAGACCTGGAATGTATATTGGTTCTACTGATGTTACGGGACTTCATCATTTAATTTGGGAAATTGTAGACAACTCTATTGACGAAGCTATGGCTGGTTATTGTAATGAAATCTCAATAGTAATTCAAAATGATGGTGGTATTGAAGTGGAAGATAATGGTCGCGGAATTCCTATAGATATAGTTGCGAAAACAGGTAAATCAGCTCTTGAAACAGTAATGACAATTCTTCATGCTGGTGGAAAATTTGGGGGTGGTGGATATTCTATGTCTGGAGGACTTCATGGTGTTGGAGCGTCTGTTGTAAATGCACTTTCCACGAAACTTATTGCTAATGTTTATAGAGATGGAAAAATTTATGAACAAAGATATTCACAAGGAAAAGTTTTGTCTGAGCTTGAGGTAGTAGGCGAAACAACAAAAACAGGTACTAAAGTTACTTTTTATCCTGATCCAGAAATTTTTGACACAGTTGTTTTTGATTATATGGTTATTTCAAATAGAATTAGACAACAAGCTTATTTAAATAAAGGTATTAAAATTAAAATTTTTGATCAAAGAAACTTAGATAGATGTTGTTTTTATTTTGAAGGAGGGGTTAAATCTTATGTTGGTCATTTAAATAAAAATAAAGAAAAAATTCATCCAGCAATTTTTTATGTAGAAAAGAAGGTTGATGAAGGAATTGTTGAGGTTTCACTTCAATATACAAATTCATTTCAAGAAACTATTTATTCATTTGCAAACAATATTACAACTCCAGAAGGTGGTTCACATTTAACTGGTTTTAAAAGTGCTTTAACTAGAACAATAAATAATTACGCAAGAGCGGGGGAATTTTTGAAAGAAAAAGAAGACAATTTGCTTGCTGAGGATGTTCGAGAAGGGCTTACTGCAGTTATTTCAGTTAAGCTTGCTGATCCACAATATGAAGGTCAAACAAAATCAAAACTTGGAAACTCAGAGATGAGAACTGCTGTGGAGAGCGTTTTTAATGAAGCTTTTCAGCAATTTTTAGATGAAAATCCTCAAGAGGCAAAATCAATTATTGGGAAATGTACTTTGGCGGCTAGAGCAAGGCTTGCAGCAAGGGCGGCCAGAGATACTGTTATTAGAAAAGGTGCATTTGAAGGGCTTACTTTACCTGGAAAACTTGCAGATTGCTCTAGCAGAAATCCTGAAGATAGTGAAATTTTCATTGTTGAGGGAGATTCTGCTGGTGGTAGTGCAAAACAAGGACGAAACAGAGAAACTCAAGCAATACTTCCTTTAAGAGGAAAAGTTTTAAATGTTGAACAAGCTAGGCTTGATAAAATTCTTGCAAATAATGAAATTAAAAATTTGGTAATTGCTCTTGGTACTTCAATTGGTGAAACTTTTGATGTTGAAAAGTTGAGGTATCACAAAATAGTAATAATGACAGATGCTGATATTGATGGTGCTCATATTAGAACATTGCTTTTAACTCTTTTGTATAGGTATTTTAAGCATTTGATAGAAGCTGGGAAAGTATATATTGCACAGCCACCTTTGTTTAAAGTAAGTAGAGGTAAAAAAGCAAAATATGCATTTTCAGATGAAGAAAAAGATGAGGCAGTACAAGAGTTTTTACAAGAAGGACAAGCAAATCAGCCTTATGTTCAAAGGTATAAAGGTCTTGGAGAAATGAATCCAGAACAACTTTGGGAAACGACAATGAATCCAGATAATAGAGTTTTGCTTAAAGTAGATATTGAGGATGCTGAAAGAGCTGATAAGGTTTTTGATACTCTTATGGGGTCTGATGTCTTGCCTCGCAAAAAGTTTATTCAAGCTTATGCAAAAAAAGTCGAAAACTTAGATGTTTAACAAATATTCTCTTTACAACTTAGATTCTAGTATCTATATTTTACCCACGATTTTATTTAAAAATTTTATGAGAGTAACAGTATTTAAAAACGATAAGGAATCAAATGAAAGATGTATTACAAGATTTAATAAACTTGTTCAGGCAAGTAGAAAACTTGTATCTCTTAGATCTAAAAGGTTCCATACAAAAGATAAAAGAAAATGGCAAGTGAGAGCGGCTGCAGTGATGCGGTCTAAATATCGATCACTTCGAGAGAAAACAAAATTTTATTAAGATTTTCTCTAAATGACAGTAAGTCAACTTTTAAATGAAGCGTTTTCTTTACTTGGAAACGATAAAATTATTGATGTAGAATTGGCTTTAATTCATGCTCTTGGTGTTGATAGAGTTTATTTAATTGTTAATAAAGATCTTGAAATAGATGAAAATAGCGAAAAGGTTTTTAGAGAATACTTAAAAAGGCTTGCTCAAGGAATGCCCATTTCTTACATAACCAATGCTAGAGAATTTTATGGTATTGATTTTTATGTAGATAGTAGAGTTCTTGTGCCTAGACAGGAAACTGAAGAACTTGTAGATCGTGCAATTACTTATTTTAAAACGAATATTCGAGGCAAAAAAGAATATAAAATTTTAGATATAGGTACTGGTAGTGGAAATATTGGTATTTCTATTGTGAAAACACTTGACGAAATGCCAATAAAAGCAGATTTAATTGATATTTCTGATGATGCTATTGAGGTTGCTCGAATGAATGTTTCTCAACATAATTTAGAACATAAGATAGATGTTTATCAGAGTGATCTTCTTTTAAATGTTGAAAAAAATCAGCATTTTGATGTTGTTTTGGCAAATCTTCCATATATTGGTACAGAAAAACATAATTTTGTTGAAGGAAATGTTGAAAAACATGAGCCACGTATTGCATTGTTTGGAGGCAAAACAGGACTTGAGCTTTATGAAAAACTTTTTTCTCAATTGAGGGAAAGAAATATTAGTTTTGAATTTATGTTAGGGGAATTTGGTTTTTCTCAAGGAGATGATTTAAAAAAATTACTCGATAAGAATTTTTTTAAGAAGTATGTTATTGTAAAAGATATGGCGGAGCTTGATAGAATTTTTTTAATAAATGGAAATTGATATGTATGATAAATTAGTAAAAATTAGAGAAGAATATCAAAATCTTGAAAAAGAATTAAGTATGCCTGATGTTTTTTCTGATCAAAAAAAATATGTTGATTTAAATAGAAAGTATAAATCTTTGAAATCTGTAAATGACTTAGCAATGAAATTTATTGAGACATATAATCAAAAAAAAGAAGCAGAAGAGCTTTTGGCAAGTGATAATGAAGATGATATTAAAGAGCTTGCTAAAGATCAGTTGCAAGAATCAAAGGAAACTCTTTCAGTTTTAGAAGAAGAAGCGAAACTTGCTTTACTTCCGAAAGATCCTGATGATGATAAAGATTGTATAGTTGAGCTTAGGGCTGGTGCTGGAGGAGATGAGGCTGGTCTTTTTGCGGGAGAACTTGCTTCAATGTATATTAAGTTTTTAGAAGGAAAGGGATTTAAAATTGAGTTGATTAGTAAAAGTGAGACTGCACCGATGGTTATTAAGGAAATGATTTTTTCGGTTAAGGGCGATTTTGCCTATTCTTTGATGAAATATGAAAGTGGTGTTCATCGAGTACAAAGAATTCCTTCAACTGAAAGTCAAGGGCGAATACATACTTCGACTGCTTCTGTTGCTGTTCTTCCCGAAGTTGAGGAATATGAAGTTGATATTAAGGATGAGGAAATTAGAGTTGATGTCTTTAGGTCTAGTGGTTCTGGTGGGCAAAGTGTTAATACTACTGAATCTGCTGTTCGAATCACTCATATTCCGACTGGAATTGTTGTTAGTTGTCAGGATGAAAAGTCACAAATTAAAAATAGACAGAAGGCTTTAAATATTCTTCGGGCGAGGATTTATGATTTTGAAAATGAAAAACTTCGCAAAGAAAGGGGGGATGCTCGACATATGCAGATTGGAACTGGGGATAGGAGTGAGAAAATTAGAACTTATAATTTCCCACAAGATAGGGTAACTGATCATAGAATTCATCAGAGTTGGAGCAATCTTCCTTCGATTATGCTCGGAGATATTGAAGAAATAATCGAAAGTCTTAAGATTGAGGATCAGAGTAAGAAATTGGCGAATGCCTAGGGGGGGAGGGGAAGTGTATTAAATAGTTATTTTTTTTGATAAATTTAAATAAGGTTTTTTTAGTTTTGGATTTATTAATTTCGGAAAAATACAAAAGATATTATAAGTAGGTATTTTGATTTTATATTGGGAATAATCGAAGACTAAAAAATACTTCTACCTCTTGATTTAGGAGCTGTGCTTGTGTCTTGGGCTCTAAGCGTATCTTTGTCTTTTTTACTTTCTGTTTTTGGTTTTTCATCTGTTTTTGTTTCTTCTTTTGGATCATCGATAAAGTCTGCGCTTGTAGTATCCATTGCTTCGATTCTTTTTAATGTTGCATCTCTTTCTGCTTGTAGTTTTTCTTTTTCTTTCTTTTTTTCTTCTTCTTCTCTTTTTCTTCTTATTTCATTTCGATTTACTATTTCAGGATTGGACATTTATTGTTTTAGTTATAAAAATATCCTATTATTATAGCATAATTTTTAAAGTTTTAAAATGTTTATAGATACTCATGCGCATTTGATGGCGAAAGACTATGAAGGAGAGATTGATTTGGTTTTGCAGAGGGCTAAAGAGGCTGGTGTTGAGCGAATTGTTAATATTGCTTTTGATTTGAATAGTAGTGAAGAGGCTCTTAAATTGGCAAATAAATATCCCGAATGTTTTGCTTCAATTGGAATTCATCCTTATGATAGTGCGGTTTTTTTCGAAGGGCTTGTAGGGGAGTGGGAAAAGCTTATTTTTGAGAACCCAAAAATTGTTGCGATTGGAGAGATTGGGCTTGATTATTTTAAGTGTGATGTGTCTGTTGATTTGCAAAAAAAAGTGTTTAGAGAGCAGATAAAAATTGCAAAGACGAATTCCCTGCCGATTATCGTTCATAATCGTGATGCTGATGAAGATACTTTGGGAATTTTGGATGAGTTTGAGGGGCTAAAGGTTGTTTTTCATTGTTATAGTAGTAGTTTGGAATTTGCAAAAAAACTTTGGGATCGAGGTTTTTATACTTCTTTTACTGGGAATATTACTTTCCCAAAAGCAGATAATATTAGAGAAGTTGCTTTAAATTGTCCGATTGATAAGTTTATGATTGAAACGGATTGTCCATGGCTTGCGCCTCAGGAAGTTCGTGGGCAAAGGTGTGAGCCTGCTTTTGTTGTTTCGGTTGCGAAGAAAATTGCTGAAGTTCGAGGCATGATGCTTGCTGATGTAGAAAAAATTTCTACGGAAAATGCTTTTAGGTTTTTTGAGAGGTTGAAATGAAATTTTTGGAATTTGTTGGAGTGAAGGGTTTTTTTGTAGGGGTTTTTTGAGGGAAAAATTTTTTTGCTAATATTTGAATTTTGTTTTTCATTGCGAAAAAGAGACAAGTAAA
>CAYVBX010000003.1:0-12338 GCA_964449945.1 uncultured Candidatus Peribacteria bacterium
CGATGGAGGAAAATTTTAATTCACATTTCCGACCAACGCAGAAATTTCCCAAAGAAACAATTATTTAAACTATTGAGCAATTGATTCTTCTTTTATCTCCCTAATAACATGCACCTTAACAGGCCCTGGGCTCTGAATATCGCTTTCAACTTTTCGAGCTATGTCGTAAGAAAGTTTAATTGATTGTAAATCATCAAGTTTCATTGGATCTACAAATATTCTAATTTCAGTTCCTGCCTGAATTGCAAAGGCATTGCTTACTCCATCAAAAGATTTACTCAAATTTTCCATTTCTGAAAGCCTCTTGATGTAACCATCAAGGTTATCTTTATTTGCACCAGGTCTTGCATTAGCAATTAAATTTGCTGCTTGAACAAGCTGAGCCTCTAAAGAACTTGGTTCTGGATCGCCATGATGAGCCTCAATTGCATGAACAACACTTGCAGGCAAAGCAAACTTTTTCGCAATATCTGCCCCAATATGAGCATGATGACCAGTAATTTCATGATCAACAGCTTTTCCAATATCGTGAAGAAGCCCTGCTCTTTTACAAACTCCAACATCAGCTCCCAGCTCGGAAGCAAGCGCCGAAGCCAAAAATGCCACCTCCATAGAATGTTTTAAAGCATTTTGCCCATGAGTAACTCTAAACTTAAGTCGTCCAAGAATTTTAACCAAATTAGGCGGAAGTCCTGTCACACCTGTTTCAAGCATAGCCTTATCCCCTAATTCCTTAATTAATTCATTAACCTCAAGTTTTACTTTTGTGACAGTTTCTTCAATTCTTGCAGGATGAATTCGTCCATCTTCAATAAGTCTTTCTAAAGCAATTTTTGCAATATATCTTCTTACCAGATCAAATCCAGAAACAACAATTGAACCGGGAGTATCATCAACTATTACATCAACACCCGTCATTTGCTCAAAAGTATTTATATTTCGCCCCTCTCTTCCAATAATTCTTCCTTTCATATCATCACTTGGAAGATTAACTATTGTTGCTGTTGATTCCGCTGAGGTTTCTGACGCACATCTTACAATTGCATTTGCAATTATCAATTTTGCTTTCTCTTGAGCAGATTCTTTTAGTGCATTTTCCGTTTTCTTTATTTGAGCAACAATATCTTCTTTTGCCTCTTCTTCAACTTTTTTCAACAAAACTTCTTTAGCCTCTTCTTTGGATAAAGCAGAAATTTTTTCAAGCTGTTGAGATTGAAGTTTATAAATATTTTCAACTTCTTCTCTAAGTGATCTAATTTGACTCACCCTTCTGTCTAAATCTTCTCTAGTTTTTTCATTTTCTTCTGTTTTTTTATCAAGCGATCTTTCTTTTTCAAGAATTCTTTCTTCAATTTTTTTCAACTCCGACTGTTTCAATTTTTCCTCTTTTTTCAAATCATCAAGAAGCTTAAAAGACTTATTCTTTGCATCATAAAGAATTTCTCGAGATTTACTTTCTGCTTCATTTAAAACTTTTTGTGCTTCTGCAATAAGAACTTTATCTTTTTCTTCTTGCATTTTTTGTTTGTAAATATAGCCAGCCGAAGCACCACCAGCGAGCCCTACAATAAACAATAGAATAGTAATCCACATTTTCTGTTTTTGGTTAGACGAATATTTCGCCTTTTTAAAAGTCTTTTATTAACAATCTTATATTTCTAAGTTTTCTGTTTTATTTTAGCTTATTACTTATACTTAATTGTATTAATTACTCACTCTTAAAAAAGGCTACTTTGAATTTTTTTCTTAAATTAAAGATACTTGATTTACTAATACAATGTCAAAATTATTTAACAATTTTTTAATAAAAATATGCTATTTATTAGTTTATAATTATTAAATAAAAATATGAGAACAATTTTTTTGATCAGCATATTCGCAAGTATTTTGATAACATCAAATTTAAATTGCATTGCTTTAGACATAAAAATCACTGAAGTCTTAGCTAATCCAAAAGGAACTGATACAGGAAACGAATGGATAGAAATATATAACAACGAAACATTTGAAGCTAATTTAGAAAACTGGAAAATAAAAAATTCAAGCAAAGAATATATTATCAAAGATTTTAAAATACCAGCAAAATCTTATGAAATAATAAAAAACAACGAAATTAAGTTTACAATAAAAAATTCTAATGAAGAGATTACTCTCCTAAACCCAAACAACGAAGAAATCTCAAAAGTTGAGATCGACAAAAGCATTGAAGACAAAAGTTATAGCTTGATAAAACTTCAAAACAAAAATCACAGTACAGAAATTTGGTCACACGAAACTCAAAGTCCTAGAGAAAAAAACAGCACATATTACGAAATAGAAGGTCTTATCACCAAAGATTTAAATCTTTCTAAAAACACTTTCATCGAAATTGATAAAACGAAAATAAAAATAACAAAGGATTTTGAACTAAATACACTAAAATCATTATTAAAAAAAGGAGACAGCATAAAAGCACTTATAAAAATAGAAAAAGATGAATTAATATTAAAAAAAATAAAATTAATTAAACCTAAAGAAATTTTTACAAAAAATGTTAAAAAAAACAAATCAACCTATATCCTTTTAGCCCTAGTTTTAATTGTTTTTTTCATCTTAATTAGTAAATTTATTCCTAAAAAACAGTGATTCACTTAAAAATCACCACACTAATCTAAAAATTCCTTCAAATTCAGGAAAAATAATCACATTCAAAAAAAACAAAGGAAATTATTCTAAAAGCCCTCGATAAATCATCGCGTTATAAATAAGCTGAATAAACTCAGCACGAGTTATATGATTATTTCCACCAAACCTTCCCGTTTTAGAAACAATATTTGCATTTTGAGCCAAATATAAATACGGCACTACCCAATCACTTGAGCTTATATCCAAAAGTTTTAATTCAGAATCAGGATTGTAATCGTTTTTATCAAAGCCAAGGGCTTCTAAGGTAATTTTTAAAGCCTCTGATCGAGTAACAAAACTTGAAGGCTTAAAAGAACCATCAGTAAAACCACTTACAATATTATGATTTTTTGCATAACAAACATAAGCAGAAAACCATTCATTTTTAACATCTGAAAAACAATTATCTAAAAACTGTGAACTAAAGTCTGCATCTATCGAATCAAGAACAACAGTGAGAACTTCTACTCTATTCATTTTATCGTTTGGCTTAAATGTTCCATCACTATAACCTTTAATTAAACCATTTTCATAAAACTTATTTATTGCAAAAGCATTTTTGTGAGAAAAATCTAAATCCTCAAAAATCAAATCAGATTTGTCTAGTTTTTCAACAATACAAAAAGGATCACATAAATTTCCTACTGGTGTGCGAAGATTGTCATTTCTTAAAACTTTTTCACCATCTAATACAACTGAAGCACGAACTTTATCAGAATTTTCAGTTAAAAAATTATTAAAAAATATAATACTAAGGCCTGAAGTAAGAACAAATGCTACAAATAACGAAACGAACCCAATACTTTTTTTCATAAAATTATAAGTTATCTTTTTAATACCTTACCATATTCTGCTTGATAAACATGCAAAAAGGTTAGAAGAATCATAAGCAATATAGGCCCAACAATTATTCCCTTAAATCCCAAAGTAAAAACACCACCCAAGATTACAAAAAAAGTAAGAAGAGGATATGTTTTTGCCTTAGATCCAGCACCTTGTATCAAGTATGGTCTTACTAAATTATCTACAGAACCGACAACAAGTGCCCCCCATGCAAATAAAAAAATTGCAGCCCAATATTGACCAGAAATTGCCAAAATAACTGAAGCAGGAACCCAAACAAACGCAGTACCTACAACTGGAACAAGTGAGGCAAAAGCAATCACCGTTCCCCAAAATACAGCACCAGAAATTCCTGCAATCATAAACCCAACACCACCAACTACTCCTTGTGCAACTGACGCCATCAAAACACCAAACACTATTGCCTTAATAATAATGTTTAATCGTTTAAAAAGTTCTAATTCATAAACAGATGGAAGAGGGCTTAAATATCCAATTTTATCGACAATTCTTGAGCCATCTTTGAAAAAATAATACATTGAAAAGAAAAGCAAAAAAATTGATAACAAAATAGAAGAAATAGCTCCTAAAATTGAAACTGTTTGGTTTATTATAAAGCCTTTCAAGTCATTTGCGACATCTAAAATAGTTTGTTTCAAATTTACCTGATCTAAATCAAAAAATGGTGAAATTTCTGTTTTCAAATCAAAGAAATAGCCACCTTCTGCCCAAGTAAGATATTTATCATATTTCCCTGTAGACAATTCACTTGAAATGATTTTATAAGTTTCTTGAGCCTCTGTCGTTATTAAAAGAATAAATGCAGAAAGTGGAAGAACAATAATAAAAAAAACTAAAAAACAAGAGAAAATTGAAGCAAGTGATTCCCTCCCCCTAAAAAGTTTTAAAACCTTTTTATAAATAGGATAAAAAACAACAGTAAGAACAACCGCCGTCATTAAAACTGTCACAAAAGGACTTAAAATCCAAAACAAAGCAATAAGAGAAATAATCAAACAAATAATAAGAAAATAACCCGGCAAATTTTGAATTATAAGCGATCCTTTTATAGGAGATTTAACAAGTGGAAGTTTTTTTGTTTTATTTACTGTTTTTATTTTACTTGGCATAAATATTTTTAAATTCAATAACCATATTACAAAAATTGACTAAATATAAAAATACATTAAACTTGACAAGCAATTAAAATCATAAAAAATTCACATTATATGAAGCTTGAAAATCTTGAAGAAGTATTGAAAAATGAAAAAAACTTCAGAAAAACACAAATTGCAAAAGCAATATTTGGAGAAAACATTGAAGAAATAGACAAAATAACAACAATTCCAAAAGATCTTAAAGAAAGACTTAACAAAAGCATTTCCTTAAAAATTGATGCTGAAATTTTTGAAGATAAAACAAAAAAAACAATCAAGGCTTTGATAAAATTAAGTGACAATCTAAAAATTGAAAGTGTTTTAATAAGGCATAAAGGGAGAAATACGGTCTGCGTATCTTCACAAGTTGGATGCAACATGGGGTGCAAATTTTGTGCAACAGGAAAACTCGGACTTAGTAGAAATTTAAAAACTTATGAAATACTTGAACAAATATTATTTTTTTCAAGACTATTAAAAAAAGAAGAGCAAAGAGTAAATTCAGCAGTATTTATGGGAATGGGAGAGCCTCTGCTAAATTATAAAAATGTTTTAGAGGCAATTCGAAAAATAAACGACAAAAACTATTTCAACATTGGAATTCGCCATATTTCTATTTCCACATGTGGAATAATTAGTGGAATAAAAAAATTATCCGATGAAAAACTGGGAATAAACTTGGCATATTCTCTACACTTTGCAAACGAAGAAAAAAGAGGAATGTTTATGCCAATTT
Source organism: uncultured Candidatus Peribacteria bacterium (assembly GCA_964449945.1). GTDB lineage: Bacteria > Patescibacteriota > Gracilibacteria > UBA1369 > LOWO2-01-FULL-3 > JAVEWJ01. Next base: position 5,401 of record CAYVBX010000003.1, read on the forward strand.
CAAAAGCAAACAAAATAAAAGATACAATGGAAGAAATTAAAAATTACATTATAAAAACAGGAAGAAAAATAATGATTGAATATATTATGTTGAAAAACATTAACGATCAAAAAGAAGACGCAATTTTGCTATCAAATCTACTTAAAAATTACGAAATTGAAACAATAAAAGGTAAAAACAAAGCACCTCATTACTTTGTAAACCTTATTCCATATAATCCAGACTTAAACTCAAAAGATGATGATTTTTCGCCAAGCGACAAGCAATCTATAAATAATTTTAAAAAAATACTAGAAAAAGAAGGAATTGATGCCGTTGAAAGATTCAGTTATGGAAAAGAACTAAGTGGAGCTTGCGGGCAACTTGCACTAAAAAACTTCGACAATTAGAAAAAAACTCTAAACATAAAAAAGGGGTTCTTTGTTTTTAATAATAAAGAACCCTTCATTTTTTTGTGAGCATCAAACAATTTTTCTAAAAAAATGTCAATGCTCACAACAACTCCTTCTTTTGTCCGAGATATTTCTTGCCTTAAGTCTTCAATGGAAAAGCTTTCATTTTTTTTCGCTTGTCCATAAAAGTCTCTCCGCATAAAAACTTCAGACATTTTCTCAATGTCTTCTTCCGACGCCCCTGAAGGAAGGAAGAACTCAATAAAACATCGATCCATTTTCTCCTCCTAAAAAGAACATTTTATCGAAAAAAACCTAAAAAATTCTATATTCAAAAAACTTTTAGTCAATACGAAAAAATGCTATACAAAAAATACAATAAAACAATAATTTAAAAACGATGAATAAGATCAAAATTTCCTTAATATGCTTAGGCTGTCCAAAAAACCTAGCAGATCTTGAAAATTTAATTACAGAAATTAAAAACATAACAATAACAAGTGAGCAAAATAGTGAAATCGTAATATTAAACACTTGCGGTTTTTTAAAAAGCGCACGAAAGGAAGTTTTTGAAATAATTAAATCTTTAAAAAATAAAAAAATTATTATTATTGGATGTTTGAGTTCTTGGATTAACGAAAAAACAAGAAAAAAACACCCACAAATTTATGCAGTTTTAACTAGCTCTAACTACAATAAAATTAACGAAGCCATCGAAAATGCAATAAAAGAAACAAAAACCACACTAATAAACGACGAACCAAATGAATTTATAGAATTTGATAAGAAAAAATTATTAACTAACAACTCTTTCGCTTACATAAAAATTGCTGAAGGTTGCAACAACAAATGTGGATACTGCTTAATTCCATATTTAAAAGGAAAATACCGAAGTAGAAAAATGGAGTCGATAGTTAAAGAAGCAAAAGATTTGATCAAGACTGGCATTAAAGAAATAATACTTGTTGCACAAGACTGCGGACATTATGGAATAGATATTTATAAGAAAAAAAGCCTCTCCGAATTATTAAAAAAACTAGAAAAAATCAAAGGCGATTTTTGGATACGAATTCTATACACATATCCTGAAAAAGTTGACACAGAACTTATAGAGACAATTAAGAACTCTAAGAAAATTTGCAAATATTTAGATATTCCACTTCAACATGGAGACTCAAAAATTCTAAAATCTATGCAAAGACCATCAGATACAAAAAAATTAACAAATCTAATTAAAAAAATTCGCAAAGAAATTCCAGAAATATCCATAAGAACAAGCTTCATTGTCGGCTATCCGGGGGAAGACAAAGAATCATTTGAAAATTTAAAAAAATTTATTAAAAATCTAAAACTTGATTTGGTCGGAATTTTTGAGTTTTCAAAAGAACCACACACTAAAGCCTACTTACTTCCAAATCAAATAAGCTCCTCGATCAAAAAAAAGAGACGAAATTCTCTAATGCAAGAACAACAAAAAATTTCTCTTGAAAACAATAAAAAATTGATTGGAAATAAAGAAAAAGTCTTAATAGAAGAATTCCATCCTGAACAAAATTATTACTCAGGAAGATCTCAAAGATTTGCGCCTGAAATTGACGGAATAATATATTTTAAAAGCAATAAAAAATTAAAAATCAACACCTTCACCGAAGTTGAAATAATAAAATCAGACGAATATGATCTATACGGAGAAGTTAGATAAAACTAAGAAGTTTTTTTTGCAAAAATCGTCGCAATATATGCAGATATTGGAATTGTCACAATAATCCCAATACTTCCAATAAGCATTCTAAGAATCTCTTCTGAAATCATTTCCATATTCAAAATACTGAGAAGGCTCGCATCTGTGTCTTTAATTAAAAGGAGGAAAAGCGGAAAAGATGCTCCTGCATAAGCGATAATTAAAGTGTTTACCATTGAAGCCATATGATCTTTTCCAACGGCCAATGATTTGAAAAAAACTTGGGCCTTACTAAGCTTCGGATTTGCAGAAACAAGCTGAAATGTTAACGAAGATTGATTAACTGTTACATCGTCTAAAATCCCCAAAATACCAACACAAATTCCAACGAACAAGACATCTTTCATCGAAATATTTGTAAAAATTCCAGCCAAAAAACTCGCTTCTTCAGTCGCAAACCCTGTCATTTTGGAAAGTGGAAGAAAAACCAAAGTTAAAAGAATTGTTATAAAAAGTCCAGAAACAGAACTTAAAAAAGCCGACAAGGATTTTTTATTAAAACCATAAGTAATAAACATACTAAAAGAAAGAAGCACAATTCCTCCAAAAACAACTAAAATCAAAGAATTAAAACCAGACAAAACTCCTGAAGCAACTATATAAATCAAAACAAAAAAATTCAAAACTAATGCCACAATCGAAAAAACACCTTGTTTCCCTCCAATTATTATAACCAATCCTAAAAAAATAACTAAAAGCAAAAACAAACTAAAAGTTCTATCAACTTCACCAAGGATAATTTTGGGATTATTGTCATCATCAAGCCCATAATATGTTCCATAAAACTTTGCCCCCTCTTTTAAATGTAAATTCTTTTGCATTAAGTCTAAATAAGACAAATCCAAATTAAAAACCCTTCCTTTAAGCGATCCATCAAGAACTCTAACCATCATTTTTTTGCAATCTGAAATCCCATCTTCTGAAATCGAACAATCCAAAAACTTCTCAACTCGAACTTTAATATTTTCAGTTTTCAATTCAGTCTTTTCATCAATTGCATAAACATTTAAAGAACTAAAAACAAAAACCAACAAGGCAATAAAAACTTTAAATTTAAACATAAAAAAGGTTTAATTTAATAAGATAATACTGATTAAAAAACTTTTTTTGAAGAGAAAAAACAACATTACCGTATAAACTTTTCGAATTAGAAATCATTGGCTGGGGCGGAGGGATTCGAACCCCCGAAATGGTGGGACCAGAACCCACTGCCTTACCACTTGGCGACGCCCCAATAAAACTTACCTAAAAAAACTAATACAAATCCTTTATCTCATCAAGAATAATTTTTTCAACATCACTAACACATTCATTTAGCTTACCAAAGGGATTTTTCACAGAATAATTGCAAAGTTCTTTCATTTTCATTTCTTCTTTCATACTTTCCATTCTTTTTTCAAATTCTTCTTCCGACATTTCAGACCTTCCTCGAATTCGTTCTTCAAGCTCGGTTTCGTCGCCTAAATCAATAAAAATTGTAACCAGATTTTCTTTCGGAATAATCTCTCGAATACTCATAAAACCCTGAACATCAACCTCCCTAACCACAACCGCACCACCCTCCAAAGCATCAAGTATCATTTTTTTATCAGTTCCATAATAATTTGTCTTATGAACAAGTGCATGTTCCAAAAATTCACCAGCCTCAATTTTCCTTTTAAATTCATCTACGCCAATAAAATGATAAACCTCTCCATCACTTTCCCCCTCTCTAATTGCTCTAGTTGTAAACGAAATGGGATAAACAAAGCCTGCATATCTTTGTTTTATCATTTTTAAAACAGAACTTTTTCCAGAACCCGAAGGCCCAACTATCAAAAAAAATTTTCCTAGTAAACTTTTTTCATTTTCCATACTTGCAATATATTAAATAATATGGTATTATATTATGATTTAAATCTTTCATAAACAGTATATTTTAAGAAAGTATTTAAATCAAAGAAAAGTCTTGAGAAAAAGCAATTAAAGTGTTAGAATAATTAGATTTAGTTCTTTAACAAATCAATTCCCCCTAAAGAAAAGTGGGGATCAAAAGAAAACAACCAGATTGTTGACTTCTGCTCCCTACTTTTCGATGGTATTCCAACCGATACCACCGTTAAGTTCCCTCCATTTATCTGGTGAGGGACGAAACAAAAACAAAAACAACAAAAATCGCATTATTTTGGCAACAAAATATGCACACAAAACAAAAATAAAAATTGACGATGGAGAATCTCGTCGTAAAATAAAACTTCCAAAGAACGGTAGGGGGGCGCCAAAGTGTCTTTTGACGCCGGCAATTGCAACACATTTAATGGTTGGTATGTGTTTGCACCCATCGTTCATAGAGTTTTCACGGTCAATATTTATATTCATTGTGCCGACATTGAAACCTATATTCGAGCGATGCGATGGAGCGCTAAGTCCACCTCTGTATAAGCCAAATATTTTTTAGGCAACATGTGAAATTCGACGATAGCGCTCCTTTTTTTTATAAAAATTCATAAAAAAAAGACTTTTTCAAAAAAAAGTCTTTTAAAAAATAGTTTATTTTTTTAAAAAGGCAAATCCTCTATAGCAACTTCCTCTAAATCCGCACCTACTGATGCTTCTTCGACATTCTCATTTATTCCTCTTGCTTCTCTATCCCCACTATCAAAACTTGAAGAGTCTCCCTTTCCGCCCAACATAATCATGTTATCTACATTAATTTCCGTTTTAGACCTTTTAACACCATCTTCACCCTCCCAATTTTTAGTTTCAAGCCTACCTTCACAAAAAACTTTTTGACCTTTTTTTAAATATTGACCACAAATATCTGCAAGTTTCCCCCATGCAACAAGATTGTGAAATTCTGTTTTTGATTGTTGCGAGCCTGAAGAATCTTTCCAAGTAAAATTTGTTGCTACTCCAAAACTAGCGACAACAGAACCATTCGGAATTTGTCTTAAATCGGGATCTCTTGTTAGATTTCCAATCAACTGAACTCTGTTTAACGACATTGCCATATTTTTAATGTTAATTATAATACTTTTTTTAAATGTATATATTTTTATCATTCTACTCAATAATATTAACTTGCAAATTAACTTAATTAAATTCCCTATAACAAACATTTGATTTAAACTCCTCTATTTTTAAGTATTTATCAAAAAAAATACCGAGTAAAAAAGCAGAAAGAATTGCAAAAACAAGATATATTGATAAAAAAATTTTTTCTTTTTTATAAGAATTTAAACTGTTAACATTAGAGCTTCCTATTGTTTTTTCATTATTTTCATCTAACATAAGCTAAAATAATTAAATAAAATGAATAAATATATATTTGAACTTGGACAAAACCACTTATTATCCATTGCCGAGTTAAATGAGGTTCTTCAAAACACTCCTACTTTTTCTACAGAAAAAATTGCTATTTATTCTGTAGAAAAAGAAATTGATGAGAAAAACATTCAAAATAAACTCGGTGGAACAATTAAAATAATGAAAGTAATTGGGGAAATCCCCTATCCAAATGAAAAACCTGAAGAACTCACAATATATTTAAATAAAAACATAGAAACATATTTTTCAAATGAACATTTTGACAAGAATAAAATAGATTTTGGCATATCAATTTTTAATGTTAAAAACCACAAATATATTAATATCAAATCTTTATTAAAAAATTTTAAAAAATTCTTAAAAAATTCATTAAATACATCATCAAGGTTTGTAAATATTGGTTATGAAAATCCAAAAACAGCCACTGTATACAAAGCAAAACTCGCAGAAAAAGGACTCGATATAAACATTGTTGGTGAAAAAGAAAACATACTAATTGCAAAAGGAATAAGTATTCAAAACATTGATTCATACAGACTTAGAGATTATGAAAAGCCAGCTAGAGACGCCAGAATAGGAATGCTTCCACCAAAACTTGCACAAATTATGTTAAATCTAGCAGGAAACAATGCAAATGAAATTTATGATCCATTTTGTGGTACAGGAACAATTATTTATGAAGGAATGTTAATGAAAAAAACAATGATTGGTTCTGATATAAATGCTGAAATGATTAAAGCATCAAAAATCAATTGCGATTTTATTCAAAAAAAATTCAACACTATTTCCGCTAAAAACATTTTTCTTCACGATGCAAGAAAAAGTTTTCCTAAAGAAATAAAAAACATAGACGGAGTAGTAAGCGAAGGATATTTAGGACCTGCAATTAGTCAAAAACCTAGCACCGAAAAAGCAAATGAATATTACCTTGAAATCGAAAAACTCTACTCTATTTGGTTAAACAACACAAAAGAAATCATTAAAAAAGATGCTAAATTGGTTTTTTGCATGCCACAGTATAATACAAAAATAGTACACCCACTTGAAAAAATTTTAAAAAAAACAAATCTAAAACTTGTCGGCAAATATTTATACAAAAGACTAGATCAACAAGTTGGTAGATTAATTTGCATTCTTGAAAACAAATCAAACTAAACGTTTTTCAAGTTTAAAAAATGTCTTGAATTATTTCAATTACTTGATTAAATTAAACAAGCCAAGTCAAATCATTCCCGGGTGGCGCAGCGGTAGCGCAGTTGGCTGTTAACCAATTGGTCGCCGGTTCGAATCCGGCCCCGGGAGCCATTGAAAAATCGATGGATGCGAAGCATTCAGCGAGTTTTCAACTTGTTCAAGGGGGGACAGGATGAGAACCGGAGGTTCGTGGCTTCAAGTGAGCGAGCAAGCGGAAAAGAAAAGCTTTTCCATTTGCGAGCGAACGCAGAATCCAAGGGAGTTTGCCAAAGGCAAACGACCGCTATCCGGCCCCGGGAGCCATT
>CAYVBX010000003.1:12438-26870 GCA_964449945.1 uncultured Candidatus Peribacteria bacterium
GGAGCCATTCTTTACATCCATTTACACGAAGTATTGCATCGAATGGTTCTTTTAGCTTAAACAAAAGATTTTTACCTTCCAAAGTAGAGTTCGAAAGTACAAAATTTAGAAATTGTCGCTTCTAAATTTATTTTCTAGTCAAAGACAAAATAGGTTTTTCTAATTCATCATATTTTTTTAATTTTTCTCTTATTTCTAAAAATTTTTCTTCAGCTAGTTTATTATCATCTAAATCAAAAACGAAAGACTCTCTCAACCTACCATTTTTATTATAACAAATAACATGTATTCCTTTTGGAATTATTGGACCACCATCCTGATAATCAATATCTTTAAAAACATATCTTTTTAAGAGATAAAATCCTATGTTAGAAGTGTATTCTTGTGCTATAAGCACTCTCGAACTCTTACAAAAACTATTTTCAACAAAAAATTGTTGAATTTGTTTCGCAACTGAAAAAACAATAAAAGCTACTTTATCAAAATCATGATCATCAACAATTTCAGAAACACAAATTTTTTCCTGCATAATAAACAAATACCTTGAAATATTAAAGTGTGAATACAAACCATGACTCCCTGCAATATCTTCTACTTCATCCAAAACTGAAATTACTCTATTTCTTATTTCTGGGTCTTTTATGTTTTTTATATCCAAATCAAAAGAATCTCTATCAATACTAAAAAACGAATTCATAATACGAAAAGTTAAAGGCAAAAAATATAGCACAAAAACAAATTTTTACAAAAACAAATCTTGAAAAATTTTCAAATTATTCAAAAAAAACGCCCCCCCGAAAAACAATCAACCTCCTACCAGCTCCACTCACTCACAATTTGCCCATTTGGATTATACAAATAAGCCGTTTCACCGCTATTGTTCCAAATCGCAGTATTACTTTTAAAAGAATATGTTCCTTGATTTGTATAAACTTTTACTGATTCTAAAGGCTTAAGAACCAAATTTCCGAAATAAAAAACTTCACTTCCCTTAGATCCTTTAATGTAATAGCCATTTAAATTAAAATCTACTTTTCCACGATTTTTCACTTCAACATATTCATCAGATTCAACTTTCGGCACAATTCCATCATAAAAAACATAACTAATATAAACATCAAAATTCAAATTATCAGACTCTAAAGAGGAATTATTCGAATCAACAGGCACATTCCCCATAATATTTTCACATTTTCCCCACATTCCCTTTGAAGAATCCTTAGCCACTTTTTCTGCCTCTGCAAATTCCAAAGAATAAATTATTGGATAAGCCTTCATATACTCCGCATAGCCATCTTCGACCATTTTAATATTCAACATCTCTCCATCAACATAAATATATCTAAGAAGCCTTCCATAACGATCTTTGTCTTGATTTGTTGCATCTGATTTCATAGTTATCTTTGATTTTCCAATAAGAGCACTAAGATAATCACCAGCTTCTTTATAATAACAGTAACCCACTTCTGGGGAATTTATGCCAAGAAGACGAATTTTATCTCCATTTGTTAAATGAATTGTATCTCCATCAACAACTTTACTCACTTCAAACAAATCTTCAGATATAACTATTTCACTTTTTTGAAAATTTTTAGATTCTAAAAAAATATCCATTAAATTTTCTGAAAATTCTTTCAAATTATTTTCTTCAACAACAAGAGACCTAAAAATCAATTCAGAAACTTCAGCCCGAGTCGCGCTATTTGAAGGCAAAAACACAGATTCAGTCAAAACCAAATTCAAATTATCAGCAAAACTTAAATAATCAAAATACCATTGATTTGCATCAACATCGTTATAAACATTCTTCACAAAGTAGTTCTTCAAAAGCCCTTCCCACTCCATTGAATGAACTAAAATCTTCAAAGCTTCAGCCTTACTTACTGCTTGCGACGGTTTAAAGGTTCCATCCGCATATCCATTTACCCATCCTTTCTCTTTTCCATAACAAACAAATGGAGCAAACCATTCACTTTTTACATCAATAAAACAATTTTTATAAACTCCAGCATCCGGAAATATTCCTTGTCCAGCAATTAAAACTTTCATTAATTCAGCACGATTTATAGTTTGATCTGGCTTAAAAGTACCATCTTCATAACCATTTAAAGTTTTTATACTAACTAAATAATCGATAGAAATTTTATATTTGTGAGTTGATACATCTGAAAAACTTGCAAAAGACAGATTCATGGAAAACATAAAAAATAAGAGAAAAAAACAAATAAACAAAGTTTTTCTCATAGAAAAAGGAGGTTAAAAGTACTAATTAAATTTATAAAGCACTGTTGTTTTTCAGTCAACAACAGAAAAAAGCTTTAATTTTAAAATAAAGCTTTTCTTAAATAAAACAAAAATATTATTTTTTAACCCTGATAGCTTCAGCAATTTTAGCAACCGAAAGCATTCCATAATGAAATGTATGAACCGAACCATCATTTAATGTAACAAGAACCTTCTTGCTAAAAAAACTACTACTAACTTCAACATTTTTAATCATTGTTTTTGAAATTTGCAAATAAAACTCAGATCCTCTTTTGAAAAAAATAGCTTCATCAATGGCCCCTGCAAGCGAAGTATCATATCTTGCATCAAACAAAAGTCTTTCATCAGTAACAGTTAAAACTCCTGTATACCTTCCACCTGTTGGAGGCAAATGATTCAGAGTCCATTTTCCAAGAAGATTTTCTCCTTCATTTAAAGTAAATTCTACCATAATTTAAAATTTAAAAATTACACCAAAATTTATAACACTTTTACAAATTTTTTTCAAATTATCCGAATTTAAACGCAAAAAATATACAGGTTTTAATTTCAATCATAAATTTCGACAAAACACTATTTATTTTTTCTAAGCAAAAGCCCAAAACATAGCGAAATAATTCCCAAATAAATAATTGGATAAACAACATCAATAACAAAATCCGAATAATTCAAATCACGAAAGTACATGTTTACCCATCTAAAAGCAGAAAATAACGCACCAGAAATTAAAAAAACTGAACCACTTGCAAGTTTTTTCTTCTTAAAAATCAAATAAAACGCCAACAAAACGCAAAGAAAAACAAAAATTACTTCATAAATTTGTGTAGGATGCACAGTTTTTACAAGTCCTCCAGAAAATAGACTTCCAGAAATTTGCTTTAAATGAGGTTGACTAAATTCAGGAAATTTCACTCCAAAAATAAAATCAGTTTGTTTCCCAAAACAACAACCGTTTAGAAAACACCCAATTCTCATCAAAATTATTCCAATTCCAACAAACGGCGTAATCAAATCTGCAAAACGAAAAAGCTCAATCTTTCTTAGTTTAGCAATTAAAAAACCTGAAAAAACTGCTCCAAGAACTCCACCATAAAGAGAAAAACCATGACTAGAAAATTCAAAAAGTTTTGCTAAATCAGATTTATAAAAAGAATAATTCACAAAAAAATTAAAAGCTCTTGCTCCAATAAAAGCAAATACACTCATCACAATAAGCATAAGCAAAACATCACTTTTTCTCTGCCCATTCCTCGTCAAAAAAAAGTATGATCCAATAAAGACAACGATTAAAGCCAAAAACATAAACAAAGAATAAGAAACAATTTCAATTCCAAAAATATTCAAAACTGGCTTCATAATGATTCAATTATAATTATTTTTCTCATTTCAAGGCTTTAAAAGCTCAGCTACTCCTATTATTTCAAATTCATAGAACCAGAAAGTACAGCTTGCCCCTCCATATAATCAATTTTAATATCACTAACAGGCTCTCCAGAACGATAATCAATTGTTATATCAATAAGCGCCCCATCTTGTTTTTTTGAAGCTCTAAGTACTCCATTTTCATAAACAAAAGGCATTGGAATAGAATCTCCTTCAGCTTTAAATGTTAAAGTACCTGCATTATCGCCACTTTGAGAAATATTTACAGAACTAGGGTAAGTTTTCCCTTTAGTTTCTTCCAAAAGTATTGGATCACAACCTTCTTCTTTCATATTTGTTCTAGCAGAATCTGAAACATACACATTATGAATAGTAAAATTCCCCTTTAATTGGCCGATAATTTCTGAAAGTTCTGGAAAACTATCATCACAAACATCTCCAATTCCATTGTTATTAGAATCTCTCTGATCTGGATTTGGAATTGTTGGACAATTATCAACTTCATCACAAACGCCATCTAAGTCAGCATCTCCACTACAATCAGGGTCACAAGCATCTCCAATTCCGTCTCCGTCTGTATCTTTCTGATCAGGATTATAAACACTAGGACAATTATCAACATCATCAAACACACCGTCTTTATCTATATCAAATTCATCTGGACTTGGATCCTTGTAATCATCTTTATTTTTTGGAGGAACTGTTCGTAAAATTTGTTTAACTATTTGATCTGCCTTATCATCTTCTGAAATATTTGGATTATTTAAAATATCAGCAATGTTTTGTATCAACTCATCATCAGACAAATTTGGATCATAAACATCTGATTTACTGTCGCCCTCGCCATTATTATCCTTTGAAGAACTATCATTTCCTCCATTCCCAAAATTTTGATCTTGCGAAGGTTCTTCACCACCTGCACCATCTTGACTACCCTCCCCAGAATCAGAAGAATTATCGTCTTTTTTATTTAAATCTTCTTTCTTATTTTCTGCTCCTTTTAGTTCATCCTTCATAATTTCTTGCAACTGTTCTACAAAACTCGCCTCTTCTTCCTGTGAAAAACCAAGTTCTTTAGATGCCTGTTCTTTAACTAATTCAATTAAATCCGGCATTTCAACTTTAATATAATTTCCATCTTTATCCTTTACTCCTTTTAAAGAAACCAAAATATCAACAAGCGCTTTTCTAGTATCTTCTTTACTTGTTTCAGGATGCATTACTATTGCTAAATTTTTTGTAAAATCTGTCGCTGTATCTAAGGCTTTTTTGGCTTCATTTCCAACACCCCTTGTCACATTTCTAATAAATTTATTCAACTCAGCATCTCCACCAACAATAAAAGTCATATCGCCCGCAAGCTCCGACATGTTTTCAATAAACACGCCTGTATTTCTTTGAAATTGATTAACTTGATGAATAATTTCATCATATTGGTCTTTACCGAGTGTCCCAGCTAAAAATCTTTTATGCAGTTCTGCTTTTTCTTCCTCTATTCTTCGTTTAAAATCAGCCAAATCCATATCCCCAAAATAAATTCCTTGGATACCATAAATAGAAATCGCAACACCAGAATTAACAATTTCAAGACCACCATTCAAAATCTGCGCACCATCTTTTATAAATTCATGAGCCCCAGATTCATCATAACCTTCTTTTAATTTTTTTCCGCCAAGCCGAACCGCCGCAAAAGTCATATCCTTTGCAAACTTAGCGGTTTTATAAGCATCAGAAATTTTTCCTTGCAAATAACTTGGCCAATCAGAAGCGAAAGCAACATTAAAAAAACTATTTGACACAACATTACTCTCTAAAGCCAAAAGCTCACTTTCTGGCACACTTGAAATATATGCAAAAATTGAATCTCTATAAATTTTCATTTCTTCATATTGCCTTTTGAAAATTTCTACAAATTCATCACTCAAATTTTCATTTGAATTTCCAGCTTTAAAAATTCCCTCCATTTTTGAAAGTTCCAAATCAATAGAAGCCAAAGTTTTTCGTGCAAAATCAATATCCGCACTAAATAAAACCTGATCCGCATAAACAAGCATTGCATTTTTTCTCATCAATTCATTCAAAAGATCATTAACTTCTTCACTTACTTTATCCATTTTCAAAACAAACTCATCATTAACTTTCGCAAATGCTTCATTACTTTTATCAAGTTCTGCAAGAGTTGAAAGCATTAAAGCTCTTTGAAGTAAACTTGCAGACTCCATTAAATAAAGTTCTGAAAGTTTAAAAATCGAAGCATACCTTTGAAACTGTAAAAAACCCCACTCAGGAGTATTTTCATAATCTTTTAAATGTCTTTCTAAAGAAATTGCATTTGATAATGAAGAGGAAATCGGCGCAATATTTGTAGCTGTTAGAAGTTGATTTGCATAATTTCTTGAAGCTGGCTCAATCTCTTTAATTTCCTCAACAAAACTAGCAAAGACACTTCTCATTTCTCGAAGTTTTTTATCAATATCTCTAAGTAAAACAAAACTTTCATCCATTATTTCAACAATTTCTTCAACTCTTTCTCTTCGAATTTCAGAATATTCTTTCGAAATGGGACTTAAACCATCGAAATTTCCAAAATAAAAAGGCCCTGCAATTTGCATTTCAAAATCAGATTCTCGATTTAAATAAGCTTCTAAATCTTCTCTATTTCTTGTTTCTTTTGTTTTTCCTCCATCAAATAACGAACACGACGAAAGAATTAAAACAAAAACAAGCCCAAACGAAATAATTTTTTTCATAGTTTTTATTTTATAAAATTTTGCACAACTATACATAAAAAAACTTTTTTTTAAAAACTTATTTATGTATAATCATTTTCGTTCTTAATTAAACAAAATGAATAAAACAAAAAAATTTTTTGCACTAATATTTGCAATATTTTCTTTTGCCTTTTTTTTACAAAACACCGCTTTTCTTACAACAGAAAACAACCTAGAAACATTCGAAAACTCAATTCTTGAAACAGAAACTAAAAATTATTCAGGAATTTCAATAGACCAAACTGAAAGAACAGAAAACATTGTAAATCTTTATTTTTTCTACGGGACTGGATGTCCACATTGTGAAAAACAAAAGCCATTTCTCAAAAAAATGGAAGACAAATATTCGAATTTAAGAGTACAAAGCTTCGAAGTTTGGGGAAGCAAAAAAAATCGTGATTTAATGGTTGAATTTAGTAAAAAATTAAACGCAAATGTTGGAGGTGTCCCATTTACTGTAGTTGGTGATAAATATTTTACAGGTTGGCTTGATGAAAATTCAACAGGACGAGCTATTGAAAACGAAATAATATGTGCAACAGAAAACGCTTGCCGAGACGTCGGACTAGAAATTGGACTAAAAGTAGAAACAGAAAGCACAGGCAAAAAAAACCATATAGTTCCCGATAGTCTAACTCTTCCACTTATTGGAGAAATACAAACAAAAAATCTTTCACTCCCAATAATTACAATTATTATCGCTGCAGTAGACGGATTCAATCCTTGCGCAATGTGGACTCTTCTCTTCCTAATAAGCCTTCTACTCGGAATGGAAAATAAGGTAAGAATGTGGATTCTCGGAACAACATTTATCATCGCATCTGCGTCAATGTATTTTTTGTTTTTATCAGCATGGCTAAACTTAATATTATTTATTGGATTTATTGTTTGGATAAGGGTTTTAATAGGACTTATAGCCGTTGGTGGAGGCTCTTATTATCTAAAAGAATTCTTTAAAAACCCTGAAAGCACCTGCAAAGTTACAAAAAACGAAAAACGACAAAAGGTTTTCAATAAATTAAAAAAACTAACACAAGAAAAAAACTTCTGGGTAGCACTTATTGGAATTATTTTACTAGCTTGGGCAGTAAACTTAGTAGAACTTATTTGTTCTGCTGGTCTTCCTGCTGTATACACTCAAATTCTTGCATTAAGCGAACTCTCAAAGTCAACATATTACGGCTACTTGCTTTTGTATATTCTTGTATTTATGCTCGACGATTTGTTAATTTTCTTCACCGCAATGATAACTCTTCAAGTAACAGGTCTTTCAGGAAAGTACGCAAGAATAGCACATTTAATCGGAGGTATCGGCATGGTGATTATTGGAATTTTGCTTCTTTTCAAACCAGAATGGCTAATGTTTGGATAAAACTAAAGATTTCGTTCCCTACAATCACAAAGCAATAAAAAAAGCCACAAAACCAAGCAAACTATGCAAAACTTTATTAAAAAACTAGAAAGCACAGACAACCTAAACATAAAACTTCTTAAAAAACTAAATCAAAAAAAATTCCGCAGACAAGAAGATAAATTTTTAATTGAAAACGCGACCACAATTCACGATGCACTAAAAAAAGGCTTTGATTTCGAAGCACTTTTTTTCACAAAAATATTTGCTGAAAAAAACAAAGAAACACTAGATTTCCTTTTAAAAAGCTCAAAATGCGAGAATTTTTTCATAATTAACGAAAAAATAAACTCATATTTTTCAAGCCTCGAAAATCCATCTGGAATCTCAGCCATATATCAAAAGAAAAAACGAAAACACGCCGACTCCCCTGTTGTTTTCTTAAACGACATAAAAGATCCGGGAAACCTCGGAACAATACTTCGAACCGCTTTTGCATTCGGTTTTAAAAACATAGTAATAGACCAAAGATCAGCCGAACTTTACAATCCAAAAACACTTCAAGCCTCAAAAGATTCCATTTTCAGCTTAAACATCTACGAGGATGGCGACATAAACTGGCTTAAAAAGTTCAACGCTCCAATTTTCACAACAAGCTCAAAATCAGGCACAAAACTTCAAAGCCTAAAAGTTCCAAAAAATTTCTGCATAGTTTTTGGAAATGAAACAAGAGGAATTGACGAAGAAATCCTAGAAATTTCAAAAGAAAAAATTAAAATCGAAATAAAGGAAGAAATTGAATCGCTTAATGTAGCCATTTCAGCAGGAATTCTTTTATACTATTTAAGCATTTAAATTTAAAAAACGAAGATTTATCTAAAACTTAAAAACCTTAAAATTATTTTTAAAAATTATTTTATGTTAGCCAAATAAACTTGTATTTAAAAAAAACTGGTGCCTTTTCATAAAGCACATATTGACAAAATTGCATTGTTTGCCCTAATATTTCGCCTTATAAACAATTATATGAGCAATAAAAAGCTTTCTCATAAGAAATTTGAAGAAAGTTATTACTCCGAAAAATTAAAAACACAAATAAGATTTGCTCCATTCAAGCCAGCTCACATTTCAAA
The DNA here is from genome assembly GCA_964449945.1 of uncultured Candidatus Peribacteria bacterium. Classification (GTDB taxonomy): domain Bacteria; phylum Patescibacteriota; class Gracilibacteria; order UBA1369; family LOWO2-01-FULL-3; genus JAVEWJ01. The sequence goes on from CAYVBX010000003.1 coordinate 21,342, forward strand.
TGAAAAATGGGTTAAAACACTCGGGGCAGATGTTCACAATTTAAATCACATGAAAATCATGAGAGGCCTTTGCAAAAGTTTTGCAAAATATTTTGAGGATCTGAGTACAGAAGACATAGAATTACTCGCAGAAACCGCAGAAGTCCATGACTGGGCAGAGTCAATAATCGGAGACATCCCCGCACCAGAAAAAACACTAGTTGATAAAAAAAATGAACAAAAAATTCTAAGATATTTATTTAAAAAATACAAACTGCCGAATAAAGAAAGGATCCTTTCGATTTTATTTAACGAAAACGATTCATTATTTCATATATTTGAATTGTTTGAAAAAATTGGATACTTCAGAACAGCTCTAATAGCATGGGAAAAATCAAAAACTGAAAAAGACGAAATTCTTAAGGAAAATCTTAAAGATTTAACAACTTCTGTTGTATCTAAGCAATATCCAAATTTCTTTTCATTATCAAAAGATTCAAAAATAATAAACACCTTATTTCAAGCAAGAAAGGCTGAAATTGAAGAAATTATATCTCATATAAGACTAAAATTTCTAAGAGTACTATTAAATAAACATATCTGAAACTCCTTCCAAGTATGCAAAAGATTTTCGATTATCTGGAAATGAACTTGCTTTTTTCATATAATTTTCTACTTTTCTCTTAAATTTTTCAAATCCTCGTAATATATTTTCCTCTTTTGTATCTTGAATAAATAAAATTACTGAATCCCAAAGATTTGTAGTTTTACTATGATTTTTTGTAATATCATATTTAATAATAAAATCTTTATATTTTCCTTTTTTGATAACAAACATCGAATCCGTCGAACGAATAAAGTCAAGAGGAGAAGATGAACAATTTATCCACACCAAATCAGATTTGCTCTCAATATAACCATTTATCATTAAAGTATCACAAACTAGATCAAAAAAAAGCGACACATAATTTTTATTGAATTCAAGATCAAGAATTTCCTTTTCTTTATTTGGGTTTTGAGCTTCTACAACAAACTTTATAAAAGAATCCGTAAGTAGAGCTTCTAAAAGTTCTTTCTTTTCATTTTTAAAATACTCAAAAAACATACTATCTCTAATTACAGAAATGCGCTTTTGTAGCAATAGCATTAGTAAATTATTTGAATTATTATCAAGACAAATATTGCCATTTTCACAAGCAATAATTTTATCTCTAATTTCATTTAAAGAAGAAATATAATCTGTATTTAAAATCTGTAAAAAACAAATCACATTTTTTCGTCTTGTATATTCATTATTACAACGATATTTTCTTGGACTTAATTCTCTTTTTTTAGCAAGAAGAGTTTCTTCATCATCATTTGCATACAATGGATAATAACGATCCATTTTAACGTAGGTTTTATGTTCTTCAAATAAATTCAGTAAAAATCTTTCGTCATTTAATAATATATTTCTAAAAAAACTTAAATTTAAATTGTTAAAAATTGAATAAATAATTCTAGAAACTTCAAACATTTTTAAAATTAAATTCAAATAATTCAACAAAAATTCTTTTAATCTTGCTTTTGAAAAATTGCATTTTAATAAATCACAACTTTTTTTAAAAAATATTTTATCTAAATAATTAAAAACATTTGCGGAGTCTTCACTTTCTAAATCATTTATAAGTTTTTTAATTTCTTCACAAGATTTATTAAAATCCAAAAAAGTATTCGGATAATTTACAAGTTTATTTTCTAAAATTTGTCCAAAATTAAGAGAAGTTGGAAAGTATACCTCCAAAGAATCCAAATTTGGCCGACTATTTTCTTCCAAAGGAACCAAGTTTGGCTGTTCGAGTTTTTCCAAAGAGTCCAAGTTTTTCATTTCTCTTTCTAAAACTTTACGAAAAGCGCTTAAATTTAGCAACATCTCGTCATTACTAGGATTTTCACTAATATTTTCATTTTCTTCTAAATTTTGAATCAATAAATCTAACGAATCAACATCATTTATTGTTGAAACAAACTTTTTAAAAGCCGTAAGTTCAAAATCACTAAATCCTTTAAAAAAGGTATCAAAACTGAAAACATCACTTCTTTTTTCATTATTCAAAAACCTAAGCATTTGCATAATATAAAAGTCAAAAACAATAGAATATAAATGCTCAGGTGAATTTTTCACATGATTATTTTGCTTAATTAATTTTTGAGCCAAAGAGATTAACCTTTCTTTATTTGAAGGCTCGATTTTTTCATACTCCAAATTAGTTTTTTTATACAAGTTCATTCATTAAACAAAATACAAGAAAAGACTTTACTGTATTTTGCAAAAATATGTCAACTATAAGTTTTTATACAAAAGCCTTAAGTTTTTTTACCAACAATTTAATAGTTTATCTAAGATGGCTTTTTTGAGAACGTTTGCGCAAAAATTATTTAATATAAGCTAGATAAATATTTTAAAAAAACAAAAAAGGCGTTAATCTTTATCTTAGATTAACGCCTTTTATAAATTTTATAGCAAGTAAAGATATTCATTATTAAGAAGCTCTCTTGTTTTTGGCCCAAGAGTACCGGGAAACGGAGCAAGAGAATTATCTATCTGAAAATCAATAAGTGCTTTCTTTGTTACTTCTCCAAAATATCCAGTCGGACCTTCTTCAAAATCGAAGTATCCAAGTTCTTGAAGAATTTTTTGTAAATTCAAGATATCATCACCCCTCATTCCAACTTGTAAAAATCTCTCAAATTTAAAATCAATTGGTACATTTTTTATATTAACGCTTAAACTACCATTATTTACCTCATAAGGAATAACAATTTCTTTAAACTCATAGTTTTGTCTTTCCTTAAGCCATTCAAGTCTTTTCGCCCTTCTGGCTTCTAAATTTGCCCTCACCCTTTCATTCATTGAAAGCTTTGAGAACTCAAGCTCAGGAGCACTTTCATGAAGGATTTCTCCTCCATTTTTAATTAAATTAACATTCTTTAAAACCACTTCAGAAACATGATTTTGAGTATTTCTAAATTTGAAATATAAAGTTTTTCTTCCAAGATCAGAGCTTAGCCTATAACTTGCATTTTCTTCAAAACTTTGCCATCTTGCTCCCTTAAAATTTTCATCTTCAGAAACGATATATTGATTTGCATTTTTAAATCCTTCAAATCGAATTCTAATATTTTCAGATTTCAAATCTAAAGCATCTTCAATAACGATTTCTGAACCAGAAATATCATAAACATTTGCAAGTTGTACCGGTAAAATCACAACTCCACCACCGCCTCCAGAAGAAGGAGCAGGTGCAGGTGCAGAAACTACAGAAAAGTTTTCAGCAACAGAAAGTCCACCACCAGGAGCAGGAGTAAATACTTGAATTGGAAAAACACCAAGTGCAACTAAGTCAGATGCAGGAATACTTGCTGTCAAAGTTGTTGAATTAACATAAGTAGTTGCCCTATCGACACCATTAAATCTAACTACAGAACTAGAAGCAAAACCAGCACCATAAACAGTTAATATAAAAGCCCCAGAATTTTGAACCTTAGAAACAGGACTAATAGAAGAAACCGAAGGCACCGCGTCAACCAAAGTATAAACTTGAGCCAAAGACTCGCCACCTCCAGGACCAGAAGTAAAAACTGTAATATCAAAGTCGCCTGCGACAAGTAAATCAGATGCAGGAATTGTCGCCTCAAGCGTTCCAGAATCAACAAATGTCGTTACTTTATCCGACCCATCAAATCGAACGACCGAATTTCCATTTACAAAATCATTACCAGTAACAGTCATAGTAAAACCAGCAGATCCAGCCACTCCATTATCCGGATCAATTGTTGTCAAAACTGGCACTGGATTTCCAACTGTTAAATCAACTGAATTTGAAATTCCACCACCAGGAGTTGGAGTAAATACAGTTATAGGAAATGTTCCAAGTATCGCCAAGTTTCCAGCAGGAACTAAGGCTTCAAGCTTTGTAGAACTTTTATAAGTTGTTGCCAAAGGCACACCAGATAAATATACAAGTGAACCACTAGTAAATTGTTTTCCAATCACCTCAATAGTTGTATCTGCAGATCCGACAACAACATTTGAAGGAGAAAGACTTGAAAGCTCTGGAGTGAAATTAATTTTCGTGCCTTTAATTTCAATATCATCAATTCTATTGGTACCAGCACTTGCAACAAGTCCTCCATTTACAGAGGTATTGCTAGTTTGAAGCCATCTTAAATATAAAACTCTTGAATCATTACATTCTGCAGGAAGATCCAAATCAATAAGCCTTCCAGAAGTAAAATTATCACCTACAACGATATCTCCCCCAGGAACATCATTCCAAACAAGTGGCATTCGTCCAGATGTTGAATACTGAAGTCTAAAATCTCTTGGCCCAGTATTAGAACTTCTTTGTCTAGAACTTACTTTTAAGTCTTGAAGTCCTTCTGCATCCAATTGTACTCTATAGTAATTTACCCCAGCACCATCAACCCAATTTCGAGTAATTGGTGCGTTTGTACCAGTTCCATCACTTCCAACACCCCATAAATAAAACTCTTGATCTCCATGTAAAGATATTCCGCCAGAATTTCCAATATCAGGATAATATTCGTCTAAAGAATCTACAGTTGGCACAACATTTGCTCTTTTAGTAGCGTCTTCGAAATTAAAATTCAAATAATCATAAACAACAGGAATTGGATTTCCCATTCCGTCATCATATAAATGAGCTATTTCATCTTCTAGCAAAACTCGATTCCAAACAGCAAGTTCATCAACCCATCCATCCATATAAGCTCCATAAAAATCATTACCAATAAAAATTTTTGAAACTGAATTATTGATTTGAGAAGGCACAAAGGCTGTTTCTTCATAAGCCAAAACACCGTCAAAATAAATCCTGACATATTCATTCGCTTTTACATTTACTACAACATGATGCCATTGATTAGGCAATGCAGGAGAATCAAAAGCATATGAATGTTCAGCCCCTAATCTATCCCATACAGTAAAATACAGTTCATCAAAATAATTCGCATAAAGTTGAAAATTCTCACCAAAACCATCCCTTTGCACAATAACAGTATATTCACCACCATCTTTTCCATTTGGAAGTTTAAACCATGTCGAAAGACTCAATTCCTCATCAAAGTTTGAATTTGTTGGATCATCTTGAATTTCAACCACACTTGGAACAAACTTATTAAAAAACAAAGAACGCCCAATTACAGAATCGACATCATAATAAGCAGTAGTTGATGCTCCATTATTATACCTTACAGGATATTCAACTAAATTATTATCAAATGGAAAATAATAAAGTAATCCATCTAATAAAGATGTGAACGAATAGTCTGTTGGCGCAGGAAGCGCATTTGCAGTCTTTCCTCCCATAGGAGCCACAGCACCAGACACAAGTGCCATGCAAAAAACCAGCATTGATACAAGGATTTTTTTCATTTTTATTTTTATTTTTATTTTAAATAATCACTACAGTATTATATAACATTTAACTCAACAAGTAAAGATATTCATTATTAAGAAGCTCTCTTGTTTTTGGCCCAAGAGTACCG
>CAYVBX010000003.1:26970-33592 GCA_964449945.1 uncultured Candidatus Peribacteria bacterium
AGAAACATGATTTTGAGTATTTCTAAATTTGAAATATAAAGTTTTTCTTCCAAGACTTGAAAAATTGACAACATCATTGTCCTCAGTATTTGTATGAAACACAAACCTATCATTATGATGATAAATCATCCATTTATATGTAGAACCGCCACCTTCTCCTTTTCCAATAAATGAAACTCCATCAAATTGCTCATCAAGTTTAACCCAAAAACCAATTGAAAAGTCCCCTGACAAATCCCATTGCGCATCATGTGCAACAGAAACATGCTCTTCATCTGGCTCATAAGATAAAACTCTAAGACCATTTCCTACAATTGCAGACTCAAAGTTTCCACCATTATTAACACCATCTCTTCCATTACCACTATAATCATTTGCATCACCATCAAGTGGCCAATATCCTTGAAGACCGACATGCAAATCATCAACATCGACTGCAAAAGCAGAATCATTAAACTGCAAAAACTGAATACAAATAGCCAATATTAGAGTTAAAAAACAAACTACAAGCTTTTTCATTTTTATTTTTATTAAAAATTATCACAAAACTATAACACAATATTGACAAAACGACAATAGTGTTTGATAAAAAATCTAAATTGATTCCTCAATTACTAGAAATTAAAAAATATTATCAAGAAAAACTTCAAAATCAACTCAATAAAAACAAGGAAGAAATTGCAATAGAAGCCGTTTCTGCACGAAAAACCCTTTCAGAAAATTTCAAACAATTAAAGCCAAACTTTTTTGCAGAAACAAATTCTTCATCAGAAAATCCTCCTTCTGGACCAATAAATATATCAATATTACAAAAATCCATAAATTTATTATAAATAAAATCATCACCATTTAAATGTGCAAAAACAGGAACAAACCCCTTCCTGTCGGACAGAAACTCATCTTTCAACTCTCTTTCTTCGTGCAAAAGAGGAATTTTGTTTTCCCCACATTGCTCAGTTGCTTCTTTTAAAATCCTAAGTAATCTTTCTTTTTTCTCTAAGACGCCCCTTTCTGTCCTTTGACTAATCAAAGGAAAAAACTCACTAACTCCAAGTTCTGTACACTTTTGAAGAACAAATTCCATCTTTTCCATCTGCTTTGTCATCGAAAAGAAAAGTCTAATTTTTCGCTTAGAAACTGACACATTACTTACAGAAGAAAGAAGAGAAAGTCGAACACAATTTTTATTCACCCCAATAATTTTATAAATAAAGTCATCAGAATTCTGATTAAACAAAATTAAAGTTTCACCGACTCTAAACCTCAAAACCTTAAAAACTTGAAAAACAAATTCTTTATCAAACAATTCAATTTCGCCCGCTCCAAGCTTATTAAAATCTAAAAAAAACCTATGCATAAAAGGAAAATTAATTATTTTTGACTTGATAAAATTTTAATTTATTGCAAACAAAAAAACAAAAGAAAATTAAAAACTCAAATTTTTCGCTTATTAAAAGGAAAAAACAAACATATCATTATTAAAACAATTAAATCAATGAGAAAAAAGAAAAAAAGACACACACAAATATGTGCTGCATAAAGCCAAAAATTTAAAACAAAAATTTTACAAAAAATAAAAAAACTAAAATCATAAAAAAACAGAATCAAAGAAGATGGCTTTCAGAAGACATAAAAACACAATGACAAAAACACTATTAACTAAGAATTTTTTAAAGTTTTTTATTGATTTCAAAAAAAAATAATAGATAATAATAATTGTTTTAATCCTCATAACCTAAACAATCATGCCAGCAAAAAAAGCTGCAAAAAAACCAGTTGCAAAAAAAGCACCTGCTAAAAAAGTTGTAAAGAAAGTTATAAAGAAAGCACCTGCAAAGAAAGTAGCAAAAAAACCAGTAAAGAAAGTAGTTGCAAAGAAAATAGCTAAGAAAGCACCTGCAAAGAAAGTAGTCAAGAAAGCACCTGCAAAGAAACCTGCAAAAAAAGCTGTTGCTTTAAAGGCAAGTGCTAAAAAACCAGTTGCAAAGAAAGCAGTTGCTAAAAAAAAAAGGTAATTGCAAAAGGTAAAAAATGTAAAGACTGCTGTTGTGGATCTTTATGTTGTTAAGCCAAAAAAATAAAAAAAGATAGAGATTTCTCTGTCTTTTTTTAATACTTAGTTTTTCACAACAATAAAAATAAATAAAAAGTCTTTCACAAAATAATTCAATAAAAATTAAAAACACACATGATTCTTAAAAAAGCCTCTTAATCTAAGGCCAAAACTGGTGCTACAAACTTCTCTCGAACAGTTTGTACGAAAAAATCTTCAGCAAAATACTCTAAAATTTTATCTTCATTTGCAGTACTTAAGGCAACAAGAAGTCCAGAATTTTTATTAACCATAAGTGGCTTTATACCATTTGGAACAGGAAAAGGTTCTACAGTTTTATCTTTCAAAATCTCCCCCATAACGCTAGAAAACACAGGACTTGCAAAACTATAGGCCTCTGCAGAATAACTAAGCCCTGCACCATCAGTATTTCCTATCCAAACACCAACAACAAAACTTGGATTATAACCAACAGTCCAAAGATCACCAGGACGAACAGCACCCGCCCCTTTAGTTTTTTTAGTACTCGTACCACTTTTCCCTGCAGTAATTTGACCTTTTACAAACAAGTTTGGGCCTATAGAATAATTTCTATCAGACAAAATATTATTTATCAAAAATGCAATTGAAGGCGGTATTACTGCTTCAGTTTTCTCTATTGTTCTTTCATAAACAACATTAGAATGCTTATCTTCAATATAAGATATCCCCGAAATATTTATTTTATCACCATTATTCGCAAAAACAGAATAACCCTGCACCATTTCAAAAAGACTAAGCTCTCCGGAACCAATCGCAAGTGGATACCCATAATCAAAATTTTCCCTTAAAGAATAAATCCCAAATTTTTTCAAAAAAGGAAGAAGTAAATCCTCTTCTCCTACCATAAAATACGCCCTTATCGCAGGAATATTTCTTGACTTAGCAAGTGCCTCTCTCACACTTATAGGACCCAAAAAACCGCCATCAAAATTTTGAGGGGTATTATTATGAATTTTCATTGGAGTATCATCAATTCGACTAGACGGAGCAAGCCCCTCCATAAAAGCTTTAGCATAAATAAAAGGCTTAAAAGAAGACCCCGGTTGTCTTGGCCTAAGCACAACATTTACTTTCCCATCAATAGTATCATCATAATAATTAACCGAACCAAGCATTGCCAAAATTTCACCACTTTTTGCATCTACAGCAAGAATCGCCATATTATTAGCTCCTGCACGATTTTTGTTTATCTGTATGCGTTTTTTTGCCAAATCTTCAACATATTTTTGCAACGAAGAATCTAGCGTTGTATAAATCTTAAGCCCGCCTTTTTCTAAAAACTCTCTTCCATAAATTTTTTCCAATTCTTCCATAACATAAAAAACAAAATGAGGATGATGCATTTCTTCTCTATAAACATTAAATTCCATTGTTTTCAGTTCTTCAAAAGCAATATTTCGCTCCGCAAAAGTTATCAAATTTTCTAAATACATTTTATCAACAATAAAATCAGCCCTTCCTGAAATCCAAATTTTTTTGTTTTCAGAAATGTCTACCATTTGCCCTATAAGACCATTTATATATTCGAAAGGCTCTAAATCGTTTTCAGAACTAATACTTCTATTATTCAGGTCTTCATCACTAAATTCAACAAGAAGCCTTGAATATCTATTTGGGCCATAAGGGTTTAATCTTGTTGGAGCCTGAGGAAGAGAAGCTAGCACCGCACTTTGTGCAACAGTTAAATATTTTGCATCAGAAGAAAAATAAACTTCACTAGCCTTTTTAATTCCGAAAGAATTATTTCCATAGGGAATTATGTTCAAATAGGATTCCAATATTTTTTCTTTATCATAAACATATTCCATTCTTAAGGCCAAAACTGCCTCTTTCACTTTTCGCAAATAAGTTTTTTCTGGTGATAAAAAAGCATTTTTCACATATTGTTGAGTAATTGTAGAACCGCCAGTTTTTTTTCCAACTCCAAGCACATTAGACCTTAAAGCCCTAAAAATACCCTTAAAATCAATCCCATAATGCTTCCAAAACCTTTCATCTTCTACAACAATTGTGGCATTTACTAAATTTTTTGAAACATCATTAAGTGAAATTTCTTCTCGATTTTCTGCCCCAAAAATTGTATATAACACATTTCCATCTTTATCATAAATTTGAGAAGAAAGTGAAAATTCAAGGTTTTCATTTTCTAAAACATCTGGAAGAATTGTTACAAAATACAAAAAAACAATTCCCAAAGAAAAAAACAATAAAAGCAAAAAAAACAAAGAAAAATAGAATAAATTTATAAGTGTTTTTTTGTTTTTCTTTTTCATCAATAAAAAAATTACTTAAGGAAAAAACTTTATCAAAGAACATTAAATCAAGTCAATTAAGCCAGAAAAAAAGGCTTTGACAATTTTAATGAATAAATTTTTTTCACTAAAACTAAAAACCGAAATACCCCATATTTGGCCAAGAATTTTTAACAGCTAAGCTTTCAATATAGCCCTTTGAAGAAGAACTTACTCCCACATTATCTAAATAAGAAGTAGATCCACCATAAAAATAAACCCTATCTAAATATGAATTTGAAGCTGAAACATAATCTGTATTTTCAATATAACCTGACGTAGAACGAAAACCATCAAAATCATAGGACTCTAAATACCCCTTGGACAAGCCCGCTTCATTATTTAAAAAAGATAAGTATCCTTTTGATGGTGCACTAATTCCATCATTTTTATTTAAAACCTCTAAATAATTTTCACCATAATTAAAACTATCTTCTGAAAAATTTTCTAAATAATTTTTTGAAACATTATTAGCTTTTGTATTTTCTATATAACCTTTTAAAATAGTAGTTTCACCTTTCACATTATCTAAATAATTTCCAGATGTTTTTGATTTATCTCCATCATAAGACTCAATATATCCCTTCTGTCCTTCAAAAAAATCATCCTTTTTCTTTTCTTTTTGAGTACTTTCAATATATCCTTTTTGAACATTTTTATCATCATACTTCGCAGTAAGCAAATATCCGTCTCGTACATTATAAGATGTTCCCATAATATGTTTTTGATAAACATCTTCTCCTGATTCATTTTCTAAATAATTATCACTCAAAAATTGACTCATTCGTATTGGGTTTTGAAGCTCATAAGAATCAATTTCTCTTCTTTCAGTTATTAATGATTTATACGGTCTTTCCCCCAAAAAAACTTCATTTCCAGCACTAAAACCAAAACTTTCAAGTAAAGCATCAAAATAAACAATATTCGAAGTTCTTTCTTCTACTTTTTTTGCCGACTTTTTTAATAAATTAGAATTTCGCAAAACTCTTTCTTGTGAGGAAGTTCTAGACACTTTTTCTTGAACTGGCTTTCTAAGAACTTTTTCACTATTTTCTACGCTTTCAGATCCACAAGACGAGAGAAAAAAGACAATAAAGAATAAAACAAATAATTTTAAATTTTTCATATATTTTTAATTAAGGAACGATATTTAATCACAAAACCAACACCCTGTCAAGAAAAGAGGCTCTTAAAAAACCCTTAAATTTTTTCATCACTAATAAATAAACTATCTATTGAATCTTTTTAAGAAAAAATTTGAACAAAAAAATACTTCGATAAAAACAATTGTTTTTTGAAATTTTTGCATAATAAAGAAAACTTTCCGCGGGAGAAAACTATCCGTTGTTCATAAAAACTTCAAAGAAATTAAAAATTTTAAAATCTTAAGACCTTTTTATATAAGGTTTTATGTTTAAAACAAATTATTTTTAAAAAAGAATTTTTATCTAGTTACTCTTTGAACTGGCAAATTTTCTGACTCTAACTCATTTATTTCAGAAGAAGAACTATCGATGATCTCTAAAACTGGAGGCGCAGTCGTTTGTAACTCTTCTAATAAATTATCAAATTCTGGAATAATAAAATTTTCTTCATCAACTTGATTATTTGAGTTTTCAAAGCTTTCAAAAGGAGAAGTTACAGAAGGAGGAGCATCCTGCCCTAAAGTGTTTTTTTCACCCAACTGAAGAACTTCTTCTCCAGAATTGTTAAAAAGCATAAAGATTAAAACTACCATCCCCAAAACAACAGCAACCCCTAACGCTAATATAATAAAGAGTTTTTTCTTTGATTTTTTCTCAGGAGCAACCTCAAGAAGTGCTTTTTCAAGCTCCTTAATTTGTGCTGACTCATTTTCCGTATGCTCATTTTCTTGATTTTTAAGTTCTAAAGCTTGATTTTCTCTCTGAGTAATACTAGACACAGGTATTTTTTGTGCATATTGAGTTTGCATAGGAACAGCAGGACTAGGAACACTTGCCCCAAGACCAACATTCGCTGTATTTTCAGGCACCACCGCAGGACTAGCCACACTTGGAGCACCTGTATTTTCAGGCACCACCGCAGGACTAGCCACACTTGGGGCACCTGTATTTTCAGGCACCACCGCAGGACTAGCCACACTTGGAGCACCCGTATTTTCAGTCACCACCGCAGGACTAGCTACACTTGGAGCACCTGTATTTTCAGGCACCACCGCAGGACTAGGAACACTTGCCCCAAGACCAACATTCGC
>CAYVBX010000003.1:33692-43316 GCA_964449945.1 uncultured Candidatus Peribacteria bacterium
TTTCCACCAGAACTTTCACCCGAAACTCCATTCATCATGTTTCCACCAGAACTTTCACCCGAAACTCCAGCTTGTCCAGTTGTTATATTTTCTTCATTCATATTTTTTATTTTTATTTTTTAAAACAAAACTATTCTTCCACATCAATTTCATCACCATCTCGTGGAAGTATATTTTCTATTGCGGCAAATTCACTATCTTCAAGCTCTGGAATTACAATTGTAACCCTATCTCCAATTTCACCCTTAAAATATGTAACAGATGCAAGAAGCACTCGATAAGCCTTCCCATTTGCAATAACCTTGTATTGTCCATCTTCATAAGTCAAAACTCCCACTATTTTCTTCCTTTCAATTGGCCCAATTTGTTTATATAAATAAGAACCATCTTCTAAAATCGTTAACTTAAGCACATCACCAGGAATTAATTTACTTTTACTAGCATAATTTGCCGGCACTGGATAAATCTTCCCTTTTGGATCTACCATTGTTTCACCATTAAAGACCCCTTCAACAATTTTCATACCATCTTCATCTCCTCCCTTTACGCTAGGTTCAATTTCTTTTGCTAATTTTGCGTAAACATTTTTTGTTGAAGAACCAGTAAGTTCAATTAAAATTTGTTTTGCTGACCGTAAATTTGATTCAGCTGAATCAATCATTTCCTTAATAAGAGCAAGTTTGGAAGCTTGTGACATTTTATTTTTATTTTTAAAAATTATTTCACTAAATTATATCAAAGTTTTTCAAAAAACTCAATTTTAATTACTTTTTCTTTGTTTTTTTCGAAATATTTATCTAAAAAATACCTTCTAATTTTACCAATATTCGTAAAAATCCTAATAGTAAAAACAACAGTAACAGCCAAATACAAGTCTAGTCCTAAATGTTCTCCCAAAAAAGTAATTAAACATGCAAAGACAACATTAGTTAAAAGCCCTGTTAAAAAAATTACGGGCCTATATCCATCATCCTTTAGTTTTCCTCGAACCTCTGCTTTTGAAGCCCCCACCAAAGAATCAATAATTGCAAGAATTAAAACCGCAGTATATTTAATATATTCAACAGGTATCGCAATACTAAATTTTAATCCGATTAGTATGCCCAGAAGTACTCCAATTAGTGCATAAATCATATAAATTAAGTTATCTTCTTTTATATATTATTCTATCTCCTGAGTTTCCTGCAATCCTTAAATCAACATACTCCAAACTTTCGTTATAAATATCCAAATTAGGAGCCGCTTTTTTCAACTTTCTTAACTGACTTTCAAAATCTTTTTGTATATCAATCCAAATCATAAAATTTTTTTCTGTATTAAGATGAACTTCTCTTGCATTCTGTTTAAAAATCAATTCTCGAACCCTCATTCCAAATTTATCTTCAAAATATGCCGAAACCTCTATTATATAATCTAAATCATTTTTTTTAATCAAAGCCTCATCCATATTTATTGGCTCATCTCTATCAAGCCTAATAAAAGGCAAATTTGTTCTTTCTTCATTTATACGAACAACCATCCCTATGGTATTTATCACATAAATATTTCGCCCAGAAGCATTTTCAAAAACAATATTTGCTGTTTCAGGATGCCTAGAATAGCTCACCCAAAGGGTTTTTGGATAAGATTTATAAACGACAATCCTTTCTAAATCAGGAAAAAGTCTTTCAAGCCTAGTTTCTAAATTTTTTGTGTTTAAAAAAAGCAAATTTTCTCCTCTTGTATCATTTAGTTGTTGAACAATCCTAGACGAAAGAGATGCAGACTCAGCATCATTCACATCTGACCTAATACTATTTATGTTAAAAAATTCAGAAAAGAATAAAAAATAAAATAGACCAATTAAAACTAGTAAAAAGAGAATTTTACCAAAAAAAGACCCACTTTTTTCAGAGCCTCCAGAAACTCGAACAGTTCTTGCCCTATTAATTTGACGCTTTTTAAACATTAAAACTTTTTTATTCTGCTTTTCTAGAAGCAATTAAAACTGCCTTTCTTTCTCTAGCCAAAGCCTTATTTCTTTTTTTACCTTCACTTGCTTTAGGTCGTTTTTTTCCAACCAAACAATGTCTCTTTGATGCGTGCCTGTTAGTCATATCTAAAACAGATTAATAAATATCAAAAGAAATTTATTTGCTTTACGCTTTAAAGTCAACAAAAAACAAGCAAAATTATTATTTTAAGATTAAAACATAAGAAAAAAGCTTGTATTTTTTAATTTTGCCCTATAAAATCTCATTACTTAAAAAAATAATACAACACAATATGTCTAGAGAATGTCCAATAACAGGTAAAAAGCCGTCAACTGGAAACAACCGAAGCCACTCAATGAGGGCAACAAAAAGAATTTACAGGCCAAACTTAGTAACAAAAAGGCTTACTGATCCAACAACTGGAAAAAAAATCAAAATTAAAGTTTCAACAAGTGGCCTTCGAACACTAACAAAAAAAGGTCTAATTTAAAAAAATTCTTCTTTATATATAAAAAGTCTTAATTTTTAAGGCTTTTTTTGATATAATAAAAAGAAACAAAAAAAACATGAACTTAATTTTTTTAACAGATTTAATTGCAACCGTTCTTTTATCAGGACTTGTTGGTCTTGAAAGAGAAAAAAAATCAATAGATGAAAACAAAGGATACTTTGCTGGTTTTAGATCTTTTATTTTAATTGGTTTAATAGGAAGCTTATCCTATTACCTGCTCGACATCGCTCCTCTCATATCCGTTCTATTAATTTCAACGGTTTTATTACTTATTTCAATATCTTATTATGTTACTGCAAACAATTTTAAACAAATAGGAATAACATCCGAACTCGCAGGAATTCTTGTATTTATCATTGGATTTATCTCCGCAAAAGGAGAAACAACAATTGCCACAACCATCACCCTAATTCTCGTAACCCTTCTTCATTTCAAAGATGATTTACATAAAATCGCAAAAAAAATCAAAGATATTGAATTAATATCTACACTACAATTTATTTTTATTGCATTTATAGTTTTAAGAATTCTCCCAAACGAAACATTCGGCCCCTTTGAATTTTTCAATCCATTTTTCGTTTGGCTTATGGTCGTTTTTATTTCTGCTATATCTTTTGTAAGTTATATAGGAATAAAATTATTCGGGGCAAAATACGGAATAACACTAACAGGTTTTTTTGCAGGACTAATATCAAGTACCGCACTTACATTGTCATTTTCAGAACAAAGTAAGCGAAATAAATCAGTCATAAACCCCTATGTACTTGCAATAATTATAGCTCAATGCGGTATGTTGATGAGAGTAATAATTGAAATTAGTGTAATAAATCCAAGCTTACTTATCAAAATCGTTCCACCATTTTTAATAATGTTCATAATAGGAATATTTTTTATCCTATATTTTAATTTTAAAAGCAAAAAAGATACCGATGAAAACCTTGCAGAAAGCGTAGAATTAGAAAACCCTTTTAAATTATGGCCTGCAATTCAATTTGCCACAATTTTTGCCAGCATACTTTTACTTGGAAAACTCGCAAATCATTTTTTTGGAGACAGTGGAATTTATGCACTAAGTTTCATTACTGGTTTTTTTGATGTTAATGCCATAACAATATCTCTTTCAAATTTTGCAAATCAAGGAATGGAAGAACACATTGCCATTAAAGGAATAATGATTGCAGTTTTTACAAACACTATCTTTAAATCCCTATTATTTTTCACACTTGGAGCAAGAAAACCAGCAAAAAAACTAATAATCTCTTTTTCAACAATGGTTATTATTTCTGGACTATATTTGTTATTCATTTAAAATAACTTTAGAAACATAAAATGTTTTTATCCGTTATAAATAAAGTAATAACAATAAAATATATGAAAAAACTATTATCAGTTTTTGCTCTTTTAATTACATTGAGCTTAAACACAAATTCTGCAATTGCAATCCTGTCGGAAGAAAAAAGCGCAGACGCACCAACACTTTCAGCTTTCCAAAAAGCAGACGGAAGTGTTTCGCTTTCTTGGACAAAATATTTAGGAAACGACTTCAGAGGCTACAAAGTTGTTCATTCAACAACAGAAAGCGAGCCTATATACCCAGAAAATGGCTATTTAATATTCCTAACCGACATAAATAATCTAAATTACATTCACAGCTCAGTAAAAGAAGGAAACAATTACTATAGAATTTGCACACTAACTTCAGATGAAAAAATTTGCGGTAATACTGTTGTTATAAAAAGCCAAGCAACATTAGAGGACATAAAAATAAAAGCTGACGAATACAGAGACGACGAAAGCATTCAAATCACATTAAAAGCAGAAAAAACATCAGACAATAAAGCAAAACTATCATGGACCAGATACTCAGAAAACGACTTAAAATGGTACAAAATAGTTCGCTCTCAAGAAAACGAAATGCCCTATTACCCAAACGATGGATACATTGGCATAAACAATTATAGAGACAACACCACTTACACAGATGAAAAACCACTCGGAGGCAAAAATTATTATAGAGTTTGTGTAATTACAACAGAAAGCAAAAGAGCTTGTAGCAATGTAGTATTATTAAACTTTGAACTATCAGGCGAAATGCCTTTCACCAATTACTTCCCCGACACTAAAAACCACTGGGCAAGAGAATATATAAATGCACTCGCAAAACTAGACATCGTTTCAGGAATAAATGGAAATTTTATGCCAGAAAACAATGTTCTTAGATCAGAGGCCTTAAAAATGATACTTCTTTCTCACAACATAAAAATTGAAAACTGTGATGCAAGCTCTTTTAGCGACATAAAAAGCACTGATTGGTTTTGTGAATTTGCAACTACAGCAAAAAAATTAAAAATACTTGAAGGAATTGACGGAAAACTTTTTCCAAATTCAAACCTAACAAGAGCAGAAGCCATTAAAATATTGATAGAAAGCCGTGGCGACATCATGTCTATAGTTTCAATCAATTCTTTTCCAGATTTAAGCAAGGATGAATGGTATGCAAGCTACGCTTATCACGCAAAGAGACTTGGATTTATGCAAGGAATTGACGGAAAATTTGAAGGACTAAGACCAATAACAAGAGCCGAACTCGCAAAGATCATAAGTATTTCAATGGAAACAGAACAAGTTAAATAAAAGAGAAAAGGCATTGTAAACTAGATTAAAGCTCTAAAAACAATGCCTTTTTTAGTTTCTAATTCTTCCTCCTTTGCTTTTTGTAATAAACAACTCTGTAATGTATATAGCCTAAGCCAAACTATTCAACTTAAGCCAAACTATTCTTTGATATTTAGCCAAAACTATGCTATAATATAAAGATTTTAAAAAAAGAAAAATGTATAAACTCGATAAAATATTTAGAACAGCAGTTCAATACGGCGCATCAGATGTATATGTGGCAACGGGATCAAAGCCAATTTTACGTATAAATGGAGACTTAATTCCAATTGCAGAACACCCAGAACTTACAAAAAAAATGGCAGAAGAATACATTTTAGAACTATTAACAGAAAAACAAAAAGAACAATTTCAAAAAACCTTAGACTTCGACTATTCACTTGAGATAGAAGGTATTTCTCGTTTTCGTATAAATGTTTTTGTGCAAAAAAAAGGAATATCAGCAGTTTTTAGGCTTGTTTCATCTGAAGTTAAAACAATGGATCAATTGAACTTGCCAAAACAAATGAAAAAAACAACAAAATTTAAAAACGGGCTTGTAATCGTTACTGGACCAACGGGATCAGGAAAAACAACAACGCTTGCTTCAATGATAAACGAAATAAACAAAAACGAAAAAAAACATATTATCACTATCGAAGACCCCATAGAATATACACACACAAATCAAAAAAGCTTAATCCAACAAAGGGAAGTACCTATTCACACACATAGTTTTACAAATGCATTAAGATCAGCTCTTCGCGAAGCACCTGATGTTATTTTAGTAGGAGAAATGAGAGACCTTGAAACAATGCAACTTGCAATTACCGCTGCCGAAACTGGACATTTAGTTTTTGCAACACTTCACACTTCCGGATGCGCAAACTCAATTAGTCGTATAATCGATGCTTTCCCAGTTAATCAACAAGCACAAGTAAGAACACAGCTTTCAGAAAGCCTTTCAGCTGTTTTTTGGCAATCTCTTATTAAAACAAAAGATAAAAAAGGAAGAATTGCGGCCATTGAAATAATGTTTGCAAATAGTGCAATCTCAAACACAATAAGAAAAGGAACAACACATCAAATAAACTCGATAATAGAAACTTCAACAAGAGAAGGAATGCAAACGATGAAAAAAGCGGTAACAGACTTATTTAATGCTGGCCTAATAACAGAAGAAGATGCACTTTTAAACATACCAAAAGAATTTGAAGATCAATAAAATGACAAAAATAATTAAAAACATTTTTATAACATCTATAGCCCTACTATTGTTGTTTACAAATACAACACTCGTTTTTGCTGAAGAAAATGCAAAAATAATCGAATATACAGAGCTAAAAGACCTAACATTTAATGTAGAAGAAGTTCTTACAATTGATTCACAAATTTTAGGAGAAGGTGAAGAAAAATTACAAAATCATGCCTACTTCAATGATGTAGCAAATCCGCCAATAATATCCTTAATCCTCAGCATAATAAATTTTGCAATAAAAATGATCGGTTCTCTTGCCGTTTTAATTATGATAATCGGAGGATTTATACTTGTTGTGTCCGAAGGAAACGACACAAGAATTGAACAAGGAAAAAATACAATAAAATTCGCAATAATAGGGCTCACTCTTGCACTTATGTCTTATATAATTGTGCTATTTGTTCAAGCAATATTCTCAACATAATGAAAAATAAACTACTAAATACATCAGCAATTTTCGCACTAATCGGACTTTTTTTTATAAATGCTTCTTTTTTAGTGTCATTCGCACAAGAATCAAACGCAGATAGAGAAAATGGAGCTTCTCCAACCGAAACTCCCTCCCCCCAACAAAGCTATCAAGATAGAAAAAATAAAGCTCACAAGTCTTATGACGATCTCCCTGGAGCATTTGAGGATATAGTTGAAAAGGAACAGCAATGCCTTCCAGAGGACTTAATAAAAGGATATTTTTACACAATAATAGAAGAACCCTTAACAAACGAAAAAGCTATCAACTATACTGAACTTAAAAAGCGCATCGATAGAGGAGACAGATTTATAAGCAAAATATGTTATCGAAATTCAATGCAATACAGTATTGAAGCAAATAATGAAGTATTTTATTTTTCACTTGATCCAGTGCTTGCGATTAAGTGCTCTCAAAAAGCGAAAGATTTTTATAATGAATATAGTGACAAATTAAGATTTAATGATCTTCAAATTGCATATCATTGTAGCCCCGTACAAGTATTTTTATCAAAAGGAGGCACTTCCTTGCTTGAAGGCTATATCAGAACAATATACACCTATATTGCCTCAATAGCTGGGATAATTGCAGTATCAATAATTATTATAAGTGGAATTCAAATATCCGCTTCTGGAGGAGATTCAACAAAAATTGAAGAAGCCAAAAAAAGGATAATTAAAGCATTTATGGGAATTGCGATTATGTTTTTATCAGGAATAATTTTATACACAATAAATCCAAATTTCTTCGTAAGAAACACTAGCACTGTTGAAAAAGCGACTGAGGCCATTACAACAGGGGCAAGCACAGGAAGCACAGGAATACCTACAAGTTCAAGTACTACAGAAACAGCAGAAACAACTAGCCCACAAAACACCCCAGAACAAATAGTTCTTTAAACACAAGCCTTGGCACAATAGACGCAATGGAAATCTAAAAAAATCAATAAATGAAAAAATTCTCAAAAATTACAGCAAAAATACTAATCTTTACAATATTTATAATAAATTTTTCAAGTTTAACAACTTTTGCAGAGGAAAATAATAATTCCATTAACGAACTTCTATCACAAGGCCTAACCGCAATAAAAGAGGAGCATAATAGACAGCAAGAAGAAAACAGAAATAATGCTACAGAAGTGCTCCAAAATGCCTTAAAAAATGCTCAAGCCTCACAAACTGCCCCATCCGCATTAGAAGCCTTAACTCAAGGTGCTCAAAGTGGCACAAAAATTGAAACTGCAGAAGAAAACGCAAAAAACACTTACAACCAAGAATCATATTCTCCAACAAAAATTCCAAAACCCAATACCCTACCAGGTCCAAATATTACAGCCCCAAATCTTGAGAAAAAAATATTAACATCTCAAGTACTGCCAAGAATAGCATCATTCATAATCGGATTTGCTGGCGTAGCCTCACTGTTATTCATACTTTTATCAGGAATTCAAATGATGATTTCCCTAGGCGAAGAAGAAGTTTACAACAAAAGCAAAGAGCGTATACAGTGGGCAATCATCGGACTTATAATATCAATGTTATCCTTTATTTTTGTTCAAATAATTACAAATTTAAATTTTGTGGAACAAACACAGGAAGAAACAAGCACAAAAGATGCTTCTACGGACATATTTGAAAGCGATTATCAACAAACAGGAGATGTATTTGAAAGCGATTATCAACAAACAGGAGAAGTATTTGAACGAACCCCATAAATTTATGATAGCAAAAAAAATAAAATTCATAACAGTTCTATACATCGCAATCATTTCGATAGGATTTTTTATTACACAAACAAGCCTAGCACTTACAACAGACGACCTTCTTCCCTCGCCCTCAAAGGCTGAGAGTGTTCAAGGAGAAAAACACAAATCCCAGCTTGACGCAGTGCGAAACCTTCCAGATGTTTCTATCGAAGGTGTCGCAGAAACTGCAATAAAAACCTTCCTTGGATGGTCTATGATAATTGCCTTAATTGGAATAGTTGTAGCAGGAATTTATCTACTTATCTTTGAAGGAGATACCGCAAAAGCTGAAAAAGCAAAAAATGTAATAATGTATTTAATCATTGGAGCCTTGGTTGTTTCTATTGCTTATGGAATTGTTAACGGAATCATTCAATTTACTTTTTTTTAAAATGAAAAAAATAATTTACGCAATTAGCACCTTTTTAATACTAATCTTGAGTAAATCTCAAGCATTAGCATTTGGAATTCCATCAAAATATAAACCTTCAAACTTACCATTTGGATTTACAAGTAGATCAATCGAGTCTGGTGAAAATGCTGTTTCTGGAATAATTTTAATCCTTCAAATTATCGAAGGTTCTCTACTATTTTTTGCAGGACCTATAGCGGTAATTATGGTCGCTTACACTGGATTAAAAATGATAATAACGGGAAATGCTGAGGGCTTTGCATCTGGCAAAAAATCACTTCTCTGGACAACACTTGGACTTGTTGCAATAATTCTTTCATATTCAATTGTGAGAATTGCAATAACTCTCTTGCTCGAATTTGGATCATAAGTAAAAAAAACATTATAATTAAAGAAAAATCTTTTACTTGTGGAAATTTCAAGGCAAAAGAAAAAAAGCAAAGTGAGCTGTATTAAATATACAGCGAACTGCATTTTTTGTTTTAACGCAGAAATTTACCAAGAAAATGATTTTTATCTTATTCTTCAAATTTCCTTTTTTAAACCCAAAAAACATTATAATTAAAGAAAAATCTTTTACTTGTGGAAATTTCAAGGCAAAA
>CAYVBX010000003.1:43416-82023 GCA_964449945.1 uncultured Candidatus Peribacteria bacterium
AAAAAACATTATAATTAAAGAAAAATCTTTTACTTGTGGAAATTTCAAGGCAAAAGAAAAAAAGCAAAGTGAGCTGTATTAAATATACAGCGAACTGCATTTTTTGTTTTAACGCAGAAATTTACCAAGAAAATGATTTTTATCTTATTCTTCAAGTCTTATAAACAAAATATCCCCCGCCTTAATCTCAAAATTAGAAGGGACCTTCGAGACAACATACCCTTTCAAAATTTCCTTTTCAGAAAGCCCAAGACCCCCTCCCATTTTAATCGCACTTTCTGGAATAATTGGATATAAAAGATGCGTAATCAAAGATAAAAGTTCAATCAATTTTGCCATCAAAGTTTCAAGTTCTTCCTTCAAAGAAAGTTCTTTAGCCATTGCCCAAGGTTTTTTTTCATCAATAAATTTATTTGCAAAATCCGAAACTTTCAAAACCACTTCGGAGGCTCTTTTAATATCATAACTTTCAAAAGCCTCATTATATTCAAAATACCAACCATTAAGTTTTGCCTTAAATTCATCTTCAAATTCAAAACTAAGCTCACTTGAAATAAATCTTTCAGTCATCATCAAAACACGATTAAAAAGATTTCCAATATTGTTCGAAAGCTCACTATTTATAGTTTCCATAAATCTTTCATGTATAAAATCGCCATCAGAAAGTGTTGGAATTTCTCGAAGAAGATAATATCTCAAATAATCCGTTCCATACTTTTCATAATATTCAAAAGGATTTACAACATTTCCAATACTTTTACTCATTTTTTCACCACGACTAGTTACAAAACCGTGAACCAAAATCATTTTTGGAATTTCAACACCAAGACTCAAAAGCATTCCAATCCAAATTCCAGCATGAAATCGTAAAATATCTTTTCCAATCAAATGAACATCTGCTGGCCAAAGTTTACTATCCAAACCAATCGCAGTTAAATAATTTGAAAGTGCATCACACCAAACATACATAACATGCTCTTTATTACTCGGCACTTCAACGCCCCAAGGCAAAGCAGATTTTGGCCGTGAAAAACTAACATCTTTTAGCCCCTCTTCACCAATTATTCCAAGCATTTCATTTTTCCTAGATTCTGGAAGTATTTTTAACGCATCACTTTCGATCAAATCTTTAATTTTTTCCGAATATTTTGAAAGTTTAAAAAAATAATTTTGCTCTTTAATACTCTCAGGCTTTACCGCATGCACAAGACAATTTCCATTTTCATCAATATCCCGTTCATTTAAATATGCCTCACACCCCTTACAATATTTCCCCTCATATTCACCCAAATAAATATCACCATTTTTCTCCAAAATTTTCCAAATCTCAGACGCTCCATTTTTATGTTTTTCAGAACTTGTACGAATAAAATCATCATATTTAACATTTAATTTTTCACAGATATCAAAATATTTCTCCGCCATTTCATCAACAAAAACCTTAGGATCTTTTCCAGAAGAAAGTGCTTTTTCATAAACTTTTATTCCATGTTCATCTGTTCCAGTTAAGAAAAAAACTGAGTCGCCCCGCATTTTTTTAAACCGTGAAATCGCATCAGCCTGTATAAATTCAAGCGAATGCCCAATATGAGGAGCACCATTCAAATAAGCAATTGCAGTTGTAAGATAAAATTTTGACATAAACAATTTTTAAAAATTCTCAAAAAAAAGAATAGCAAAAAGAAAAGTTATAATAAATCAAAAAACAAAAACAAAAAAACTAAGAACGAAAAAGCCCATTCACACCATCAATCAAACAAAAGCATTAAAAAAAGACCTCCTCCTCCTTTTCAGATTGATGAGTACTATAAAGAGAAAAATTAAATACTGGAAGATACGAACCTCTTCTAATATCAACTTTAAGGCTCTGTTTAGATTTTCCACTATAACCATTTGAAGTTATTTCTGCGACCTCCCGCACTATTTCGTCGTCGAAAGTTTCTACTCTAAAATAAAGACGACTCATTTCAGCTCTTTCTCGAATTGTAGGAAATTTTTCTTCATCAAAAACTGCAGGATTCATCATGTTTGTTAAGGTAAGATAATTAAGCCCTGTCGAACCATTTACATTTGGCATCCTATCAGCCAAAAACTTTTCAACATCATAACAATCATAACTCGCTCTCATTTCTCCAGATACATAAGAAACATAATCTCGAGCTTGCGTATTCGTACAAATTTTTCCAGCTTCTGATTGCCACACAACACTTAAATCATAATCTAAGCATTTAATATTTGATATTCCATTTCCTCTATTTCCCATTTGGCTACAGTTAACAGTTCCAAACCAAGAAGGCCGATCAACATTTGCAAACACATCATCTCCACTCGGAGCACTCCCACTTGCGAAAGCAGTTAAATCACCAATTGATTCAGTTATAAACTTGTCGTCCACTTTTCTCATTCCAAAAAGCTTCCACCTCAAAACATCCCACCCCCCCATCGATTTTATTTTCAAATCAGTACTAGGATCAAATGCAGGAAAAAATTGAACTGAAAAATTTTTAACACTTTTTATTTCAGAGTCTTCTATAGTAAAAAGCGGAATCGTAATTGTTTCATTTAAAGCAAGTACTGAGTAAAAATTTTCAAGTGGAACTAAATCCAAATCGTATTCATCAGTATCAAAACAAGGATAAACATTGCAAGTATTTTTTAAACTATATTCAAAAACTGAATCAGCAGATACTTTACCAATTTTATTATTTAGATGAAAACCGGGAAGTTCAGTATTTAAATAGTAAAGAGCCTCTTCAACACCAGATTCAGCAGAGTAATATGCTTTCCCCATATCCAATAGTGATTTTGTTTTATTAACTTCTCGAAAAACAATAGTAGAAAGAGAGATTGAAGCAGTAATAAAGACCCCCATTATAAGAATGGCTACAAGAAGCGCACTACCTTTTATGTTTTTTTCCTTAAACTTCATTGTAAGCAAGTTATATCAATATTTGGGGAGGAAGAATAATTTCTTGAAGAAACAGTTGTTTGAAAATCAATATCACTTTTTCCATTTGATACTTTTAAATAGACACTAACTTTCGGATGAAATTGTAATGAATCATAAATTGCGTTTTGCTCTAAATAAGGATCAAACGCAGGACTTACATAAAATGAAAGCTCTTTAACAATCAACTTTTCATCACTTAAAACAAAAGAATTTTTTCTATTACCACAATTAAAATTTTCAGAAAGCATAACTTGAAAGTCTTCTATATAATACTTTTTTACAAAATCCGCATCCTTTGAAATCAAAACTAATTCAGAAGATCCTAATGAATAGTCACTTGAAATATTTGATAAATAATAAATAAAGTTATCACGAATATCATCAACTAAAGCATCCATAATTTCTCTAGAATTTGAATAAAGCATTCTATATTCATTCGCCCCTCTTTGAGAATAAACAATATCCGCATAAGACCTAATAACAATCCCCGTAAACATCACAAAAATTGCCATCGCAATAAGTAGCTCAACGAGAGTGAAACCTTTTATTTTAGTTATATTTTTCATAATTTAACATTACATCGCCCCACCTTTCCAATTTGTTAAAACACTAGAAAGCTCAACTTTTTTTTCATTTAAACCATCTCGAAAAGTTACAATACTTGTTGCTTTAAATGAATTTTCACAAAGTGATTTACCTATATCTTCGCAGTAAGGCTCAATGCGCACAAATCTCGAAAAATCACTTTTTTTATCAGAAATACCAAGACAAAGAGAATAAAAAGTTTTTCCATCTTCCTCCAAAACACAAAGCCTATCGTTATCAGCACTTTTCAAAGCAAAATTCCAAGTTTTATATCTCATAAGATCTCTCACTGTGTCTTTTGCAGAATTTTTCCAACCCATCGAGCTTAACCCCACAACATATTCCGAAGAAGTATCAAAAACTCCTAAAAGATCTGTTCTTCCCTTAAAATCAACATTATTAAGCCAATTTGTATCTCTAATATTTCGAACAGCCTCAAGCCCTTCCATCGCCAAATAATACGCCTGCTCAATTTTTACAATATTTTTATTCGTTTGAAGAATTCCAACTAAAATATTTGTTGCAGTAACAATCGCAATTGTAAGTATCATCATCGCAATTAGCACCTCCGTCAAAGTAAAGCCTTCATTTTTTGAAACTTTTCCCAGATCCAAAACACACGCCTTTTTTTGCGATTTACAGCATTTTTTCAAATTTTTCAAACATTTAATTATCACCTTTTTATTGTTATTTTTGAATTATTTACATTAAAAACAAGCTCACGAATATTTTTCTCACCATAAGCAATTACAAAATCGAAACTTTCTGAAAAAAAACTCATCCCCCCATCAAGACTCAAAAAAACATCTCCCCTTGGAGGAGAAAACCTCACAACAACTTCATTCAAATCATAATTTTCCGAAAAAATTTTTACATCATTTTCCAAATCAAAAAGTTCATCTTTTTTTTGAGAAAAATCTAAACAACCAAGGTTTTCCCACTTAGAATCCGAAAGATTTAATTTTTTCATCTTATCAAATTCTGTAGAAAAAGCCTTAACTTCAAAAAGTCCCGTTTCTTTTTCTGAGAAATAAAAACCAAAACACTTTAAATCATCAAAAACTTTATTATCTTCACTCCATTCCTTCTCATTTTCATCAAGTCTTTTTAATATTTCTTGAAACTTTTCTTCACCAACCTCTCCTGATCTCGCTCTAAATTTAAGCTGTTCAACTTGCGAAATTAAATTATCAACAGTCAAGTCTAAAATCGTTGCTCTTCGATATTCCATATATCCATTTATCGAAAGTAAAGAAAGAACACCAATAATTCCTACTACTATAAGCATTTCTATCAATGTAAATCCTTTTATTTTCATAAAGCACTTGAACTTAAATTAAATATCGGCCCCATAATCGCGAGCGCCAAAATTGCAACAAAAAGACCAACAACAACAATCATCATTGGTTCAAAAATCGAAGTAAACTTTTTAAGACTAAAATCAACTTCTTTTTGATATTGCGCTGAAATTTTTTCTGAAACCTTGGAAAGAGATGCTGATGCCTCTCCAGTTTTTATCATTTCAACAACTTCAGAAGGAAACAAAAATTCATATTTAGCCATATTTGCTGAAATTTTTTCTCCCTGTTTTATTCCATAAATAATTTCCTGCAAACTTGCTTTATAAACAACATTTTTCATCGAAGCTTCAACAATTTCTAATACTTTTACAACAAAAACTCCAGATTCTATCAAAATTGACATCATATCAACAAAATTAAGGACATATAATTTTCTTAACAAATTACCGAGATAAGGAATTTTTAATTTAAAAAAATCATAATTCATCCTTCCATTTTCAGTTCCAACAAAAGCCCAAAACATTGCATATAAAAACAAAACAACAAGCAAAATCGCCCACCAAAATCCAATAATAAAGTTTTGAACACCATAAAGAATTCTAGTCGCTAAAGGCAAAGACGAAACGCCAAGCCCACCTTCCTCAAAAAGCCCAAGAAGTGTAGGAAAAACAAAAAACATCATTACTGAGGCAACAACAATTAAAACACAAAAAACTACAATAGGATAAACCGAAGCACTCCAAAGTTTTTGATTTAATTCATTTCGCATATCCAGTTTTTCTGAAAGCTTAAAAAGCATTTCATCAAGCCGTCCCGTTGCCTCTCCTGCCCTCACTATACCTATTTCAAATTCATCAAAAACATCTTCAAATCGAAGCAAACTGTCTGCCAAAGAAATTCCTTGCTCCGTATTATACAAAATTGTGTTTATTACCCTCGAAAACCTTTTGTTTTCAGACCGTTTTTTCAAAGCAGACAATGCTTTTACCAAAGGAATTCCAGCATTCAACATCACAGCTAGCATATGAAAAAAATAAGATTTATCTTTCAAGGAAACCTTTGATTTATCAATTAGAAAATCATTAAATCTCACCAAAAAAGGCTCATTCACATTATTATAAACCCCATAAACAACATTATCGTTTTTTTCATTTTTATTATTCACTATTTTTTCAAGAACTTTGTTTTCCATTTATTTTGCACTTATAAAATATGTTTCCATTGCAAGCGAAAAATTTGCTCTTCTCACTCCTCCCACCGTCAAAGAAGCCAACTGTACACTTATAGAATTAACAGTAAATTTTCTAGAATTTGTTTCAAGACCCTCAAGAAAACGTATTAAGTCATTAAAACCTCCTTCAAAACCAGCATTCACCCTAAGAACAAAAACACCTTCAGCACTTTCCCCTCCTTTTCCAAAACTTATAGAATTTAAAGAAACTTTATTTGTATCACTAATTGAAATCAAATCCCGAATCACCATATCTTGTTGCATCTCAATGGGAATTGAGTTTCTTAAATTATTCATTGCCACTTCAGAAGACAAATTAAGTTCATTTTTTTGAACTTCAAGTAGTGATAACGAAGACTGCGTTTGTAAATTTTTATTTTTTAAATCAAAGACCTGAGCCTCTATTAGATTGGTGTTTTTTGAAATAACTTGATAAACAAACACATACAAAGCTATAGACGCAAAGATTAAAACAAAGGAAACAATAGTTTTTTTATTCATATTATCTAGTAATTAAAGGGCTAATATTTGAAAAAATTGTAGAAAACGAAAAAGACAAAATTTCTCTTCCTTCAGTATTTATTCCACTTGAAATTGAAGGAACAAAATTTTCTGAAAATTTAATAGATGAATCAAAAGCCTTGATAAAATCAGCCACATCATAATATGGATTATTCGCACCGGGAATAGTTGAAACATTCAAGGAAAGCGTATTTTGACCTGATCCCGAATAAGAAACTACATCAAGTCGAAGATTTCCGTTGGCATCTTTTGGGATCGTTGCGTTTATTTCTTTAATAACTGAAGACCATTTCATAGATTTTTTATCAATTTCATCAAGAATTTTTTTGGCAGAAAAAAGACTTAAAGTTTCTTTATAATCACTTTGATCAAGAGAAGTAAGAAGCATTTCTTGCTCTATTTGCAAACGAGAAAACTCTTTTTCCAAAGAATTTTTTTGATAATACTTATACCCACTAAGTGAGAACACAAACACAAAAGCAATTAGTGATAATATAAATAAAAATGATTTTTCCTTCATAATTTTGTTTTTTATTTTTAAATCTCTATATTATAGCATAAAATAACTACATTCCCAAAACATAATATGGCAACTTTTATAAAAATAAACGAAGCATTCATTTGCAAAAATTGTGGATTTAATAATGAAAAATCAGAAAAATCATGCAGAAACCACTGTGCAAAGTGCCTATATTCTCTACACTTAGATGAAAATGGCCCCGGAGATCGACTTTCTACATGCAAAAGTTTAATGGCTCCAAAATCTTTAAATCACAACGGAAAAAAAGGCTTTATAATCACTCACAAATGCACAAAATGTGGAAAAGAGATTCAAAATAAAGTAGCAGACGACGACAATAAAGAAAAAATTATTGAAATTTCGCTTAGTCAAAAAAACAATGAATAAACAAGAAATTAAAAAACTAGAAAACAAAATCAATGCTGTTTTTTCAAAACACACAGACAAAAGCTCCAAATTTTTACTCGCACTTTCTGGCGGTGCTGATTCAGTTTTTCTTTTACACATACTAAAAAAACTAAATATCATCTTCACTTCAGCACACCTAAACCACAAATTAAGAGAAAGAGAAAGTGATCAAGATGAAAATTTTTGCAAAAAATTATGTCAAAAAGAAAAAATCAAATTTGTTTCACGCAAAGCTGATGTAAAAGCTTTTTCAAAAAAAGAGAAAAAAGGAATTGAAGAAAGCGCAAGAATAATAAGATACAACTTTTTGAAAAAAATTCTTAAAAAAGAAAAATTAAACTTCATTCTCACAGCTCATCATGCAGAAGATAACGCAGAAACAATCATCAAAAACCTAAGCAGAGGGGCATCTCTTAAAGGTCTTTCAGGAATAAAAATTATAAATAATAAAATATTTCGTCCATTACTAGACATAAGTAAAACAGAAATTGTCGACTACCTAACAACACATAAAATAAGTTTCAGAGAAGATTCTTCAAATTTTGACAAAAAATTTCACAGAAATTTAATAAGGCACGATATAATGCCTTTATTCTTAAAACTAAACCCTTCATTCACAAAAACTCTTTCAAAAAACACAGAAATTATTAGAGAAAATTTGGATTTTATAGAACAAACAGCAGAAGATTTCATAAAAAAACAAGAACCATTTCAAATAAACGCAAAAGACTTCAAAAAGCTTCATATAGCAATACAAAAAGAAGTTTTAAAAAAATTTTGCAAAACTGAAAATTTAAAAAACATTCACATTGAAGAATTAATATTACTAATTCAAAATAATATAGGGAATAAAAGCAAAACAATAAACGGAACAAAATTCAAAATAAATTCCAACATTATTCAACTTGAAAAAAAAGGCATTTAAGCCCATTATCTAATAAGTATTAAAAAACAAATATATTATGGAAAAACAGTTAAAATCACCAAAAAGGCCAAGCCCACTATCCTATGTCTTACTAATTGCGCTTCTCATCACAGGCATAATGTTCTTTTATCCAAATTCAAATTCAAACTCTAGTGAAGTTCCACTAAATACAATTGTAGAAAACGCCAAAGCAGGCAACATAAAAGAAGTAAAGGTTGCAGGAAATAAAATCAGCTTAGAACTTGTAGATGGAAGCAAACAATTTGCATACAAAGAAGCGGGAACATCAATTTACGATGTGCTTAGACAATCTGGAGTAAATGAATACACAATCTCAAATTTGCAAATAAGCGTCACAGATAGCGAAGGTGGAAAATTTTGGACAGAACTTTTAATAAGTTTTGTGCCATTTCTTTTAATAATCGGTTTTTTTGTTTTTATGATGAGATCTGCTCAAAGCTCAAACAATCAAGCTATGTCTTTTGGAAAATCAAAAGCAAAACAATACGAAAAGGGCAAACAAAAATCTACCTTTGATGATGTTGCCGGAGTTGATGAAGCCAAAAACGAACTTGAAGAGGTTGTTGATTTTTTGAAAAATCCAAAAAAATATTCACAAATGGGGGCAAAAATTCCTAAAGGAGTAATATTAGTAGGCCCTCCGGGAACAGGAAAAACACTACTTGCAAGAGCTGTCGCAGGCGAAGCCGACGTTCCATTTTTTTCAATTTCTGGTTCGGAATTTGTTGAAATGTTTGTTGGAGTTGGCGCCTCAAGAGTAAGAGATTTATTCAACAAAGCCAAAAGAAACGCCCCTTGCTTAATTTTTATAGATGAAATTGATGCAGTAGGACGACACAGAGGAGCAGGAATGGGTGGTGGACACGATGAAAGAGAACAAACATTAAATCAGATTCTTTCCGAAATGGATGGTTTTGAAAAAGAAACTACAGTAATAGTAATAGCCGCAACAAATCGTCCAGACATTCTTGATCCAGCTTTACTTAGACCAGGAAGATTTGACAGAAGAGTTATTGTCGATTTACCAGATGTTAAAGCAAGAGAATCCATTTTGAAAGTTCACGCAAGAAACAAGCCTCTCGAAGAAAGCATTGATTTAGAAAAAATCGCCAGAGGAACACCGGGTTTTTCTGGAGCAGACTTGGAAAATCTCTTAAACGAAGCAGCCATACTTACAGCCAAAAAAAATAAGAAAAAAATTGGTGAAAGCGAAATAGAAAGTTCTATTGAAAAAGTATATATGGGCCCAGAAAGAAAAACCAAAGTTATTTCAACAAAAGAAAAGAAAATCGTTGCATACCACGAAGTAGGGCACGCCATAATCGGACACCTACTCCCCGGCTGTGATCCTATTCAAAAAATATCAATAATTTCAAGAGGAATGGCTCTTGGTGTTACTTGGTCACGACCTGTTGAAGATAGAAACCTAACTACAAGATCTCAATTCATCGACGAAATTTGTATGGCACTTGGAGGTTATACCACTGAAGAATTTTTCTTTAACGAAATGACAAATGGAGCATCTTCAGACTTAAAAAGAGTAAAAGAAATTGCAAAAGCGATGGTTACAAAATACGGAATGAGCAAACTCGGACCAATTATTTTTGGCGAAGATCAAAAAGAAGTTTTTCTTGGAAAAGATCTCGGCCATATCAAAGACTACTCAGAAAATTCTGCATCTGAAATAGACAAAATCATTACTGAAATAATTCAAAATGCCTACAAAACTACAAAAGATTTAATTTCAAAAAACAAAGAAATAATTGAAAAAATTGCAAATGACTTAATTAAAAAAGAAACTCTTTCAAAAGAAGAATTTGAAAATTACTTCAAAAAAGAAATTAAAAAAAAGACACAAAATAAAGTCACAAAATCTAAAAAATAATCATGCAAAATCACGAATTAGAAATAATTGAAATTGATAAAAATGAAAACGCTAAGCCAATAATTGAAGAAGGCCAACTTGCTCTCGATATTTACGAAACAAAAGAAGCTTTCATCGTTTTAGCTCCAATTGCAGGACTAGATAGAAAAGAAATAGAAATAATGATTAACGAAGATGTTTTAGTCATAAAAGGAGAAAGAAATTACCCAAAAAACATTAAAGAAAAAGATTTTTTAGTAAAAGAATGTTATTTTGGACCTTTTTCTAGATCAATTCTTTTGCCAAGAGAAGCTGATTTAAAAAATGTTAAAGCAAAATTTGAAAAAAACATTTTAGAAATAACAATAAGTAAAGATAAAGAAAATGGACCAACGCATATTGAAATTGAATAACAAATAAAACAATGGCAAATTCAAAAATTACAAAAGCAGTAATTCCCGTCGCAGGACTTGGCACAAGATTTCTACCTGCCACAAAAGCCATTCCAAAAGAAATGTTGAATATTGTTGATAAACCATGCATTCAATACATTGTTGAAGAAGCTGTTGAAAGTGGAATTGAAGACATAATCCTCGTAACAAGTAATTTAAAAAGATCAATAGAAGACCATTTCGATTATTCCTACCAGCTTAAGACTGAACTCGAAAAATCAGGAAAAATAGCCGAACTCGAACTTTTAGAAAAAATCGAAAAAATGGCAAATTTTATTTATGTTAGACAAGATCGCCCACTCGGAGATGGACACGCAATTCTTTGTGCAAAAGAAATTATCAAGAACGAGCCTTTTGCAGTACTTTTTGGAGATGATATTTATGAAGCAAATCCTCCAGCATTAAAACAACTTATAGATAAATACGAAAAAGTTAAAACACCAGTAATTGGGCTAAAGGAAGTTCCCAAAGAAGAAACATATAAATATGGGATTGTAAGCGGAGAAATGATTGAAGATCTTTTCAAAATCAACGGACTTCAAGAAAAACCAAAAGTCGAAGAAGCAAAGTCAAACATGAGTATCGTTGGAAAATATATTGTTACTCCAGACCTTTTTAATACCTTAATTTATACTCAAAAACCCGAAACAAAAGAACTTCGTCTTGCAGATGCAATGATAAATTACCTCCAAGAAAAACCAATCCACGGACACCTACTTCAAGGAATACGATTCGACACAGGCGATAAACTAGGCTTTCTCTCTGCAGTCCTCCACTACGGCCTAAAACATCCCGAATTAAAAGAAGGCTTTCTAGAAGAAATTAAAAAAGTTATATAAACATTCAAATTTTT
The DNA here is from genome assembly GCA_964449945.1 of uncultured Candidatus Peribacteria bacterium. Taxonomy (GTDB): domain Bacteria; phylum Patescibacteriota; class Gracilibacteria; order UBA1369; family LOWO2-01-FULL-3; genus JAVEWJ01. The sequence goes on from CAYVBX010000003.1 coordinate 55,049, forward strand.
TCATAATAAAACCAGCGCCAAATCCCTACGCAAAGTCTTAAAAATCTTCCATTAAATAATAAAAATCTTCCATATTTTTTTCAAAAACAAAGGTTTGCTTTCTTAAGCAAAAAAATGATATAATTAGAAGATTTAAAAAAACCAAAATAAAAATAAAACATGGAAGAAACATTTGAAAACCCTCTTATTGCGGAAGCAGATAAGATGAAATTCGAAGGCAAACATATTGAAGCAATTAAACTTTGTGAAAAGATTCTTCTAAACGATCTAGACTTTACTGAAGCTTATGAGGAAATCGGAGATAATTACTTAAGTTTAAGAAAATATGAAAACGCCGAAAAAGCACTAATTCAGGCATTAAAAAGAAACCCCAAAAGTGCAAACGCACAGTATTTACTTGGTTTTGTATATTCATGTGTACACAAATGGGATGAATCGGTTATGCATTTATCCGAAGCCGACAAAATTTTCCCAAATCACCCAGAAATATTAAGATGTCTTGGCTGGAGTCTCTATCACAATAAAGATAAATCAAAAGGAATTATCCTTCTCGAAAGAGCATTATTCCTAGCAACAAATGATCCATTAATTTTAAACGATCTCGGAGTAATATATTTAAATGAAAAAAACTTCGATAGAGCAGGGCTTATGTTTAAAAAAACTCTACAAATAGAGCCAAACAATCAAAAAGCAAAAGAATGTTTAAATGCTGTTAAGTTCTTTGAAAGAGAATTTAATAAAATGAACTAAAATCTTTTTTCTTTAAAAAATAATTATTTACAATTAAAATAATATTATGAAGAAAAAACACATAATAATCATAGTAGTTCTTATAATATTACTCTTACTTTTAGGAATTTCTATTTATTATATATTTTTAAAAAAAGATAACGCCATTCATGTTTCAGATGAAGAAGCCAATTTCATAAACGCAAACATTGAAACAAATTGTATTTTACTAATAAACCCAGAATTTAAAAACAACGCAAATAAGCTAAACCCCATACTAAGCGAAAATTTCAAAAAATACCACTTCCCTATTGAAAACAATGTGGATATGTTAAAAATACTTAAAAAATATGAGCAAAATGATAAGATAAACTCAATTATTCAAGAATATTCAAGCTATTGTGAAAACGGCTTTGCAACAAGACTCTATAATGAAAAAACAGCTACACGCGAAGAATATTCATACGAAAACGATACTTAAATAAAAACAAACCAGTAGCCCTTAAACTTAAAAACAATTTAAATAATTTTATAAAATTATTTAAAAAACATAGCAAAAATAATTCAATTTTCATTAAAAAAATCGCTAGAATAATTTTGCAGTAAATTATTATATTTTTGTTTAAGCATTAAAAAACTACTTGAAAATAGCTAAAAAAACATTTATCATCAATGTCAAGCTAGATAAAAGCGCCGGAGTGATCGCTTAATTTAAAAATTAAGAGGAAAGTCCGAGCAACAAGGGAAAAGGCAACCGCTAACAGCGTGTCGTGGCTTGAAATAAAAAAAACAAGCCAAAGGGAAAGTGCCACAGAGACAATACTATTGAAAGATTTTTCTTTCAAAAAAGGTGAAAAGCCCAATTAAGTTGGGAAATGTAATTTTTACAATTTGGTAAACCCTGCCTGTTGCAAGGAGAGATGGAAGAATTTATTTTGCCCCAATTCAAGAGAAATTCTCTCTCCGCTCGAGTTTTTTTTAAAAACCAAAAGATAGATGATCACACTTCGAAAGAAGACAAAACTCGGCTTATGATGGCGCTTTATCTACTTTTTAAACAAAATATAATGAAAAAATTCGATATAATAATCGGAATAATAAAAGTACCAGTAGACTTTTTTTCTACAATCTTCGCAGTAATTTCAGCACATTATTTACGAATTTACCTTGCTCCTTTTCCAACGCCACTAAATCCAGACACTATTCCAACATTTTTAGAACAGTTTTTCTTTTCAATTAAAGCTGGATTATTATTAGTTTTTATATTTGCACTTGCCAAAACATATTCATTCAAAAACACAAAATTTCCAAAAGAAATATCAAAAATGATTTTGCTTTGGATTGTTTGGATTATGGCAATTATTACATATTATTTTTTCATTAGAAACTTTCCATATTCCAGAATAACCATGATTTTCACATGGATTATTACTTTATTTTTTCTCATTTTTTCAAGGATATTTTTAAATTCATTTATTAATTTCATAAAAAAACACTTCAATATTGGAAAAACAAAAATAATAATTTTTGGCAACAATTCTATATCAAAAGATTTAATAGTTTTCTTAACAAACGATCCGTCATATGAAGTAATTGGGATAATTGGAGCTAAAAATAAAAAAACTAACATAAAACCGATTGGATCAAAAAGCCAATATCAATATATTTTAAAAAACAAAAAAGTAGACGAAATAATAATAACCAAAGAACTAAAAAACGAAGAAAAAGAAGAGTTTTTAGAATTTTGTGATTTAAACAACATAAAATTTAGCTTTATTCCAAGCTTAAGCGATATGCGAAAATCAAACATTGAAATAGACGAGATAAACGGGATCCCACTAATATCCTTACTCCCAACATCTCTTGATGGTTGGGGAAAAGTTGCAAAAAGAATTATCGATATTATAGGCGCCACAACAGGACTAATCATCCTTTCCCCCATTATGATTATTACAGCTATTGCAATCAAATTAGACTCAAAAGGCCCAATATTATTCACAAAACTAGACAATGGAAATAGAGTAAAGAGAGTCGGCAAACACGGAAAACTTTTTAATTTCTACAAATTTCGCTCAATGAAAGACAAAACAGACTCACTCAGATACACAAAACTTGCCTCTCAAAACATCAGAAATGAAGGTCCACTCGTCAAAATTCAAAATGATCCAAGAATTACCCGAATTGGTAAAATAATAAGGAAAACATCAATAGACGAACTTCCTCAGCTTTTCAGCGTTTTATATGGAACCATGAGCCTTGTCGGCCCAAGAGCCCATTTGCCAGAAGAAGTCGCTAAATATGAAGGTCGACACAAATTTGTCTTAACAATAAAACCCGGAATAACAGGACTTCCTCAAGTTTCAGGACGATCGGATCTACATTTCGAGGAAGAAATCCGTCTCGACAAATACTATATTGAAAATTGGTCTATTCTTTTAGACATAAAAATAATACTGAAAACATTCGCAGTAATTTTAAAACCTTTTAGGGAATAATTATATTACAGTTTTTCTTAAAAATCGTTCTATAAAAATAAAATTTCATCAATATTCTGCACAAATTTGTTTAATAATCCACCCTATCCTCTTTTTCTTCCCATTCATTAAAAACATCCACAACATTTTCCGTATCATCTAGCTGAATATATTCAAAATCAGGTTTTTCTTTATTTCCCAATATTTCATAAATTTTTTTATCATCAAATCCAATTTTTTCAGCTTGAACCTTAGTTAAAACAAAATATACTTTTTTATATCGAGCCCAATGAAGTGCCGAAAAACACATCGGGCAAGGTTCACAAGAAGAATAAATTTCACAATCACTAAGATCAAATCGTTTAAGTTTTTTAGAAGCCCTCATTGTCGCAACAATTTCAGCATGAAGAACTGGATTATTTTTGCCGATAACCATATTATGCCCCTTCGCTATAATTTCCCCATCCTTAACAACAACTGCGCTAAAAGGCCCACCATCCCCCTTTTTCATTCCCTTAAAAGCCTCTTCCTTCAAAATTTTTAAAATGTTTTTCATATATATAATTATTAAACCTCTAAATTATACCTCAAAAAACACATTATTTGCATTTAAAAAACCGAAACCTAATAATTTTCCTGATTTTTAAAACAAAATATTATTTGGTGTTCTTGGATATGGAATCACATCTCGAATATTTTTCATTCCAGTAAAATACATAATCGCTCTTTCAAACCCAAGTCCAAAACCAGCGTGTGGGAAAGAACCAAATCTTCGAATATCCAAATACCATTGATAATCTTCGACTTTAAGCCCATGAGCCAAAATCTGTTCTTTTAAAATGTCTATTCTATCCTCTCTCTGACTTCCACCAATTATTTCACCAATTCCAGGAACAAGAAGATCCATGGCACGAACAGTTTTTCCATCATCATTTCGATACATATAAAAAGCCTTTATGTGTGAAGGATAATCAGTTACAAAAACTGGCTTCTTAAAGTAAGTTTCCGCAAGATACCTTTCATGCTCACTTTGAAGACCATCATTCCAATTAACAGGAAACTCAAAATCAATTCCAGATTTTTTCAAAATTTCAATAGCCTCTGTATAAGTAACATGAGCAAACTCAGAATTCATAACTAATTTAAGCCTTTCAATTAAGCCTTCGTCAATAAATTGATTAAAAAATGCCATTTCATCAGGTGCTTTTTCAAGAACTTCAGAAATTAAATATTTCAACATTTCTTCAGCAACAGCCATATCGTCTTCAAGTGTTGCAAAAGCCATTTCTGGCTCAATCATCCAAAATTCATTTGCATGTCTTGCAGTATTTGAATTTTCAGCTCTAAAAGTTGGACCAAAAGTATAAACATTTCTAAAACCGAAACAAAAAGCCTCAACTGCAAGCTGACCACTAACAGTTAAAAAAGATTCTTTACCAAGCAATTCTTCATTAAAATTTATTTTTCCCTCTTCGGTTTTTGGAAGATTCATTAAATCAAGAGTTGAAACCCTAAAAAGCTCTCCAGCTCCCTCACAATCACTTCCCGTAATTATTGGTGTATGAACATAACTAAAGTTTTTCATTTCAAAAAACCGATGAATCGCTTGTGCAAGAATAGACCGAACTCTAAAAACAGCCATGTATGTATTTGTCCTTGATCTAAAATGCGGAATTGTACGAAGAAATTCAAAACTATGTCTTTTTTTCTGAATTGGATTGTCATCAGCAGATAGACCAATTAAAAGTATTTCAGATGCAGAAAGCTCAAGCGCCTGCTCTTTCCCCGGAGAAGAAACCATTTTTCCAGTAATTCGTAGAGAAGAACCGATTGTCGCTTTTTCAATTTCCGAAAAATTTGAAAGTTTATCATCAAAAACAACCTGTAAATTTCTAAAACAACTACCATCGTTTAGCTCTATAAATGCAACATTTTTTGAAGAACGAAGTGTCCGAACCCAGCCATTTAAAGAAACTTCTTTATTTTCAAAATCCTTCTGATTTGCCAAAATCTCTTTAATCGAAACAACTTTTTCTATTTCTTTCATAATTTATAATTAATAGCTAAAAACAAAGAAAATTTAATTCAAAAAATTAGCAAAGTAAAGAAAAACAAGAATTAAAAATCTCCCTACTCAAAAAATCCCTTCACCTGCATATCAACCATTTTCGCATATCGCCCCTTAGCCTTCATCAATTCTGAATGACTTCCCTGCTCTTTAAGCCTTCCTCGACTGAAAACTAAAATTTTATCAGCCTTCCTCACAGTCGAAAGCCTATGTGCAATAATTATTGTCGTTCGGCCTTTCATTACTTCAGAAAGAGCCGTTTGAATCAATTTTTCTGTTTCACTATCAAGAGCCGAAGTGGCCTCATCCAAAATCAGAATTGGGGGATTTTTCAAAATCGCTCTAGCAATAGCCACTCTTTGGCGCTCACCTCCCGATAGCTTTAGCCCTCGTTCCCCAACTACAGTTTCATATTTTTCAGGAAGTGACATTATAAATTTATGAACCCTCGCTTTCTTCGAAGCCTCAATTACTTGAGCCTTAGAAGCTTTAATATTTCCATACTTAATGTTATTAAAAATCGTATCGTTAAACATAGTATTGTCCTGCAAAACCATGCCTATATTTTTCCGAAGTGAAGAAAGCGAAAATTCCTTAATATTTCGCCCATTAATTTTAATCGCACCATCATTTACATCATAAAAACGATTTAAAAGTGAAACGAGAGTTGATTTTCCTGCCCCAGAATGACCAACAATTGCACAAACCTGAGCATCAGCAACAACAAAATTAAGCTCTGAAAAAAGTTTTTTCGAAGCATTAAAATCAAATCCAACATTTTCAAATTCTATCTCAGCTTTTTTTAAAAAGATATCTCGACTAGAAGGCAAATCCACAATTTCAATTTGTTCTTCAAGAGCATCATGAACACTTTCAATTTCGGCCTTAAATTTAAAATATCTCCTAGACATAGAACCAAAAATCAAAATCGGAGAATAAATAAACTGCGAAAGACTTAAAAACATTATTAAATCACCAACAGAAATTTCATTTAACGAAATAATATAAACGCCACCACTGAAAATAATAAATTTATTCAAAATATTCAGTGACATTTGCGCAGTATGGAGATAAGCCCAAATTTTAGAAATGCCTTTTTGCAAATTGAATGAGCTTTTAAGTTTTCCAGATAAAACCGAAAATTCATATTTTTCCATCGCAAAACTTTTGACGGCAAAAATATTAGCTACTAAATCAAAAGCTTGCCCCGTTATTTTTTCAAAAATTTTTGTAGATTCCCTTTGTTTTTTTGAAGCTTTTTTCCCAAAAACTACAAAAACAAGAATATAAACCGGCACAAGACTTACGCTTATAAAAGCCATCTTCCAGTTTATATTAAAAATCAAAATCATTACAGAACAAAAAACTACAATCGAAGGAAAAAGATCAATTGTTATTTGATAAAGAAAATCAAACATCGCCCAAGCACCACTATCAATTTTTTTAACCAGTTCACCCGATCTCTTTGAAACATGTTTTTTTATATCCATCGCAAGCATTTTTGAATAAGCGTATTCAAGAAAACTTTTTACCAAACGAAGATAAGTCTGATCAGAAAAATAACGATAAGACAGAAATGCAAGAGAAGTAAAAACACTTAAAAAAGCCCAAAACAAAAGAAGCTTCAAAACATAAGACATCTGGATTGATTCACTTGCAATTAAATAATCTATAGTAATTTTATAAATCACAGGCTCAACAAGAGTCCCCGCAGAAACAACAATCGCAAGAAAGAAAAAAACAAAAAGCCTCTTTTTAAAAGGCTGTAAAAACCTCCAAATGTATTTTAAAAATTTAAGTTTCATAAATCTTTCAAATCAAATTCTTCAAAATCACCCTTTTCCAAATCTTCAATAATCTTCTCAAAATTTGCTTTAAGCAAATCAGCTAAAACCTTATTATTCATAGACATATTCATCCCAAAAACCTTGTCTTTTTTTAAACGAAGAACAATAGGTACATATTTACTACTATCAATCCTTAGAAAAACAATCATCCTTGCTTTTACCAATTTTCCCACTCTTACTTTAAAAAACCTCAAATTTTGAAAATTACAAGATACCTTGATAGATATTCCGAGATCTTTATCAATTCTCTTTACCCCTTCAAAAACATCACTAAGTCCAACTTTGTTTTTCAAAGTCTTCAATTCAGACTTCAAAAAAAATTTTGTAAGAACAATCATTAAGATTTAATTAAGCAAATCAGCAACTTTCTTGGCTTTTTTCATTAATTCAGGATCATCAAAAAAGATTTCCTCAACAAAAGGTTCTTTATTTTTTGAGCTAAGATGAAAAGAAATATCTCCATTTACGAAACTTTTCATCGAATAAGTAAGTAATGCTTTCAAAGTAATTCCTTCAATTTTAGCTTTTTTTAAAGCCTGTTCTTTTAATTTTTTATCAGCAGTAAAAGTAACTTGTGAAATCATAGTAATATAATTATAAACTACATCAAGTATATCTAAAAACTATATACAATTCAATAAAAAAATTACGCCCATTAGTATCCTACCATCCCCCACCTCCGCCACCTCCTCCTCCACCTCCAGAAGTGCCACCACCACCAGATGAATTAGAAGATGAAGAGCCAAGATTTCCTCCAATATCTTTGCTAATCGAACTTATCATATTGTTTAACGAAGAAAAGTTGTTAAAACTCATTGAGGATCCAATTATCCAATGAGGAGCATATCGATTAAATTCTTTAACCCCATAAATTTTTTGAAACTTCTTTATCCAAAGTTTCGTCATTCCAAACATAATTGCATAAGGCAAAAATCGTTCAAAAATATTTTCTTTTTCATTAAATTGTTGACGATATTTTTCAGCTGTTTCCATATACATTCTAAAACCCTTAATGTTTCTATAAAGCTCCACACCTTTTTCTGTTCTTTGAGGCATAATAATCGAAAAGACCAAAAAAATAATCCAAAGGAAAAAAAGAGTCAATACAACAAAAAACAAAGAATAACTAAACGCTTCATTAACAGTAATAAAAAATATCAAAGACATAATAAAAGAAAAAAGTGTAAAAACAAAAAAGACAAAAAAAGTTACTTGATATTTTATACTAAGCTTATTAAAAAGCCCTTTTTTATCAAGATCACTTAAAACATCATCTTTTATTCTTTTATATTTTTCAAAAAAACTTATTCGAATTTGATCTAAAGAAACTTGTTTTTTGCCAGAAAAAATTGCATCAAGTACAGCTTTTTCTATTTTCAACAAATCTTTTTTTTCCTTATTAGTTGCAGAAAACAAATAAGTTTTTCCAAAAATCCAAAATAAAGTTTTTTTCTCAATAGTTAAAAATCCTTTCACCGCAAGATTTATAATTTCAGCAGACAAAAATTCATTTTTTAATTTACCATTGTTCAAAATGGCACCCATCTCTAAAACACTCAACTCCTTAACTGGCAAAAAAATTGGCATTATGGCCTTATTATCTTTAAAATCTTTTCCATCTTTTTTCCAAATTTTAAAACAAATAATAAATACTAAAATCGGAATAATAAACAAAAGCATCAAAATATTTCTTAAAAATATTGATTCTTTTTCTATTTCAAAAAAACCTTTCGGAAATTTTAACGATACAGTAATTCCATTATTATTTTTAATATTTATTGCAGATATTTCTAGAATATTAGAGTTCAAAAATTCAATTTTTGCATTTAAAACATTATCAGAAACTCCAACAGGACCAGAAAAAACCCCAACTTCTATATTACTTTTATTTAAGCCTTCCGGCAAAACTATTCTCGCTTTAAAATTATCAATTTCAAGCGTCCAAAAAGCACCTAAAACATTCCAATATAATTCATCAAAACCTTCATCAAGCGTATAAACTGCATTTTTCATCAAATAATCAATTTTATACTCATTTTCACCTTTCACCGTTTTGTCAGGATCTCCAATTTTCCAAACCTGAACATTATTCATAAAATCCAAACTAGAATCATATTTATGTGGATTTCCTTTAAAATCAGTTATCGATTTTAAAGTTAATGGCAAAGAAATCACCCTTCCATTTCTTTCAACACTTTTTGGAACATTTCTAAAAATTCCATGTTTATTTGGAAGACTACCTGCATCAGCAATTATTTTTTCAACAATATTAAGTGACCTATCTGAATTAACGGTAATTTCAGCTTGAAAATCTTTAATATACCAATCAGAAATAACACTTCTATCAGGCAAATTCAAAGCATTAACGCTTAAACTCCCTAAAACAAAAAAACACAGTAATAAAATTATTTTTTTCACGCTTTTGAGGTTAAAAATCTTTAGTCAAAGATATATTTCAGCAGAAAAAAGTGCAAATTAAAAAAACAAATGTCCATACATTTAAAAATATTTATTAAACTACTTAATTTTTTTAAGGCTAGCTCTTAGCTTCTCGGAAATTTCAACTGAAAGAACAATATTTCCTTCGTCTTCAGCATTTTTACCTTTATTAAAAGCACATTCGTTTTCAAAGTTTTCATTATTTTCATCGATAATTGTACCAACAGAAACAAAAACAATTTCTATATTTTCAAAATCTGTAGATCTTGAAACATTTACATTATCTTCATCTACTAATTTAAGATGATCAAAAAAATTTTTAGGGTACATATTTTTAAAACAAGTTCTAAAGATTCAAATTATACAATTTTGCCAAAAACCGTCAACAATTTTGTAAAAGTACGTATATTAAAAACAGGAAGATCTGGGTTTTTTTGTGCATCAAGTATTGACATAAATTGAAAAAAGATTAAAGATACAAACTTCTGCATTCTTGCGGAGGAGAGGACACAATTTTGTGTCAAAACAATGGTGCTTAAAAACAGGGAGAACGAAAATGGGATTCGAAATGAGGGGTGCAGGTGATGACCAAGGCAAGTGGAAAATTTTCATCGACGGCGAAGAAAAACCCGCAGGGCATCTCGCCCTCGTCCACGAGACCTACGGCAAGGTCGAATGGGGCCTGCGCCCCAAAGGCTACGCGGGATGGGTCTTCCATGAACCAGGAGGTGGCGGAAGCGTCACCATCCCATATACAAAAAACCCTGAGGGAGAGCTCATGCTCGCCCTCATCCTCGAGAACCGCCCCAACATGAACGGAGACCATTGGTGCGTCATCGGAGGGTACTTGACCCCCGGTGAAAGCCACCAGCAAACCGCCGAGCGCGAAACGGAGGAAGAGGCCGGCCTGGTGTTCTCCAAACCTGCCCCCCTTCCCGGTCTCCCAGGAAATGCCAACCGGGCAATCTGGGTCGCTGATCCCAACAAGGACGAGGGTGTGCACGCCTTCGCGATCGAGATCCCCTGGACCCTCATCGAGAAGGCCGAAAACGAGAGCTACAAAATGGCTCCCGGCACCCTCAACGACAAGCGCGAGAGCCAAATGCGCTTCTTCCCCTGGAAGGACGCAATCCAACGCTCTCCCGATATGCTTGCTCGTGGAGCGATCGCCCAACTTCTGACCGTCTTGCTCTAAGCAACGACGAGCAGACTTGCGACCGTTCCACAAATCTACACGACCGCTTCCCGACCTGACGAAAGTAACTTCACTGTCGGGAAGCAATCAAAAAAAGGTCACTGCAATCGCAGTGGCCTTTTCAACATTTCCAAATTTTAGTATTTTTAATTCCTTCCCAATCTAGAACATAATTTAAGCCCAATTATATTTACAAATCTAAAGCAAAATTTGCTTTTACAAACTCAAGCGCCCTTTTTAGCTCTTCCTTATCTTTACATTTCACAAATTGCCTACTTGAAAAAACGGGACCACTTTTTGCCCGACCCGCTTCATCCTTTTCCAAAGACCAATCAAAAGATTCAAGCCCAAGTGTTTCTTCATAAGTTCCAATAAAAAATATGCCAAAATTTTCATTATACAGAACAGCAAAAGGATGACCAGCAATATACGCACCCTGCATACAACCATCAATTTCACCATAAGGCACATTCTCTCCCAATTCGGGATCTACACCAAAAGTGGAAATCATTTTTGAATATTCCGAAACTACCGCCGCTATGGCCAAAGATGGATTTTCAAGAAGCATCTTAAATTTTTCAATCTGTGCAAAAAAAGCCTCCGCATTAATTCCACCCTCCTCGCAAATACTACAAGCAAGAAGCCAATAAAAAGTCTCACTTCCATACTGCAAATCTTTCACTTCACGCCTTACTTGACCTACAGCTTCAGGTGTATAAGCACCATGAAGAATGGCGGAAAGCCTTTGTTTATCAGAAGGAATTAAATTCAAAGCACATGCAATTCCCGCATCAAAACCAGGCGCAGTAGTTTTCTCATCGGACGGAACTCTTGTTACTAATGAACCCGCATCCATATAAGCTGGCCAAGAACCGAGAGCTTTTATCCGCTCCGAATTAGACTCCACCAATGCCCGAATCCCCTCGATATTTTTCGCCAACTCACTATTTTGTGATAAAACGAGCAAGGATTCTTTCTCCCCCACTGAATTTTTAGTTTCTTTTGTCATACAAATATTGATTAAATAAAATAATAAAACATTACATTAATACCATTATTTTTTCTTAATAAGCATCCATAGGAACTTCAACAGAATTTTGTAAAGCCGAGTGAGATACTTCATCTCGCAAACCAGAAACCATAAACACTTTTTCAGTAGCACTTAAGACTTCTTTTTCACTTCTACCCTGCTCTTCAAAGCCCTTTTTTATTGTTTTATCTTCCATCATAAAATTTGATTAAATTACGCCAACTTGACAAGATTGCAAATATTACACAAAACAACACAATAAGTCAAGGCAAATATCATTAAAATCCAAGAAGCACACAAAAAAACGCCGTTCCTTAAACAAAAACAAAACATCATTAACTGACAACAAGAATTATTGCCTAAAGCATTCATTTTTAAATTTGTAGTAAAACACAAAAAAAGCTAAAATCAAAAAGTAAAAAAATTAAACCGATTAACAGAAATCTTATGCTCTCCTCCCTAAAATCACTTCTTTTCGATCGAAACGAAAAAGAATTAAAAAAACTTGCTCCAATTGTAAAAAAAATAAACGAAATTTACGAAGAATATAAGACAAAGATTCCCGATCAAGAAGCCGTTCTCAAAAAAACCGAAGAATTTAAAGAACGAATAAAAAACGGCGAAAACCTCGACAGTCTACTCCCAGAAGCTTTTGCTTTAGTTAAAACAGCTTGTTCACATCTTCAAGGAAAACAATGGCAAGTTAGAGGAAAAACAGCTAAATGGAACATGATTCCTTTTGATGTTCAGCTCATTGGAGGAATAGTTTTACACAAAGGAAATATCGCAGAAATGAAAACGGGTGAAGGAAAAACATTAGTTTGTACAATGCCCGTTTATCTAAACGCCTTAACTGGCAAAGGTGTTTTTGTAGTTACCGTTAATGATTATTTAGCACAAAGAGATAGCGAATGGATGGGAGGTCTATATGAATACTTAGGGCTTACAGTAGGAACAATTTACCATAATCAATCTGCTGAAGAAAAAAAACAAGCTTACAACTCTGATATCACATACGGCACAAACAACGAATTTGGATTTGATTATCTCAGAGACAACATGGTTCTTGAAAAAGATCAAATTACTCAAAAAAATCTATATTACGCAATTGTCGATGAGGTGGACTCAATTCTTATAGACGAAGCCCGAACACCGCTAATCATATCTGCACCTGCCGAAGAATCCACAAGTAAATACAACCAATATTCAAGACTAATCCCCCAATTAAAAGAAAATGAACATTACAATATCGATGAAAAAAGTAAATCAGCAACACTTACTGAAAAAGGAATTGCAAAAATGGAAGAATTACTTGGAATGGAAAACATATACACAGAAGCTGGATTTACAGAAGTACACCATATCGAACAAGCTCTAAGAGCTATGGCATGTTATAAAAAAGACATTGATTATATCGTTAAAGAGGATGAAATAATAATAATCGATGAGTTTACAGGTCGTCTTATGCAAGGCCGAAGATATTCAGAAGGACTTCATCAAGCCATTGAAGCTAAAGAAAATGTTGAAATAAAACGAGAATCCAAAACTCTTGCAACAATTTCTTTTCAAAATTATTTTCGTCTTTTTGAAAAACTAGGAGGAATGACGGGTACAGCCGACACTGAAGCCGAAGAGTTCTATCAAATTTATGGACTTGATACTATAATAATTCCAACAAACAAAGCCATTCAAAGATTTGACAGGCCAGATTCAATTTTCAAAACACAAAAAGGCAAATACCTTGCAACAGTTAAAAAAATTAAAGAACTTCACGAAAAAGGACAACCAGTTCTTGTCGGAACAATATCCGTTGAAAAATCAGAAATAATTTCACAACTTTTAAAACTAAACGGAGTTCCTCACAATGTTTTAAATGCGAAAAATCATGAAAAAGAAGCAGAAATTGTAGAACAAGCAGGCAAAAAAAGTGCTGTTACAATAGCCACAAACATGGCAGGAAGAGGAACAGATATTAAGCTCGATGAAGAAGCAAAAAACGCAGGAGGACTTTTTGTACTGGGAACAGAACGCCATGAATCAAGAAGAATAGACAATCAGCTTCGAGGTCGTTCAGGTCGTCAAGGAGACCCCGGAGAAACTGCATTTTATGTTTCACTTGAAGATGATTTACTTCGCCTTTTTGGAGGAGAACGAATGAAGTCAATGATGAACCTATTAAATGTCCCTGAAGACATGCCAATAGAAACAAAAATGATTTCTCGTTCAATCGAATCAGCTCAAAAAAAAGTTGAAGGACGAAATTTTGATATAAGAAAACATCTCGTAGAATATGATGATGTTATGAACATTCATAGAGAAATTATTTACAAACTTCGAAGAAAATTTCTATTAAACGAAAACCAAAGCAACGAAATTCAAAATATGCTTGAAGAAATAATTGATTCAATCGTCGATAATCACACAGTAGCAAGACCAAAAAAAGAATGGAATATTCAAGAAATATTTGAAACACTAAATTCAATTCAAGAAAATAAAATTTTTTCACTTAAAAATCTTGAAAAATTTGAAAATTCAAAAGAAATGAAAAACTTCATTTTAGAAAACATGAAAAAATCTTATGAAGAAAGATTTTCAATTCTTGAAGATAAAAACATTAAAGAACAAATCGAAAGAGCAGTTTTTCTTCGAGCAAATGATTCGCTTTGGATGTCTCATATAGATTTAATGTCATCACTTCGAGAAAATGTGGCTTTTAGCGGTTATGCACAAAAAAATCCTCTAAATGAATATAAAGCACAGGGTTATTCACTTTTTATGGAGCTTCTTCACAACATTAAATTCAACACAGTAAACACTTTATACAAAATCGATATAGAAAAAATTGTTCCAAGCGACCTACTTAAAAAAGCTGAAATAAGAGGTATTAAAACCAACAAAGAAGAAATTGAAAACTTAAAAAATACAAGAGCATTACAGGAAAACTCAAACCCTGTTTTCACAAGAACAAGACATTCAACTCCCCTACAAATAGAAAAAATTGGACGAAATGATCCTTGTCCTTGTGGTAGCGGAAAAAAATATAAAAAATGTTGTGAACTAAAAGACTAAAATGCCAGTAAAAATAATTATTAAAAAAAGTAAATATAACGAATTACTAATAAACATCACCCTAATTATGTTTGGTGTTTTAATTCAAAGTTTTATTGTAATGATTTTTATAAAATTTTTAGAAATTATTGGAATTTATTTATCAATTATTTTTTCAATAATTATTATTTTTACTACATATAAATTTATTAAAAAGAAAAAAATTCGCAAAATATTATACGGGATGATTTCAACTTTAGTTTTTTTAATAATTATATTTTTATTTTTAATCTACACCATAAAATCTTACTCATAAAAAACATGAAAAAAATTACTCTCATACTGCTTATTTCCCTACTATTAACTGCCTGCACAAACTCTCAAAAAGAAATTTCACTTTATTATTACAAACAGGCTTTAGATCCAAATTTTTCCTGCCAAGAAGAAGCATTTCTCCCAGTATTTAGAAAAATCACGCCAAGCTCAAACATATATTTTGACACAATAAACTTACTTATTAGTGGAGATTTAAGCAAAAGCGAGATTAAAGAAGGATTTTCCACAGAATTTCCACATCCAGATTTTAAAATTATAAATGCTGAATTAAACCAAGAAGGCACACTATTTCTTGAATTCACAGAGGTTGCAAATTTTACTTCAGGAGGATCACTCAGAATGCAAATTCTAAGAAACCAAATTGAAAAAACAGCCCTCCAATTTCCAGAAGTTGAAAATGTTATAATGAATAATGATGAAATTTTTCAACCATAAAAAAATAAGCACAAAATTCATTTATTAATAAGTGAATTTTTGTATGAGATTTTTTAAACAACATAAAAGTTCTAAAAATTTTGTCTTTATTCAAAAAAACTCCATGAAAAGGCACCAGTTTTTTTTAAATACAAGTTTATTTGGCTAACATAAGATAATTTTATATTAGCCCCAAAATCATAGTTGGTAAAAACTGATGCCTTTTTAAAAACTCCACATTGACAAAAGACAATAATAAATGTTTTACTTTCGTTGTCCTTTCACCCACACAAGGAGGGAAAAATGCTACTCAACACCCAACTAATCACTTCAAACAGGGAAGAAACCAGCTTGAAGAAAGGCGACATTTTTATCGCACTAGTAAGGGACAACGCCATAGAATTCTCCATAAACAGAAATGGAGATATTCTATACTGGAAGGAAGAAAACGACGGAGTCACTGAATGTAAAATAATTTTTACAGGAAATGACATCGACAAAAACATTGATCTTCTAAAACATCTCATCGAGCTGATATCAGCACTGTTGGATGTTAAAATAAAGAGAAGACTAGGTGAAATAAAATTTATACAAAACATGGTATTACTTGAATTTATTATAGAATAAATAATAAGTAATACAAAAAGAGGGGCTAAAAAAAGCCCCCTCATTTTCCTTTCCCCAGAATTACAACATAAACAACAAACTATAATGTTTTAAAAAATACCTTGACATTTTGTCAACAAAAGAATACATTAACTCTCATGGATTAATTTTTAACCCCAAAACCATGAAAAACAATATTGATTTACAAAAACCAAAAGAAAAATTTATCAAACTAAAACTCAACGAAACTGAAGTGGTTCTAACAAAAACATTCAATGGAATCGAGCCTGAAATTCTTGAGTTTTTAAAAGAAAAAAATCCAAAAAAAATTGTCTTCCTAGACACTCCACCAATGCAAGGAGCAATTACAGCAATTGATCAAATAAGAGAAATGCTTCCAGAAACAGAAATCGAATGGATTGACCATCACGACATCGAAAATCCATCAAACCCAAGAGACAATGAAATTGCTCAAACTGCGGAATCAATCAGAGAAAAAATCGGAAATACAGCTGTTATTAAAACAAGAAAAGAATATCCAGCAATCAGTCTTCTATTAAATGAGGGAGAACACAACTCATCAAGCACCGTTGTAATTGCCGACAACGACTTGGATGGTTTTTTCGGAGCTTTAAAAGCAACAGGCATTACTTTTCCAGAAATCGATCAAGATGCTTCAACTCTAGACGGCCCAAGATCAATGCAAAACAGCGAAACACTTTCCGAAAAATCTTGGCTTCTTGTAAGAGCAATGTCAACCATTCCAACATTTAACCCAAAAGCACCAGAAATTTCAATTGAAGCAAAAGCAAAGCTTTTCAAATCATTTGCAGAAATGCTTCAAGGAAATTTAGAATCTCAAAAAGACCTTGAATCAAAAGTTTCTGAATATGAAAAACAAGTTGAAACAGCGAAAGAATTACTTAAAAACATTGAAACAATCGGACCAAACACATTACTCGTTGACGTTACAAATGCTGAAGATTTCAATCTTGCAGTAATTGCCGAACACATGGAAAAATCGGCAAAAATAGGCATAATAAAAAAATCCATTGGGCCAATTGCTTCAAACCATGGAGGAGTTCAATATTCAATTGCTGTATCAAAAAAAGATCAAGAAGGTTTTGACATAAGACAATTTTTACCAGAAGGATTTGTGTCAGATATTCAAACTGGAATTATTGCAAACACTCCATTTATGATGCATGTTTCAGAAGATGTCTGGATAAATTATGTACTTCCTCAATTAAAAGTTGCAAATATTGAAATTTTTAATGAAGAAGTTTTTAATAACATAAAGAAAGAACTAAAAATAACAATTCCTTTTCAAATCAAAAAAATAATTACAAAAGACAGCGTTGGGTTTAAACTAACAACTCCGCTAAAACAAACCTATTATTGGCATGAAGGAAAAGTAAGAAATACAGATCTAGACACAACTTGGGATTTTGTTTCTACTGAAGAAATTGATGAAAATACAGGAAAAAAAGGATGGAACATAAATGAAAATCCTAATCAATCAGCAATTTTTCAAGCACAATGCTTAGAATATGGAGATACAAATTTTACTCAAGAAGAAACAATATTAGTTGAAGTAGTTTCTAATATTTTAGGCATAGACTCAACTACTCAAAGAAAACTCTATCCAGAAAGTGATATTCAACTCGAAATAGAAATGGCAAAGGATAAATACAACATAGAGTAAAACAAAGTAAAAATTTATAGCTCATCTAAAAACAATGCCTTAGATAAGTACAAAAGAAAAAAACTTCTTAAATCAAAAATAAAAAAGCGTAAGGAACCTTGCGCTTTTTTATAATGTAAAACTTTAATCAAAATACTTCAAATAAAGCTTTATACTATTTTTAACAACAAAATTTAGATCAAAATCTTTCTTGGTTTTGCACCATCAGCAGGCCCAACTACTCCATTATCCTCAAGCATATCAATAAGCCTTGCCGCCCTAGCATAACCCACTTTAAGCCTTCTTTGAAAAAGCGAAGCTGAAGCCTTTCTCGTCTCCATTACTAATGATACTGCTTGTTGATACAAAGGATCATCGCTATCCGCCATTTTAGAATCTGGCACACCCAATACACTTACATTAGCAGTTGAGTCTGACACAATCGAATCATCGTAATTTGGCTCAACTGTTAATTTTATTCTATTTGTAAGCCTTTCAATTTCTTTTGTTGAAACATAAATTCCTTGAATACGAACAGGCTTATTCATACCTGTTGGCAAATAAAGCATATCCCCTCGTCCAAGCAAATCTTCAGCACCAACCCCATCTAAAATAGTTCTTGAATCAATCGAAGAAGAAACTGCAAAAGCAATTCTTGTTGGAATATTTGCCTTAATAAGACCAGTAATAACATCCACCGAAGGCCTTTGTGTCGCAATTATTAAATGAATTCCAACAGCTCTTGCCATTTGAGCAATTCTACAAATTGAAGCCTCCACTTCCTTTCCTGCAGCCATCATTAAATCTGCAAGCTCATCAACTACAACAACAATTCGAGACATTTTATCATTTTCAGGAATTTCATTATATTCATTTATATTTCTAACTCTACTTTTTGAAAGTACGCTATACCTTCTTGTCATTTCGCTTACTAGCCATCTAAATGCAATTGCTGCCTTTTCAGGATCCTGAATAACTGGAGACAAAAGATGTGGAATATTATTATAATATGAAAGTTCTACTCTTTTTGGATCAATCATAATAAAATTCAAATCTTTAGGTGAATTTTGATATAGCAAAGACATCAAAAAAGAATTCAAGCAAACAGATTTTCCACTTCCAGTAGATCCAGCAATTAACAAATGTGGCATAGTTTCTAAATTTGCAATAATAGCCTGCCCAGAAACATCTCTACCAAGAGGAAGTGTTAGTTTGGATTTTGCATCAGTAAAAACTGCACTTTCCATAATTTCCCGAAGATGAACAACTGCCCTATAATCATTTGGCACTTCAATCCCAACAAGACTTTTTCCAGGAATTGGTGCTTCAATACGAATTCTTTCAGCCTCAAGAGTAAGTGCTAAATCATTTTTTAAAGTAGTAATTTTCGAAAGTTTTACTGCATCATGAGGTTTTAAAGTAAACTGAATAACAGTAGGCCCTACATTCACTTCATGCATTACAACGGAAACACCGAATTGCAATAGTTTTTTCTTAATTTTATCAGCTTTTTCAACTAAAACATTTTCATCAACATGCACATTAGAGTCCCCATTTTCTAAAATATCAAATGATGGAAATTCCCATTCATAATCTTCAGAAAGACGATCACTTGCTGTTTTCCCATCAATTAAATTTTCTTCCAAATCAGCTTTTTGAGACAAATCTTTATCTCTAAAATTATTTACTACATTTTTATGTATTTGAATTTCAGGTTGATCATCCTCTTCAAAGTCAGACAAATCCTCTTCGTATTCTTCTTCAATATTTTTACTTTTAGATGATTTTTTATGCTCTTTTTTTATTTCCAAGTGAATTTCTGGCACTAAAAACCTAAAAATTTCTTTCAAAGTAACTTCAAAAATCAACATCAAAGAAATTAAAAATACAGCTACAAAAATTATTGAAGCACCAATATCACCGATCCCAAGAACTTCAAGAAGTAAAAAGTTTGTCACAAAGCCAACACCTCCTCCATAAGCACCCATATTTATTCCATATTCATAAATTTTTTCCTCAGGAACACTCAAATGAAAAACACTTAAAACAGATAATAAAAACAAAACAACTCCCACAGTTTTTGTTGCACCAAAATGAATTTTTTTTGAAAAAAACAAAAGAACAGAAATAACTGCAAAAATCCCAGGAATAATATAAACTCCCCACCCTACAATAGGCTTTACAGCAGAAGTAAACATATCTCCAATTATACCAAAAGCACCTTTAAGACTTAAAGCCAAAAGCACAGCGACAAGTAAATAAACTACTGCCCAAATCTCTCTGGCAACACTTTCGTTTACCTTTAAGTTCAAAGCTCGTTTTTTTCTTCTATACCTTCTTGCCATTTATAAAAATTCAGAATAATCAAAAACAATATATACAAAAGTTGATAATAAGACTAGAAAATTTTTAAATTCTTTTCCTTAAAACATCTGATAAAAAAAATTTACAATTAAAAAAATATTTAGCAAAAAACTCTTTCCATAAACACTTTTTCTTTGCAAACAACTTGTTTCAATACTATACTCCAACCCGACAATTAACATAAAACAACAATGATACGCACGAGATTTGCACCATCCCCTACAGGCTATGTTCATATTGGAAGCCTTCGAACAGCCCTTTATGCCTACCTTTTTGCAAAACAAAATAATGGAACATTCATTTTAAGAATCGAAGACACTGACCAAAAACGATTTATAGAAGGAGCAACTGAAAATCTAATAAAAATACTTTCAAATTTTGGTATAAATCATGATGAAGGACCAAACCTCGATGGCTCAGAAACTGGAAACAACGGCCCATACACCCAAAGCAAAAGATCAGAGCTTTACTTAAAACACGCAAAAGAACTCGTAGAAAAAGGTGAAGCTTATTATTGTTTTTGCACATCAGAAAGACTTAATGAACTTCGAGAAAATCAAACAAAAGCAGGCCTTCCTCCCATGTACGACAGACACTGCTCAAATTTAAGCAAAGAAGAAGTAAAAGCAAAAATTGAAAACGGCGAAAAATGGGTAATAAGACAAAAAATCCCATACGAAGAAATTAAATACAAAGATATAATAAGAGGAACAATCGTTTTCCATGGAAAGACCCTTGATGATCAAGTTTTAATAAAATCAGACGGACTCCCAACTTATCACCTCGCAAATGTCGTTGATGATCATTATATGAAAATAAGCCATGTAATCAGGGCTGAAGAGTGGATTCCCTCAACCCCCAAACACATTTTATTATACAAATCATTTGGCTGGAATCCACCAGAATTCGCTCATCTACCACTCGTTTTAAATAAGGACAAAACAAAACTTTCAAAACGCCAAAACGATGTCGCAATTGAAGACTACTTAAAAAAAGGATACTGCATCGAAGCACTCACAAACTTCGTCGCATTCTTAGGCTGGAATCCGGGAAAAGGAGAAACAGAAGAAATTTTCAGTTTGGAAGAATTAGTTAAAATATTCTCCCTCGAAAAAGTCCATAAAGCGGGAGCAATTTTTGATTTAGACAAACTCGACTGGTTTAATTACAACTGGAAAAAAAGACTATTTTCTGAAGAAATGAAAGCTCTCGCAATCCAAATTGATGATCAAGCAGAAATAAAACTCGACAACAAAAAAAATTTACAAATAAATTTTAGCCTTCCTGAAAAAGAAGAAGAGTTTAAACTCAAAAAAGGAGAAAAACTTCTAGTAAATTCAAGCGAATTTATTCCAAAAGAAATGACAAAAAATCACGAACTATTAATAAAAGCTCTTTCTGTTTGCGAAGATAAAATCCACAAAAACGCAAAAGAAATCGAAAACGAAATTTCATATTTTTTTGAAATAAAAGAATACGAAAAAGAATTATTCGTTCATGAAAAAATGGGCACAACCCTAGAAAACTCAAAAGAAACACTTACTAAAGCCAAAGAACTTCTTGAAACAATTGAAGACTGGACAGAAAAAAGCCTTTCTATTACAATTATAGACACCATAAAGAATTTAAACCTAAAAAACGGTCAATTCCTTTGGCCAATCAGAGTCGCACTTAGCGGACTACCAAACTCAGCAGGAGTATTTGAAACTCTCTGGGTACTCGGAAAAAAAGAAAGTTTACTTAGAATTAAAAGCGCAATAGAAAATTTATAACAACGGAAAAAATGAACATCACAGACATAAAAAACGCAACAAAATACATACAATCAAAATTTAAGTGTGAAGCTTGTAAAAAAAAGTATTCTCAAGATGATATTTATTTAATGGCAACTGCCGAACACGAAGGCCTTTTTGAATTAAGATGCACAAACTGCAAAACACAAATAATGATAACAATTGTTAATGTTTTAAAAGAACAACAATTCAAGTTCAAGCAAAGAATTTTAAAAAACAAAATTCAAGGAAAAAATGTTATATCTAAAAATGATATTCTCGACCTCAAAAATTTTTTAGACAAAAAATTTGATGGTAATTTTAAAAAATTATTTCAAAAAAAATCCTAATGAAAACAAAAAAAATTATTATAATTTCAACTCTCTCGCTAATAATATTTTCACTTAATTCGTGCAAAATTAAATCTGAAAGTGAAAAACTCTATAACGAAACAATACAATCTGTTGAAAATGTGCAAAATGAATTTAAAAAACTTGAAAAAGACATAACAACAGCCACAAAAGAAATAAAAGAAGCTTCACAAGCAATCAACAATATAGGAAAGTAAAAAATTTTTTTCATATTTATTCTTTTTAGGATTATTGATAATATTCAAATAATCCTTATTCGAAAATTTTTTAAAAATGCAGACACAAAACGAACTCAACATTCCAGCTTTTCAAAGAAAAAAATCTTTAATTGCAAAAGCTAAAAAGTTATCAAAAAAAACACCACGACTTAGAAAAAAAGATAAAACATCAACTCTGCCTGATGTCTCAAATATTACAATTGAGAGCCATCAATCACATTCCGACTACACAAAAGATAAATCAAAAATTTACAAAAAAGAAACAAAAGAAATGATTATTTGCGGAATTTGTGAAGGCTATTTTGAAGGAATAGATGTTGCAGTTATTAAAGTTTTAAAACCAATAACACTTGGTGAAGAAATAATTTTCGAAACTTCAAATGGATTATTTATTCAAAACATTGTCAACATGCAACAAAACAGAAAAGACATCGAACTCGCAAAAACAGGAAGTGAAATTGGCATAAAAGTTGCTTTAGCACCAAAGGTTGGAGGAAATATTTATAAAAATATTTAATGATTATTTTAACAATAAACGCAGGATCTTCTTCTTTAAAAATCAGTATTTTCGAAAAGAAAAAATCTTTAACCGAAAAGGCTTTTATTCACATTGACGGTATATCAAAAAAAAATTGCCACATCTTATATAACTCAAAAACTCACGAATTTAATCAAGAAATAGAAATCAAAAATCATTCAGAAGCTCTAGAAATCGGACTTTTTACTTTACTTGAATCTGAAGCCTTAAATTCACTAGAAGACATTTCCGCTATCGGACACAGAATTGTTCATGGTGGAGAATTATACAAAGAAGCAATAAAGATTGATAAAGATGTTTTAAAAAATCTAGAAAAAATTTCATCAATAGCACCACTTCACAATCCCGTAAACATAGAAAGCTATAAAGAATCTCTTAAATATTTCAAAAAAACCCCTCAAATAGCCATATTCGACACTGCCTTTAATCAAAGTATCGAGGAAAAAAATTATCTTTATGCAATACCTAAATTTTTTTATAAAGATCATAAAATCAGAAAATATGGCTTTCATGGTATAAGTCATAATTTCGTTACAAAAGAGGCATTGAAATTATTAAAAAACGACAAAGCAAAAATAATTTCTTGCCATATAGGAAATGGTGCTTCAATAACTGCAACAATTGGGGGAAAAGCAATAGATACAAGCATGGGCTTTACACCACTTGAAGGAATAATCATGGGAACAAGATCAGGGTCAATAGATCCCGGACTAATTTTTCACATTCTAGATAAACTAAAAATTTCTTCAAAAAAACTTTATAAATTATTAAATGAAGAGTCAGGACTTAAAGCCATTTCAGAAATAAGTCATGATATGAGAGAAATATACGCTTCCTCCTTAGCAAAAGACGAAAAAGCAATACTTGCAATAGAAATGTTATCCTCTTCTATAAAGAAAACTATAGGCGCATATTTAGCAGAATTAAATGGAGCAGATGCAATAGTTTTCACTGGAGGTCTTGGAGAAAAAGCATTTTATGTTAGAGAAAAATCTCTATCTACACTAAAATTTGCAGGAATAGAAATAGATAAAACTAAAAACAAAAAAAATGAACTCGAAATTCATAAAACAAACTCAAAAACTAAAATTTTTATAATTAAAAGCGACGAACAAAAAGAAATCGCAATAGAAACACATCGTTTTCTAGAAAATTCAAAATGAAAAAATTGATACCAATTATTCTATTAGTTCCATTTTTATCATTATTTATAATAAACTTAAACGGAGTTAATGTTTATGAACTTCCTAAACAAGCCTTTATTTCAATATCCATAACAATATTTATAATTTTTACTTCAATTTGTTTTTTATCAAAAGAAAAAATTAAAATAAAAAAATATAAAGGCATATATTTTTTTATTTCACTTTGGATCCTAAGCCTATTTATTTCAACCATATTTGGCATCGCTCCTTATAAAAGTTTTTTTGGTGACTATTTTAGACTATCTGGAGTTTTATCCCATCTTCTTTATATTTTATATTTTTTAATAGTTTTAAGTTTTATAAAAAACAAAAAAGATATTGAAATCTTTTTACTAGGAATTTTAATAATTTCAATTCCCCTATCAATTCACGCAATACTTCAAAAAGCAGGATTTTTCTTAATTTTTTCAATTGAAGATTTAAAAGAAGCAGGTTTTTTGGGTCGTTCATATTCAACATTTGGAAATCCAAATATGCTTGGTCAATATTTAATATTTCCGATTTTCATTAGCTTTTATTTCTTTCTAGAAAAACAAAAAAAACTTAAATTTCTTCTTTTATTTTTATTATTAATAATTTCACTTTTATTCACTGAAAACAGAGCATCCCTACTAGGAATCTCAATTGGAATATCATTGTATTTTTTCTTTGCAAAAAACATAAAAAATACAACAAAAATACTTACCATAGCCTTAATCACAACATTATTTTCGTCATACATATACGCATTTTCACCCTCACTCAGATCTTTTTCATCAAGAATAGAACTTTGGAAAAGTGGAACAAAAAGTTTTATAGAAAACCCCATCTTCGGAACAGGACTTGAAACATTCGATATAAATTTTCAAAAAAATATTACAGAAAATTATTACAAACATGAACCCCTATTTCACACTGCAGACAGAGCTCACAATGAAATAATAGACATTCAAAGTTCTCTTGGAATTTACGGTTTTATAATTTATTTTAGTGCAATATTATTTTTAATAATTAAATTTTTATACAAAAAAAACAAAAATTCATTAGAAAAAAACCTTATTTTCACTCTTATAGCACTTCAAATAAGCAATTTTTTTTCATTTTCTCTTACTTTAAATTTCCTCACTCTCTACACAATAATTGCATTAAGCTCAATTTTACTTTTAAAAGGACACGAAAAAAACATAAAGCTTTCATCAAAAAACATTTTAATTATACCAATATTTTTAATTATTTCTGGGCTTATATCCCTTACATACATTAAAAATTTAAATGCCGACATTTTATTTAAATCATTTCAAAAAAATCCATCGCTTGAAAAAATCAACAAAGCAATGTCATTAAATCAAAACCAATCCATTATCTTTTATCATACAGCTTTTTTATTAAAACAAAACAACTACGACTACACTGATTATCTCGAAAAAGCAGGAAAATTTGAAAACAAATCTTATAATTATTACATAAACAAAGCACGCCTTCAGGAAAACGAAGAAAAAGACGAAGCATTAAAAACGCTAATTAAAGCAGAAAAGCTAGCCCCAAACAATAACAATATTTTTTTCTTAAAAGGAAAATTATACTCTGAAAATAAAGAATATTTAAAAAGCATAAATGAACTAAGCAAAATTATTGCAAATTCAACAAATGAATTGTTTTACGACGAAGACACAATTAAAAAAAATCGCATTAAATATGAATATTATTTTAGAAAAAATCATCTAATGATTGAACTTTTAGATCTTCAAAAAACAAATTTTGAAAAAATTGGCAACTTAAAAGAAAGCAAATATTATAATTCTTTAAAACAATTGGCTATAAAATACTCAATCTCAAACTAAGCACATACGCACCTAAAAACAATAAAATAAAACCGTATTAAAATGCTAATTAAAAACTGAAAATTCACTAAAATATTCATTATCTTTTACTTTTAGAACGTTTTTTCTATTCATATCATGAAATAAAACGCCACCACTAAATACTCTAAAAGAAAAAGAAGTTTTTCTAAAAATCGTTCCAAAATCTTTTACACCTCCTCCAAGCCAAATAGAAACATTCGTTCTCGGCAAAACCTCTAAATCAATATTATCAAAAACAAAATAACTATCATAAATATCTGCATAATAATATTTACCATCTATCCAAATAACTAAGAAATCAAAACACTCTTTAGCACTTACACAATTTTCATTTCCAAAAAAATCAATTGTTAATTTTGATAAAATCGAACTAGCTCGATTTTGAAAATTATTTAAATCAATCTTAATAAAATATCCTTTAAAAGGGCTCGGCACAATATCTAATTGTTTAACTACATTAGCTATGGAAAATTGAGGTTCTTCAACATTTCCCAGCTGATTTGTTAAAACCTGAGTTGTAATTGGTTTTTGCAAATTTGAATAATCGGTAATATTTTTTTTCATAAGACCTTGAATGCCAGTAATATCCTCTGAAAAAAGAGCAAAAGCAACAATAAGCAAAGCAGGAATGGAAATCGCCAAAACCTTTACCCAAGATGAAATCTTTTTATTTTTCATGTTTTTTTATTAAATCCTTTAATTATAACAAAAAAAACAATGAAAATAAATCAATAATTACATAATGAAAGTTCTAAAATAAAACCGACCACTTGAGGTAGAATTTATATGCAAAATA
>CAYVBX010000004.1:0-3136 GCA_964449945.1 uncultured Candidatus Peribacteria bacterium
GCTTTTCATTTTGTTTTTTAAATACTATATTTATTAACCAATATCCATTCTTATGGGGCTTGACTTAATTGGTGAAATATTGTAGTATTTCAAGATCTCAAATATATATTATGAGTTATTCTGTAGAAAAAAATATTATAGAACTAATAAAAAAATCAGAGAATATTCTGATTTTACCATCATCTCCGCTAGATGGAGATTCTTTAGGATCCGCTCTTAGCTTATATTTGGTATTAAAAAAATTAAATAAAAAAGTTTCTGTCGCAACAAGTGAAAAGATGCCAGAAGTTTTAAAGTTTTTACCTAATATTGATATTATTCAAAGCGATTTAGACTTAAGCAAGGATTTAATAATTTTCCTCGATTTAAAAAACACAAGTGTTGATAAAATAAAACGAGAAGATTTGGATGGTAAGTTAAAGTTAACAATTACAGCTAAAGAAGGAAAATTTAATCAAGAAGATTTAAAAGTTGAAGAGGCGAAAAGTGATTATGATTTAATAATAACAGTCGATACGGCAGAATTAACTCAACTAAAAAAACTTTTTGATTCAAATACAGCACTTTTTCAAGAAACACCTATCATAAATATTGATCACCACATTTCCAACAACTATTTCGGAAAACTAAACATGGTAGATATTATGGCTTCTTCTACAACAGAATTGATACTCCCATTGATAGAGCTTTTGGAAAATGAAATGGATAAATCTTTGATGGACGAAGATATTGCAACTTTAATTTTAGCAGGAATTATAACAGATACAGGAAGTTTTCAAAATTCAAATACTACACCAAAAGCCTTTAAAATTGCATCTAGATTGGTTAATTTAGGAGCAAGACAGCAAGAAATTATTCAAAATGTTTATAAAACAAAAAAACTCACACAATTAAAGCTTTGGGGAAAAGTGTTAAGTAAAATTCAAACTGATGAGAAATATAAAATTATCTGGTCTTCTGTCTCAGAACAAGACATAAAGGATACTGAAAGCAAGGTTGATGAAACTGCAGATATTATTGATGAACTTTTATCAAATGCTCCAGACTCTGAAATTGTCTTTTTAATTAAAGAAAAAGGCGAAGGAGTAATTGGTGTTAGCATTAGAACAATGACAGCATCCTTAGATGCATCTAAAATTGCAGAACATTTTGGCGGAGGAGGTCATCAAAAGGCATCTGGCTTTGAAGTAAAAGGAAAGTCGCTTATTGAAGTAGAATACGAAACACTCAAGTACATTAGAAAAGTTCAAAAAGAACGACTTTCTCAATAATTTTTTGATTAAAAAGTTATTTATCTTTATAAATAGTCTTTTTTTTGTTATAATAATTAGATTTAAAAAATAAAAATGGAAAACCTAAACAGAATTCAAAACTTAAAACTAAGAAATTTTTTACAAAACTATAAGCACTTTACTGGCTTAAAGGAGGAAGAAAGACTTCAGTACATCGAAAAAATAGTTCTTATGCCCGATACAGAACAAGAAAAAGTATATTCATTTTTATATGAAGAAAATGAAAAAGAAAAATTAAGAATCCTTCAAGCATTAAATGAAAAACTTGCTGAGTTAAGTAAAGTATTAAAAAAGATCAAAGTACAAGAATCAGAAATGGCTGAAAAAGAGAGTGAAGAAGAAGCGTTGATTGATCTAGAAAATGAATTGAATTCATAAAATAAAATTAACAAAACAAAAATGTTTAAAGAAAAAAAATTTGTATTTGCACATGAAAATTATCCACCACGATTCGTTCCATTAGACTCTCCAAGTCCTATTTCGAAAACACCTGATATTTCTGTAGAAGATCAAATTTCAAATGAGCTACAAAGCTTAAAATCAAAAGAAATAGAAGTTAGGAATGAATTAATATCTCTTAAAGTTTTAAGAAATCTTGACGAACAGCGTTTATCAAAAGAACCAGATTGGGCTACAAAAAGGTTTTATCAAAAAATTGATGAGCTAATTGGAGATAAAGATAAAGGAGCTCTCAATATTTTATCTGAAATAAGAAGTTTAGATAATTTAAATCCTGAAGATTTATCTCAATATTTGGAAAAATTAAACGGTTTATTTGAAAGTACAAATGAATATTTGCATTCTATGACGGGGAGACTCAAAGAAAATTTAGATAAATATTTTAAAGATAATAAAGTCCTTTTTAAGAAATTAGAAGAAGAGAATAATATTATTATCAATAGAGATGGATTATACATAACTCTTGTAGATAATAATAATAATAATAAACCAAGCCCTATACTTATATCAACAATAATAGAAATTAAAGAAAACGAAAGTGGACCAACGATAAAATACTTAGATCATAATGGCAAAGAGAAAGAGTGGAGCAGGGGTCAACAGGCTATCGACAAAGTTGAAGATAATGCTTTGTCAGTAGAAGCCCCAGCCGTAGAAGCTAGCCCATCACCTGAAGCCCCAGCCGTAGAAGCTAATGCAGAAGAAGCCCCATCACCTGAAGCCCCAGCCGTAGAAGCCCCAGTCGTAGAAGCTAATGCAGAAGAAGCCTCAGCCGTAGAAGCCCCATCACCTGAAGCCCCAGCCGTAGAAGCTAATGCAGAAGAAGCCCCATCACCTGAAGCCTCAGCCGTAGAAGCCCCATCACCTGAAGCCCCAGTCGTAGAAGCCCCAGCCGTAGAAGCTAATGATGTCTCTAAACAATCCCCAACAGAAACCACAGGGCAATTACCTGAAGCTCTTCAATCAAGTTTTAAATTATTTAAGACACCAACGCAAGAGCAATATAATACAATGAAAGAAGACTGCGAAAGAGCTGGTCTAGGTGAGCAAGTGCCAACATTTGATCAAGTTATGAGAACTATTATTGATAAAAATGGAAATATTATTTATATGGAATTCCCCGGAGAAAACCCTGTCTTTGAAGAACAGAAGCATCCTAATTTTGTATACTCATATCGAGGCAAATACTTTACAATAAACGAACGTTTAATAATAAAGTATTCAGACAATACAGAAGGATTTGCTTTTTCCCAAGTAAATGAAGATGGAAGTTATCTTGAGATTAGGTTTGAAAACAATGAAATTGTTCACAGGAAGATTCATTATGAAGCCCCAAGAGAAATCACAGGGCAATTACCCGAAGCTCTTCAATCAAGTTTTAAATT
>CAYVBX010000004.1:3236-46974 GCA_964449945.1 uncultured Candidatus Peribacteria bacterium
CCCCAAGAGAAATCACAGGGCAATTACCCGAAGCTCTTCAATCAAGTTTTAAATTATTTGATAGACCAACGCAAGAGCAATATAATACAATGAAAGAAGCCTACGAACAAGTTAATAAAGGTGAGCAAGTGCCATCATTTGAACAAGCTCTGAGAACAATTATTGATAAAAATGGAAAGATTATTTATATGGAATTCCCTGGAGAAAAGCCTGTCTTTATAGTACAGAAGCATCCTAAATTTACAGTTAAATTTCGAGGCGAAAATTATAAAATAACCGAAAGTTTAATAATAAAGTATTCAGACAATACAGAAGGATTTGCTTTTTCCCAAGTAAATAAGGATGGAAAATATATTGCGATTAGATTTAATAAAAATGGTGAAATAGTGAATACAGAGCTCTTAAAAAGTTAAAAAGCCTCCTCAGGAAACGGGACGCTTGGAGGGCCACTTGGTGTTCCAATATTTAGTGGGTCCATAATAATGGGAGATTCATTATTTATTTCAAGCTTATTTTCTGCGTTTTCTATTGAATCTTTTGTAAGCATTTGCCAAACAAAAGAAGCGATTGCAATCCCTAAAATCAAAATAAAAGCAATAATACTAAAAAAATATTTTTTTGCATCAATTTTTGGCATAGTTTTTAAATTATATTTGAATAATATTTAGCACAAAATTTTAAAAAGCACTAGTTCGACCATCTCTTTTATCTAAAATCAAATCTTCACTTCTTTCATATTTAAAAGTAAGATCAAGGTTTTCAGAATAATAATAATCAACAGCACCTGTCCCAACGCCAATAGTATCTGTTTCTATTATTATTTTATCCAAAATTTTATCTAAAGAACTCATTCCCTTGCCTTTAATTAGAATATTAGAATAAATTTCACTTAATACCTCTTCTTTGTTTCCACTAATTATTTTGCTCTCAGAATTTTCAAAACTATTTAACATTGCAATAATTTCTTTTGGAAACTGAAAGGCCAAAATTCCCGCACCATATTCAGTAAAAATGCCATAAACCGCACCAGAAGGACTATAAACATACCAGTCAAAGGTTCTATTTTCTGCATTTGAAAATTCTATGGCAGGCATTTCTTTAAACTTGAATTCTTTAGAGCTAAAACCAGAAAAATTCTTTTTTAAATTATCAAAATAAACAGAAGAAGAAGCTTTTTCCTCGTTTAAATCTACGGATATTTGAATTTTAGCACTATTCAAAAACACTTTTTTTGCACTTAAATCTCCATATTTTTCATCAGTATTATAAATTGTAACAGATTTACTATCATTTATTATTTTCCATCTTGGGGCATTATATTTAATAGAAAAACCAAGTGTGCTCTCATAAGTAGGCCAATTAGTAGCTAAATCAAAAGCTTTGTTGCTTTCTTTTACAATCATAGTTCTATAAATAATTTCGGCAAATTGCCCACGATTTATTTCATCTGAAGGATAAATTTTACCAAGATCATCAGCAAGAATTAAATTGTTTTCTCTCGCAAATAATACGAAAGGGGAATACCACAAATCAGCACCAACATCTACAAAGACATTCCTTTCAACTTTTTCTGGAACAGGCATTTTTGTGCCAATAAGTACAATTTTAAATGCTTCAGATTTCAAAATTGAGTTTGATCCTCTAAAAGTATTGTCAGTATATCCTTGAATAATTCCTGCTTTTTTTGCAGACGAAACATAGTTTGCATACCAATCACTACTTTTTACATCAGAAAAAGATCCGTCATAAGAGCTTTGAGCAACATCAAAAGCCTCGACTATTATTTTAAGTGCTTCAGCCCTATTGATTTTATTGTCAGGTCGAAAAGTACCATCAGAATAACCTTCAATAATAGAATTTTCTTTTAAATACTCAATTGCATTATAGTGGTTATGTTCTTTTAAAACATCATTAAAACTAGCTAAGAACGCATTGTTGATCGAACCATAAAGTAAAAACACAAAAACAAAAACAAATATTTTTTTCATAATTTTTATTAAATCAAAAAAATAATATCACATCAAAAAATTTATTTAAATTGAAGGGTTTTAGTTTTATGTGATTACAAAAGTTTTAATAAACAAAATCAGTAGGGGAATATTTATCAAGATTTTCATCTCCTATCAAATCTTGCATATGTGAAATAACTTTATTTAAAGGCACTTTTTCTTGAACTCCTTTTTGCATATCTCTCACAATCACATTACCTTCTCTCACTTCAGTAAGACCAATAATAATTGCGTAAGGAACTTTAAATTTATCCGCCATTCTAAGTTGAACATTTATAGAGGCCTTTCCTACAGCACCCATTGTTTTAAGTCCTGCCTCTCTTAATTCTTCTATCAAAACAAGACATTTTTTCTTTGCTTCTTTTCCAAGTTGTGCAACGAAAATATGTAATTCATCTTTAGAAGGAACTCTCACTTTCTCTCGTTTCATGTTAGCAATAAGTCTTTCTATGCCACCCGCATAACCAATTGCTGGAGTTTCTGGCCCTCCCATAAGTTTTACAAGTCCATCAAATCTTCCACCACCACCAATTGCATTTTGAGCTCCTTTGTTTTTATCCCAAAATTCAAATACAGTTCTTGAATAATAATCAAGGCCTCTAATTATTTTTGGGTTGTCAACATATTCGATACCAAGTTCATCTAAATATGACTTTAATTCTTCATGAAATTCTAATGATTCTTTATCAATGTAATCAGACATTGCTGGAGCCATTTTTGCCAATATTTGACAATCTTCTTCTTTACAATCAAGAAGTCTTAGAACATTTTTTTCAAGCCTGTACTTACAATTTTCACAAAGTGATCTTTCTTTGCCAGCATAAAAATCTTTTAAAACTTCAAGATATTTAGCTCTAGATTCAGGTGTGCCGATAGTATTAAGTTGAATGGTGAATAATCCACCAAGCCCCAAATCTTCATTTATCTTTTTTGCAATTTGAATAACTTGTGCATCTAGTGCAGGATCACATTCTCCAAGAATTTCAAATCCAAACTGCCAAAATTGTCTGTATCTTCCAGCTTGAGGACGATCATATCTAAAATGAGGTTCAATATAATAAAGCATAACTGGCTGTGCAAGTTGGCTCATATTGTGTTGAATATAACTTCGAACAAGTCCAGCTGTACCTTCAGGTTTTAATGTTAAACTTCTGCCTTTTTT
The DNA here is from genome assembly GCA_964449945.1 of uncultured Candidatus Peribacteria bacterium. GTDB lineage: Bacteria > Patescibacteriota > Gracilibacteria > UBA1369 > LOWO2-01-FULL-3 > JAVEWJ01. The sequence goes on from CAYVBX010000004.1 coordinate 6,408, forward strand.
ATCGTTAAAAGTGTACATTTCTTTACTTACAATATCTGTTTCTTCACCAAGACTTCTAATAAATACATCTGAAAATTCAAACATAGGCGTAGAAATTCTCTTAAACCCAGCTTGTCTAGCTCTGTGCCTTACAACTTTTTTTATATAAGTAAAATATTCATGATCAGAAGGAAGAATGTCGTGCACACCTTTTACTGTTTGAAAAGGAGGTTTTAATCTTTCTACAACGGATTGATCTTGTGCATTTTGGAAATTCTTTTCGTCCATTTTTGTTGAATATTAAAAAAGTACTATAGCTCCAAATTACTACAACTAAGGCAAAATTCAACCCCAATTTTACTATTATTACATAGAAAAATCAGTACTCGGAATGATATTTGAAGAACTATGACAAGATTCCTTGCGAGAATTATAAATAAAATAACCAGCAGAAGCGATCATAGAGGCATTGTCTGTACAATATTTTAAAGATTTTGGAAAACGAAACTTTAAAGAGTTTGGAATTTTAGACTTTATCATTTCTCGAAGATTTAAATTTGCAGAAACACCACCAGCAAGATGTATTTCCTTCGCTTCAGGATATTGATTTAATGCCATAATTACTTTATCACTTAAAACTTCATTGCACGCTTTTTGAAAACTTGCAGAAATATCACACTTAAATTTTTCACTTAGATCTTTTTCCTCCTTTATATTATTCATTTGAATATATCTTAAATATTCGTTTAATACAGCCGTTTTAAGCCCCGAAAAGCTAAAGTCAAGACTTCCTTTTTCGAGCATAGCCTTAGGCAATTTGAACGCATTTTCATTCCCTTTTAGTGAAGCCTTATATATTTCTGGCCCTCCGGGATAACCCATATTTAAAATCCTAGCAACTTTATCAAAAGCCTCCCCGCAAGCATCATCTCTACTTTCCCCAAGAACTTGAAAGTCCAAATGATCTCTCATTAAAATTATTTCATTATGCCCACCAGATACAGTTAAAACAATAACAGGAAATACAATTTCATCTTCTATATCAAGCCAATTAGAATAAATATGGCCAACAATATGGTGAACAGGAATAAGAACTTTATTTTTCACAATAGATAAAACATTTGCAGTTTGTGTTCCAATAATTAAAGAACTAATTAGCCCTGGACCTTTAGTTACAGCAATAGCATCAATTTCATTTAAATCGGTATTAGCTTTTTTTAAGGCACTATCAATAACAGGCAAAATATTTAACAAATGTTCTCTCGCCGCAACTTCAGGGACAACACCTCCTGTTTTATTGTGAATATCAATTTGAGATGAAACAACATTAGAAAGAACCTTTACTCCGTTTTCTACTACTGAAGCCCCTGAATCATCGCAAGAACTTTCAATTCCAAGAATTTTCATATCATTATTTAAAAGCAAAAGTTAATTTAAATTATTTTTTGCTTTTAATCAAATTCCTCTCGCCGATTTTATAAATTTCATTCTGAAACATCGTGTTTTTTACACATTAAATCCACCCAAATTTCCTCAATTTATCTTCGATCATTATTTCTTCACTCTAAACTTGAAAAAAATGGCTTTGTGTATTATAATATTAAAAAACAAATGAAATCAACTTCAGTTGAAATTATAGAAATCTTAAGAAAGGCTGGCCATAAGGCATATTGGGCGGGAGGTTGTGTTCGAGATATTTTGTTAGGAAAAAAACCACACGATTTTGATATTGTTACCTCTGCAAAGCCAAATGAAATTGAAAAACTTTTAGAACACACAATACCAATAGGAAAAAAATTTGGAGTTATTTTAGCAATTAAAAATTCATATAGTTTTGAAATTGCAACTTTTAGGTCCGACAGCGGATATAGTGATGGTAGAAGGCCAGACGCAGTGCTTTTTACCACAGCGGAAGAAGATGCAAAAAGAAGAGATTTTACTATAAATGGAATGTTTTATGATCCAATTACAGATAAAGTTTTTGATTTTGTAGGTGCAAAGAAAGATTTACAAGAAAAGTTGATAAGATTTATTGGTGAACCTGAAACTCGAATAAAAGAAGATTATTTGCGCATACTTAGAGCAGTTCGTTTTAAAAATGCTTTTAACTTTCAATATCATCCAGACACATACAAAGCTATAAAAAAAAATGCTCATTTAGTAAAAAAAATATCCAAAGAACGGGTAAGAGATGAGTTAAACAAAATAATAATGGAAGACAAACCAGGACAAGCATTTGAAGAATTATATGAACTGGGAATTTTACAACACATAATTCCCGAATTAGTTAAGCTTAAAGGATTAGCACAACCTCTTATTTATCATACAGAAGGCGATGTTTGGGATCATACACTTAAATCAATAAATTCATTGAGAGAAGAAGAAATTGATCCAAATCCATTACGAGAGAAATTGCCAGATTTAGCATTAAACTGGGCAATCTTATTTCACGATATTGGAAAATATGACACCTTTGATGTTGATGACCGAATTAGATACAACAAACATTCAGAAATTGGAGCCGAAATCGCAGAAAAAATAATGCTTCGATTAAAATTTCCTCAAAAAATAATTCATAAAACATCTTGGTTGATTGAAAAACACATGCTTCTTTATCCACTTTTTGATATGCCAAAAAAACGAAGACTCCATTGGTATTTGGAAAATTATTTTGAAGATCTTTTGGAGGTTTTTAGGTGTGATGCTATGGGAATTGAGCCAGTAGATTTATCTATTTACCACGAAATATACAGAGAATATAAAAACGAAATAGCAAAATTAAAACTACTTCCTAAAAAAATAATTGACGGAAATACAGTAATGAAAATACTAAATATCAAAGCTTCAAATCTTGTTGGAGAAATTTTAAAAGATATTCATGAAAAACAAATAGAAGGAGAAATTAAAACAAATAAAGACGCCAAAGAATACTTAAAAAAATTTAAGAAAAATAAAAGGGCTTAAAGAATAGATCAATAAGCCCTTTGTAATTTTTATATTTGATTTTTATTTTTTAAATAAAGTAGGTAGTACTGTTTTGTTAATATTATAGAACCGATACCTATAACGAATAATATTACATTTAAGAACCAACCGATATAAGGAGTCATGCCAACTAAATAATAAACAAGCATTGCAAGTGTCATTGCAAAAAAGAGCTTAATTCTTAAAAACTTTTTCTTTTTAAAATCAACTAAATAACTTGCAATTATTGAGGCCGTAAAAAGTTTAGATAAGTAAATTAACGCCCCAAAAACAAAACCTGCAATTAGTGCAAGTTGTATCCCTAGAATAGTCATTAGAAGCATAATTGATCCAATTAGCAGTAAAATAACTGTTAGAAGACCAACAGAAAAAGTCTTTAACAAATTTTTCTTAGAAACTTCAGATGATTTTTCAATAAATTTAGGAGAAAATAAAACCAAAAGTAAAATCAAAAGCACTGCATTCAAAAATGAAAATAATTTAAAACCAAAATACAAAGCAGTAAATCCATTGTCTTTTTTATCTATATTTCTTGAAAACTCTCTATATTCGATTTCTCCCTTTATTTTATCTTCTGGAATATAGGCTTCTATTAGTTTCCTATAAACAAAATCACCCAAGACTAAAGCTTCATCAGAAAAACTAATAACATTTTCAATGGTAATGTTTACATCTCCACCAATAAGGCCATTAAGCATAAGCGAAGAGATAGTACCTGTTAAGTTGCCATTTATTTCACCATCAATACTAACAAATCCACCTCCAGCAAAAACAGATCCCATAATTAAGGATCTCGGCCCCACACTAAGCTGACCTCCAAGCATAATTAAATCACCAGAAATTTCAGAATATACATCAACTTGTCCACCAACTATTCTTAGATCATCTCCAACAGTTCCCATCACAGAAACTTTTCCTCCAGCAATCACTAAATCATCTGAAATTTTCCCATTTACTGAAACAGAACCACCTAAAACATATAAGTCTCCATAAATATCTGCATTTATTACAACATTTCCCGAAAAAAGATAAAGATCCGTCAAAACATCTTCACTGATATAAAGATTATCTCCAGATCTCATATCAATTGCATTCGCCGAAATTGTCCACAACGGGAAAAGAATAATTACTCCTAAAAGCAGAAATTTAATTTTTTTCATATATTTTTTATTAACTTAAAAAAACTATAAGTTAATTATTGATATTATCCCAAAAAAAGTAATTGACAAAATTAAGTCACATTTTTTTAGTTTTCTTTTTCTAAAAAAACAACAGTTTCAATATGATATGTATTTGGAAACATATCCACCGCTTTTACCTCCTTTATTTTATACGAGAATTCTTTAAACATTTTTAAATCTCTAGCAAGTGTCGCGGGATTACACGAAACATAAATAATTTGAGAAGGAGAAAATTCATTGATTTTCAAAATAGATTTCTCAGTAAGCCCAGCTCTTGGAGGATCAACAATTATTAAAGACGGTCTTTCTTTGATCTCAGAAATTTTTTTAAAAACATCTCCTTGATAAAAATCTATGTTAAAAATTTTATTTTTTAATGCATTTTCTCTCGCAGACTTTACTGCATCTTGAGCAAGTTCAATCCCAATAACTTGTTCAACCGATTTTGCCAAAAACAGTCCGATTGTTCCTGTTCCACAAAATAAATCAAAAACTATATTATGTGATTTTTCAGTCGCCATTTCTCGAACAATTTTATAAAGTTCTTCCGCTTGAAAAGTATTTACCTGAAAAAAACTTTGAGGATAAATGTCAAATTCAAGGCTCTGATCCAAAATAATCATTTTTTCAGAAATATAATTTTTACCATAAAGTAAGTATTCTTTATTTATTCTCGGAACACCTCTTTTCGAAATAACTTTTGTCCAATAAATAGAAACAATTTTTTTGTTTTCTTCTTCTTTTATGCTAGGTCTAAGTCCAGAAAGGAGATTTGCAAGCTCTTCAATGTCAGAAACAGTTTTTTTCGAAACATTATCAGAACTAACAATATTAACCATTACTTCTCCGGTTCTTTTCCCTTCTCGAATGTATATTGCTCTAAAATCACCTTCACCATTTGCAAAATTAAATGGAATAAATCCCTTTTCTTTTGCAAATTTTCTAGTTAAAGCCAAAATTGCTACAGAAAAAGGGGATTGCAAATAACAATGTTTTAAATCCAGAATATCAAACCTTCTATTTGGTGCATGCATACCAAGAGAAAAATTCTTTTCCGCATCATATCCAAAAGAAAATTCCATTTTGTTTCTATAATAAAACTGTTCTTTTGCTTTTATCATTTCGGAAATTCGCACATCATTAATTCCTCCAATTTTTGATAAACAATCTTCAATATGGCTAATTTTATATTCAACTTGTTTTTCATAAGGCATAAACTGAATTTGGCATCCTCTGCAAACCTCATCATATTCACATCTAGCTTCAATCCTATCTTTTGATTGTTCTACAATTTCTAGCAATCGAGCTTCAGCATAATTTTTTTTAACCTTAAAAACATAAGCAAGAACACGATCATTTGGCATAGCACCTTCAACAAAAACTTTAAGACCTTCGAAATTTCCAAGCCCACCACCCTCAAAAGTAAGTTTTTCAATAACTATATCGATAACATCTCCTTTTTTTAATTTTTTCATTTGCATCAAAAAATATTAAACGGTTTTTTCTTCAAAGTTTTCTCTAAAAAACCACTTCACAATATTCCAATTATTATCTCTAGGCATTAGTGTATATGCTTGATTTTCATTCATGCAATTAGGAATTGGATTTCCCTCAGCCTCAGCTTGTGCAATTCTAGCTCTGCACTGTTCAATTGTTGTATATGGAGGAACATAAAGCACATTTCCAGAAGACATAACATTATTAGAACTAATTTCAAAACTTTGATATTTAAAATAATAGGCGATTGCCTCTTCGAGTTTTATATCTGTATCTGTTTTTGAAAGAACTGTCCTTGCAATTTTATAAAATGTGTCTGCATCCCCAAATCCAAAGTTTTTTGCTTTATTTTGGAGTGCTTTAAGAATCAATTGTTGTCTTTCAGCTCTCGCAAAATCAGAAGAAGTATGACGAGTTCGAGCTAGTCTTAGAGCCTCTTTCCCACCAAGATGATAGTCCCCTGGAAGATAATGAAGTGTACCAACAACTCCATTATCAACAGTTCTATAAGTAGGATCAATAACAGCGTTTTTAAGCGTAATATCAATTCCTCCAATTAAGTCGATAACATCAATAAATGCATACATATCAATCAAAATATATTTATCTAGCTTATATCCAGTCATATCTGAAAGAGCTTTTTTTAGTTCTTCCATACCATAAAAAAAGCCAAAGGAATTTATTTTTCGTCCGTTGTAAAATAAATCTCTTGGAATACTTATCATTTTTATTTTTCTACTAATCTCATCAACATGAGTAAAAATCATAGTATCAATAAGGTTTCCATGTTTACCTGCAATTAAAACATTAAACTTGCCACTTTCACTGGAAAGATTATTTGAGTATTCAGGAATGTTTTCAGGAATATCTATCGTTTTTTTTTTATCTTCTGGAGTAAAGAAGAGAAGGTTTTCAGAATTTGTTCCATTAGGATCAACAATATTAACCACACCAGTAGCTTTTTCAACAACAACAGAACTTATGTGATTACCATTTTTATCGTAAATTTTATAATAAAACCTTTTATCATCTTCATCTGCTGTATCTGAAATTTTAAGATTATTTTCCTCAAGTGATAGTAAAAAACCTTTATCAGAAATGAGTTCTTCAATTTTATTTTTTGCATTTATTACTTCAAGTTGTATTCTAGAAATTAAATCCAACTTTTTTAAGAAAGGAAGTAGTGAAAGATTTAGCTCATTTACAAGGACTTTGTTGCTTGGATTATTTAAGTCTTGAAGAGTTATATTTAAATTTTCTTCATCAACAATAATTTCAGCAAATCTGTGTAAATCAATATCTTCTACCAAATAAATAGTTTTTGTGTCATCTTTTTTTGAAATTGAAATTTTTAATTCTTTTTCATTTAAAAATTTTAAAACTTCTTCATTCTCTAGTGATTGATTTATTGAGTCAAAAAAATCCTTAGTTCTTGCCATTTTTACAAAGGATCTTTCTAAATTATCTTTTAAAAAATCTATACTAAATTCTTCAAATTCTGAAAAACTGTCAAAATATTTTTCTTCTTTAAGAAAAACAGTTCTATAAAAAAATTCTGAATTTTCTTTATCTAAAAAATATTTTAAAAAGTCGTATTCGTTGTTTCCAATTGCAATAATGCTCGCATTATCAGACAAATCAAACTCTTTAATAACAAGACCAAGTTCGTCTAGAATTTCATTAAAATTTTCAGAGTTTTTTAAATCTAATAAATATTTGTCATAAATTTTATTATTTTCTGCAATTTTTTCTCTTTTACCGATAAAATCTATATATTTAAAAAGTTGAAGTTGAAGTTTGTCAGTATTTTTATCAGCGTTATCAAGTGCCTCCGCTTCTTCAAATTTAAAATACTCTTTTGTAGGAAGTAGTAAAAATTTTCTAACTTCATTTAAATCATTTCCAAAAGACATACTTGCTTCACGAACCATCCCAATTTCTCTTATCATCGAACTATTTGTATCAGAAAACTTTGAAACTTGAATTGATAAAGCACTAATTTGAGTCATTAAAAATACTAAAACGACAATAATGGCTATAGCAAAAAGGCTTTGTTTGTTGAAATTTTTACTAAAAAAAACCACGAGGAATTTGGTTAAGTTTTGTTTTGGAGCGGGTGACGGGAATCGAACCCGTGTCTTTAGCTTGGAAGGCTAAAGTAATAGCCATTATACGACACCCGCTAATTACAAAATGCATATTAGTTTAACTTTTTTCTAATTTCAAGTATTTTTTTAAAAAACTTACAAAAAAAAATATAAAAGATATAATAATTAAAAATAATCACAAATTATATGGCAAAAAAAATAATAATAGTTGGAGCGGGACCGGGAGGACTCACATCTGCAATGTTACTCGCAAAAAGGGGCTTTGATGTTGAAGTTTTTGAAAAGGACGAAAAAGTAGGTGGTAGAAATCAATCAATTGAAGAAAATGGCTACAAATTCGACACAGGTCCAACTTTTTTAATGATGAAATTTATTTTAGATGAAGTTTTTAAAGAAGCTGGTAAAGATGTAAATGATTATTTGAAATTTACCAACCTTGAGCCAATGTATAGTCTTCTTTTTAAAGACAAAGAAATAAACATTTCAAGTGACAAAAAAAAGATGAAGGCCGAAATTGCAAGAGTTTTCCCTGGCGAAGAAGAAACATTAGACAAAATGCTTAAAAGGGAAGAAAAACGATTTAAGAGTCTTTTCCCTTGCTTACAAAAAGATTATTCAAATTTTTCTGCATTTTTTTCAAAAGATTTTATAAAATCAATTCCACATTTTGCATTAGGAAAATCAATGTTTGAAGAGCTAGGAAAATATTTTTCTTCAGATGATTTAAAACTTTCATTTACTTTTCAATCAAAATATTTAGGGATGTCTGCATGGGAGTGTCCGGGGGCTTTTATGATTATTCCTTTTATAGAACACAATTATGGCATATATCATGTAGAAGGTGGACTTTCAGAAATATCAGAAAAAATGGCAGTTGTAGCTAAAGAAAATGGCGCAAAAATATATCTAAATACAAAAATTAAAAAATTACTTTTAGAAGGAAAAAAAGTTATTGGTGTCGAAACAGAAGATAATAAAAAACATTTTGCTGACAAAATAATAATCAATTCTGATTTCGCTTATTCAATGGCGAGTCTTGTAGATAAAGGAGTTTTAAAAAAATATAGTAAAGAAAACTTAAAAAAGAAAAAATATTCCTGCTCAATTTTTATGATTTATTTAGGAGTTGATAAAGAGTATAAAACCCCTCATCATCAAATAGTTTTTGCTAAAGATTACAAAAAAAATGTAGACGATATTTTTGTGAATTTAAAAATTTCAATGGATACATCCTTTTATGTGAGAAACGCATCAATAAGCGACAAAACACTTGCGCCAAAAGGTCATAATGCTCTTTATGTATTAGTTCCTGTCGCAAATAATAAAAGTAATATCGACTGGGATAAAGAAAAGAAAGCGTTTAGAGATTTAGTTATTTCTTCAATACAAGAAAGAACAGATTATAAAGATTTAGAAAAACATATCAAATTTGAAAAAATTATTACCCCAAAGGATTGGGAAGAAACTTATAATGTGTTTGAGGGTGCAACATTTAATCTCGCACACTCTCTTGATCAAATGCTTTATTTCAGACCACGAAACAAATTTGAAGAATTAGAAAATTTATATCTAGTTGGAGGCGGAACTCACCCCGGAAGTGGACTACCCACGATTTATGAATCCGCAAGAATAACATCTGATTTAATTACAAAACACTTTCAAAAATAAATCTTAAAGATCAATTTCTTCTCCAAGAGAAGGGAGATATATATCTTTAAAACCATTTTGTGAAAGTGCTACTCGAAAAGATTCTCTTTGTGTAGATTCACCATGAACTAAAAATATCTTTTTAAGGCCTTCAATTCGTGAAATATATTCAAGCAAATCACTTCTGTCTGCATGAGCTGAAAAGGCATCCATAATATAAATAGAAGCTTTTACATCATAACTATCTCCAAAAATACTTACCACTTTATCTCCCATAACAAGTTTTCTTCCGAGAGTGTTTTCAGCTTGATACCCCACAATCAATACAATATTTTTTGGATCAGAAATATTATTTTTTAAATGATGAAGTATTCTTCCATGTTCACACATTCCTGATGCAGAAATAATAATCATCGGTCCTTCTTTTTCATTGATTTCTTTTGATTCATCAACACTTCTTGTGTAATGAATTTCTGCACCATCAAAAGGACTTTTCCCGCCAGATAAGAAGTTTTTGAAAGTTTCTTTATCAAAACACTCAGGGTGCGATCTAAAAACTTCAGTAACATTTCCAGCAAGTGGACTATCAATAAATACTGGAATACTTGGAATAAGTTTTTTAGAAATAAGCAGGTTTAGATAATAAATAATTTCTTGAGCTCTTTCTAAAGCAAAAGATGGAATAATAAGACTTCCTTTTTGAGCAATTACTTGATTAACAACTACAGCTAAATCTTCTTCAACAGTAGTAATATTTGCGTGAAGTCTGTTTCCGTAAGTAGTTTCAGTTATTAAATAATCTGCCGGAGGAATTGGCTGAGGATCTCTAAGTAGTGCAAGCCCTCTTCGCCCTAAATCGCCAGTAAAACAAAGGGAGTGTCTTTTTTTAGTTTCTTTATCATAGATCAGTAAATGTACAAGAGAACTTCCCAAAATATGTCCTGCATCATAAAAAGATGCAACCACTCCATCACTTACAATAAAAGATTTTTCATAACCAACGCCATGAAAAAGCGCAAGCGCCATTTCAGCATCATCAGAACTATAATAAGGCTCAACTTCCTCATTTGCTTTAATTTTTTTATTTTTCTTTAGCCACTTAATTTCATTTTCTTGTATAAATGCACTATCAAGTAGCATATAATTACACAAATCCCTTGTTGCATGAGTGCAGTATATTGGCCCAGAAAATCCTTGTTTCACCAAATATGGAATTGATCCGCTGTGATCGATGTGTGCATGACTTAAAATCATTACATCAATTTCTTTTGGATCAAAGAGAAAGTTTTTATTTTTATCTTCAGCTTCAGCCCTTTTTCCTTGAAACATTCCACAATCCAAAAGTATTTTTTTCCCATTTACAGATATTATGTGTTTTGAACCGGTAACATCTCCTCCAGAAGCTCCAACAAATTTTATTTTCATAGTATTTTTATTTTCAAATAATTATATCATTTTTCCTTTTATATTTCAATTTTAAGATTTCTAATTTGCTTTTTTAAATCATCAGAATAGTTTCCATAGTTTATAAATCGTTCTATCCATTCATTTATTTCATTTTCAGTCATAATTCTGGCTTGAGATTTTTCACTTTTCATAGGAAATAAATGAACTACAACTTTTTCATCACTTAGCCTAATTCCAATGCCAAGTTGTTCTTGAGTAGCTTTTGACCAGTATTGATCAAATATAAAATTTCCAAGTGAATAAAAGATGAATTTACCGTTATATATTTCAAAATTTTGAACAACATGAGGATGATGCCCAATTACAAAATCCGCACCATTATCAATCCATTCTCTCGAAGGAATAACTTGAAGGTTGTTTGAGGCTGTGTGCTGATATTCAACACCAAAATGAGCAGAAACTATCAAAAAGTCTACTTTTGACGAAGTTTCTTTAACCAAATCCATTGCTTTTTGTCTATCAAGTCGCATTAAAACATCATTAAAACAAATAAAAGCAATACTTTTACCTTGAAAATTGCCGTAATATACACTTTCAGGATCTACTTCGCTAGGATGCCCACACCAAGAAATATCGGCTTCTTCAAGAGCAGAAATTGTAGTATCTCTACCCGCCCTACCTTGATCAAGTGAGTGATTGTTTGCGATCATTAGTAAGTTGAAGGAAAGATCTTTTAACTTATCAGCTACATATTCAGGAAAGCCAAAAACCATAGAGCTTGAAGAATGATACCCATCGCCTTTTATAGGGCCTTCTAAGTTTGCAAAAAGTAAATCAGAACCTTTGAAAAAACTTAAGTTGTTATCAATAAGTTTTTCAAATGGATAGTTTTTACCATTTCTATCCATAAGAATTCGAACATATCTACCCATCATCATATCCCCAAAAGCTTTAATAAAAATTTCTCTTTCAGGCATTTTGCCATCTTTATCAAAAACAAAATAATCATCAGAAGATTTGTTTTGGTTAAAAAAAATATTTTCTATTTTTGCTAAATGAAAAATTAGCTTTAATGAGTTTTTGTTTATTAAATCAGCTCTATCTAATTGTGTTAAGTCTGTAGAAAGAATAATATGTTTTGAAAAATCATCATTGAAATTTTTAATTAAGTTGTTTTCATTATTAGAAAGTTTGCTCGCACTAATGATTAAATTTTTGCCTTTAACTTTTTGCAAAAACTTCTTACTAAAATCAATATATTCATTTTCATTAATGCCAGCCTTAACTTTTAATGAAATAATATTTGCATTTTTTTTATTTTCCAAAATTTTATCTCTAATAATTTCATCTAAAACATCGTGAGAAAAAGCAAAATCACTTTGACCAATAAACCCAATTTCACTTTCTAAAAAATTTTCTTTAAAAGCAAATTTGTATTTTCCATTATTAGTTTTGTTATCACTAATAATTATAAAGTTTTCAATTTTTGAAAATTCATCTTTCCAAATAAAATTATCAACATCAAAACTAATTAATATTTCATATTCATCTTTTTCCAAAATTAAATTTTTGGGAATAATATCTTTTTCGTAAATATTGTTTTGAGCCATAATTAGGGCTTCATTAGCTGTGAATTGTCCGTTTTTCATTAAAACAATAAAAAACAAGCTGAGTAAAAGTCCTATAATATAAACACTATTTTTCATTATTTTAATAATTCTTCAAGTTTACCAATGCTTTCTAGTGCTTTTAAATCATCAAAACTACCAATATGTGATGAATTTATAAAAACTTGAGGAGTGTCTTTTCTTCCCCCAGATTTTTCTTCCATTTCTCTTCTTAAATTATCATCATCTTGAATCATAAGTTCAGTAAATTCTACATTTTTTTCTTCAAGAAAGATTTTTAAATCTTTAGAAAATGGACAATAATTTTTAGTATAAATCACTACATTTGCCATAGGGGAATTGGGTTAAAGAAATTTTTTTTCAAGCAATATGATACTCTTTTCCACGAATAATACAACCAGCACGATAAATTTGTTCAAGTAAAAAAAGCCTTATCATTTGGTGCGTAAAAGTCATTTTTGAAAATGAAAGAACTAAATCAGCTCGTTCTAAAATTGATTTATCAATACCGAATGCTCCTCCAATAATAAAACAAATAGTTCGCCCAATATCATTATTTTTTTTAATAATTTCAGAAAATTCAATGGAGTTTTTTTCTTTCCCTTTTTCGTCTAAGCATATTACAAAATCTCCTTCATCAACACTCGAAAGAATTTGAAACGATTCTTCCTTTTTGCATCTTTCTATAGGGTAGGTTTTAGATTTTTTAACATCATTTAGTGTAATAATTTCTATTTTGAAAAAAGGCGAAATTCGTTTTAAATATTCATTATTTCCATTTTTTAAGTATTCATCTTTTGTTTTTCCTATTTGAATAATTTTTATTCTCATATAAACTTATAAAAAAATTTTTTTATGATCAACAATATAACAATTTACACAGACGGATCTTGCCTCGGCAATCCCGGTCCGGGAGGATATGGCGTAATAATACTAAAAAATAACGAAATCATCAAATTAAGTGGAGGAGAAAAAGAAACAACAAACAATCGGATGGAAATGACAGCAATTATCGAAGCATTAAAATATCTCCACGAAAACAAACTAAGCTCAAATGATATTGAAATAATTAGTGATTCAGATTTGATTATTTCAACTTTAACAAAAAACTGGAAAAAGAAAGCAAACACAGATCTTTGGGCAGAAATAGAAAAACTTTCAGCTTGGTTAAAAATAAAATGGATATGGGTAAAAGCCCATCACTTAGATAAGTTTAATATAATGGCCGATAAGCTCGCAAACTCATCGGCCCAAAAATTTAAAAAATCTAGCTAAGCTTCTCTAAAAGATCTTCTTTTCCTCTAAATCCCATAAGTCTTTCAACTGCTTCGCCATTTTTGAAAATGACTAATGTTGGGATACTTTGAATTCCATATTCCTCAGCTGATTTTGGACTTTCATCAACATTAACTTTTCCAACTTTCCATTTTCCTTCAAGTTCTGTTGCGATTTCGTCAATTACTGGCCCCATCATTTTACAAGGACCACACCATTCTGCATAGAAATCAACAAGAACAGGTAATTCTGACTTTAGTACTTCTTTGTCAAAATTTTCATCGGTAAATTGCATAGACATATAATTTTTTATTAAAATGCAAAAAAAGGATAATGCAAAATTGTTTAATTTTCAAGAGTTAAGATAAGCTTGTGAGTATTTATTCAAAGCAGGAGAAGTTTTTTTAAGTAAAAATGGTGGTTTTTTTTACTAAGATGCCAATAAAAAAAGTAGCCCCTCACAACTCGAAGATAACTGAGTCGTGAAGGGCTAAAGCTTTCGTGGCTCGGATCATCAAGACGCGTTCACAAGACAAGGAATTAGGAGGAAACCTTCTCTGAAAATCACATCGAGATCCTAAGCACTTCTCGAAAGCCTTAGAATAATACTTTTTACTTATTTTTTGTCAATGATAAAAAAACTAAAAAGACTCAATGTTTTTCCACTTAAAAAAAGCTTTTTATTGTTGTTTAAAAAATATATTTGTGCAAAATTAGCTATTTCAAGACATTTATCTTTTGCATTTTTTAGGAAAAAGTAAAAAGATAAAAATATTTTCCAAATAAAAAAGGAAGCATTAAGCTTCCTTTGGAATCACTTTAGATTTCGCAGTGCTTCAAGCTCATTTTTGAGCTTTTTCTCAAGGTTGAAATATATATTATCAAAGGGATCTAAGTCTTGGTCCAAAAGCCATTCTACTTTTTCCCTGTGCCTTTGGAGTTTCAAGTCTCTCCACCACTTTGACACATATCCTTCCTTAAGAAGTCTTTCATACTGGTTTTTTATTTGTTCGGAATAAATTACGCAATAATCCTTGTTAGATTTAGCGTTTTTAATTGCAAAACAAAGAAAATATCCAATAGAAACTAACAGAATAATCGAAAATATCGCCTGAAACATACGACACCTCCATTAGTTTGCGAAATTGCAAAACAGATTTTGCGGGATTGTTGCGAGATTGTCAAGAGGTAGGGTCAGAAAAATATTTTTTTAAATTTTTGATTTTTCAAGAATTTCAGAACTTTCTTCAATCCATTTATTTGAATCCTCGGCTGATGCAAGACCTACAAATGATTTCCTAAGAATTCTCAAAAATGGCATTTTTCTTATTGCATATTGAAAAGGGGAGTATTTTAGATCTCTTTTGTCTTTATATAGAGGATCTTTTGAGAAATTTAAATTTATTAATGCTTCTTCAATTTCGCGAATTTTATCTTTTGTTTTTTCAACCACATCACCTTTTTCCATAATTATTTTATAAAAAAAACTTTCATCTTTTCGTTTTTCTAATGCATTGTTGGAAGAATTTTCCCATCTAGGTAAAATGGAAAAAACAACAATGTTGTTTTCAGGAATTGCAATCATTATCCATCTAATAAAACCTTGAGTTTGAGTAAAATCTTTCGCAATTCCAAATCGAATATTGTTTTCATCTGCTTTTGCCATCAAAAAATTCATTTTTTCTTTAAAATCAGGATTGTCAAAGATAAAATCTTCAACTGCTTGATATAGTTCTTTATCAATTTTTAAAATTTCCTTTTTTGAAGCTGATTTGCCACCTTTGATAATATAAGCAAGTTTTAAAAGTGTTCCTAAATCAAAATAACCAAAACACTCTCTTAGCACATCATTTACAACTGATTGATAAAGTCCTCCAAGAACTTCATTTAATTTATCTTGAAAAATTTCGAAATCTTCGCCCAGATGTGAAATATTTATAATCTGCCCATCATCAAGAACTATTTTTACCAAATAATCCATTTCTTCGAATTCATAAAAATTTACAAAGTTAAAATTTATGCAAAACGCATCTTGATTAGAAGGCACAATTACCATACTCCTTTCATAAATTTTAATTTTGGCACTTCCTTTTGATATTGGTTTTGAAAACTTAGAAACTCTTTCAAAAGAAGCATCAAATTCAGCTTTCAGTTTTCCCGATTTCATAAAAAGTGCATCAATTAAAAAAGAATTTCGTGCTTTATAAAGGTCTTTAAGCAGGGAATCAAACATCCCAGAAGCATCGGACAGTATGTATTTTTCTTTATTAAAAGTAACAAAAAACACTTTATCTGCTTTAAAGTAAAATTCTTTTAAGTCAGAAAAACTAATTAGTTCACCTTTATCAGAAGCACCTTTTCCTTTTAGTCTAAAGCCTTTTTCGTAAATAATTATTTCACCTTCTTTATCAACAACAGACTTATTTGTAAACGAAAACCTTTGAAATCTTAAATTATATGAAACCTCCATAAATAAAAAATAATAATAAAATGCCCTTTTCGTCGAGATTATAAGAATTAAGTTTTAAATTGTAAAGCGTTTATGGAAAGCTACACAAATCACAACTATTCTATCTATAAATCAAGACGAAAGAGCGTCCATAAGTCATAAAAGCTAACTTTATTTGAGTTTTTTTGCTATAATAATACGAAATTAAAGAAAAAACCTATGAAAAAAATTATTAACTTGAGTCTTTTTGTTTTTATATACTTAGCAACAAATTCTTTTGCTTTTTCACATAGCGACAACAAAGATTATAGTGTTTTTATTTCAGATGAACAAAATTCATCTTTCGCATTTACAATGATTTCAGGGTCTTGGAAAGAAAATTTGCCAGCCAACACGGAAATTCATGCTTATATACAATTCAAAACAAACAATGAATGGACTAAGTGGCTTTCGCTTGAGAGAGAAGGTGAAGATGGTAACATTGAAACAATGGCAATTACAAATCCTGCAACTTCATTTAAGTATAAGTTTGAAATGAAAAATGATGGGGCAAGTATTCCTTTCGTCTCAAATGTTAAGTGGACTTTAATAAATTCATCTTCAAGGCTTAACGCTTCAAGCAATGTTCAAAAATCTTCCACAATTGTTTCAAGAAAAGATTGGGGGGCAAATGAAACTTTAAGATATTTATCAAATAATAATCCTACAAATACAGTAGTTGTTCCTATTGAAGATGATTATTTCGAAAGATTTAAAGAAGAACTTACTTTTAAAAGAGTAATTCGGACTGATGAAAAAGGAGAAAGATATACTTGGCCACTCCAGTATCCCCAAAATGTTTCAAAGTTTATTATTCATCATACGGCTACAGTAAATAATTTAAACAATCCTTCACAGGCAATAAGAGATATTTATTATTATCATTCTGTCACAAGGGGCTGGGGAGATATCGGCTATAATTACATCATAGACACAAACGGCACAATATATGAAGGGCGATTTGGAGGAGAAGGAGTAGTTGGCGCACACGCAGGAAAGTCGAATACGGGAAGCATCGGAATTGCAGTTCTCGGAAATTATGAAGAAAATGCAGTACCTCAAAAAGTTGTTGAAGCAATTTCTTTTTTAATTAGTGAAAAGGCTACATTCCATTCAATTGATCCAATTGGAAAATCAAGATTTAGAGGAATTCTTTCAAATAATATTTTAGGACACAAGGATGTGATGGCAACAGCTTGTCCGGGAAAAACTCTTTATGCATTATTGCCTCAAATTGCCCAAATGGCTTCATCAAATATGAAGTCATCACCAAAGAAATTAAATATTGATTATTGGTATAACGATATTTCTGATTTTAAAGTCCTTGAGCTGGATACCGATCAGTCAAAAGAGTTTACAATAAGGCTTCAAAATGCAGGAAATAAAAGCTGGGAAGAGGGAAGCTATATATTATATGAACAAAATCCAAGGGTAGAACAACTTGCAGAATTTCCAGATAAAAACGGAGTAGTTTTGGCAAGAATGAATGAAAAACAAGTTAAACCAGGACAAATAGCAACTTTTACATTTAAGGTTCTTCCTAAAAATTTAATTTCATCAACAACAATGTCATTTCACCTAATGGTTGATGGGAAGAGGAAAATTGAACAGGGAATTATAAAAACGTTATCAAATGTTCAAAAAGGCTACGATTATGAACTAGTTTCAATGACAAATATTCCAGATAAAATGATTAGAAACCAAAGGCAAAATATTACATTGAAATTAAAAAATACAGGAGGGCTTACTTGGTATAATTCTGGAATAAACAGTGTGAAAATTGGAACAGATAATCCAAAAGATAGAAAGTCGTCTTTTACTAGACCGCCAAGAAATAGGCTGGCAAACCTCGAAGAAAGTGTAGTAAAACCGGGGGAAATTGGAACATTTAAGTTTACCATCATTGCGCCAATTAAGTCTGGAATTTATCGACAATACATAGCGCCCGTTGTTGAAGAAAAAACATGGATGCCATCAAAAGATTTATTTTTTGAAACAATGGTAGTTTCGTCCTTATCTCAAAGTATTGTAGACAAAAAGCCAGAAAATCCAACCATAATAAGCAATACAGATGAGAATATCAGAATAAAACTATCAGTTTTTAAAATGGAAACAGCAGTCGTAACATCAAATAAAGACTTTGAAACATATAAAGGAACACAAAAACTAAGAGATTTTAAGGCAGGAGATCGAGTTGAAATAACTGAAGCAGGCATTAGAGTTGTGGCTAAAAATGGAGGAATACTTGAAATAGTAAATTTAGAAAATAGACCTGCTTGGAATAATAGTTTAAATGATAATAAATATCGCGGAGTACTTGAGTTTTCAAATGAAAACGGCAAACTGATCGTAATAAACGAGTTAGCACTTGAAGATTACATAAAAGGGTTGGGAGAGGTTTCAAATGGAGAACATGAAGAAAAAATTAAAACAATAATTATTGCGGCAAGGACTTATGCTCTTTATTACATGAAATTAGATCAGAAATTTCCAGGCAAAAATTATCATTTAGATGATGATCCAAATGCTTCACAAAGATATTTAGGTTACAATTTTGAACAAAGAGCAGGAAAGGTTGTTAAGGCAGTAGAAGACACAAAAGGACAAGTCATAACATATCAAGGAAAGCTTATAAAAACACCATATTTTTCAAGTACAGATGGCATAAGAACCTTAAGTGCAGAGGAAAAATGGGGATGGAAAGACACGCCTTATTTATTGAGTGTTAGCGATGCACACTGCACAAGCACTAGTTTTAATGGACATGGAGTTGGGATATCTGGCTGTGGAGCATCTGTTTTAGCAGAAAGAGGTTATGATTATTTATCAATTATTAAATATTATTATTCAGGCGTTGAAATAACAAAAATATGAAACTAAAAAAAATCCCAGCAGAGTTTAAAGCTTTGCCTCCAAAAAAACAAAAATCAATACTACTGAAAATAAAAAATCGATTATCAGTAGAAAAAAACAAAAAATCTCATTTTGAATTAAAAAAAGCATGTTTTTCAATAATGAACTTTTTGTCAAACGAAGGAAGTATGCAAATTAAAGATTTAAACAATTTAATTCATACTCTTGAAAGATCTATTATTGTTGTGCAATCAAGTAAAAAGAAGTTAGTCGATAAAGAAAGACAAAAACAGTGATTTGTTTTTTTTAAAACAACAGAAAAAAACTTAAAAAAACCCGAAAACAATGCGAAAAGACTATTTTAAAAAACATAGTTTTTTTTTGAAAACGATTACCTAAAGTATTTTTAGTTTATACAAATAACCAAAAATACTATGCAACAAGAATTAGACGCGTTGTTCCTTGTCCCTCCAAGTTATGATGAAAAAAATGGTCCAAATTATATTCCTAGAGAAAATATGGGAGTTTCATATTTAAAGTCTTCTTTAGATAATGCTGGTTTCGATTCAGAGATAATAGATGCAGAATATTTGAACACTTCATTAGAAAAATTATGTAATAAAATTAAAGAAAAATCCACAAGGATTTTAGCTCTTTCTTTAATTCAAGAGTCGATTCCAAATGCAAAATTAATAACTGATGAAATTAGAAGTGAAAATAAAGATATAGAAATTGTTGCAGGTGGTTTTGCTCCTACAATAAGCCCAGCAAATGTTTTAAAAGCTTTGCCTGCTGTAGATTATTTAGCTTTGGGAGAAGGAGAAGATTTAATAATAGATATTATTCGTAGAAATAGAGAAAATTTCCCAGTAGAACTACTTGATGCAGTAGCTTATAGAGATAAAAATAGCTCAGAAATAAAGGTAAAAAAAGCACAAAAAAAGCCCAATTTGAAAACACTGCCACACCCCTTCAGGGCTTTTACATTTTATGATGAAGACAATTGTGCATCAATCGTTTCAAGTAGAGGGTGTTTTGGAAATTGCACTTTTTGTTGTAATGAAGCATTTGAAATGAATGTCGAAAATCCAAGTTATTGGAGGGCAAGAGATCCTGAAGATGTTGTCGACGAAATAGAGGATATTTACAAAAAATTTGCCACAAAAATATTTAAGTTTAATGACGCAAACATATTTGGTCCGGGTCTTTATGGGAAAAATCATATAGAAAATTTATGCGACGAACTAATCTCAAGAAATCTTACGGATTTTCATTTTATGGCATTCTGTAGAGCTAATGCGATAGATGATAAAACTGCAAGTCTTATGAAAAAGGCTGGATTTGAAAGAGTTATTTTAGGTATTGAATCAGCAAATCAAGAAATTTTAAATAAATTTAGAAAAAATGAAAACATTGAAGATGTGAAAAACTTATTAAATAGATTAAAAAAAAATAAAATTGATGTAGTTTCAGGATTTATGCCATTTAATCCCTATACAACAATAAATTCTTTAAAAACAGATTTAAACTTTTTACAGGAACAAAGACAGTATCCAGAATTAACAAATGCTTTAAAAATATATGACGGCACTCAAATTCAATTTGAAATGGAGGATGAGGGCCGTTTAGTCTATAAAGATCCTCTCGAAGGTTATCATGAATATACGGTAGAAAATGAGCTAGCAAGTTTATATAAATCATTAGAAGCACTAAACAATGAATGGTTGGTCCCTTTTAAAAAGAGGCTTGAAAATGATTTTATTGAATTAAAAAAAGAAAATACAGTTAAAAACAGAATAAAATATGAAGAACTGTCAGCTATAATTTTTGATGTCGAAAATTATTTTTTAAGAGCATTAATATCATTTCAAGAAAATGGCTTTTCAAGGAACGATATAAGGCAATTATTAAATTTAATTAGAAACAGGCTTTTACAAATCGAAACTTACACTCTTACAAACAAAAAAATTTTTAATAAAACACCAATTAGTGGGACATTCTCTACAATTCATTTAACAGAAAAAATATTTAAACTATTAAAACTTAAAGAATATCAAACATTTACATCAACTTATTATAATTAAAAAACAATGTTAAAAAAAATTATTTCAAGATTTAAAAAAATTTCGTCAAATACAAATGAGAGGTATCATTACAAAATTCACAAAAAAATTGAAAATTATAGAACAGAATATGGTTTTTTCAAAATCACTTTCTTTGGACTAAAAGATCTTTAAGGCGAAGAAGTACCCCCGCAATATATAATAATTATTATTAGAAAAAAGATCTTTAACTGTTTGAAATAATGCAATGGAGCCACCACCCGGAATTGAACCGGGGACCTTTGCTTTACGAAAGCACTGCTCTACCAACTGAGCTATGGTGGCAAAAACTGAATAAAAAGCCGAAATTTGACTTTTTCTTTAAAAACGATAATAAATTAACACAGTTTTTTTATAAAAATCAAAATTTAATTAAACTATGCCAATATTAGCAATAAATACAGCGTCTTCCTTTACAGAAATCGCTTTAATATCAAACGATTTTTCTGTTGTGTCTGAAACTATTTGGCAATCTGAAAACAACGAAGCAGAAAAATTAATGCCAGAAATACAAACCCTGTTAAACAACAATTCCTATACATTCAAGGATTTAGAAAAGATTATTGTTGTATCTGGCCCGGGATCATTTACAGGTCTTAGAATAGGCGTTATTACAGCAAATACTTTAAAATATTTACTTCCAGTATCATTATTTTCCTTAAACACTTTTGAATATTTTTGGGCAAAAAGCAAAATTGAAAGTAAAAAAGATACTGCTTTATTGATCTATGCAGGACAAAAGGGCTTATATTATTCAGAAGATGAACAAAATACTAAGCAAGAAAATATTGTTTTAGTTTCAAATGAAAGTATTCAAAGTTTTTTAAAAAATAAGAAAATAAAAAATATTATTGGAGATTTTTCTAAAGAACAAAAAGAATTATTAAAAGATTTTAAAATTATTGAAGAAAAGTTTTCATTTGCGGAAACAATAATAAAATTATTAAACGAAAAAAAATTAGAAAATGAATTAGAAATAGCATATCCTACATATATTAAAGAGCCATCAATTACTAAATCAAAAAATAAATTATTTAATAAGTAAAATGTTATATATTGTATCAACACCAATTGGAAACCTTGAAGACATTACATTACGAGCCCTCAGAATATTAAAAGAGGTAGATTTAATTGCATCAGAAGACACAAGGCATTCTCAGATTTTATTAAACAAATATGAAATAAAAACTAAAATCACCAGTTTTCACTCTTATTCAAGTGATGAAAAATTAAAACAAATTATAAACATTTTAGAAGAAGGAAAGAGTGTTGCCTTAATTACGGATGCAGGCACTCCAGGAATTTCAGATCCAGCATACAAACTAATTAAAGCCTCAATAGAAAAAAATATTCAAATCATTCCAGTACCAGGGGCCTCAGCCTTTCTTTCAGCACTTGTAGTTTCAGGATCTCACATGAATGAGTTTCTTTATTTAGGCTTTTTGCCTTTGAAAAAGGGTAGGCAGACTCTTCTAAATTCATTAAAAACTGAGAAAAGAACAATAATCCTTTATGAATCACCACATAGAATTTTGAAAACTTTGGCAGATTTAGAGAGTTTTTTAGGTGATCGAAAAATTGCAATTTGTCGTGAGTTAACAAAAAAATTTGAGGAAATAAGAAGAGAAAATATTTCTGAAGCAATACTTCATTATAAGACAAAAAATCCAAAAGGAGAGTTTGTTCTTGTAATTTATCCAGAAGAATAATTTGGAAAATCAATTTCAATTCTTTATACTAAAAATACAAACAAAATTTTATGAAAAAAGGATTCACATTAGTAGAGTTACTTGTTGTAGTTACTGTTGTAATGCTCCTTTCAGTAATAGCAATTGGAATGTATTTTAATTCTTTAAGAACTTTTACATATTTTTCAAATTTTAAAAATATTCAATCAGTTTTTAGGCAAGCAAGATCTTTTGCCATATCAAACGCTTCGATAGGAGCTGAATCACCAGAACGATTTGGAGTTTTTTTTACGGACGAAGAAGAGTTTTATAGAATATTTATTTTTGCAGATCGAGGTGAAAAATATTTATATGAAGAAGGAATAGACACAATTTACCTTACAAAAGATTACTTAATCCCAAAATCAAAATTCGATATTATTGTTAGTGAAGCAAATAAAGAAACTCCACAGGATTATTTTAAATTTCCTATGGCTTTTTATTATGAAAAATCAACAGGATCATTTAAAGCTTTTTCAGCAACAGAAGGCGATAATCCTAAGGCAACACAATCAATTGAAAAATCAGCATCAAATTTTATTGATATTCTGATTGTTTCAAAAGAAAATGATCTACTAAAAAGACACTTAGTTATAAATCAAGTTTCAGGCCTCGCAGAAGAATATAAAAGATTAGAATAATATGTTTAAAAAAAATAAAAAAAAGGCTTTTACTTTACCAGAAGTGCTGATAGCCGTTAGTTTATTTGCAATTGTAGCAACAATTTCCTCAACCATATATCTCGATCTAGTAAATTTAGAAAAAAAGAGTGTAGTACATGAAGTTTTTTTTGAAGATGGGAAAATTATTCTTCAACAAATTTCGAATTTAATACAAGATGGTGCAATTGATTATGAAGAATATTTTAGTAAATATGTTTTAGCAAAGAACAATGAAATAAATGAATTCGGAAGAAATTATGGAGTTTATTCAAGCCGATTTTACGATCCGGGAAGAAAGCTTGATGGCACACCTTCAACAAACCCTGATGATTTAGGAGTAGAATGTTCATTTCCACCAAGTGCAAGCATAGATGAGTGCGAAATTTTTTATACGCTTTCAACAGACTTAAACACCGGACAAAACCCCTTTCGTTCAAACGGAAGTGATTACTTGAGATCAAATGCCTTTTGCGATAGCCCAAATACTCCAAATTGTTTAAATTTAGAGGGGCTTGGAATAGTTTCGGAATTATTTTTAATAAATTCTTTAGGTACAGAAAAAACAATATTAGCAAAACAAAAAACTGGAAGCACTGGAGATGACGACTATGCAGTTGGAATAGTTAAATTAAATGGAATAGACCTTGATCAAAACGGAATAATTGATACTTGGACTTGTTTTGAAGAATATACTTGTGAAACCGTAAAAGCTCAAATCAATCAATCAATAAATATCAAACTTCCTAAAGTAAACAATTTAATTGTTCCATATAACTTAAAAACAAGTCATTTTGTGCCTATTTCTCCAAAAAGAAGTACAGTTAAAGATTTAGTTTTTATAATTAGTCCGCTCGAAGATCCTTTCAAAGCTTTTAACGAACCAACAATGCAGGCGCATCCATCAGTAACCGTCATAATGAAAATTGGTTTAAGTGAGGAAGAAAAAAAGAATTATCCAAGCGACTTTCAGGATATAATTATTCAAGGAACATTCACCTCGGGTGTTCTCACAAAGATAAATGCATACCCACCGACAAAAGATTTATCTTGGATAAAAGATTTAAGTATTGAAACAACTCCATAAAAATTCTTAATTTCGAAAAACAGTATAAATACTTGAATAATTTCTTACAATAGAGCGGTCCATCCATTGAACAGTTACTACAAAGTTCATTGATGAACTGTCAAAATTTAGGACTTTTATGCTTCTATAAAAAGAACTTTTATTTCCATCTGAATTATGTGAGTACATAGGAAAAATAAAACCTTGCCCTTCGGTATTTACTGATTTTAGTTCTTCTGTAATCACTCTGAAATTTTCATTTGAAGAAGCGGAAATCCTTAAGTTTAAATCATTTTGTGTCAAGGATTTTAAAAACCACCTTCCATCACTTAAAATGGGGACATAATTATATCCAACTATTACACTTTCACATTCTCCATTAGTAGTGTAATTAAGCCAACAATCATCGTCATTTGGATAAATAATTGAATTTGAATTTATAATATTTTCAACGGCAGAAATAGCTTCATTTGCTAGATTTTGTGCGATTGCATAATCACGACTTTGTTTTGTTGTCGAAACAGTGCTTTCAATAATCGCACCAGTAATAATCACAGCGGAAGCCATAAGAGCCACAGCCATAAGAGCCTCGGTCATTACTATTCCATCTTTATTTTTAAATATATTTTTAAAATCAAACATAAAAGTATTTATTTCTTAAACTCTAACATTTTATAAAAAAAAAGAAAATTTTAAATTTGAGTTAACCCTTTTTTAAGATGGCTTGTATTTAAATAAAGAACATAGATTCATTGTTAAAAGTTTGACAAAAGTGGAAAAAGTTATAAATTAAAGCCCAGTATTTTTGTTGGATATTTCCAATAATGATCATTGAAACAAGTGCGTCAAGTCAAATAGCGTCAAAAGGAGGAAATGACGTGGAAATGGAAACTTTCGTTTTAATCGCAGTTCAAATAATTTTGACGATTGGAATTGTAATTCTAGTTGTCAAAACACAAAGGAAGACGGAGAGGAAATTTGAAAACATTAGCATCAAGGATGATGCTATTCGTGGACTCAGGGAAGAATATCAAAAAATCAAGGAAGAGGAGGAAAGAAGAGCAAGGGATTGGGCGAAAGAAATTGCTCCAAAAATGGAGCAAGGTGTTGAGGAATATTTGAAGTTTCTCGATACGAGGATGCTTCAGCTTGGGCAGATGATAAGAAACCTCTATTCTCATTTGAAGGATCGCCTTGAAAAGGGTGAAAATTTTGAGAAAGAGGCGAGCGAGAAGCTGAAGCAAGCCAATGAGAACCTTCGACGTTCGGAAGAAAGGGAAGCTGAGGCGACGGAAAAGCTTATTGATGCAAATAATAAGCTTCAAATGGCCAAAGCGGAACTGAAGAACGCTAAAAAAGAGCAACATGACATAATTCGAAAGGCTCGTTTTGAGGCTCAAGAAATTGTGTCGTCTGCTAGAGAGCGTTCTTCAATGCTTCTGGATGGCCTTGCAAGGCTAATTCCAATGGCAAGAGAGGTGAGCGAAATGGGGGAAGATCAAAAGCCTCCAATCAACGCGAGCCTTAATGCGCCGTCTAGAAGTGGGAATAGCTCTTCTCCCTTCAATGAGAAGATAAATCCTCACAAAACGAGGATACCCACCGAGCCAAATCTTACGCCAGTCGAGAAGGAAATGGCTCTCTCGAGCCTCATCACTTCTGGTTCAGGCGTTCATAGTCTAAGCCATCTTGCAAAGTGTGCGGAGTTGGTGTCTGAGGGGCACTCCCTTACAGACCTTCAGAAAAACCCCGACCTTTTGAAAGAGAGTGAAGATCCTCATCCAATAGAGAATCTTTCCTCAAGAGATGAAAGAGGCTCTTCCGACACTCCATCTTGCCCGTTGGAGCAAGTTGAATTTCCAACAAACACAGGAAATATTCAATCCGAAAGTCCTGTGTTTGAGAATCAAGGAACGGAGATCGTTTCCGACGAGCTCAGCTGGGAAGATTCTGAAGGCTTTGAACAGCTTGAAGATTTTCTGGAAAATCTGGGTTCAATAAAATAGATACCCCAAGTTTTCAGAAGCACTTGTTAAATAAGGACAACGAAAATTCATTTGTTGTCCTTTTTTTCGTTCAATATTTTAAATTGTAATTTTTTTTTAAAAAACATATATTTAAGAAGAATTTCCTTGTTCAAAAAAGAAAAATGAAAAAAAGACCATTTAAAAAAATTATAATAATTGTATTTTTCATATTATTATCTCTAATTTTTTACTTTTATTTTAAACCAGAAAACAAGATAGAATATGTTACAGAAAAAGCAATAATTACAGATTTAGAGCAAATAGTTTCAGTTAATGGAACAGTAGAATCAAATGCAAAAATAAGACTTAGATTTCAAAAATCAGGAAAAGTCGAAAAAATAAATTTTAATATTGGAGATAAAGTAAAAAAAGGCGATGAATTAGCAAGTATTGACAGTAAGATCTTTCAAATTCAAATAGAACAAGCAAATGCAAATTTAAGTGCTAGTCAGGCCGATTTAAACCTTAGGAAAGCTGGTCCTTCAAATGAAGAAATTCGTATTTCAGAAACACAAATAGAACAAGCTTTAGTAAATTTAAACAATTCAAAAAGAAAATACGAAGATTCTCTTTTAATAAACAATGAAAGATTAAGAAAAGCAGAACTCGAGCTTGAAAATGCAAAAGTAGCACTTTCAAACGCCGAAAATCTTCTTAAGACTTCAGATGCAAGCAATCAAAACTCTATAGAAATAGCAACAAAAAATTTAAAAGCATCATATATAGATAGTGAGCCGGCAATAATTCTAAGTGTTGACGCAATAGATAGAGCGATCACTTCAGCCGACCAAATAATCGGAATAGAAAACAAAACAGCAAATGAAGATTATCGTGATAGACTCGGCACTTCACATCCAAGTGCAAATATTGACGCAATTAATTCTTACTCTATCTCAACTAGAGAATTTTCAGATTTAAAAGATGAACATGAAATATTGAAAAAGTTAAAAGCAAACAATGAAACTGAAGAACAAATAAATCAAGAAACTGATATATTATTAAGCTTAACAGAGAAAGCATTATACCAAACAAAAGATCTCCTAGATAAAACATATTTTCTTTTAGATATGACTCCAACAGGTTTTTCATTTCCATTAACAAGACAAGAAGAATTAAAGAGCCGTATCGCAAATGAAAAATCAAGCATTTCAACAAATTTACAAAATATTCAAAAAATTATTCAAAGAATTACTAGTGCAAAATTAGATTTATCAAGGGCAATTATTTCTGAAAGCTCAGGCACAAATGACGCATTAACAAATTTTGAAAAAGCAAAAAACAATCTTTTAATTTTGGAAAGCAACTTAAAATCCGTCGAAGTTCAAAATAAAATTGATGAAAACAATGCCAAGATGCAAATTGATTTAAACGAGGTTTTATTAAAACAAGCCAACGCAAGTCATGCACTCCTTGTTGCAACCCCAAGGTCAGTAGATTTAGCTTCTCTTTACGCAAGAATTTCATCCACAAATGCTTCGTTAAAACAAATTCAAAAAGAGATTGAAGACACATATATTTATGCTCCACTCGAGGGAATAATTACAGAAATAAATTCAAAAGTTGGAGAAAATGTTTCAACAGCTGAAAATGTAATCGTGATGATGACAGACAAAATGCAAGTTAAAGCAAATATTTCCGAAACAGACATAAATAAAATTCAAGAAGGCAATGAAGTAGAGATTTCTTTTGATTCTTTAATGGAAAACCTTGTTTTTAAAGCTGTAGTTTCTTCAGTAAGTCCTGCAGAAACTATAGTAGATGGCGTAATTTATTATGAAATAACAGTAATGATGGAAGAAGAAGATAAACGAATAAAATCAGGAATGACTGCAGACATGGAAATTCTAACCGCAGAAAAAGAAAGTGTCGTTGCAATTCCATCACTAGCAGTTGAGTATGAAAATCGTCAGCCCTATTGTTTTATTTTGGAAAACAACAACAAGGTTAAGCGTTATATAAAATTAGGAATTGAAGGACAGGACTTCGTTGAAGTAATCGAAGGCATTTTAGAGGGAGAAGAAATAATTCTTTATGAAAAATAATGGCACTAATTCAATTAAAAAATATCGGAAAAACCTATAATTCGGGAACTGTTAAAACAATTGCATTAAAAAATATTTCATTAAAAATTGAAGAGGGCGAGTTTTTGTCTATAATAGGCGCATCTGGCAGTGGAAAATCAACTTTAATGAATATATTAGGCTTTTTAGACATTCCAACAAAAGGAGAATATATGTTTGAAAACAAAAAAATTGAAAGTTTTGATGAAGATTATTTAGCAGAAATCAGAAACAAAAAGATAGGTTTTATCTTTCAATCATTTTATCTTCTTTCATCTTATAGCACTGTGGATAATGTTAGACTTCCGATGATTTATGCAGGCACAAGCGAAAGTCGTCAATTAAAAGTTGCTAAAGAATTGCTAACTCAGGTTGGTCTTTCACATAGATTTGAACACAAACCAAATCAATTATCTGGTGGAGAACAACAAAGAGTGGCGATAGCAAGAGCACTTACAAACAACCCCAAAATAATTTTAGCAGACGAACCAACAGGAAACTTAGACACAAAATCATCAGAAGAAATTCTGAAAATTTTACACAAACTGCACAGCGAGGGTAATACAGTTATAATTGTCACTCATAATCATGAAATTGCAAAAGAAACAAAACGAATTATTGAAATAAAAGATGGGGAGATAATTAATGATGATAAGAATGATTAAATATTTTTTGATAATCAAACTCGCATTCACCAGTATTTTTAGCAAAAAAACTAGAGCAATTTTAACGATGCTTGGAATAATTATTGGAGTCTCTTCAGTAATTTCAATCATGTCCTTAGGCAAAGGCGCAGAAAGCCTTATTACGGGATCTATTAAAAGAGTTGGAACTAATTTAATATCAATTCTTCCAGGGGCAAGCGATGAAAAAGGTCCTCCAGCCTCAGTTTATGGCATTGTTATTACAACTCTCACACGAAGAGATGCAGAAGAAATTGCAAGGCTAGCAAATGTAAGAAGTGTAACGGCATACGCTAGAGGAAATGCAGAAATTGCCATTTTAAATAAAAGTATTCCAGCAGATTTTTCAGGAGTAACAGAAACATATCAAGAAACTGAAAACCATAAAGTGATAGAAGGAAGGTTTTTTACAAAAGCAGAAGATAGAGCTTCTGCAAGAGTTGCCGTAATAGGTGAAGATATTAGAAAGGAGTTGTTTCCAAATACTAGCCCTATTGGAAAAAGAATAAAAATTAACGATATATCCTTTCAAGTAATTGGTTTAATGGATAAAAAAGCAGAACAATTTTTAGGAAGTGCAGATAATTTAGTTTTAATTCCTTTAAGCACAGCTCACAACACATTACTTGGAACAAGGCATTTAAACATGATTAGACTTCTAGTTGATAAAGAAGAAAATGTGCCGATAATAAAAGAAAGAATTAGACGATTGCTCAGATCTCTTCACAACATAAAAAAACCAGAAAATGATGATTTTTCGGTAAGATCAGTTGTTCAGGCATTAGATGTTTTTACTACGATTACATTGGCAATAAGATTTTTCTTGGCATCAATTGCGTCAATTTCATTGATAGTAGGGGGCATAGGCATTACAAATATTATGCTTATGACAATAAAAGAACGAACACAAGAAATTGGCCTTCGTAAAGCACTTGGCGCAAAGCCCTCAGATATTTTAAATCAATTTTTGGTAGAAGCGATTGTCCTTACAGCAATTGGTGGTATTTTAGGGATAATAATTGGAATAACTTTTTCCTATTTAGTTTCAATAATTATTATTTATTTAGGTTATGATTGGGTTTTTGAAATTCCAATATCTTCTGTAGTTATTTCGTTTTCAATTTCTACTTTAATAGGTCTCGTTTTCGGAGTTTTTCCTGCAAAAACTGCATCAAAAATGAATGCTATAAGTTCACTAAGATACGAGTAATGATAAAAGAAATATTAAAAATGTCTGGAACATCGATGAAGGAAAACTCATTAAGATCAATTTTAACAACTCTTGGAATTGTAATTGGAACTGCAATTGTTGTTATTGTTTTATCCGTTGGCGCTGGAATTGAATCACTAATATTAAGTCAAATTTCCTCGATAACTTCAGATATGGTTTATGTTGAAGTACAAATACCATCGACAAAAACAGGACTAAGTCAGGATACTCAAACGGCTCAATCACTTGGAATGGGTGTGCAGATAAAAACAATGAAAAATAAAGATGTTGAAGATATTGAAAATTTATCAAATGTAAATTATGCCTATGGGATGCTTATTTCTCAGGCAAATTTTCAGTATGGCTCACGAGAAAAAGCAGCGATGATTTGGGGTGTTGGAGAAGGACATTTTATAGCTGAAGGATTAAAGTTGGAAGAAGGAAGGTTTTATACCGCGCGAGAGCTACGAGATTTTCAAAAAGTAGTTGTTCTTGGATATGAAATAAAGACTAGATTATTCGGTGAATCTTCAGCAATAAATAAAAACATAAAAGTTAGAAATCAAAGCTATCGAGTAGTGGGAGTAATTTCTGAACAAGGCACACAGTTTTTCTTAAACATTGATGAAATGGCATACATACCAGTCACAACAGTACAAAGACACATTATGGGTGTGGATTATTTACAAGCTATAGCAATTAAATTACATGATCCAAATTTAATTACGGGCACAATTAGACAAATTGAAAAAATAATGAGAACAAACCACAACATAAAAGATCCTGCAAAAGATGATTTTGCAATTCGCACTATGGAAGAAGCAATGGATATTATAAAAACAACAACATTTGGAATTTCAATTTTGTTATTTTGTTTAGCGATCATTTCAATCGTCGTTGGGGGAGTGGGAATTATGAATGTTATGTATGTCGCTGTTACTGAAAGAACAAAAGAAATTGGTCTTAAAAAAGCAATCGGTGCAAAACCCTTTTACATTAAGGGACAATTTCTACTTGAAGCAGTTGCGCTTTCTGCAAGTGGGGGATTTTTTGGAATAATTTTAGGAGTATTTATAACTTGGTTAATAAGTTTTGTCGCTTCTTTACTAAATTTTTCGTGGCCTTTTCTAATTACTTTATTCCCAATTGTTTTAGCTTTTTCAATTTCACTCCTAACTGGAATAATTTTTGGATATGCTCCTGCAAATAAAGCTTCAAATCTTGATCCAATTGAAGCTTTAAGAAAGTAATGTTTTTTCTTATTAAAGATATAAAACACCTAATGTTTTTAAACTTTTGACAAAAAACTAAGTTGTGCAATAATTGGGACTATTTAAATAAAAAATATGAATAAAATAACTGAAACCCCAGATAATTATATTTTAAAAATTCGCGAAGAACTCAAACAAAGTTTCAAACGAAGCCCAAATACAAAATTTCATTTTACTACACAAGTTAATCAAAACACATTTCACTTGTATTGGGATGAAGAGGATGGTTCTTATAATTTAGAAATTCACAACAACAAGCCAGAAATTGTTGGACTTCTTGCACTTGCAAGTGATTTCGAATCAGCAAGTAACGCTTTCATTTTTGCTTGTGAAAAAGCAAATGCAGACAAGTTTTTTTTTCCAAAAAATAAAGATAATGAGCTTTTGGTAAATCAATTAGCTCGACATATTGCAGTAGAAATACAAAATACTTATCAAGAACAATTTGTAGAAAAACAAAGAAAAATCTCCGAAGAAAATGAAAATTTAGATGAAGTGTTTTTTGTTGATTTTTATAATTCTCCATTTTGCAGAATTGAATACAATAAAGAATCTTATATGTACCGAATTGAATTCACTTTATGCCCTGAATTAGGAATTTCATTTCCCGCAAATTTTGCTTTTGCAATAAAGGTAAAAGAAATGATAGAAAGCAGGCTTGCTCATTATTTACCACGATTTAGTAAAGATCCACTTTTCAAAATCAATAAATCAGGAAAACATTATTCAAACTTAGAAATGGATAAATTTAGAGAAGAAATAGCTGAATTTTGTAGAACTTTAAGCCATTTAGTTTAATCAAAACTCGGGCATTTTTGCATGATTTCTATGTATGAAAGAGATTTGTTTTTTATTGCTTTTTCAAAAACTTCAGTAATATCTTTTAAATTATTATCAGATAGCAAATAAGAAAATTTTACACCGAGATTCTTAACAAGATTAGTTCCAAAATATATTTCTTTATTTATTTTTTGACCCTTCGTTAAGGCAAAATTTTGATTATTGTGAACAATTAAAACAATTGGACAATTTAAATTACAAGCCTCAATTAAATGATTTATTCCCTCATGAAAAACAGCTCCATCTCCAGCATTAACAATAACAATTTTATCTGGATTTGCAATTTTAACGCCACAAGCAAAAGGAATTGATCTTCCATGAAGAGTATGAACGCTGTAAGCATCCAGTTTATCAGCATAATTTCCCGAGCAACCAACATCAAAGACCAATACAGCATCTTTTTCTTTGATATTTTGATTGTTTAAAGCTTTTCTAAGTACAGCATATATTAAAAAATTTCCACAACCGGGACAAAAATCGGGCTTAAAATTTTCTTTAAATGTTTTCATTTATAAACTTTATTATATCTTCAAAACTAAAAGCTTTTCCGTCAAATTTATTTAAGCTTTTCCAAAATTTATGATTTGTTTCACCCTCAATAATTCTACGCATTTGACCAGAAAAATTTTGTTCTACCATAACGACTTTTTTATTTTCAGAAAAAAACTTTTTCAATGCAATTTTATCAATAGGCCATAAAGTCTCCAGATTAAGCATATTTATTTTTTTTCCTTCATAATTATTTATGGCATCAACAATCGCACCTTTACTACTTCCATAACAAACAAATGATAATTCAGCATTTTTTTCTCCATAAGAAAAAGCTTTCGGGAGATCTTTTTGCATATTTTTCAATTTTGACATTCTTTTAACAACAGCTTTTTCAACATCTTTTCCCGCATTTAAAGCAATTCCACTTTCATTATGTTCATCTGCATTTACAATTTTAACAGTTTTAGCAAAAGGAGTTATTTCTTTTTTATATTTTTTATTTAAAACATAGTAGCTTTCAGAAATGCTTTTTTGAGTTAAAACAATTACAGGTACTTGATGATTTTTAGCAATTTTAAAGGCACTAGTTAATATGTTTATCCCGCTATCCGCATCACTAACAGCTAAAACAGCTTTTGGGTAGTCGCCATGTCCACCAAAAATTGCAAGGTTAATATTATCCTGACTATCCCAAGTAGGAAGACCAGTTCCAGGGCCGGGTCTCTGCGATAAAACAACTACCAAAGGTATCTCCATCATAGCGCTTGCAGAAATTGTTTCTGTCATTAAATCAAATCCTCCTGATGAAGTCGCAGTCATCGCATTTTTGCCTGCATACATTGCTCCAAGGCACATGGAAACAGCTGAAATTTCATCATTATTTAGAAGTTTTAAAATCTTATTATCCGGCAAATAATCGGACACAGAAGTCGCAGGGCTCATGGGATATGAAAAGTACAATTCAAGACCGCTATTCATGGCACCAAGCGCAATTGCCTCATTCCCGTTTATCAATGTTTTCTTTAAGGATTGCTTTTGAGCATTCAAACATTTCCCTCCACAAAACAACTTTTGTTTAGTTTTTACAGAATTAAACCCATTCATGAAAGCTTTTTCATTTTCTTTTGAATTTTTATCTCGAAAAAAATTATTTAATACTTTAAGTGAACCTTTTATATCAAAGTTTAAAAGTTTTACCATTGCGCCTACAATAAAACTATTAAGAACCTTAGTGTTTTCATCATTGTTTACAACTTTTTTACCTTTAAAAATTATTTTTGATTTATCTAAATCACATAAATAATCAAATCTTTTTGAATTAGAAAAAATCTCTTCACTCGAAAAATCAATTAAAAAACTATGCTCACCACCTTTAATCAATGATGGAAATTCTCTTTCTGATTTTAGAAAAAATCCAGAATCGACAATAATTTTCGATAGAATTGTTCCACAAGATAAAACCCCAAAACTTCCAATTATTTTAATAGATTGTCTTTTCATAAACAAAGTATAGTAAAGTTTTTATTTATTTTAAAGCCAAAATATGGTAAAATTACTAGAATAATTAAAAAACACTATGGCAAACCACCTCATAAAAACAATCAAAACCATAAAGGAATTTAAACAAAATTTGCCAACACTTCTAAATTTAACAATCCAAAACCTAGATTTTCGAAATGAAGAAATAGATTGGAAAGAAGTTCGCTTAGCAAATACGACATTTTTAGGTTGTGATTTTAATATGGAGGCACAGCTTATTTTAAAAGAAAAAGGAGCCTATATTTATCCCAAAATTGTAGGACTTCCTTACAATCCCTACAGAAAGACACTTTATTCATGGGAAGAATTGATGGGGGGGTATGATATTGAAAATGATCAAAGCCAAGATTTAAAAATTTATGAACATTTTATTCGAAATAAGTTTACAAGAGATGTTAATGAGTCTCTTGCACAACATATACACGACAACTCAATCGATAACGCTCTTAGAGATCTAATCGGCCTGAAAGAAGATGGAATGACAGAGAAAAAGGCAGTCGCAATAATGGGTGGACACAGAATTCAAAGAGATGATATTTCGTATTTTAAAGTCGCATTGTTAACAAAAAGACTTACAGAGGATGGTTATTATATTTTGTCAGGTGGAGGGCCGGGGATTATGGAGGCCGCAAATTTAGGAGCATATTTTGCAAAAAAAGATGATAAAGATCTTGAAAGTGCGATAAAGATATTAAAAGAGGCACCCAATATGCACGATAAAGAATTTGTACTTAAATCAAAAAAAGTAATTGAAGAATATCCAGAGGGGGAAGAAAGTTTATCTATCCCTACATGGTTTTATGGACATGAACCAAGCAATTTATTTGCAAGTCATATTGCGAAGTATTTTTCAAACGCAATTCGTGAAGATATTTTGCTAGCTCTCGCAATTTACGGAATTATTTATGCACCCGGATCAGCTGGAACAATTCAAGAAATATTTCAAGATGCAGCTCAAGGTCAGTATGCAAGTTTTGGTTATGTTAGCCCAATGGTCTTTTTCGGAAGAAAATTTTGGAGCGAAGACACTTTTATTTACCAATTGCTCAGACAAATTTCTAAAGGTCATACTTACCACGATCTCATTGGGATCGGAGATGAAGTAGAGGAAATTAGAGAATTTATAAAAAATCATCCACCAATAAAACCAGAATAAAAGAGCTTTTATAACTAAAAAAAATTATAGTTTATTGAAAATATTTTTAAATTCTTTTTCAACATTTTCACCCAGTACTATTTTGTAAACTGCAGAGAAAAGCGATAGATTCGAAACATAAGGTTTTAGTTTTTCATAAAAAAACGGAATAGAAATTCTTCCTTCAGACATAATTTCTGATTTTCCATATTTTGCCATTTCAAAACCAAATGAATAATTTTTAGAAAATAGCCCAGATGAGGTAGTTAAGAAATCTCCAAGACCTGCAAGTGAAATTGCATCTTCTCCGTTCTCAAAAAGTATTTCAAGAATTTTTTTCATTTCAGCAATTGCAAGTGTGATAAGAAGAGATTTTGTGTTGTTTCCACTGTCAAAACCATCAGAAATACCAGACAATATAGCATAAATATTTTTAAGTACGCCAAGAACGGCAACAGAGTAAGGATCATCGCTAGTTCTTGTAATTAAAGTAGTATTTTTAAAAATTTCTGAAACTTGATCTAAGGCATATTGTTTTTTTGAAGCTAATAATGCCCCAGAAAATTTATTTTCCATAATTTCTTCCGCAAGCATTGGCCCTGAAAGAACAACGAAATTATTATTGTTTGGAAAAATATCCTCATATATTTCGATGTTTGTCATATTTGTTTTTTCTTCCATTCCTTTTGAAACACCGATCAAAATCGTTTTTTCTATATCAACTTTTGAAATATCAAGAAGCACATTTCTTAAAAATTTAGATGGTACACATAGAAATATGAAGTCGGCATTATAAACAGCATCATGGAAAGATAAGCCTTTTGGAAAGTTTTTACTTTCATCTTTATCCCACATAAAAACTTCATAAGCTTTATTTTCAATGATTTTGTTTATAGCTTTTCCAATTTCT
Organism: uncultured Candidatus Peribacteria bacterium; assembly: GCA_964449945.1. Taxonomy (GTDB): domain Bacteria; phylum Patescibacteriota; class Gracilibacteria; order UBA1369; family LOWO2-01-FULL-3; genus JAVEWJ01. The sequence continues at coordinate 43,177 of CAYVBX010000004.1, forward strand.
CCAGCACCAATTATTGCAATTTTCATTTTAAATATTTATAATCCTGCGGAATTCTAGCACAAAATAATCTTTATGAAAATTGCAGTTTTACTTTCTGGTGGAGTTGACAGTGCAGTCGCCCTCTCTTTATTAAAGGAACAAGGCCACGACATTACAGCTTTTTATTTGAAAATTTGGATGGAAGAAGAACTGAAATTTTTAAGTGATTGTCCTTGGAAAGAGGATTTAGAATATGCAGAAAAAATTTGCAAAGATCTTTGCGTGCCCCTAGAAGTAATTCCTATGCAGAAAGAATATTTCGAAAATGTTGTTTCATATTTGGTAAAAGAGGCAAAAGAAGGAAGAACAGGAAACCCAGATGTTTTTTGTAATAACTTTATAAAATTTGGAATGTTTTTGGATAAAATAGATCCTTCATTTGAAAAAATCGCAAGCGGACATTATGCAAATACAATTGAGATCAACGGGAAAATGCATCTTAAAAAAGCGCCAGACGAAATAAAAGATCAAACATATTTTTTAGCATATTTAAGGGAAGAACAACTTAGAAGAATTGTTTTTCCAATCGGGCACATGTCGAAAATTGAGGTGCGAGAAATTGCAGAAAAATATAATTTAGTAAATAAAAATCGAAAAGACTCGCAGGGTATTTGTTTCCTTGGAAAAATTAAATTTAGAGATTTCATAGCTTCATATTTAGGAAAAAAAGAAGGCGACATAATTGATTTTGATACAAATGAAAAACTCGGAACACACGATGGCTACTGGTTTTACACTCTTGGTCAAAGAAAAGACATAAAACTTCCAAACGGCCCATACTTTGTCGTAAAAAAAGACATAGAAAAAAACCAAATTTTCGTTTCAAAAAATTATTTCAACGAAGACAAACAAAGAAATTCTTTCACTGTTTCATCTCTAAATATTTTTTCCGGCTCTTTAGAAACTCTCACAGATAAGGACAAAAAAATCGATGTCAAAATCCGCCACGGCGAAAAAATCTATCCCGCTTTAATCACTGTAGTTTCAGCAAAGCCCCAGTCCGATGAAAGTACTCAAGCACACCCCACCGCGAATCTAAAAGTTGAAATTCCAGAAAACGATCAAGGTATAACAGCAGGCCAATTTGCGGTATTTTATGAAGGAGATCTTTGCCTTGGTTCTGGCATTATACAAAACTGTCTTCTTTGAAGATCTGACAAAAATCTGACCCCTTTTTCAAAACGAAATTTGAAAGTTTCCTCATTCATCAAATTATTATGCGCAAATTCATGATGTTCTTTGCAAAGATTAAATTATGTTTTTGTGATTTCTTTTTTCCGAAAATATATCTTTATGGTGGAAATTTTTAATATTTGATAAACACCCCAGATATTCACAAAGCCCCTTTGATTTTTGAATAACTTCGGCTTTTTTTACTAGAAGGAATATATCTCGAAATTCTTGCCGGCAAGAATTTAATATTTAATACCTAAGTTAATCTTTATTTAATGGATTTAAATTACTTTAAGTCAGTGTCGAAAATAAACTCATTACGCTTCACATTTCCACTCCAAAATCCACATCAAGCCGAAATCACTTTACCCACAAGTCCAAGAAAAAGAGCGATGCCTTCAAAGCACCGCTCTTTCATTTATTTTATTTCACAACAACCCTCTTTTTCATCTCAATACCCCCACAGCCCTCATCTCAATACACCTTACACAACAGCATTCTTAACTTTCCTCTTATTCAATTTTGAATAAATTAGGTAGCCAATTCCTGCGAAAACCAGCAATACAATTGCCCACCAATATTTCATTCCAATATAGCCAAGTAAAACAATTACTGCAGATATAATTCCAAAAACGATGAATAAAAGTCCAGAAACAAGACCACCAACTCCCGGAATAATGTTTAAAATTTTCGTAATTGGTCCAAGAAGCATAGTAAAACCAGTTGTCATTAAAAACCAAGAAATGAAAACTAAAATCCAAAATGTCGTTTTTTCTTTACTTGTTTGATCAGCAATCAAAACTTGATCGCTCTTGTTTGAAAGGAAAAAAGTTCCATTTTCATCGCCAGTCGCAATTAAATTGTTAGAAAGCATACCAACAGCAATAATTTCATCTCCTTTTGGCACTCCCGTAATTGTAACTCTTTCTTTTTGGGGAACTCCCACAAGTTGATTGGCAGGTTTTGATGAGTCAAATTCTTTGTCTTCGGTTTTTGTATAAAATTCTGAAGTCGACATTTGAAGTTTTGCATTGCTTGGATCGATTCTAATTTCTCCTAGTTTAAACTCCGACCATTTTGTTTCAGAAGAAACAGTTCTCCATTCAGGAACATAATCAACAACTTCTTGTCTAATTTCTTGTCCATCTCTAACAATTGTTTTTGTAGATTTTTTTTCTCGAACTGCATATTCTTCAGTTCTAACAGTGTAATAAAGCACTTCATTGTCCGTATATGGTGATAAAAGAAGATTGTCATAGCTAGGAAAATCTTTAATTTTGACCATTCCGCTTTGTCCCATTACTTCAGAAGGAGATTTTAATGGCAAGCTAGCTATTGTTTTTGAATGTTCAACTTGATTTGCGAAAAACCAAATCATTACAAACCCAATAATAATCATAAGAAAACCAGTGGCAATACCCTTAATCGAAGCTGAAAGTTTTCTAAAAAACTTCATGAAAGGATTTGCTGATCCAATAACTGTTTCAGAAACTACTTTTTGCATTTTTAATAGTGTTAATAAATTTGCTTATTTAAATCTATGAAAAAAATCAATTAGTGTCAAAATTATTCAAAAATCTTATCGCCAAATAATTAAATTTAATTTAAAATAACATCAAATAAAAAATTACAATGAAAAAAACACTAATTATTTTTTCAGTAATAGCACTTTGTTCTTGCACAACTTTAAACATTGAAAATTCAAAATTAATAGACGAAAAGCAGAAATCAAACAATGAAGAAAGAGATCTTGATTCAGTAAAACAAGAAGAAAGTTTATTAACAGTTTTCAAAAACCAAAATATTGAAAAAGAAAATTGCAAGATGGTATTTGCGCCCGAAAAAGTTTCTTTAAAAAAATTTTATAAAGATAATCGTTCTCAATTAATTTTCACAAAACAAACACTTTTGAAAGTAAATAACGAAAAATCTCTTTTACAAGATAGTTTTGGAGAAGAGAATGAAGTAGAAAACTCTTTAATTATTCCTATAAAAGAAAATGAAATAGTGGAGAAAGGCGATTTTTTAATTATAATAAGTCCAAAAACCAAAACTCTATCTTTTGTTAAAGTTGTAGATGCAAAAAACCCAAAACAACCTTTGGTTAAAGATTTAGACGATCCAAACAATAAAAAAAATGAATTATTAACTGAGAATTCTTTTATTAAAATCGAGCAAGATTTTTCGAAAGGAGCTATTTTGGTTGTAAAGGAAGGAGATAATTATTTTAAAGAATTTTTGCTTTGTGAACAAGATGGCGCTGTCCTCACACTTTCTGAAAATTTTAAATTAAACATAAGACAAAAACAAAATATTTTGCCAGTAAATTTAAAAAGAAAATATATCGCAGGAGAAGATGTTTTTTTTACACAATCAGGAAAATACACGCCAGCAGTAATAAAATCAGTAGATAATGAAGAAGCAACTGCAGTAATTTTGTTTAATGAAAACGGAAAAAATAAAGAAAAAGTTTTATCAACAATTCATATTACAAAAAATTTAGAGTAATGCTTTTACTCAAAATTCTCAATAATTTAAACTAAGAAGCTTCAATCTCAATTTCACCCCAAACAGGCGGTTCAATCG
>CAYVBX010000004.1:47074-52418 GCA_964449945.1 uncultured Candidatus Peribacteria bacterium
AATTTAAACTAAGAAGCTTCAATCTCAATTTCACCCCAAACAGGCGGTTCAATCGGATTGGCAAATTTAAACTAAGAAGCTTCAATCTCAATTTCTCCCCCCATTACTTGACATTGGCATGCAAGCCTATGAATTCCATCATCAAGTCCCATCGCAGGAAGAGTCATTTTTTCTTTTTCTGAAAGCTCGCTTATATTCTCAAAACCTTTAACAACTCGAATAAGACAAGTTCCGCAAATTCCATCTTCACAACCAAAAGGAACATCCCAACTATTATCTCTAATAATTTTCTTTAAATTTTCTCCATCATCTGCCTCAACTTTTTCATTTCTATTTTTAAAATAAACAATTGCCATAAATATTTATTAAATTTCAAAAACAATTTTACTAAAGAGGGGACTAAAGTGAAAGAAAAAAATAAGTCAAAAAAACACTACCTGCCGTTTAAGCCTCCATCGTCAAGTCTATGTTCTTGTTTGAAAAAACAACCTTTGCAATAATGAAAAAAATTAATCCTCAAAGCCATGATACTATCCGACGCAACCCTCAAAGAAAAAATCAAAAAAGGTGAGATTGTAATGACACCAATTGATGAAAAAGACATCCAATGCGCCTCAATCGATTGCAGACTTGGCAATCATTTTTTAATTGTAGACCATCACGACATGGATGTAATAACTCTAAATGATGAAATTAAGTATCGAGAAATTGTCGCAGATTCAATCACAATTCCACCACACTCCTTTTTACTCGCTACAACTCAAGAACATTTAGAAATTCCAGACGACATCACTGTTTTTGTTGAAGGAAGAAGTTCTGTTGGACGAATGGGGCTTTTTATCCAAAATGCAGGATGGGTTGATCCGGGATGGAAAGGAAAAATTACTCTAGAACTTTACAATGCAAATTCACTTCCAATAAGACTCGAAGCTGGAAAACGAATTTGCCAAATGGTTTTTTGTAAAATGGATCGAAAAGCTGAAAATCCATATCGAGGAAAATATCAAGGCCAATCAACAACAATTGGTTCAAGGATTTTCAAGGATACTGATAAATTAACGCATTCCGTAATCATAAAAAAATGAAACAATATTTAGAATTATTAAAAGAAGTTTTAGAAAACGGAGAAAAAAAAGAAGATAGAACAGGTACAGGCACAATTTCAATTTTTGGAGCACAAAAAAAATATGATTTGAGAGAAGGATTTCCTTTAGTTACAACAAAAAAAGTAAACTATGGAGCAATTGTTAGGGAATTACTTTGGTTTTTAAAAGGTTCAACAAACATAAACGATGATTTAAAAGAACACACTCCAATTTGGAACGCATGGGCAGATGAAAATGGAGAGCTTGGACCAATTTACGGTTATCAATGGAGAAAGTGGGAAAAATTTACACAAAATCCAGAAACAGGAAACTTTGAAAAATCACACATTGATCAAATTTCAGAAGTGATTGATATGATAAAAAATAAGCCAGACTCAAGAAGAATAATCGTTTCAGCTTGGAATGTTGCAGATGTTCCAAGAATGGCACTTCCGCCTTGTCATTCATTTTTTCAGTTTTATGTTGTAAACGGTCGGCTTGATTTACAGTTGTATCAACGAAGCGCAGATATGGCGCTTGGAGTTCCATATAATATTGCATCTTACGCAACTCTTCTTCAAATGATGGCTCAAGAAACAAACTTAACCCCCGGAATTTTTACACACACACTCGGCGACACCCATATTTACCTAAACCATATTGAAGGCGTAAAAGAGCAACTTTCAAGATCTCCACATCCACTTCCAACTTTAAAAATTGCAAATAAACCTTTCTTTGATCTAAAATTCGAAGATTTTACTCTTGAAAATTACACACACGATAAGTTTATAAAATTTGAAGTCGCTGTTTAATAGGCTAATCAAGCACAATGAATCATAAAATATATATTATTTCTGCAGTTGATAAAAACTTTGGAATCGGAATTAAAAACGCTCTTCCTTGGTCTTTTAAATCAGATATGAAACACTTCAAAGAAATCACAAGCACCACAAAAGATCCAAATAAAAGAAACGCAGTCTTAATGGGAAGAAAAACATGGGAATCATTGCCTGAAAAATACAGGCCACTTCCAAATAGAATCAATTTAATTCTATCTCGAACAAAAAACTTGAACGAGGAGATTCCAAAAGACCCAAACCCAACAGTCCTCGTTTCATCTTTTATAGAAGCCTTTTCAATTTTAAATGATGACATTGAAAATTTATTTATTATTGGTGGTGAAGGAGTGTATAAACAAGCAATATCTTTAGAAGAAATCGACGGAATTTACCTTACAGAAATTGAAAATGAATACGAAGTCGATACTTTTTTTCCAAAAATCCCAGAAAATTTTCAGAAAACAAATCTTTCAAAAACTGAAGAAAATGGAGTTGTTTTGAATTTCAATTATTATTTAAAAAAGCAATAATCTTTTAATAGATGCCCAAAGAGATAAGCCCAAAGTAAAAAAACGCACACCCTTTCAACAAACACAAAAAAAGCCTTAAGTTTTAAAAGCTGTCCTTGTGTTTTTGCCACCGCATCTTTCAACAAACACAAAAAAAGCCTTAAGTTCTAAAAACCTAAGGCCTTTTAAAAAAAATTATAATTTTGCTAGTTCTTCTTCAATTATTGTTTCAAAGTATTCAAAAGGAACAGCTCCAGAAATAAATCTTCCATTAACAAAGAAAGCAGGAGTACCACGAACACCAACATTTCTTCCATCCATAAAGTCTTTTGAAATTTCATCTTTAAATTTATCTGATTCAAAACATTCTTTAAATTTAGCTTTATTTACGCCTAATTCAAGAGCCCAAATTTCATAGTTTTCAACAGAAAGGCTTTCTTGATTTTCAAAAAGTTTATCGTGCATTTTAAAATAAGCTTCATCACCTTTTTGATCCCTCACACATTCAGCAGAAAGCGCAGAAGGATAAGCCTGCGGATGAAAATCTAAAGGATAATCTCTAAAAACATATTTTACTTTTCCCGTATCAACATATTTTTTCAGAATATCTTGATATGCATTTTCAAAATACATTTTGCAATAAGGACATTGAAATTCTGAAAATTCGACTATAGTAATCGGAGCATTTTTAGAACCTTTTACCGCATCATCATCCATTAAAGCAATCATTTCTTCTGCACTTAAATCAGCAGGAGTATCAGGTTTCATTGCTTCTTCTTGTTTTTCCATTTCTCTTTTAATAAAATTTTCAATTCCTTCATCAATTTTTTCTGAAAGTAAATTGTCGTTAAAAAGTACATTTCCTTGAAGGCTTGCACTCTCAATCTTAGAAATTTTTTGATTAAGATATACAAATTGAGCAACTAATATTAAAATTGCACCAGTACAAATAGCTAAAATTGACATTTTTGAAGACATAAATTTCATTTAATAAATAATACAAAAAGAATTTTAATACAATTATCAAATAATTACAAAAAGTTTTATGAGAATAATATCTTGGAACATAAATGGAATACGTGCAATTTCAAAAAAAGGTTTTGCAAAATGGCTTAAAAAAGAAAACCCAGATATTCTAGGACTTCAGGAAATTAAAGCAAAAGAAACAGACCTTCCAAAAGAAATAATAAACGCAGATTATTACAAATATTTTAATCCAGCAGAAAGGAAAGGGTATTCAGGAGTTGCTTTGTTTTCCAAAAAAAAGCCTAAGCTTATTAAAAAAGGATTTGGAATTGAAAAGTACGATATTGAAGGAAGAATTGTTGAAGCTCATTATAATAATTTTATTTTGTTAAACATATATTTTCCAAATGGAAAAATGAGTCCCCAAAGGCTTAAGTATAAATTAGATTTTTACAACCAAGTAATAATTTATATTTCATCGCTATTAAAAGATAAGAAAAATGTAGTTTTGATAGGCGACTTAAACACCGCTCATAAAGAAATCGACTTAGCTCGTCCTAAAGAAAATGAAAAAGTTTCAGGTTTTTTAAAAATTGAAAGAGAGCTAGTAGATAAGCTTGTAGAAATTGGAATGACAGATGCCTTTCGACATTTTAATAAAGAAGCAGAAAACTACACTTGGTGGTCCGTTCGCACAAAAGCTCGAGAAAGAAATGTTGGATGGAGAATTGATTATGCTTTTATAAACAATGGATTTCTTAATAATATTAAGGGATGTAAACATCTTAAAGAAATAGAAGGTTCAGATCATTGTCCAGTTTTTTTGGAGTTAAAATAAGAATTTTAAAAAAAGATTTGCCATTTTTTTTAAAGCCCTTTAATATCTTTGCGTTAAAACAAGTCGCCGGGGTAGCTCAGTGGTAGAGCAATGGACTGAAAATCCATGTGTCGGCAGTTCAATTCTGCCTCCCGGCACCATTTAAGAAGAGTTTCCTAAAAAGGGAACTTTTTTCTTTTATAAATACAATTTAAGAAATATAATGGATTTAGCAATAAACAAAAATATGATAAATAAAATCTCCAATAAAAACTCAAAAGCAGGCTTCATATCAGTAGTTGCAATGATAATATTTGCAATATTGATAGTGACAGGACTTTCAGTGCAAAGAGGAAATATAGATAGACTTCAAAATATAAAAAACACAAACAACTATTTAAAAGCAAAAACAATATCTGAAAGTATACTTGGAAAATTAAACCAAATTTCAAATAACAATTCGGTGGGATATTCATTGTCTTTCGAGTGCAAGTATATTGATGGAGAGTTTATTGTTCCTTTAGAAAAGGGAGATACATCTCCAAATTTTACACCATTAAGCGTAGTGATGAAATATTGCCCAGAACTTTCAAGTATTATTTATCCTTGTGATCCTAGTGTCGGAAATTTTACAAGAGCTCAGTGTGAAGAGATAAACGGGAAAGGAGAAATTAAAATCAAAGCAGAGATAATAGGAAGAACGATGAAAGAGGTGCAAAATTGTGGACTCGGCTTTAATGAAGGATGCTACACAGTGCCTGAAATAGGGCAAGGAACAGCGGGAAACAGAAGCCTTATGCCAGTAAAAAATGAAGCTAGTAGAGATTGTGATTTGGTCTCCGAGTCAGAACTTATGGCCGATTTAAACCACGAATGTAATTGGAATAGGCTTAGTTTCGGAAGCTCCTCAACGGATAGGGTAGTGATACCGATGTATTATACAAACTCAGAGGGTGAGGCAGTTGAGTATCATAAGGATTTGTCAGCAGGAACGCCCCATTTTGTGCTAAGGGTAAGGACGCCTTGCAAGGAATGGAAAGAAACAGATGGCACCTGCTTAAATCGCTATGAACTAGATACAGGTATCGGAAATAATGAAAACGACATAGTGCTCCAATGGCAAATTAC
>CAYVBX010000005.1:0-7488 GCA_964449945.1 uncultured Candidatus Peribacteria bacterium
TTGTTATCGCCAAGGGGAATTAAGCCCCTGTTGCCGACGAGCGCCTGCGGCTAGATAAAAAAGGGCGAAAAATCGCCCTCACACGGCAACAATAAGCACCATGAAAAACGCACATAAACCTTGAATTGGTAGCGCCAAGGGGAATCGAACCCCTGTTGCCGCCGTGAGAGGGCGATGTCCTAACCGCTAGACGATGGCGCCAAATTCTTCAAAGATACTAGTCTAAAAAAATAAAATCATCAACAAAAAAACACTTAAAAAAAGTAATTTTAAAAAATGAGCAATGGGCAATTAAATCATAAACTTTGCCAAGAAATATTTGCACTCTCGACTAATGAGTGCTAGACAAATAAATATCAAAGATATATAATAAAAAAGTACTTTAATATAATTATGGCAAACAAAGATTTATACGAAATTTTAGGAGTTTCCAAAACAGCAAACGACGCAGAAATAAAGTCCGCATACAGAAAACTTGCACTTAAATGGCATCCAGATAAGCACAAAGGAGATAAACAGGCTGAAGAAAAGTTTAAAGAAATAAATGAAGCATATTCTGTGCTTTCAGATAAACAAAAAAGACAACAATACGATACTTTTGGGTCAACTGGAGGCCCTCAAGGTTTTTCAGGTGCAGGTGGATTTTCTGGCTTTGACTTTGGTGATGCGGGAGGATTTGCGGATATTTTTGAATCATTTTTTGGGGGAGGGATGAGAGGTTCAAGCCGTTCATCATCACAAAAACAAGTTAATAAAAGAGGAAACGACATTGAATCTGACATAGTTTTAGATTTTGAAGAGGCTGTATTTGGAGTGGAAAAAGATTTACTCATCACAAAAGCAAGTAAGTGCGAAAATTGCGATGGAACAGGTGCCGAAAAGGGAAGTAAAATTGTAGATTGTAAAGAATGCGATGGAAAAGGCGAGGTCACTACAATCAAAAATACAATACTTGGACAAATGAGATCGAGCAGAACTTGTAATTATTGTAATGGAGAGGGAAAAATGCCAGAAAATAGGTGTAGAGTTTGTCATGGAACAAGTAGGGTAAGAAAATCAGAAAAAATTAGCGTTAAAGTGCCAGCAGGAGTTGATAACGGTTCTGTTATTAGAGTAAGTCAAAAAGGAGAAGCAGGAATAAAGGGAGGTCCTTCTGGTGATCTTTATTTAAACATTACTGTAAAGCCATCAAAAGAGTTTTATAGAGAGGGAACTTCGATTTATTCAGAGTACGAATTGCCAATAGCATTTGCAGTTTTAGGCACTCAAATTGAAGTAAATACTTTATATGGGAAGACGAAAATTAAAATTCCATCGGCAACACAAGAAGGCACAATATTTAAACTTTCAGGAAAAGGAGTTTCTCGCATAGACAATGGGAAAAAAGGCGATCATTTTGTAAAAATAAGAGTTAAAATACCAAAAAAATTAAGCAAAAAAGAAAAGCAACTTTTTGAAGAACTTGCAAAAGAGTCCTAAAAAGAATAAAGTTTTTTTAAGAATACCCTCAAACAAAAAAATATGGACATTCGTCTTTCATGGGACTTATTTATATTAGTCTTTCTAGTAATAATTATTTCATACAGCTTAATTATTGGAAGAGATGCAACTTTAAAAGTAATAATCGGCACTTATATTTCCGCAATTTCAGCTGACGCAACAGGTAATATTTTTGGTGAATATTTTGCTGGTTCAGCATTTTTTATGAATTTATTAAAAATTGCATCCGTTAGCAATGAATTTGAAGCGATAATTTTAGTAAAAGTCTTAGTTTTTGTTGCAATGGTTATTTTGTTTGCAGTAAAAGGTGCATTTGATGTTGAAACTAATGCTGATAGCTCCACATTTGTACAACTTCTATTAAGTGCATTTTATGCATTATTAAGTGCAGGATTGATTGTGAGTGTCATTTTATCCTTTGTTAGCGGAGTTTCTTTAGTAGGTGCAGGTGAAATGTCTAGTACTCAAAGTATTCTGGGAGATTTAGCAGAGCGTTCAAAAATGATTGGATTTGTTGTAAAAAACGCATACTTACTATTTGCACTTCCAGCAATATCATTCCTCCTAAATAGTTTGTATTCTGGAAAAAAATAAAATTCTATTGATTTATTGATATTTGAGCCCTAAAATACCCCTGTTTTTGAAACATTGAAATATGGGTCGGTAGCTCAGTCGGTAGAGCAGTAGCCTTTTAAGCTAATGGTCGTGGGTTCGATTCCCACCCGACCCACCAAAATTTTATTTAAGAATTAAGTTTTTTTATCTTTAAAAATTTAATTCATTTTTTTTATTTCACCATTTCAATTACTCAATTTTTCTTGTATAATTAAGGGAAAACATAAAAACAAAAAAGTGCTTCTTTCTATCGAAATAATTTTAATTCTGGTTTTAATCTTTCTAAATGGACTCTTTTCAATGTCAGAAATGGCGCTTCTTAGAGTCAAAAAAAGTCGATTAAAATTGCTTGCAAAAGAAGGAAACAAATCTGCAAAAAACACATTGTCATTAATTAAAAATCCTCCAGAAATGCTTTCAACAATACAAGTTGGGATAACTCTTGTTGGTATTTTTACAGGAGTTTTTAGTGGCGCAACAATTTCTCAAACAATCTCAAATCAAATTGCAAAAATCGAAATTCTTAAGCCGTATTCAATGGCAATTAGTATTTTGTTCGTTGTCCTTGTTATTACATATTTTATAGTCGTTTTAGGCGAGCTACTTCCAAAGCAAATTGGTCTTTCCGATCCAGAAAAAATATCAATGAAAGCGACAAAGCCAATTAAAATTTTCATGAAAATAAACAAACCTTTAGTTCGGTTTTTGAGTAAATCTACAAGGTTTTTTATGAAACTTTTTGGAATTAGCCCAGCAAAAGAAGAATATATTACAGAAGATGAAGTAAAGCTTTTAATCGCTGAAGGAACTAAAAAAGGCAATTTTGAAAAAGGTGAAAAACGAATTATTGAACGGGTTCTTTTTCTCGGAAATCTCTCAATTAAACGATTTATTACGCCAAAAGAAAAATTAGTTTGGCTTGATATAAACGATTCTTTAAAACTCATTCAAAAGAAAATTACTCAAAGTGATAAATCAGTTTTTCCTGTATTTGATGGGGGACTTGAAAATATTGTTGGAGCAGTTGAAGTCAAAGATATTCTTGCATGGACTTTTCAAAATCCCAAACACTTTGATTTGAAATCACTTCTTCAGCCACTTGCAAGCGTTCCCGCAAGGACTCCAGCACTTTTAGTTATCGAAAAACTTAGAAAATCTAATATCAGCATTATGTTGATAACCGGAAAAAACAAACACGAAATAATCGGAATTGTAAGTTTCCACGATATTCTCGAAGCACTTGTTGGAAGCTTTAAAGAGGATAATAGTTAAAACCCTTAGATTTTTTATTTCGTAAGCTTCTCCAAAATCAATTTGTTTACACTAATATTTAAATCTTTTGCCTTTCATCTATATTTGACTTTCAAAAGAAGTCCTTATACAAAAAAAGCCCAGTATTGCCTTTCATCTATATTTGACTTTCAAAAGAAGTCCTTATACAAAAAAAGCCCAGTATTTCACTTAAGCTTTTTTTAATTTAATTAGTCTTTTTTTGTAGTTTTTTTCTTAGCTACTGTCTTAGCCTTTTTTTCGTCTTTTTTTTTTCCAACAGCTTTTGCTTTCTTTTCAGTCTTTTCTTCAAGATCTTTTTTAGGTTTTTTCGAAGCTTTTTCACCTTTTTCTGCCAAAAGTCTTACAACTGCATCAAGTTTAGCTTCTAAATTTGCGAATTTTTCTTCAAAATATTCTGTTAAATCTTCTTCTGAGTGAGAACTATGATTTATCTCTTTTTTACCTCCATCAAAGCATCCTTCGCAGTATACGGCTCTATCTCCAGAAGGTCTAAATGGTAATTCAAAATCTCTACCACATTCACAGCAAACAGCATCGTACATTCTTTTTTCTTCTCTTCTGCCTCTTGAATTTCTGTCTTCTCTTCTTGGTCTTTCATCTCTTCCGCCATCATTTCCTCTAAAACAAGAACTACACAAAACTGGCTTATTTCCTCTTGGTTTAAAAGGAACTTGGCAATCTTCTCCGCAATCAGAGCAGACAGTGTCAAACATTTCAGGTCCGTCATTATAACTGCTTCTTTTGTTTGAATAACTGCTTCTAAAATCTCTAGAACCACCTTCCCTTCTGCCACTATCCCTTGATCCTCCCTCTCTTCTTCCTCCTCTGCTACTTCCACCTCTAGCTCCACGATTTGATCTTTCCATTTGAAAAATTTATTAAATTAGCCAAAAGAATAAACTAATCGCTTAATAAAAGCAAATACAAAATTTTTCGAAATTTCAAAAAACACAAATCTAATTTTGTAAAATTGAATAATTGGCTTAAGAAAGATGTCGTTTTGCTTTATTTATTTTAAACACCAACCCTTTTAAAATTATTATCATCTCCAAAAGTGCTATCTGGTATTTCAGATAATAAAGAAAAAGGGCTTTTAAAAGTGTAATCATCTCCAAAAGTGCTATCAAAACTCAATAGTTTTTAAAAAAAACCTTTAATTTACAACAATACCAGTTTTTCTACGCGCTTTTTCATTTGGATATTTTTTCTCAATATAATCTTTTAGAGCTTTTTTTCTGGCATTTTCACCATTTTCGAAAACTCTTGCATACTCTCTAAATAATTCATCAGTTTGAATTTGATTTAACACTATCCCATTTATTTTAATATTGCCTCCCATACGCCTAAAAGTTGTGTCTGAGTATCTCGCGCTTGTAGAAATTTTATCTCCGTTTGAGCCGTTTAAGCTTCTTAGATCTTCAAAAAAGCTTATTGTTTGTTTTAATCTTTGTTCTCGAATATTTAGCTCTCCATTTTCAATACCTTGATTTAAAACATTTTGAGCCTCAGCCACTTTGCTTGATAAAAGTTCATCCATTTTAGCTTTTAGTTCTCGCAATTTTTGAATACTTGAAAGATTTTTTTCACCATTTAAAAGATCTTCATATTCTTTCATAATAGCCAAAATTTCCGAAAACAAATTTGTTTTTTCGTTTACATAGTTGATTGTTCTTGCTCTAAGCCCGAGATCAGGGATATTTCCTTTTTTTGCACCATATTTAGTAAACAAAAAATCCATTAAGTCATTTTCAACAACTTTTCTTGCAATTCCAAACCTCGATACTTCGCTCAGATTTCCATAAGTATCATCTAAGAATCCTTCTCCATCTTTATCTTTTTCAATCAGTCCTTCAAAATTCCTTTTTTCTCTTTCAAAAACAATTTCACTAAGCCGTTCTTCACTTATTTTATCAATTTGATCTTTAAATTTTTGACTTATTATTCTTTCAGAAACTGCTTCTGCAAGTTGTGTTTGAAAAAGTCTTTCGATTCTACTAATTTCTTCAGCTGTTTTTCCAGTAATAACATTCGAAAATTCACTTAGAAACTTATTACTTTCGCTATCAATATATGCTTGTATATCTGCACTTAATTCTTCATCAAAAATCCTGTTTGCTTCTTCTCGAAGTTCTTCGGGGAGTTGTATTCCAATATTTACTTTAATATTTTTAATTTGAGCAGGCTCAAAATTAAAGGAATCTTTCTCAATTTCAGTCCTTGCTTCGTTTAATCTAGATGGTACTCCAGAGGCAGTAGCAACAAGCCTTTCACTAGCATGTTCTTTAGCAAAATGATTTCTCATAAGTTCATAAAATTTATTTTGGGCAATATTTCTACTGGTAAAAACAGGATCTAAATCTGACAATAAATCTTCAAGAAAACCTTCACCTCCGAGGCTCTCAATTGAATATTTTTTCCCATTTACAGTAAAAACATTATCTTCAAATTCAATTCCCCATCTTTTTAAGTTATCGATTTTTTGCAAATACGCACTTTTTTCTAAATACGGACTTGCAATCGAAGTAGCTTCATCAAATTTTCCATCAAAAAGAGCGCTTTTAAATGCATCATATTCGCCATAATCAAAACCAAAAAGCTCTGAAAGAGAGCTCATATCATATTCTTGACCTTTAAATATTAAAGCCTCCTTTCTAATATCAAATCTATTTTCGCCGTTTCCGTTTTCAATACTTGATAGTTGTGAATATTTTTCTTCAAATTGCGCTTTCGAAATCTCTTTAAAATCCCAAAAGTATTTATCAAATTCTTTACCTTCAATTGGTACAGAAAAACCATAATCACTAATAGCAGTAATAATTTTCTTTTCGCCTTTTTCATCAGTTTGTTCAAAGATATATGGTCTAAAATTTTCAAGCGCTTCCCTAGAGAAAGAAATCATTGTTGTCTCACCATTAGCCTTAAGAATAAGTAAATTGTCATTTTCTTCTTTAAATTTTGCTCCTGTAAGTCCTGTTAGAAGAGGAATTCTGTTTTGAAAAAGAAGTTCGGAGCCAGCAAGTTTTAAGCCTTGAAATCTTTCTGGAACATTTTCTTCAAAACCAGCATCAATTCTTTCAATAAATTGAATTTTGTCATTTAGTCTTTCAACATTTCTTCTTAGTGATCTTTGAAAACTGGATCCTTCTAAGCTTTTTAAATCATCAAAAGATTTGCGATAAAGTGATTTTTCATAAGCACTTAAGTTGGAATTTCTACTAATTAGTACATTTGCAATTTCAATAATTCTTGTCCTTCCTTCAGGAGTTTTAAACATTTCTTCTACATCTTTTGCACTTAATCTTTCTGGTATTTCTTGATTTTTTTCATCAAAAAACGATCTCTCATTAGATTCTGTATTTATTCTAACTAGATTTAAACCAGAACTAAATTCTTGAAATGTGATCGAGTTTTCTTCTATTTTAAGTCTATAAACACTTCTTTCAAAATTATTGATATTAAATTCAGTGTTTAATAAATATTCATTTTCAGAAAGACGAATAAAACCTTTTATCCCTTGAAACAATACCTTTCCATTTGATGTTAATTGTCCATCTTGAATAGCAAGTTTTAAATTTAACGGTATTAAATCATCAGATACTTCATTAAAACCTATTAAAACATTGTTTATAATTGTTTCTAGTCTTTGACTTATATTATTGGCAGTTAAAATATTGCCTTCTTTAGATACTATAGCAGAATATACAACTGCATTATTTAAAGATAAATTGTATTTGTTGTTTTCACTAGATAGTAAAAAGTCATTTTCGTTTATTCTAATTGTCAAGCCATTTGTAGCTTCTCGAACGGATTCAATTCTCGCACTTTTATCAACTGGAAATCGAATGTTTTCATTTTTGACACCATTAATTTTTCCAAAAATTACACCATCTTCCAGCACAAAAGAATTAGAAAATCTTTCAGGAATAATTAACTTTTCTGTTTGTTCAAAACTTTCTTCTTGTTTTTCAACAGTATTGTAAGTTATTGCTTCAGGGGGCATTGTTCTTCTTTTCGGTGGAGCAACTTGCAGGGCAGGGCTTGCAGGCGGAGCAACAGTTGTAAAGGTCGGAGATTGAATTG
>CAYVBX010000005.1:7588-18251 GCA_964449945.1 uncultured Candidatus Peribacteria bacterium
TGCAGGGCAGGGCTTGCAGGCGGAGCAACAGTTGTAAAGGTCGGAGATTGAATTGTTGTTTCATTAGTGTCGGTAGTAGGAACATCTTCGACTGTAGGCAAAGGCGTTTCATCAGCATCTTTTTCAGGATTTTCGACTCTTTCTTGAACATTTCTTTCTGCCGCTTCTTGAACAGGCACTTCATCAGCACTTAGATCAGAAGTTTCTGCCACTTCTTGAACAGGCACTTCATCAGCACTTAGATCAGAAGTTTTTGCCATTTCTTGAACAGGCACTTCATCAGCACTTAGATCAGAAGTTTCTGCCATTTCTTGAACGCCAAGATTTACGCTATCGTTTTTAGACTTAATTTCATCATATATTTGGCTTACCAAAGACACAACTTCTTTGTCAGATTTTTCATCAAGGCTAATTAGTGTTATGTTATAAACCAAATCAACAACTTCTCTTACTATGGCATCTTTATCTAACTCGCCATAATTTTCTATTTCTAGAATAAGATCATTTTTGTTTTCAATGATAAATTTTTTAACATCTTTAAGGTTTTGATTTTCTGAAATAATTTCATCATTTTCATTATTTGAAACTACTTCAGGTTGTCTTCTGTTTCGTGGACGATATGAACGAGTCGAAGTTTTCGCTTCTACAGTATCTGTACTTGGTGATGCAACAGGCGAACTCTCTGCAACAGGCGAACTCTCTGCAACAGGCGAACTCTCCACGACAGGCGAATTCTCTGCATCAGGCGAACTCTCCACGACAGGCGCGCTCTCAGCTTCATTTACGACCACACTCTCAGGATTTTCCAAAGGTAAAGCAACAGTTTCATTCACAGCCAAAGGCTCCTCTGCGTTCACCGCATCAGTCCGATTCACAGCCAAAGGCTCCTCTGCGTTCACCGCATCAGTCCGATTCACAGTCAAAGGCTCCTCTGCGTTCACCGCATCAGTCCGATTCACAGCCAAAGGCTCCTCTGCGTTCACCGCATCAGTCCGATTCACAGCCAAAGACTCCTCTGCGTTCACCGCATCAGTCCGATTCACAGTCAAAGGCTCCTCTGCCTTCACCGCATCAGTCCGATTCACAGCCAAAGTCTTCTCTGCCTTCACCCGATCAGCCCGAAGCTCAGTCTCCCCTCCGCTTTTCGCCCCACCTTCATCAATTTCAGTATCCCCTGATACCTCCTTAAGCCTTCTCGAAAAAGTTCTTCCTCTTGCCTTTCTTCCCATTTGTTCTAGCTCTCCAAACTCTTCTTTACTTAGTTTATTTTTACTATATTGCTCTGTAAGATAGCCAATTCTACCGAGAGAAATAAGTGTATCTTCATCAAGACTACCTTCTTTTGCTTTTTTGTTAATATCATTCAAAACTGCTAATAATGGTGTTGAAAAGCTAATAAATTCTGCTTTTTTAGCTTCCCATTGTTTTACACTACGGTTAAAAGCTACTGCGTCAAAGACTTCTTGTTCTTCATATTCAGGCACTTTTTGATCAGGAGCAAAATTTACTCTTCTTCGAACAACCTTTGAGTATTGTATTTTTTCTGGTTTTCTTTTTAAAATATCTCTTTCAACTTGGCTTAAAACAGTTGTTATTTCGTCAACATTTTTTCGCACAAGCATTATTCGGTCCTTAATTATTTCTTGTCTTTCAATCTCTTCCCTTGAAACTTCATTATTTTCTATTTTATCACTCGAAATTTCTTCATTTTTTGCATCCTCGGCTTCTTTTGAAACATCTCTTTCTCTAAAAGAATCATCTGGTAGATTTTGAATAGGTCTTGAAAGTGCATAATAAATTAATCTGTTTTTCATATTTTTTTGTTTTAATTTTTCTACTTATTTTAGCACAAAAACACTTTTATTTCTAGTAAATAAAAGCTCCAAAATATCTTTGTATTTTTTTCAACTACAAAAACTATCAAAACAACAAACAATCTCACCAAAAAAACACATTTGCCACAAATCCCTGAGTCCTTAGCTACCTCATCTACTCGCCATTCTCATTATCTCACCACCTTCCCTACAACCTTCCTCAAAAATTTCCTCGCCCCATTTTGTTTAATATAATTTAAAGCGCCTTTAATTTTTGCACTAAACCGCCCAACACCACTATCACCAAGATTTGTTGCACCTGCGGTTCTTTTTCCGTCCCATCTTAAAAACGGTTCACAAACTTTCGCAAAATTACATTCCTGAATAATATATTTTCGTCCATTTTCGCCCATTTTTGAAAGTTCATCTTTTTTCCAAAGCTCATAGGCCTTTATTAAGCCATCTCTAAATTCCAAAACAACTTTTTCGCCACGATGTCCATTATTCAAACTCCCCAAATAATCAATCCTTCCAATTCCAAAACCAGCACAGGCCCCAACACACTTCGAAGCGATTTCACTTCCCAAAGTTGTCAAAACTGGCAAAGAAAATTTCATCATTTCATTAATTCGATTTCTCGCACCGGTAATTGTTTCAACGCAAATTCGATCGATATTGAGTCCAAGCGAACAAGCCTCATAAATCAACGGAATTTCAGAAGTCTTTACCCATCCCAAAAATTTAAAACGGTCCTTATATTTGCTCGCATTAACCCAATTCAAAAATCGCTCAAATGTTTTATTATCAAGCCCCGCAATTGCTCCACCAGTTGAAACAAATTCAAGTTCCGGACAATTTTCCATCGCCATTTCAACACCTTTAAATAAAAGCTCTTCATCAACCCAAGTATTGTAGCCACCAAGCCAAAGAATATTAAATTTGTCTTTAGAAATTTTAGAAACGACGCTTTCAGAAGGCTCAGAATTAGCTCCATTCTCCGCTCCGCCCTTCAAAGCCTTATCACTGGAAAAATTTTTCGCCTCGCCCTCAGACAAAGCCTCACCATTCAAAAAATCCGCCTCGCCCTCAGACAAAACCTTATCACTCAAAAAATCTTCAGTCCCATTCTCAATTGTACAAACCATTTCAGTTCCAAAATTCGAAGCATTAAGCCTTCCAGCCCAAGCCAACGAGCCAAGAAGCGCATATTCTTCTCGTTTGCTAACTGCCGAAAATTTATCAGCTCTTTTCAAAATTGTTTTTTCAAATTCAAAATAATGTGGCAAATAAGCATCACTTTGCATTTTGAAAGCCTGCGCCTCAGCTTCCGCCATTATCCAACCATTCAAATCAGCCCAAATCGGTGCATTAGTTTTAAGTCGACAAGCCAAATAAGAAGGATAAGTATTTACGCCTAAAATCAAATCAGGCTTAAATTCATCATGCACATTTTGAACAGACTTAAAATCTTTTTTTTCTACACGAACAATACTTTCATCAAAAACTTTTTCAACGGGCGCCATCTCAATTGCAACACATTTAATCTCAAATTTTCCTTCACACGCTTTTAAAAATTGATAACTACGAATTCCGCCAGCAGGGCGACTTTCGGCTATATCCTCAGGCATAGGTGATGCACCAATAATTAGTAATTTTTTCATTTAATTTTTTTTAAACATAATGCACGACATAACGCAAAACACAACACAACCCAATTCATCACTCTCAACATAACGCAAAACACAACACAACCCAATTCATCACTCTCAACACACAACACAACACACGCCCCAACACAACATACAAAGAAATAATACACAAAACACAAAGCCAAACACAAGTAAAGAGCAAAACACCTAAAATTTAAAAACACAATTTTGACAAAATGAAAAACATAAGCCAAAAACACAATTACACAATTTTCTCACAAAACAACGCAATTCATAAGCACGACTATCCAAAACAAGCAAAGCAAGAAAAAGAACCACACAACAAACAACAACAAGGAAAGCAAAACTCAAACAAAACAATACTTCAAAACAATACAGCCATTTGTAAATTTTTTTTAAGAAACGATTAGTCAAAATATTAGTTATAATTAGCGTAGTTTTGATATTGAAATATAGGCTAGAAATAAAGGAAATGCCAAGCTACGCAAAACCCGATCATTAAAAAAAATGAAATTTTTTAAACTTTTGATTAGTCAAAATGATTGACCTTCCTTTATCACTTTGATAAATTGCTTACCGTTATAATTCGACTTATAAAATTGAAAAAAATTCATTCCAAAGCCAAAAAACAAGAGTTTAGACGCCGAAAATCTAATATAATTTTTTAGTTGTATTCATATATATTTTCAGAAATTTTAGCCCTTTGACAATTAGCACCGTAAGACAACCATTTTAAGAAAAATATTAAGGAGATTAAAAAGATAAGAACTTAATAAATCTTAATAAAACCTTACGGAAAAGAAACTTACTTAAAACAAGTAACAACTTTACATATATATATACAGTTATTGTTGTTTCCAAAATTATTTATAAATCATTTAACCCCACAAGGTATGCGAAATTTTCGCAAAGCAATCGCAACACTTTCAGTTGTAGCGATTCTTTCTTCTCTCGTGGTGTCGACAGCATTCGCTGGAACTTTCAGCGATGTACCTGCTGATGCTTACTACTTCAACGCAGTAGAAGTACTAGCTGACGCTGGAATTATCGACGCTTCAAGAACAAACTTCGAACCTGCAAGAAACTTGCAAAGACAAGAAGCTGCAAAGCTTATTGTTGAATCAGCAGGAAAAGTTGCAGATGTCCCAGCTGTTGGACACTTTACAGATGTACCAAATACACTTTGGTCATATGAATATGTAGAAACAGCTTATGCACATGGCATTGTAAATGGATATTCAGACGCACAAGGAAACCTAACAGGTAGATTTGGCCCATCTGATACAGTTACAAGAGCACAATTTGCAAAAATGATAGTAGAAGCTTTCGATCTACCATCACACACACCATCATCACCAACATTCCCAGATGTTACAGATACAAACGCTTGGTACTACCAATATGTAGAAACAGCCGCACATCATGGAATCGTCAGAGGATATGCAGATGGTTCATTCGGTGCAAACAACAACATCGTAAGACAAGACGGAGCAGTTATGATCTATAGAGCTCTTGATGACGCTGGAGTTGTCCCAGGAGACGACGATGATGACGACGATGACGACTATGTCCCAGGAGACATCGAAATCTCACTAGGAAACACACCTGCGTCAGCAGTTGTTCCAAAGAACGCAACAAGAGTTCCATTCTTAGTAATGGATGTTGAAGGCGAAGGAACACTCGGTTCATTAACATTCGAAAGAGTCGGAGCAGGAGCTCCTAACGATTTCATCAATGTTTACTTATACGATGGAGACAAGAGACTTACATCAGGAAGATCAATCAATTCTTCTACACACAGAGTTACATTCACAGGAGTTAACTACGCTGTTAGCGGAACAAGTGAATTAACACTTATGGCAGACATGAGTGGAGCTTCAGGAAATGTAAATGGATTCAGGTTAGTCGACCATACATCTAAAGACAATGTTTCTTATAGAAATGTTGAAGGAAATCTAATGTCTATTTCGAATGTAGATGTTGGAAAAGTAACAGTTACTAAAGGAGCAAATCCATCAAATCCAAAACTAGGAGAAAAAGAAGCTAAAGTAGCTGAATTCAAACTTGCAGCATCATCAACAGAAGCTGTAGATGTTTATGGAATCACACTTTACGCAGGAGGAACAGTTTCAACATCAAATATTTCAAACTTTGTTTTGAAACAAGCTGGAGTTGAAATCGCTTCTACACCAATGGTTGAATCAAACGACACAATCGTTCTATCATTCGATTCACCATTCGCTCTAGGAAAAGGAGACAATAGAAACTTCGAGCTTTACGCAGACATTGGACAATCAGCAAGAATCAATGACACTGTTATAACATACCTAGAAAACAAAGTTGACCTTTACTCAGTAGGATCCGTATATGGTTTCTCAGTAGAAGTTGATAATGATGTTACAGGTACATACGATGGAGGTGGTTCAAATCATTCAAAAGTAACAGTCGAAGGAGGACAAATCACAATTTCATTCCAAGGTCCTTCAATTCAAGATTACGCTGTAAACACAAAAGATGTTCAATTAATGAGATTCATTGTTGTTTCTCAAAACAATGTTGAAGTTAGAAAAACAAACTTCACTTTCACAACAAACGGAACAGAAACAGATTATACAAACGTAGAACTTTATGATGTAGATTCAGGAGAAGTTTTAGCAGGTCCATGGGATCCAGAATCAGGAGATTCAGGACTTCCAAAATCATTCTCAGATACATGGAGCCTTGAAGCAGGGGTTGAAAGAACTCTAGCTTTCAGAGCTGATCTAGGAAACTTCGCACCAATTGTTGGTGAAACAGTACAAATCGAATTGAATGTATTCGGACCAACAGATATCAGAAATCTAGACAACAATAGAAATGTTGATCCAGCAGATATCGTTCCATCAAGTCCAGTAGTTGGAAATGACCACAAAGTATTAGACGGAACAGCAAGTGTTTCAGTTGCAGGTACACCTTCAGCTCAAACATATATAAATGGGTCTAGTAATCTTGATATGGCAGGATTCGTAGTTTCAGCTGGAGCTGGAAAAGATTCTTACCTAAAATCATTAACAGTTGAAGCTGTTGGAGCAAATAGCTGTTCAACAGAATCTGATTGTGTACTTACAGTTACTCTATGGGACGGATCAACACAACTCGGTCAAACAAGATCACTTTCAAGCACAAATATGGCAACTTTCAGCAGTCTTAATTTAAAGATTGCAAAAGGAAGCTCAAAAACTCTTACAGTTAAGACTTCATTAAACACATTGGCTGCAGTAGCAGGTGGAACAACACTAAGATATGAAATTCCTCTAGCCTCAGACATGACACTTCAAGATTCAGAAGGAAATGCTATTGTCCCAAGTTTAGCTGCAACTCCATTAGTAGGACCAGCTCATACAATAGCAGCTGCTGGAACAGTTACAGTTGTTAGAGCACCAAATGAATCAAATGTTACAGATTCAAGAATCGTTGTAGCAGGTACAGCTGGAGTAACTCTAGCAAAATTCAGAATGACAGCTTCAAACGAAGCATTGAAATTAGCAAAAGTTCCAGTAGATGTTACCGCAGGAGCAACAGCTTCAACAGAAGTTGTAAACCTTTATCTTTATGAAGGAACAACAATGGTTGCAGGACCAGTAACTCCAGACGGAAATGGCTTAGCAGTATTCACAACTTTTGCACAAGACTTTGTTATTCCAAAAAATGGAACAAACACATTAAGTGTTGTAGCAGATCTTGCAACAACAGACGATGCAGTATCAGGAGCCGCAATAGTAGCAACTCTTATGTCTTCATCAGCCGACTTTGAAATAAGAAGTGCAGGTGGATCAAACACAACAATTTATGGAAATGTAGCTGGTTTACTAGATGTTGCAGGAAATGAAATGAGAATCAGAAAAACAAACCTAACTCTTTCAAGAGTAGCTCTAAGCGAAACAAACATCCTTGGAACTTCAGAATTATACAAATTTAATGTAGAAGTTACACCAGGTAAAACAGCTTCAATCAAACAATTAAAATTTGAAGTAGACAATGGAACAAGCGGAGCAGTAGCAGGTTATGAACTTTACAGAAATGATGTGTTGGTAGCACAATCAGGAGGAGGAGCAGATGTCGGAGCAGTTGTAAATGTTGTAAATGCAGGATCGATAGATACAGTTACAATTTCATACAGAGCAGCTGTTGGACCAAAAGAGTTTGAATTAGAAGGAGGAACAAACCAATTCTCTCTTAAAGCAACAGTAGGAGCAGGTGTAACAGTAGATGAATCAATAACAACAAAATTGTTAGTTGATACTTCTTTAACAGCTGGAGCACAAACATTAGTAGATGCTGGAGCAATTACAGGATTTACAAGTGGCGACTCAGCAAACTTCATTTGGTCAGACATGTCAGCAGTACCACATGATGCTACAAACGGAGCAAGTACACCAGATTGGGCAAATAGTTATCTATTAAAGAGCCTATCACTTGGTTCACAAACACTTATCAGAAAATAATCTCTTTAAAAAAAGATTTTATAATCGAATAAGAAACTCAAAAAACCGCCCCCTTAAAAGGGCGGTTTTTTAGTACCCCAATTTTTTTCATAAAGCCCCCATCTCCGGCACACTGAATTTTTTTTCATAATAATTTAAGATTTTTTTAATAAAGTTTTGCTAGTCTAGTGATTATTAATAAGTTTTATGACAATTAATTATAACTATGAAAGAGCTAAAGTATTTGCTTCAAAAATAATTAAGAGCAATTCTATAATTTATAGTCCAGCAGTTGGATCTATTAAAATAAATTCTAAAGGATTTCGTCATTTAATTTATAAAAACGAAGGCCACAAAAGAAATAAACAAAACCAAATTGCAAGGTTTTATCTTTTAAAGTATCTAAAGCCTGTTTTGAGTAAGTCATGGTTTTATCAAGAATACCTCGAAGAAAAAAATACGGTATATTGGTCATTTATAGCCATAATTGAAAACAAAATCCGAATAAAAATTATTTTAAAAAAAGTCGGAAAAGGGAATATACATTTTTGGTCAATCATTCCAATTTGGAGAAGTAAATACTATAAAAACATTAAAATAAATATAATACACAAAGGAAATCCCTCTCAAGACTAAAAAAACCTAAGCTATATAAACCTAGGCCACTTTAGTGAACTTGCTGATCAACTCAAACGAAGTGGTCGATCTGAAGGTTGCCCTTACAAGTTCTTAAAAAAAATATCATATTTTTGGGAATATTTCAATAAAACTTCAATAATTTGTATTTAATTTTTTCAAATGCTCTATCGCTAAATCAACATCATCAAAACTATTTAAAACACCATTTTTATAAAGCAAAAAAGGCTTGAAGTATTTCTACTCCAAGCCCTTTCTCTTAAGCAATCCTTGTGCTTCAAACGAAAGCCCAAAGGCTTCATTCAAGAAATACACAAGAATTGCACTCTCCGCAATCCGCAGGACTTGTATTACACCGTTCGCGGATACCTCCACAAACTCCGTCATTTAAGACAGGTGTAATATCTCCGCAATCACTGCAGTTGTTGAAGTTCTCTCCCATAGCCAGAGAACATCCAAACACCCCACACTCGGGGAGATCAGCACAGTCCGCCGGACATTTCGTCGCGTTCTCGGCTCCGCCCCTCGCATCGCAGAATCCGTCCCCACACACAACGGTGTAAGGACAATCTTGCGGACAATCAATTCTTTCTTGATCATCGTCGCAGATTCCGTTTCCGCACGCACAGGCGCATGAGCCATTTTGACACCCTCGAAGCCATGGATCATCGGTTCCGCAGATTGTTCCGCAAGCTCCGCAGTTTCCTGCATCGCTCATCAGATCAACCTCGCAACCGTTGCTTGTGTCGCCGTCGCAGTCTTCAAATCCCTCTTCACAGCCGAGAAACTCACAAGTTCCTCCGTCACAGGAAGAGATACCATTCGAAAACCCGCAAGCAACCGCGCAAGCTCCGCAGTTGTCGATGTCGGCAAGCGCACTCTCGCACCCATCGCTCGGATCTTCATTGCAATCATGGAAACCTTCAAGGCAAGCGCCCATCTGGCAAATACCATTATCACAACTCGCCCCAGCGTTGTCGTACGAGCACACAGTCCCGCACCCTCCGCATGCCAACACTTCCGTCAGGAAGTCATAACATTCGGCTCCGCATGCAGTAGTGCCACTAGGGCACCCGCACATGCCTTTGGCGCAGATCTGCGTTTCAGAGCAAACTACACCGCACCCACCGCAATTATTACGGTCAATGTCGGTGTCAATGCAAGCCCCCTCGCAAATTTTCTCCCATATTTCACATTGCAAAGGGGGAAGGTCATCCAAAGTTTCCAGTCCATCAAGTCCATCCATCCCATCCACCTGCCCAGCTTCCTTCTCCACTATTGCTGGAAAGTCGCCGGGCAAAATACATCCCCCACCGATAAACAAAAAGAAAAAAGTACAAATAGATGCAAACTTCATAAATACCTCCCTGTAGGGTTATTGTTGCAAACTGTCAAAGAGCATTTTAAATCAAATCATAAATCACGAATTATGTCAACGCCACTTAAAGTTTTTAAAACTAATATTTTTTTAAAAACAACAATTTCCATTATCAAGTTGGTAAAAATTTTAATAATTGTCGCCATTTTTTAGAGCAAAAAAAACGCCCCTTCAAGATAAATAAAGGGGCGTTTTTTGGTGTTGCTCTGATCAAATATCCTTTTAAATGCTCTAAAAACTTTAATTTCAAAGGTAGATTTTCCACTTTTTTAAGAATGAAAAACAATTACCAAATAAAACCTTGTTTCGAGATAAAGAAATCGTCAATTTTTTACAAAAGAAGAATTATTACCAGAAGAAACATCGTTTCAAGTGCTATAAAAGAAGAACTTCTCTAAATAAATAGAGGACGACCGTAAGTAAAAACTTCGATCTTTGAAGCAAATCTTTCGAAACAAATTCACAGACTTACAAGGCACCACCCTCATAAATCGCATATTTATTTCAGACAAAATACTTTTTTTAAAAAGTATGTTTGCCTAAAGCATAAAGCAAAGGATATTCCCCAGAGAAAGTCGGTTTCAAAGCGTTTTCTAACTAAAAGAAACCTTTAAAGCCGACTTTCTTCAGGGAATTATTTGCAACCAATATTTAAATGATCTTTTTATTTTTATTTTCTGAATATACTATATCATTATTTTA
>CAYVBX010000005.1:18351-37461 GCA_964449945.1 uncultured Candidatus Peribacteria bacterium
TCTATATTTAAATGATCTTTTTATTTTTATTTTCTGAATATACTATATCATTATTTTAATATAAAAGTCAATACTAAAATTGCAAAAAAGTAAAAAAACTTGTAAAACAACAATTTTTAAGCAAAAAAAAACGCCTCAAGATTAGATGAGTCGTTTTTTTTAGTGCTTCTCTGACAAAATATTCTTTCAGTATCTGCTTAAGATCTTTCGATCATTTGAAACAAGAACGACAACTTCTTCAACCAAATGAAGTACAAGCAATTGTAGTACAAAAGCTTTTTTAAGTTGTTGTGCTTAAATTCAACCTAGTAATATAAGGCACCACCCCTACAAAACCAAATTAAATTCTATATCACATTAGCTTTTAAGGGCTAATACAATACTGTTTAAGCAAATTAAGAATATTTCCCAGAGGGAGTCGGTTTCAAAGCGAGTTCTAATTTAAAGAAACCTTTAAAGCCGACTCTCTTCGGGAAATTTCAGCATCTATATTTAAATGATCTTTTTATTTTTATTTTCTGAATATACTATATCATTATTGCCACTGCTTTGTCAAGGGTTAACTTTGTAAAACTTTTAAATATAACAACTATTACCTTTTATAAGCCATTTTAAATTTTATAAATTTGTTAAAAATATTTTAATTATATTTAATCAAAATTTAATGAAGATTTGTTTTAATGTAATCAATCATAGGAAAGAGGGGAAAAGCCCCGAAATGAAAAACACTTCCAAATAAAAAAGGAAACACTTCGGGGCTTAAAAATTCTCTACAACAATCCGAAAAACGACTTGTTTTGAATTGATTTAGCCAATTCTTCCCCCAAATCACTAGCCATTAACCCATACCCATATTTTTTATAAGCCATATCTCCAGCTTTACCAACCATATATGAAGAAATTTGTATTGCCAGATAGGAGTCATATTTTTGTGCAAGAAGTGAAGCAACAACACCAGCTAAAAAATCACCTGTTCCGCCGACAGTCATACCAGCATTACCGGTTTCATTTAAAACAACATCGCCATCTTCAGAAACCACATAGTCAGGATTTCCCTTAAGTAGAATATTTATGTTTAAATCCATGGCAATAGATCTTAAAAACACTATAGATTTTGGATCATTTTCATCAATATCCATATCTCTATCTACTAAATTTCTAAACTCATTTTTATGAGGAGTGATAACAATACTTTGAGCCAGTGGAAATTTCTCAACTTTTTTTAATACAGAAATTGCACTAGCATCTAATACTATTGGCAGGGAAGTTTTCATAATTATTTCAAAACAAGCTTCCATGGATTTTTCATTATCCTTAATTCCGGGGCCAATCAATATTGCACTACATTTTTTTGAGTAATTTAGGATCTTATCAACATACCTTTCTGTTAGATGTTCACCGGGATATTTTTTTACAATAAAATCTGGGTACATAGCTCTAGATATTTCAAAATTTACTTCTGGAACAAAGATAGTAACTAAATCAACACCAGATCGGAGCGCTCCAATACCCGCAAGAATAGGCGCTCCATGATAGTCTATTGATCCACCCACAATCAAAAGATGTCCATTATCCCCCTTGTGAGAGTTTTTATTTCGATTTTTTATCAAGCTATAAACTTCTTTTTTATTGATCCTTTTTAGCATATCCATCTTTTAAGTTGTAAAAAGCCTTCCCACCAGCAAATTGTGCTTTTTCACCGAGTTTTTCTTCAATTCGAATTAGTTGATTATATTTTGCAACTCGATCTGTACGAGAAAGAGAGCCAGTTTTTATCATTCCAGTATCCCAAGCTACAGCTAAATCAGCAATAGTTGTGTCTTCAGTTTCGCCACTTCTATGAGAAATAACGGTTGTAAAATTTGCCTCTTTTGCAATATCAATCGTGTTTTTTGTTTCACTTAATGTTCCTATTTGATTTATTTTAATCAATATCGAATTACATGCCTTCGTTATAATTGCTTTTTCAAGTCTTTGTGGATTAGTTACAAGTAAATCATCTCCAACAATTTGAATAGTTTTACCAATTTCTTCCATCATTTTTTGAAAACCGATAAAGTCATCTTGATCAAATGGGTCTTCAATAGAAATAATTGGGTATTTTCTAAGAAGAACATCATAATAAGAAACTAAATCACCAGAATTAAGATTTTCATCTATACCATTAACTTTCATTTTATAAGCTCCATTTTCATAAAATTCGCTTGCCGCAACATCTAAACTAATCAGTACATCATTCCATGGTTTAAATCCTGATTTTTCTATTGCTTCAACAACAACCGCCAAAGCTTCATCATTATCTTTTAGTCTTGGCGCAAATCCACCTTCATCACCAACAGAAGTACTTTCTCCTCTATCTTTCAAAATTCCTTTTAGAGTATGGAAAATTTCTGCCCCCATTCTTACAGCTTCTCTAAAATTTTCTGCACCAACTGGCATAATCATAAACTCTTGTATTTCAAGCCCACTATCTGCATGTTGTCCTCCATTTATTATATTAAACATAGGAAGGGGAAGCATATTTGCATTTGGATTTAAATGTTCAAATAAAAATTTGCCATTTTCATTAGCACTAGCTCTAGCACTAGCCACGCTTACACCAAGAATTGCATTTGCACCAAGTTTTGATTTATTTTCAGTTCCATCAAGCTCGATCAATCTATTGTCAATTTCATCTAAATCT
The DNA here is from genome assembly GCA_964449945.1 of uncultured Candidatus Peribacteria bacterium. Classification (GTDB taxonomy): domain Bacteria; phylum Patescibacteriota; class Gracilibacteria; order UBA1369; family LOWO2-01-FULL-3; genus JAVEWJ01. The sequence continues at coordinate 21,035 of CAYVBX010000005.1, forward strand.
TCACTGTTCATTCCTTCAATTGCAGGCGCAATAACATCATTAACATTAGAAACAGCTTTAAGTACGCCTTTACCATGGTATCTTTCTTTATCTCCATCTCTTAGCTCAAGCACTTCATAAAGTCCTGTAGATGCGCCACTTGGAATAATTGCCGATCCAAAGCCTTTTTCTGTATGCATTTCTACTTCAACAGTGGGATTTCCTCTTGAATCTAGTACTTCTCTTGCATGAATTTTTTTGATTTTTGACATTTTTTTATACTTTAGAGAATTTTTTACTTTCATTTTTCATACTAATCCAATTATTAAGATCTTTCAAATATTTCTTGTAATATAGCGTTTTCTTTAGTACAGTAAAACCTGTATTTAACAAGTGAAAAATGGAAATAAAATTTTACGGAAACACATGTTTTGAAATAAAAGGTCAAAACGCAACAGTTTTAATAAACCCAGAAAAGGAAACTCCAGAAATAAAAACAGACATAGTTTTATCAAGCAAATTCGAGCCCGCAAAAAAAATCGAAGGAGCTTCTCTTTTTGATTGGCCGGGAGAATATGAAGTAAAAGAAATTCCAATAAGTGCTTATCCTGTTTTTACAAAAAGCAAATCCGAAGATGAAGATAATTTGGAAGCAAAACCATCAATAATTTTTTGTTTCACAGTTGAAAACATTAGAATTTGTCATTTAGGCTACTTAGGTCATTCGTTAAAAAGCGATTTAATAAAAGATTTAGGAGATGTTGATATCTTAATGATGCAAGCAGGAGCTGAAACAAATTTATCCATTAAAAAAGCCACAGAAATTATTGAAAACATAGAACCACGAATTTTAATTATAATGGGTGAAAATATGGAGGAATTATTGAAAGCAAGAAGTCTAACCTCAACAGAGCCAAAAGATAAATTAGTACTAAAGTCTGAAAAAGAGCTTCCAGAAAACGATAGACTTGAAATTGTTTTAAAACAGCACAGCTAAGTTTTAAGTCCCCGTAGTTCAATGGATAGAACGAAGGTTTCCTAAACCTTAAATGTAGGTTCAATTCCTGCCGGGGATACCACTTGACAAAATCGCAAATTGTTTGTAGGTTTTGGTTATAATAACTTAAGAAGATAAAATGGGTGATGGAAAAGAAGGATTATTTGGCTTTGAAGATTTATTTGATGAAGAACTTCTAGCCGATAACGAAGAACAAGATAAAGCTAAAAAAGAACATCGTTCTTCAATGACTTCATTTTCAGATAAAGCATCTTCTGCCCTTAGATATGATCCTTCAAGATTAAGAGACTATGTAGCTCCAACAAATTCAAAAGCTCAAACAGACGACTTTTCAAGGCAAAGAACATCAACATCAAACAGAATGTTGTCGCCTATAAGCCCAGTAATCACAGTGAAAGATTCTCAAGGCAAGGACACTACTCAATTATCGACTTTTGATATTAGAAGGAAATTAGAAGAAGCATCACATTTATGTTTTTTAGATGAGGCAGAAGATTTATTAGACGAAGAAAACGGACCATCTTCTTCTGATCCTTTGACTAGTAACTCTTCTACTCTCGCTCAAATACAACAAGAAGATGAAGTTGAAGATTTTTTTAAACCACTAAAGGTTAATAAACAATCAGCACATATCGATGACGGCACACTTGATTCAAGTGAAATACCAGAACTTAAACCAATTTTAAAAGAAGGAGACGCAATATTAGAATACCCAACAAAAGAAATTATTTCTGAAGAGGATTTATTGCACGCAGAAATACCTGAGTTTGCACCAGATCAAAGCAAGTCAACTACTTCAACTCAAGAACTTCCCCGATTTGAATTGGATCGATTGCTCAGAACAGCTTCTTCAACTGCAGAAATTTTACCTCCCAGAGAAACACTAGAGGCACTTAAATTATTGGATCAGTTGTCAGAAGAGGTACTTCAAGCTGAAGCAATTGGCAAAAAAGACAGCTCATTGCTTAAAGAAGCTCCAGCGTCACAAGAAGAAGCCCCAGCACCACAAGAAGAAGCCCTAGTGCCACAAGAAGAAGCCCTAGTGCCACTTGAAGAAGAACTAGTGCCACTTGAAGAAGCCCTAGTGCCACTTGAAGAAGCCCTAGTGCCACTTGAAGAAGAACTTATAAACATATCCGTTTTACAAGGATTGGATGAAATTTATGCGGAACCTTTATCTTCCGAAGAAGAAATAATCGAAGACTCTGAAGATGATTGGGTAGACTTATAAAAAGCTTAAATCATTGAAGAAAATAATAAAAAAACTTTTAAAGTATTTTTCCAATAAGTTCCCATTCTCGAGTTGCAATAATTTCAACATCAATAATTTTGCCAAGCAAACTTAAATCAACATTTTCCATTTCTACTTTTACCTCTTTATTTGTAGGCGTTTTTCCATAAATTGAATTTCCACTAGTTCTTTCAAACAATACTCTTTCAGTTTTTCCAAGATATTTTGCCAAAGCATTTCGAGAATTTTCTCGCAAAATATCATTTAGTTTGTTCCATCTTTCTTTTTTCACTTCTGTTGGAACATCATCTTTAAGCCTTTTTGAAGCAAAAGTTCCTTTTCTTTCAGAATATTGAGCAAGATATGCAAATTCAAAATTCATTTCCTTGAAAAACTCACAAGTATTATTAAATTCCTCTTCACTTTCACCACAAAATCCAACAATTATATCAGTGCTAATAGCTATTTCAGGAATTTTTTTTCTTAGCTCTGCAATTATTTCTTTATATCTTTCAACAGTATATGGACGATTCATCCTTTTTAGAGTTTCATTATCTCCAGATTGAATTGGCAAGTGCAAAAATGGCATTTGAGTTTCAAGTTTTGCCATCGTATCAATAAGTTGAGAAGTCATATCTTTTGGATGTGGAGAAGTCCATTTTATCCTTTCAACTCCAAGACTTTTAAGCTTATCGAGTTCACAAAGTAGATATGAAAATGCTTCAACACCTTGTGGCATTTCCAAAGTTTCTAAATTCATTCTATCGTTAACCGAATTTCCATAAGAATTAACAGTCTGACCGACCAAAGTAATTTCTTTAAAGCCCATTTCCGCAACTTTTTCAGCTTCAGAAAGAATATCAGCAATTGGACGAGATTTCTCTCTACCACGAGTAAAAGGCACAATACAATAAGTACAAAACTTATCACAACCCATAGAAACAGGAATAAAAGCTTGATTTAAAGGCGTTTGAGCATAAGTTGGGCTTATTTTGAAATAATGATCAATTAGTTCTTCATCAATTTCTGGCACATTTTTTCCTTCAAATTTCCTAATTAAACCAGCAAGACTACTTAATTCATCAATTTTGAAAACAATATCAACTTCAGGAAGCATTCTAATAAGCCTATCAGTCTTCGTTTCGATGTCAAGACGAGTCGAAGATTTTCTCACCATACATCCCGTAATCATTACCAAAAGATTTGGATTTTGTTTCTTTAATTGTTTTATTTTCGGCATAAGCCCAAAAATCCGATCTTCGGCTTTTTGTCTAATCGAACAAGTATTATACACAATAATATCAGCAGAAGAATCGCTTAAAGCTTTCTTATAACCCAAATTTTCAAGAAAACTCTCAATCCTCTCCGAATCGGAGTAATTCATCTGACAACCAAAAGTGTGAATTATATATTTCATTTTTTTAAAAGTGGGCAGGTGAAAAAAATTTTATCTAAAAATTTAAATATAAGCAAATCAAACTTTACAAAAATGCGTTGTGTTTTATGTCTTTGAAGGAGATGCAAAAAACCTCTTGGCCAAAATCGTAGATTTTGCGTTTTTTGTGAAACCGAGGATGAATTTCCGCAGGAGAAATTCATCCGTTGCTCGCAAAATTTATTTTATATTTGCCAAATAAATTTTAATTTTAAAAAATTAATGCCTATTTAGTTTGTAAATTTTAGCCACCACCCTAAGAAAGCGTCGCCTTAATCCTCCTTACACCGCTTGATGAGCTTTGTTCTTTAACAATTTTAAATTCTCCAAGCTCTTTCGTGTTCTTTACATGCGGTCCGCCACAAATTTCCATACTAAAGCAATCCAGTTCACCTCCAATCTTATAAACCTTCACACTTTCACCATATTTATTTTCAAAAAGACCAATCGCACCGCAAGATTTCGCCTTATCAAGACTCATTTCAACAAAATCAACATCAAGCCCAAGATTTATTTGCTCATTTACAATTCTCTCAACTTCTTTAATTTCTTCAGGAGTCATAGGACTAGGATGCGAAAAATCAAATCTAAGCCTATCAGCAGTAAGATTGCTTCCTTTTTGTGCAACATGACTACCCAAAACGGAAATTAGCGCTTTATGAAGCAGATGTGTAGCTGTGTGATACCTTGTTACAATTTCACTATGATCAGCAAGCCCACCTGCAAATTTGTGTTCAGCTCCAGCTCTTGAAAGCTCCTGATGTTTTTCAAAATATTCATTAAATTTGCATAAAACTTTTTCTTCCTCATCAAGGCTTTTCAAATATCCTGCATTTTTTAGCTCTTCAATCGTCATTTCAAATGGAAAACCAAAAGTTTGAAACATATCAAAAACAAAATCATCACCAAAAACTTCAAGCACAGATTGCCCCTCCTTTCCAATATTTTTAGAAATAGTTTTCTTCAAAACATCAAGCCCTTTAACAAGTGTTCTTCTAAATTTTTCCTCTTCACCAGCCATTTCTGCAAAAATAAATCCTTGTTTGTCCATAAGAGTCCTATAAACTTCACCATATTCTTTCACAATTATTCCAGAAATTTTTCTACAAAAATCGCTTTCAATTCCAAGTTTCAGACCAGCACAAATAGCCCTTCTAATAAGTCTTCTAAGAATATATCCCTGATCAGTATTCGATGGGGGAATACCGAGTTCATCTCCCAAAATAAAAGTTGCAGTCCTTAAATGATCCGCAATAATTCGTTCATTTCTAATGTTTTCTTCGTTTAATTCATAATCACCAACTAGCCTAATTTCTGAAACAATCGGCATAAAAAGATCACTTTCATAATTTGAAGATAAACCATTCAAAAGAAAAAGCGTTCTTTCAAGCCCCATTCCAGTATCAACATTTTTTTGAGCAAGTTCTTCAAAACTACCATCTTCTTTTTTGTTGTACTGCATAAAAACATTATTCCAAATCTCAACACATTTATGACAATCACAAGAAATCCCATTTTTATCACACTCAGGACATTTTTCTTTGTCGGTAATATAATAAATTTCGGTATCAGGTCCGCATGGCCCAGTTTTACCTGCAGGTCCCCACCAATTTTCTTTTTTTGAATAAAAATAAATTTTTCCACCAGAAAGTTCCTCTCCATCTTTATGTCTTTTAAATCCAAAACTTTCCCATAAATCTCCAGCTTCATCATCACGAGGAGCATCATTATCTCCAGCAAAACAGCTCACAGAAAGACGATTTTTATCAATTCCAAGGCCACCTTCCGAAGGCTGACTAGTCAAAAATTTATAGCTCATCTCAATAGCTTCTTTTTTAAAATAATCACCAAGCGACCAATTTCCAAGCATCTCAAAAAAAGTCAGATGCGTCCTATTTCCAACATTATCAATATCTTGTGTTCGAATACATCTTTGAAAATTAACAAGACGCGTTCCCGCAGGATGTTTTTCTCCAAGCAAAAAAGGGACAAGAGGATGCATTCCCGCAGTTGTAAAAAGAACAGTTGGATCATTTTCAGGAATAACAGAAGCCCCCGGAATCTCTTTATGATCATAATTTTTAACAAACCAATCAATAAATTTCCTTCTAAGTTCATTTGCAGTCATATTTTATATTTAAAAATTACATACGCAATTTTTGCAAAAAAGCCTTTAATTTACAAGCACAAAGAGTTAAAATCATTGTAGTTTAATTTAAAAAATGGGCAGAAAGTCTAAGGCTAAAAAGCTGATTAGAGAGGCATTAAAAGAAGAAAAGCAAAAAAGCAAAAAAAACACGAAAAATAAAAAAAGTGAAAAAAAGAAAAAACTAAAAAAAATTCACTTTCCTTTTAAAAAAATTATTGCAATTTGCTCTTTTTTATTGTTTTCATTGTCTACTGCATTTTTGCTTTATTACACGCATAAAACAGTCGAAGTAGGAAAATATTTCGCCCATAGTAGCACAATTCTTACACTCGAAATAAACTCAGATTTTGAAAACTTACAAACACTTCAAGGAATAAAATCATTATCAAAAAACCCGTTTTTTACTTTTTCAGCCTTAAAAAAATCAATCTCAGATTTTTTTAATGTGAATTATGAAAGCGATATCTCGCCTTTATTAGGGAAAAAAGTTGGTCTTTCTGTTCAGAAAAATAATGAACAAAAACTTTTCCTCATATATTTTTTTGAATCAAAAAATCCAGAAAAAACTTTAGAAAAGTTTAAAATAAATTCACAAGTTGGAGAAATAATTCCACTACCCGAACATAATTTCCCAGAAAACAGCATAATTAAAAAGCAAAATTTTATTACACAAATTGATAAATTTTTCTTTTTATCAGAAACAGAAGAAAATTTACAATTCTTCTTAAATAATTATGAAGACTCAGAAATTGATAAACTGAATCAAAAACAAGACTTTCAAAATATAAAAAGGAATTTGGCGGGCCCATTTTTAGCCTTTTTATACTTAAACAATGAAATTATTACTCCAACTGATCTAATTATATTTGAAGATATTTCAAATTTAGAATTACCAAAACAAATTATTTTGTCATTTCTAAAAAATTATCGTTCAGAAGGAATAAGAATATTTGAAAAAAATGGTGATTTTATTATGGAAGCCTTTACAAATAATGAAATTAAAGACTTGCAACCTTCAACTCCATTTAAACCAGAACTCACTCCATTTGCACTAGAAGACACTATTGCTTTTTATTCAACACAAAATCTTTTAAATGATATTAAGTCTACAGAGCAAATAATTGATGATAAAATTGAAAATATTTTTGAAAGCATTTATCCGAAATCTTTCGATTTTTCAAATGACATAGCCACTTTAATTGATCTGGAAGCCTTAATTTTGCTAGGAGAAAAGAAGGATATTTCTATTTTATTTAACATTTCAGATAAAAATTCTATCGAAAAATTTGAAGAAATAATTTTTTTCCTTTCACAAAACATTTTAGGCTTTGATAAAGAGATTATTTCAAGTCAATTACCTGATGGCACTATTTATCAAGAATATATAAAAGTTCCAAAACAATTACAAAAAGAGACAGAAGTTTTTGCGTCTGTTCCATATTACTTTTACTCTCACGACAAAAACCTAGGAAATTTATTTTTCACAGAACTAAACAACATTTTTATTGTTTCAGAAAATCCTGATACTCTAACAAAAATTATTGAAAAGATTGTTTCTTCTCCAGAACAAGATAAAACTTACAATTCAAAAAATTTAATCTATTTAAATTTAGAAAAAACTTTCAAATCTGAAATAAATCCATTTAAAGACTTGTTTATTGAAAGTTATCCAAAAAATAATGGAGTTTTATCTACAACAATACTTAAAACTAAATGACACATTTTTTTAAATCATCCAAAAAAGACAAGGTTTTAAAAGATATAAAACCCAAAGCCAAGAACGATGATTTCTTTCAAATAAATAACCCAGATAATACATTATCAGCCTCAGTTTTTGGAAATATTTTAATTATCGGCTTCATTAGCTTGATTATTGTTCTTTTGATAAATTCACTTAGTGCTTATTACAAAGGAAAAAAATTAGAACAACAAATTTCTGCGTCAGCATTTCAAGGAATTTCAATGCTCCTTGAAGGAGGGAAAAAAACATCACAAATTCAATTAAATAATGCAAAAAAAGCATTTTTAGAAGCAGAAAATTTTTTCAATGAAGCAAAAACCAAAGCGTGGTTTATAAATTCAGATAAAAGTATTTATTCAAACAAAAGTGATTTTAATAGCGCAATAAACGGTTTTTTAGATGGGGGAGTTGCCTTTGCTAATGCGGGAAATCATTTTCTAGATGCAATGGAATATTTTAATTTAATCCCACTTTATTTTGTTTCAAATAATAAAAATCCTGAAAAGTTTTTCCCATCAATTACGCAAACCTTAAAACAAGGCCTTGAAAAAATAGATCTAGCCATTAAAGAAATAAATATTGCTTCTCATAAAATTTACGCCATAAATCCAGAAATTTTACCTAAGGATTTACAAGACAAATATATCTTTGCAAAAGAAAAGCTTCAAGAAATATCAACAGTTTTAAACGATATAAACGAGTATTATCCTGCAGTTTTAAAGCTTTTGGGCGATGGAAAAACACACAGTTATCTTATTCTTTTTCAAAACAATCAAGAAATGCGACCAACTGGCGGATTTATCGGCTCATTTGCGTTAGTTGATTTAACCGAAGGCTACATAACAAAACTTGAAACACATGATGTTTATCAATTAACTGGTGCAGGAAATATGCAAATTGATCCACCAGACGATTTAAGGCTTTTTACAAGCAACTGGAGGTTTAGAGATTCAAATTATTCATATGATTTTACTCGTTCTGCTGAGAAAGCAATATGGTTCTTAGACTTAGAAGCGTCGGTTGAAGTTGATACCGTAATCGCAATAAATCAAGGACTTTTAAGAGATATGTTGGAAATAACTGGCCCAATTCAGGTTGGAAAATTTGCAAAGTTAAATTCTTATAACTACGACACTGTTTTGTCTTATGTTATCGAGTCAAAAATGTGGGGGAGAGAAGATCCGAAACACATTTTAAGAGTCTTTGTTGACGCATTTGCAAAAGAAATTCTTAATGAAAAATATTTAGCAAAAGTTTCCGCAAAACTTTTAAGAGCAATTGAGCAAAAACACATTTTATTTTATTCAAAAGATGAAGAAGTATTAGCTTTTTTTGATAATTTAAATCTTACAGCAAGACCATATAATCCAAAAGAAAAAGAAGATTATTTGGCAGTAATAAACTTAGCAGTAGGCACAAAATCAGATAAGCTCATAGAAGAGAAAATAACTCACGATACAGAAATTAAATCAAACGGAAGAATAGTAAACACACTCACACTCGAAAGAACACATTTATATTCTCCAGAAATACTAAGACAGTGGAAAGAAATACTATCAAATGTAGGAATAAACAAACCTGAAGAATATGTTTTAGATATTTTAGGAAGAGGAACAAATGTATCTTCTGTTCAAATATATGTCCCAAAAGGCTCAAGGCTGATGTCTTCAACTGATCCAAGTATTGAGATTAAATTTGATGAAGAACTAGATAAAACATATTTTTTTACAACTCTAACGACTAAAGCGTCAACAAAATCAGTATTAAGGATCAAATATGAACTTCCTTTTAGTCTTGATTTCTCAAATTCAAATTTAGATGTTTATAAGCTAATTGCAGAAAAAATGCCAGGCCATCCAGGACAATTATTTACAAAAAGAATCCTTAAAACAAACGATGTTCTTCCAATCATCACATATCCAGATGGGGCTTTTATTGAAAACGAAACAGCCTTTATTTACGCAAAAGATCTCGTATACGACAGATATTTCTCCTCTCTAATAAAACGAAGTCTTAAATAGCCAATAATTGATTAAATATTAAGCTCTACCAAACATTTTTTTTAAAGAGTCCATATTTAGTGAAACCATCGTTGGCCTTCCGTGTGGGCAAGTATAAGGCCTTTTGAGTGTCTTCATTTGTTTAAGTAGAGATGACATTTCTTGATGAGATAGCTTTTGTCCAAACTTAACAGCACTTCTACAAGCCATATAAGTAATAATTGCTTCACTATTTCCCTGAAGACGACTAGCTTTTTTATCTATTAAAATATCATCGACAACCCCTTTTATTACTTCATCCAAATTTTCATTTACTAAAAATTTTGGCACAGAATAAACATTAAAAGTGTTTCCACCGAAGTCTTGAATTTCAAACCCCAGCTCATTAAAAACAGAAATATTTTCTAAAACTAAGCTTTTTTCATCATCACTAAGCTCAATTGCCTGCGGTATAAGTAGATTCTGAACAGACTTATCCTTATTTTCAAATTGATCCATTAGTTCTTCAAATCTTACCCTTTCATGGCCAGCATGTTGATCTACAATAATTATTTCAGCATTATCTTCAGCAATAATGTAAGCATTATTTAGTTGAGTAAGCACTTTGATTTGATCTATTTCAATACCTTTTGCTTCTCTTTCATCATCTTGAATATTTTTTTCAAAAAAGCTTTGACTAAAATTTATTGCATCTTGTTTTGAAGAATTACTATTTTCTTTATAAAAACTTTTTTTAGAAAAATCATTGTTTTGAGAAGAAAAACCTTTATTATTAGGGAAAAACCTTGTATTTGAAATTTTATTTGCGCTAGAAATATCGTCTATTAAAGCACTTGGCATAAGAGAGTTTTTTTCAAGCGAATATTTTACTGCCTTATATAATGCATTAGAAACTTCTTGTTGATTTAAAAAACGAATTTCAGTTTTTTTAGGATGAACATTTACATCAATCATCGAAGGAGATATTGAAATATTTATAAAAAAAACAGGATTTTTGTGTTCCATTAGCATAGAATGATACGCTTGTTTCAAAAGTGCAGAAAGAGCACCATTTCTAATAAATCTACCATTTACAAAGAAAAACTGGTGCTTAGTATTGGATCTTGAAAGGCTTGGTTTTCCAATAAATCCATCAATTTTAAAATCTAATCCATCAAACATAATAGGAAGTAATGAATCAGAAAAGCTTTGCCCATAAATATCAACAATTCTTGATTTAAAACTACTAACACTGTTTAAATCAAAAACTGTTTTATTATTATTGATAAATTTAAAAGATATATTTGGATTGCAAAGTGAAGTACTGTAAAGAATTTCAGCAATATTTCTACTTTCACTATTATCATTTTTCAAAAATTTTCTTCTGGCAGGAGTATTATAAAATAGATTAGAAACACAAACTGTTGTTCCATAATTCATAGCTACTTCACTTTTATTTTTTAAATCACCTCCATCAACTATAAGTTCAAAGCCATTTTCTTGATCATGCTTTCGAGATTTAATAGAAAATTCAGAAACAGAAGCAATTGACGAAAGCGCCTCTCCTCTAAATCCTAAAGTGAAAATAGACCAAAGATCTTTTTCCTCACTTATTTTACTTGTTGCATGTCTTAAAACTGCAAGTTCTAGATCTTCCTTTTCAATGCCAGCACCATCATCACTTACTTTAATCAATTTTTTACCACCTTCAATAATTTCTATTAAAATATTTTTTGCAGATGCATCAATACTATTTTCAACAAGTTCTTTTATTGCATTTGCAGGTCTTTCAACTACTTCACCAGCCGCAATTTGGCTAATTAGTTTATTATCTAAAAGTTTAATTTTATTCATTAAAAAACAGTTATTTGCGTGAAAATCTAAAAAAGGCATTACTTGTGTCTATTTCAAATTTAACATTATTTGATTTTATTCCAGAAATTAATATTTTAAAAAATTCATCTCTAAGTCCTTCTCCAGAAATTGAAGGATTTCCACCAAATATATTTACCCCAAGAAGATAAGCAGAAATAAAGTCTTCATTTATATCAAAACTAAGAATTGCGCCATTTAAATTGGATCTTAACTCTGAAAACATCTTAGATTCAGGCAAAAAATCACCTAAAGAATAAAAAATTAAAGAACTATTATAATTTTCCATTTCAAGAACCTCAGAAATTCCTCTCCCCACAACAATATCAGCTCCAAGATCAACAATTCTTTTCATAAATACTTTTTTATCGTCATTAAAGTCTTTATCTTTATAATCAATCAAAACAATTACAGCATCTCTTTTTTCCTTTTCCTCAGACAATTTTTGAAAATTTTCTTCATTTTCAATTTCTCTAAACTTGCAAAAAGCAATTGAGAAAGAATTTTGCAAAAAATCTACACAATCATCCTTTTTAACATCAAAAAGAATACTATCAATTCCAACAAAAAAACTATCTTTTTCAAGACGAATATCTTTTAAATTTTTGAATGAACTTAAGTCAGTTTTTGGATTATAATTTTTATCGTATTTAAAACCCCTCAAAACACTTAAATCTGCATCATTATAAACATTTCCAACAGCAAGAAATGTTGTTCCTTTGTTTATTGTTCTTTCCCCTTCAAAAAACAAAACATTATCATTTATATATTCTATTTTTTTGTAGTTTAATGCATCCATTAAATGTAGAAAGCTAAACAAAGCATAATTCGCACTAACAGAAATAGAATCAATTTTATCGTAATTAAAATTCTCAATTGTACGGCGGGAAGAGATGTTATCAGTTTCTTTTAATGCAAGTATTGTGTCCTCAGAAAAAGACATAGAAGTAATAAATAAAGAGTCTACTTTGTTGCTATCTCTTATTATATTTTTTAGCCTAATAAGATTGTCTTTTTTTGCTTCTGGACTTATTAAAATCGGCACTATTTCCGCATTTGGGAAAAAGTGCATTATTAAAGGCATTATTATTAAGCTACTGTTTTCAAATTTAAAAACATCATCATTTAAAACAACAATATTACTTGAAGAGATTGATTTTATATAATCTGTATCAATAGAAAATTTTCCTTTAACTCCATAAAATCGGCATTTTTTACACATAAAAATATCAGAAACTGTTTTTTCATTTTTTAACTCTGAAATTAAAAAAATTCTTTTTACAGATGATTTTTGAGAAATATTTTTAAGTATTTGAGCATTGTTTAATAGATCATCAATTTTATCAGACAATATTGTTCCTTTTACATCGTCATTTATTTGATGTTCTGTTTCTACATAAAAATATTTAGCCCAAAAGAATTTATCATTTGCCTTGAAGGTTTCAATTTTATCAAGGTGGGGGATTGTTATGTAAGCAAAATAAGCAAGACCCAGTACCGTCAACGATAAAGACACAATTAAAATAATTATTGTTGATTTAATAATCTTTTTTTTTGTTTTTTTCTTTAGTCTATATTTCCTCATTTATTTGTAATTTATAACAATCGGCTCCAGCACAACAATATCTCCATCATTAAATTCCGCTCTAAATTCATATGTATTTTTACCTTTTGTAAGATTTCCAAACGATGGAGATGCTTTATACCAAAAACTTTCATCGCCTTCTTTGAAGTTTTTTAAAGTATAATCATCAGTTGTATCAATTCCCGTGTATTTTACAGTAATTTTTGTTGCACTAGAATCAACAATGCCTGTGAAAGTAATCGGTTCTTTGTCTAAAGCTTCACCTTCTTTTGGTTCAACAATTTCAAAAGTTTTTGGTTCTGGTTTTTTTATTTCAATTTCTTTTTTTACTTCTTCATTTTCTGATTTATCTTCAATTATTTCCTTTTCCTCCACAGAAATATCTTCTTTAATTAAATTCTTTCCAGGATTAAGCTTTATATTCAAGACATCAGCTTCAAGTTTTGAAATTCTAGACTCCATTTCTTTTACTTGCCTATCAGAAAAACTACCAGTCCCAGCACTACAAGAACTTAAAATAATGCTTAACACAAAAATGATAAATATATATTTTTTCATAAACAAAGAATACAAAAAAAATAGAAGCAACACAAGAAAAAATGGCATTTAAAGCTTTTTATTAGTAAATTCCAAAATAAAATATTTTATAAAGCAAAAACTTTTCTTATCAATTAAACACTCTTATTTTTTTGAATTTGAAATTAAATCATTCAATTTAGAAATAGCTTCAATTGGCGTGAGTTGATTTACATCAATTTTTTCAAGTTCTTTTTTAAGCCTTAGGCTTTTTTCTCTTTCTTCTTCAAACATTGAGAGTTGGTTCTTATCTAGTTCGCTATTTTTATTTTTTTGAATTTTTTTCTTTTCAAGTTCTTTTAAAATTTCATAAGAACGATCAATTATTTTTCTCGGAAGACCACTGAGTTTTGCAACTTCAATTCCATAACTTTTATTTATTGCTCCTTGAATAATTTTATATAAAAACACAATGCTTTTATCATCTTTTTCTAGCACTTTTACACTTAAGTTTTCAGCAAAATCATTAGAAGAACTAAAGTCTGTTAGCTCATGATAATGTGTTGCAAAAAGAGTTTTAGCCTTAATGTTTTCACAAATATATTCTGAAACAGACCAAGCAATAGAAAGTCCATCGTATGTAGAAGTGCCTCTTCCAATTTCATCTAATATTATAAGGCTTTTCTCACTAGCGTTATTTAAAATATAACTAGTTTCTTGCATTTCTACCATAAAAGTACTTTCTCCTTTAGAAAGATTATCGTTAGCTCCCACTCTAGAAAATATTTTATCAACGACTCCAATTTTTGCCTCACTTGCTGGAACAAAAGATCCAATCTGTGCCATTAAAACTATTAAAGCATTTTGTCTAAGATAAGTAGATTTTCCACCCATATTTGGCCCAGTAATAAGCAAAAATCCTTTTTTTTCATCTATAATAAAATCATTAGCCACAAAATTATTAAAGCCAATAATGTTTTCAACAACTGGATGTCTGCCATTTTTTATGTAAGTACTAAAAGTTTCTGATATTTCAGGCCGAACATAATTGTATTTTCTTGCATTGATAGAAAAACATAATAACAAATCAATTTCAGCTATTTTTTTTGCATTTATTTGGAGCTCTTTTAGTTTTTCTAAAATCTCCATTCGAACCTTGTGAAAAAGTTCAAACTCTAACTCATTTACTCTTTCAGATGCTTTCAAAACTTTTTCTTCATATTCTTTTAGCTCAGGAGTGATAAATCTTTCAGCATTAACAAGTGTTTGTTTTCTCATGTAATCGTCAGGAACATTTTTTAAATTTCCTTTACTTATTTCAATATAATAACCAAAAACTTTGTTATATTTAATTTTTAAATTATTTATGCCAGTTCTCTGAATCTCTCGTTCTTGCATATTTAAAATATATTTTTTGCCTTCAAAAAGTATTTCTCTGATCTCATCAAGCTCTATATTAAAACCTTTTTTTATAAAACCATCTTCTCTAATTCCATTTGGAACATCATCACTAATTGCACTGTCTAGAAATTGGTATAGTTCATTAAGTTCATCTAGTTTAAGCCGATCCTTATCAATTTCCAATTTGTTTAAAAAGGGGAAAACTGAAATAGAATTTTTTAAAGCCAAAACATCTCTTGCATTAGCATTTCCAACACCAATTTTGGCAAGTAATCTTTCAATATCTGAAATACAAGATAAATTTTTTTCAATTTCTCTACTTAATTCAGAGTCCAGAAAAATTTTTTCTACTAAATTAAGACGATAATCAATTTTATTTTTATCGCAAAATGGATATAAAAGAGATTTTTTTAACAACCTCGATCCCATGGAACCAACACAATTATCAAGTATTGAAAAAAGTGTATTTTCTTTATTGTTGTTTGGAGAATAGAAAATTTCAAGATTTTTTATAGTATTATCATTCATAGATAAAAAATTTTTATCTAAAAGTCTTGAAATCTTATGAATGTGCTTAAGGCTTGTTTTTTGAGTTTCTTTCAAATAACTATAAAGCCTTGCACTAGATGTTTTTAATGCATTTTTATCTTCAAGACCAAACACACTTAGAGAATGAACAGAAAATTCTTTTTTTAAAAATTCTTCAGCATTATCAAAGAAATCATATTTATAAACATAACAATTAACATTTTTTAATAAATTATTTTTATAAAAGTCATCATTGTAATCTTCAGTAGATAAAATTAATTCTTTAGGACTAATTCTTAAAAACTCATCTTTTAAATCTTTAAAATTTAAAAAATCAGAAACATAAAAATCTCCAGTTGTAATATCGCAGTAGGAAAGCGCAAAAACATCTTTGTCTTTAACAATGTTTGCAACAAAATTATTGGATTTTTGATCTAAAATATTTTCATCAAAAGTAGTTCCGGGTGTGACAACTCTAACGACATCTCTTTTTACAATTCCTTTTCCATCAGGCTTACTCAACTGTTCACAAATAGCCACTTTTTCACCAGCCTTACTTAATTTTGCAATATATGACTCAGAAGCATGAAATGGAATGCCACACATAACTTGATCTGGATCAGTTTTGTTTCTACGAGTTAGTGCGATTTGTAGAATTTTTGACGCTTTTATCGCATCTTCATAAAACATTTCATAAAAATCCCCAAGTCTAAAAAGAAGAACACAATCATTATATTGTTTTTTTATCTCCATATACTGCAAAACCATGGGTGTGGGCTTCTTCATATTCTTAATTTTTACTTTCAGGTTAGTATACTAACTAAATTATTTGAAAAACAAAATAAAAATTTTTTAGTCAATAATAAAAAAGCCAAAACTCTTTTTAATAAAGATTGTCTATAATTTAAAAAAATCTAAAATAAAACTAATAGTCAAAATCATCCTCTCTACAAGTCTTAGATTTAATTTAAATAAAAGATCTCGATTACAGGG
>CAYVBX010000005.1:37561-52084 GCA_964449945.1 uncultured Candidatus Peribacteria bacterium
TAAACCCGTTCACCCGCAAAACAAATTTCCAGCATTTCCGCAAACAGCCCTAAACTTTCAAAATCACTTAATAACCGATAATCTGTTTTCCCACGCGGTATTGTCTAAATTTAATACTTTTTAGGAACAATTTAAACTTCCTTACTAAACCAATTTTTTTTAAATTTTTGGCTCTTTTAAAGCTATTTAAGGAGTTAATCTTGCTTTGATTAAACCTTATTTTTTGTCTTTTTTCCTGTGTTGTGTCGATTGTAATAGTTAGAAACATATTTTTGTGGTTAATATTATATTTTTTTATTTAAACTTAATTATTCATCTTTTATTTGCATTTATAAATTTTGATGATCAGTTAAAAAGCAAATAAAAATCAGTATTTTATAAAGCAATTCTATTTATAATTTTCTTGTTTTATTTACTGCTTTAAAAATTTATCTATATTGCCGTATTAAGGATTCTACAACGCCTTGAATCAAAAGCTCTTCTGCAGGATAAATGTCGGAATAATTTTTGTTCTCTGCTTTCAAGTATACTTTGTTGTCTTTCTTAATAAATCTTTTTAGTGTGTTTGAGTGATCAACTAATGCAACAACAATGTCGTCATTTTTAGGCTCTCTAGTAGTGTTTACAAGCACCAAGTCGCCTTCAAATATTCCCGCATCTATCATACTATCTCCTTTTACAGTTAGCAGGAAATAATCGCGACTATTTCGAACAAGCTCATCTCCAAAAGTCATGTAGCCCTCAACATGTTCTTCAAGCGCTTGTGGACCTCCAGCAGGAATGTATCCGAGTATTGGTACTGAAAAAATATTACCTGCCGCCTTCAATCTATTTTTTACAGAGCTAAGAAGTTGTATTCCTCGAGGAGTCTTGTCTTTTTCAATTACACCTTTTTTTCTTAGAGAATTTAGGTGTTTGATGACTCCATTGTCCGAGCTGAGATTGAAATGGATGCGAATTTCTTTAATAGTAGGTGATCTGCCATTATCCATTTGATACTTTTCAATAAACCTTAAAACCTGTTTTTGTCTGGCTGTAAGTGTTTTAGTCATAATAATAAATTAAGTGTATCTATAATATAGGTGATGTTTTAATCACCGTCAATATTTTATTCACCATAATTGCTTGACAAAACGCAGGAAAAGGCAAAAAAGTGCATTGCATAAAACACAAGTACATAAGCCAATAAAGGCTTATTTTTCAAAATCAAATATATTCTCTCTCTTAATTTTTAAAATTTTTGCACTCACCATTATAAACCCTTTGTTCAATTCTTTGTTAAAATCCATTACTAATTTTGAATACAAACTACTTTCATTTTCAATCAAGTCTGATAGATCCTGAATTCTATAAACTATCTCCAAAAAAAGACCATTTTTTAGAAACTTATATATTTCAATATATTCTTTAATTTTTTGACTTAATTCATTTTCAATAATTATTTTTTCGGCATTAAAATCAGTTTCTTTAATCGCAAAAGCCCGAGTATAAATAAGTTCTTCCCTTTCTTTTTCATTTTTTTCTGCAAACTTTTCTGACATTGCAATAAGAATAGGTACTAAATTATGCCTTTTTGTTAATAGTTTTTGTAAATTTTCTTTCTCTTTGTTCAATATCTTTTTAGCTAAAAATAGTGCAGTCATTTTAATTGATAACCAAAAAAAACAAAGAAATAGGATTATAGCTAAGAAATAAATAATTTTATCGATCATTTTTTAAAGTGTTTATCATTATATTCATATATCTCAGAGCCGATCTTTCCCATAAATAATTTCCCGCAATCTTTTTTGCAACTTCTTTTTGACTTATTTGTTTATCTTTATCGAGCATTTCCTCCATTTTTAAACTGGCCTCCCCATTCTTCGCTAAATCAACAAAAACGGCATCTTTCCCAGCAATTTCTCTGTGTACAGGAATGTCTGAGATAATAATCGGACAGTTTGCATTTGAAGCTTCAAGAATCGGTAAGTTAAAGCCCTCATCTTTCGATAAATGTAAAAGAGAAATGGCGTTTTTATATAATGCACACAGTTCTTTTTCGGTAACAAAACCAGTAAAAACAATATTGTCCCTGTTTTTGGCATCTTCAAAACTTTCATACAGTTTGTCCTCAAACACCTTATCTCCGACCAAAACAAGTTCTATGTCTGGGTATTTTCCTGAAAACGATTGAAATTCCGCAATTAATTTATTAACATTTTTCCTTTCATCATAACCACCTGCATAAATAAAGTAATTGTTTTTCTTAATTTTTAGTTTTTTCATTATTTCATTAGAAAAATCTTCAGAAAGCTCTTCTTTATAAACATCTCCCGCATCATTATAAACAACCTTTATTAACTCCTCAGCAATTGATAAATATTTTGAGATTTCCTTTTTTGAATACTTTGAAACAGTAAAAATTATGTCCGCTTTTTTTACACAAAGTTTAGTAAAAAATTTATTTATTTTTGAGAAAATACTCTTTGAATAACTTTTATACTTCCAAGAAATTGCATCATGAACGACTACACAACTTAAAAATTTCGGCTTAATAAACGGGTTTGAAGGGTATGGATAGAGTGCAATATCAACTTTTTCTTTTTTAAATAATTTAGGCAGAGTAATTTGTTCAAAAATTAGTTTTGCAAAACCTTTTCCAAGAAATTCAAATTCTTTTACCTTAATAACTGAAACATTTTTAGCAAAAAATTCCGAATAGTCTTCTTGTGTTTTTTCGCTAATATAAAGTAAAAAATTTATGTCAGGATAAGCTAACGACATTTCTTTTAGCAGATTTTTACTAACCATAGAAAGCCCTGTATAAGGCTTAATTAAGGCTCTTCCATTTATTGCTATTTTCATTTTTTAAAATATTTAACGAAATTGTTTCAGCACCATTCTTAAATTTATCTGATGCTTTAATCTTTTCCGACATTGCTATACTAATTGATTTTAGAAAATCTTGCACACTTATTTCTCCTTTTAAAACTGGCCATGACAATTCTTTTGAAAATATCTCAGCATTTTCAACTTGATCACCTCTACCCGCTTCCATTGGAATAATGACGGCTTTTTTTCTCAGCAAAGCCATTTCAAAGAGAGAATTCGACCCTGCTCTACTTACTACAAGATCAGAAACAGCTAAAATATCAGAAAATTCTTCCTTAATAAACGGAAATTCTCTATAAGAAGGATCTTTCAGAGCCAAGCTTTTTCCACTACCACTTTGGTGCACAATATTAAATTTTTCGCACAACTCTTTAAAACTATTTTTTACTAGATTGTTTATTTGGCTTGCACCAAGGCTTCCCCCAATTATAAATAGAATTGGTTTTTTACTTTCGAATTTTAAAAATTTTAATGCCTTTTCTTTATTCCCTTGAAACAGTTCTTCTCTAATAGGTGTGCCAGTTACAATTATTTCTCCTTTAAATTTTGAAAAATAATCTTTACTTTCAGGAAAACTTAAAAAAATTTTATCTGCAAATTTTGAAGAAATTTTATTAGCCAGCCCAGGGCTTAAATCTGATTCATGAATATACACAGGAACAGACCTCAAATAAGCTCCAATTACAACTGGCAAACTAACATATCCTCCCTTGCTAAAAAGCAAATCTGGTTTAATTTTTCTAATTAAAAAATAACTTTGAAAAATTCCAATTATAAATTTAAAAAAATCCAAATAATTCTCCCAAGAAAAATATCTTCGTAGTTTTCCACATTTAATCGGAAAAAATTCGATGCCCAAATCTTTAATAAGTTTTTCTTCCATGCTCTTACTTGAGCCAATGTACTTAATGTCAATTTTGGGAGAACTTTTAAAAAGCTCTTTTATAACGGCCAAGTTTGGTATTATGTGCCCTCCTGACCCCCCTCCTGTAATTAGCAGTCGCATAACTTGATTTTTTAGAAATATTAAGAAGTATTCCAACTCCAATTAGTGCAGAAACTAAAGAACTACCACCATAGCTCACAAAAGGAAGAGTAAGTCCCGTAACAGGCATTAAAGCAAGATTTACAGCAATATTGATAAATGCTTGTCCAGCAATCCAAACAGTTATACCTGTCGCCAGATATTTTTCAAAATTACCCTCAGCGTGAATGGCAATAAGAAAACCTCTATAAGCAATTCCAAAATATAATAAAACAACAAAAGCTATTCTAACAAAACCCAGTTCTTCTGCGGAGGCTGCAAAAATAAAGTCGTCAGAAGCTTGCGGAAGCCAATAAGATTTCTGAACTCCTTGAGTTAGGCCTTTCCCGAAAAAACCACCACTTCCAACAGCTATGTTTGCTTGTTGCGATTGCCAACAATAATCTTCTGTACAGTTTTGATTTATTTTCTTATAACCATCAAATCTTTCTCGAACATGATCTACAGTACTAACGACAATAGTCATACAAATAATTCCAAATATCAGTCCAATCGCAAGATGACGAATTCTAGCTCCTGCAACTATATAAATTGCAACAGCAATACATCCAAGCACAAAAGTGTTTCCAAAGTCATTCTGCATCAAAACAGGAAGCATAACAAAGGAAGAAACTAGAACAAATGGCAATAGTCCATCCTTAAAACTTTTAACAAACACACCTTGTTTTGAAAACCAATACGACAAATATACCGCCATAGTAAGCTTTGCAAATTCTGAAGGCTGAATAGAAGTATTGAAAATATGAAGCCAATTAGTTGCGATAGTACCAAAACTTGCTCCATAAAAAACAACTACTAAAAGCAAAACAAATGTTGCTAAATATAAGAGTTTTGAGCTTTTACTCCAAAATCTCAAAGGAAGTCGAAAGGCAATTAAAAACGCCAATAGTCCAAATGCAAGCCTTACAAGGTGCTTCTTAAACAGCAAATAGCAATCAACACCAGCATCACTACAGTTTGGATAAAGAACCCCAGGGGCAGAAAGAGAAATAGATTTCGGAACGCCAATAGAAGTAATCATAACAAGCCCAAACACAAGTAGTATTAGAACAATAATTCCAAGTATATAGTCAAATTTTGGAAGGTTTTTCATAAATTATTTCATAAATCACAAAAATACTACAGAAAGCCAAATATTTTATCAAAACTTTTTAATTAAAATCACTTAAAAATATTTAAATAAAGTGTTAAATTTGTTTTAAATAAAATAAAACAATGAAAAAAATTGCACTTTACTCAACTCTATTTGCCCTTATTGATATATTTTCAAAATACTTAGTTTTAAGCTTCCTAACTCAAGAAAAAGTAATTTTAAAAAACGCATTTAAGCTTATTTATGCAGAAAATACGGGTATCGCATTTTCAATAAATATTCCTTCTAAACTAATTTTTTTTCTAAATATTTTGGTTTTATCATTTTTTATTTATTTCATAAAAACAGACTTGCGTACAGATAAGCCATTAGCCCAAATATCCGCTTCGCTAATTATTGGCGGAGGTCTTGCAAATTTGATAGATCGAGCTTGGAATGGATTTGTTATTGATTTTATATCAATTTATTCTTATCCAATTTTTAATCTTGCAGATGTCTTTATTTCCTTAGGCCTATTGTTTTTTATACTTTTTTATGCTAAAATAATCAGAAATCAAAAATTAAAAAATGACACAAACACAAATTAGTTCCGAAAAAGAAATTACAAACGCAGGAATCTCAGTTTCCTCATATTTATTTAGGATAATATCCGCAGTGCTAGGTGGAATCGTAGGTTCTTTAGTATTGGTTTTATTTTTTATATTAGCAAACACATTGCTTTCTCCAGTACTTTCAAGTTCAGGCGAAGGAACTATTGGCTCAGTTTTCGTTTTTATTGTTATGATAATGGTATTTTTATCAACACTTTTCGGTAATGTAATCGCAACTTTCTTAATTTCACTTACGGAAAGGGAAAAATACAAAAGAAGATCTACGGCAATTAGCCAAATTGCAATAATGAGTATTATTGTAGTTATTTTTATGTTGCCTGTTTATTTCATTACAGCCACAATCGATGTTCAAATGGTTGTATATGCAGTCGCACTTCATATGATTTTAACAGTTCTTACATCCTCACTTACCTTAGAAATTGTTTCAAATTACAGATATTCATTAGTTGGTCTTTATGGGGTAACCCTTGCAATAATTGTTTCTTCAGCAGTATTGTTTGTATTCGCGAAAGTTGTTGAAAATATTGCAATTTTGCTTTTTGTAGCCCTTCCAATTATTTGGGGAACCATGGCACTTGTTCAAGGCCTTACTTTTATGGTTTATGCCTCTTTTGCAAAATTGTACGATAAAGATTTTTTATCAACACAAACAATGTATGGAGATGATTATGGCAAAGAAGTAGAGGAAGAAGAGGAAATTATTGATGAAAAACAAATCCCCGAAGAGGAGGGAGCTTCATTTTTAAGAAAATAATTTTATTAAGGAAATTGTAAAAAAATTATTTCTTTTTCGACATATTATTTGCCAAATCTTTTACTGCCTCAACAGCTCTTAAAACTTCAATTGGTATCATCCAAACAGTAGTATTCGATTGATCAGAAGATAAATCATTCAATGTAGACAATGTTCTTAAATGAAGTGCTCCGGGCGCATCAGATAGCATTTTAGCCGCCTTATGTAGGTTTTCTGAAGCTTGAACTTCTCCTTCAGATTTAATAATAACAGCCTTTCTTTCCCTTTCTGCCTCAGCAACTTTTGCAATAGTTCTGGTTAGATCGGGAGGAAGAACTATATCTTTGAGTTCAACTGCATCAATTTCAACACCCCAGTTAAAAGCTGATTTTTCAACAATTGACTTAATATTAGATGCAATGTCATCTCTATTCTTAAGCAAAACATCAAGGTCAACCTCTCCAACAGCATTTCTCATTGTAGTTTGGGCAAGTTGAATAACTGCATAATAAAAGTTTTCAACCGCAATAACAGCTTTGGATGCATCAGAAACTTTATAATAAATAACTGCATTTACACGAACAGAAATATTATCTTTTGTGATTGCATCTTGATCTGGCACATCAACTGCTTTAATTCTCATATCAATTTTTACCATTCTTTGAAAAACCGGAATAACTAGCCTCCAACCAGCAGGAGCAATACTCGAAAATTTTCCCATTGTAAACTTAACTCCTCTTTCATATTCATTTACAACTCTAATACTAGACAAAATTAGAACAGCAAAGAAAATTGTTGCAGGAAAAATCAAGGAAATCATTGTTTCAATCATTTTTATTTATTAAAAAATACTAAAATAATCATAAAAAGAATTTTTAAATTTTAAAACAACAAAGAGTTAAAGAAGCAAAAACAAATTGATAAATAGGCGCAAAAATGTTAAAATAACAAGATAATAAAAACAAAATATGAATACAGCTTATGCAGTAGCATCACAAGCAACAGATAAAACAGAGAGCGTTTCAGAGTTGACTCGCTTATTGTCAATGATTGTCCAAAAGCTCCCATTATTTTTTGCGGGTCTTTTTATTTTAGTTTTATCATTCTTTTTAGCAAAAATAGTAAAAAGTATTGTTGAAAATAAACTTTCTGAAAGAGGTCTTGATGATGAACACAAGGAGGTACAAGTCTTGTCTGGACGACTTGTTTATGCGATTGTATTAGTGATAGGAGTTACTGCGGGCTTAAACATAGCAGGAATTGATATTACTTCTATTATTGCGGCCGCCGCCTTTGGAATTGGTTTTGCGCTAAAGGATTTAATTGTAAATTTTTTGGCAGGAATAATGATTTTGCTTGGAAGAGATATCACGATTGGGGATTTTATAAAAGTAAATGGTCAAGTTGGAAAAATAGAAGCAATTCAAGGTAGAGTAACGATTTTAAAAGCTATAAATGGCACAAAAATTGTAGTACCAAATTCTGTGTTATTTAAAAATAAAGTAACTAGCTTTACTGGAAACCCACTTCGACGCTTTGATTTAGTTGTTCCAGTAGATTTTCGTCAAAATATTGAGAATGTTATAAAAATTATGCTTTATTCTGCAAGTATAACAGAAGGAGTTTTAGCTCATCCACCTGCAAAAGTTGGATTTGTCGATTTAGGGGATAAAGGTTTTAAATTAAAACTAAAAGCTTGGTGTGAGGGTAAATCAGGTTGGCTTAAGGTAAGGACAAAGCTCGCAAAAAACTTAATATCTGAATTTAGAAAACACAATATTGTCTTTCCATTCACAACTTATAACATCAACAATTTTTCTGATGTTAAAATTGATGAAAAGGCTTTTCTCTATGATAATTCAGTAGTTCCACAAGCTAGTGTAGTAGAACAAGGGACTGTAGCACAAGGAGTTGTCCCGCAGGGAGTCGTAGCACAAGGGAATTTTCCACAGGATAGCATGCCACAGTCAGCACAAATGATGCAAAATCAAACTATTCAATCAGTTCCGACAAATCCTCAAGTGTTAATGGGAAACTCTTCTGCGGTCAATGCTTCTCAAACACCTCCATTTAGTCAATCTGGCGAATTTACTGAAGAAGAAATAAACGCAAAAACTTCACTGGATCTGTCTGAAGCTCTAGTCCCACAGCCAATTATGCTTGAAAATCAAGAGGGGCAAAGATAAATACTAAAAATCTCTTCTTTACACTGAGATATTTAGAAATTGATTGTTATTAAACAAATATAACGCTATCAGCTCTTCCTTTTACACTTTCTGCAGGCAGTGTAAAAGCCTAGAAAGACGGATTTTTATGAGAGTAAGTATTTTCACCTGAAAGAGCAAACTAAGTCCTAGAAAGACGGATTTTTATGAGAGTAAGTATTTTCACCTGAAAGAGCAAACTAAGTCCTAGAAAGACGGATTTTTATGAGAGTAAGTATTTTTACCTAAAAGAGCAAACTAAGTCCTAGAACTGAATCTTGCCTTAAGTGATTAGTTTATTAAGGCAAAAAATCTGTAAATATAGTGCTAGTTATTAAGCTCAAAATCAACACAATAATAATTTCTATACCCCCCCTTAAAAACCCTTAAAAACAAAAAAACCCGCCTTAGACGGGGGGAAAAAAATCTATCTAACGGCTATATTTTCGGATAGCCGAGACATTTTTGATTTTTGTTTTTGTTTTCGGGTTGACCAAGTCCTTTTTTTATCAAGCTGTACTTTGGAAATTTATTTTTGCCTCTCCAAGGCCGTCTGTTTTGCGTAGCTTTTAACCGAACGATTAAATTTCGATAAAGCTACCAGACCATTTCGTCAAGCGAAATGAGTGTTTGGTTTTGCTAGTCAAGCAAACCATCGTAAAGCCTGAAGGCTATCTTAACGAGAAATTTATTATAAGATCATATCAGATCTTGTTTAATTGTTCCGCAGTTAAACAATTCTTGTTAAGACAATCTTCAAGCTTCGAAAACTAATTTTCAAGGTGCATTTTTTTAAATCTTAATATCATATATCAGAGCTTCCCTTGTTGCAACTTTATAAGCTAGACAAATAATTTTTTATTGTAATTCTAAGCTTTAGCTTTTCAAGGGGAGCTCGTTATATTTTTTTGTTTTTGTTTTAATGTTCGTTTGATTTTTTCTAAAATCATAAAATCTTACTTCGAAAATAATCATAATGCAAATATATGCACTAGACATATTTCAAAACATTTTACTAAACAGAAATAGCTAGAAGAAACCGCTGTTTAAAGCCAATAAGCTTTTTTGTTGTTTTATTGTTTTTTTGTGTTTTATAATGAAAACATGATAAGAAAAACTCAAAATATCGTAGAGGCTTTTAAGAATTATAAAAACCTTCGGTTAAAAGGTTTTTATATCTTTTTAAAAATGTACAACATTACAAGTAATCAAATAACATTTTTAAGCTTATTTTTTGGACTTACTTCAGTCTTTTTCCTAGGTGTAAACAATATTATTTTCATAATTCTTTTTTTAATTTCAGTTATTTTCGACATAATTGATGGGGGACTTGCAATTGTTGAAAAAAAGTCTTTAAAAGCACAAAAATTTGGAATGCTACTAGATGATTTTTCGGATCGCACTGTTTTTTCACTGATAATATTAAAACTAAGTTTCCTTAGTTCATCTTTGGTTTTTTTAACAATTTCAGTGCTTTACATTATTTTAAAATCTTATCACATTTTCCTAAAACAAAGGCTCTCAAAAAACATAAAAATCCTTTATGTGGATAGAATTTCCGTACTTCTTATTTTTATAAACTTAAAACTGATGTTTTTTTTAATATTTATCGTTTTATTTATAAACTTATTTGAGCTACTAAATATTATAAAAAGAAATAAGATATTCCTGCGAAAAATATAAGGTAAATTGAAAAAGAAAGAAGGGAATGCTTTTTTAAAAATTTCATTAAAAATCCAATTGAAAGAATTCCGAAGCTAAAAGAACTCAGAAAGCCAGCCAGTAATATGCCCAAATCGAGTGAGTTATTAAAAAAATCAAGATCCTTAAGTGTAATTACGCTTGCCCCAAAAATAGCAATTGATCCAAGGAAAAAGGAAAATTTCGCGCTATCTTCTCTTTTTATGCCACTCATAATTCCCGCAGAAATAGTCGATCCACTTCTAGAAACTCCGGGGATAAGTGCTAATGCTTGAAAAGTACCTATGAAAAAAGCCTTAATAAGACCAATTTCATTAAGCTTTGATATTTTTTGAATCTTTTTAAAAATAAACTCAGCAACAATAAACAATATTGCACTAAAAATCAGCATTACGCTTACCATTTTAGAATCTCGAAATAATTCATCAATTATATCTCCAAAAAATATACCAAGAATACCAGCAGGAATTGAGCCAATAATCAAAAAACTAATAATATGTGCTTCATTATTAGATTTTTCAACTTTTTTAAAGCCATTTACCGCAAAAGCAAAGCAATTTTGAAGCCAAGAAGGAAGAAGCTTTATTAGTTTAAAAATATCTTTCCAAAAATAAATCAGTATAGAAAAAAGAGTGGCAAAATGAAGTAATATATCAAATTCCTTTAATTCTTCAACTTTTAGTCCCAAAAAATCTTCTAAAATTACCAAATGTCCACTTGAAGATATGGGAAGAAACTCAGTTATCCCCTGAACAGCTCCTAAAATAATAGCATCAAAATAATTCATAAAAAAATATTATCAACAACTTAATTTTAAAACAATATAAAAATTATTTAGGCAAATCAATCCCTCCTTTGCTAAATGGATTGCATCTAAGTATTCTATATGCACCAAGAATTGATCCAATTATAAGTCCTCTTTTTAAAATTATTTCTTTTGTATAATTAGAACAGCTCGGATGAAATCTGCAATACCCGTATGGAAATAATTTTTTTAGTGGTCCATGATCAGGGGAAAGAGTCTTTTGGTAGATAGTAATTAAAAAGACAATTGAATGTCTTGGCAAAAACCAAATCAACTTAAAGACTTTTAATAAAAAGAATTTAATTATTTCTAAATACTTCATTTAGTAATAAAGGGTTGGGTTTCTGTTTATTCCATTATCAATAACTTCCCAATGTAAATGTATTCCTGTAACACCATAAACTCTTCCAGTGTTTCCCATAATACCAATTACATCTCCTTGATTAACATATTGTCCTTGAACAACATTTACGCTATCCAAATGTGCATATAATGAAACAAGTCCATTTCCATGATCAATTTTAATGTGGTTTCCATATCCACCTCCCCAAGTCCCAACACTAACTTTTGATATTGTTCCAGATGCAGGTGCCCAAATTGGCGGTTTTGATCTATCTGCAATGTCTATAGCATAATGTCCGGCTCTATATCCATTTGTAATTGAGCCCCTTGTTGGGTAAATAAATACTTTTCCTCCGCTAGGAGTCGTTGTATTTGCAGGAATATTTGCGTAGTTTACAGTTCTATTGTTTGTATAAGTAACATTTCTATTTGAAGCATTTTGGGCTACAAGTGTAATTTCTTGCTGAACAATTGGTTTTGCATTTGGCAAAAACAATTCAGAACCTCTAATTAAAGGAGAATTTTCTGTTAAGTTGTTTTGAGCAATAATAGCTTCGGTATTTATTGAGTATTTTTTAGCAACTTTTTCAAGTGTATCTCCATTTTGTATTTTATAACTAATTCCATTTACCGGAGGGATATTAAGTTTTTGACCTGCTCTTATTGAATTTGTATTCCTTATATTATTTTCCCATTGAATTGTTTCAACTGAAACTCCGTATTTTTTTGCAATCACAGAAAGACTTTCCCCACTTTCAACAGTATGAATAGCAAAGTCTGTTAGACCAATTCTATTTGAATCACTTGTGAGTGGATTAGTTTTTACTAAATAACCTTCTTCATCAGTTACAAGTATATCTCCAGAAATTAAATAGCTATTAACATATTCATCAGAAAAACCTCTAGCGCTATTCATAAAAGTTGCACCGGGAGTAATTGAGCTAATAATTAAAAAACCAGTAGCAAGAGAAATTGATTGAAGAAATAGTTTCTTGTTATAAGAGCTTGGCGAAATTGCTTTTAGGATTTCAGAAGTAAATTTAAAACTTTTAATAAGATGACTATTTACAGGAAGTTTGCTTAGTGTATCACCACCTTCTTTTACCTTATCTACCAACCCTGAAAAACTACTTTTTAAAAGTTCAATTCTAGAAAAATTTTTAAGTTGCCTCATTCTTCTGGCAAACTTATTTACTTCTAATATTTCTATTTTAGTGTTGTTTATGGTTGTATCTCCTTAAATAATTAACATATCTTTTATAGCATAACTCTCATTTGATATGCGGCATACATAGCCGAATTTTTTTATTAAATACACTCTACATTATCATCTTTTTGAGAATTTTCATCAAGAGTAGCTGGTTGACAAACGATGTCAAATATTATGTCAGAAGAGGGGAGTTGTCAAGATATAAATGTTTTAGGGCTAAAGCTCTATAAAAAATCACACTTGACATATAGACACTGAAAAAAACTAGCATTTAAAATGCCTTTACAAAAAAGTAAAAGCATTGTTCTTTAAGCTTGCCTTGTTCCAGTTGATTTGATAAATTTCAGATCGTAGTTTTCTGCTCAATGATCATTCATTGTGCTCAACGGATCAAATACAAACTTTTATATACTTAAGATCTTAAACCAAAGAAAACATGGTAAAATCAGAATCGAGAGAAAAGCAAGGCTACGAGCTGATGCTTATACTCTCACAAAATCTTTCGGAAACTGAAACCGAAGCAGAATTAAATTCAGTAAAAAAACAAATCAAAGAACTCGGAGGAAAAATTTTCTCAGAGGATATTTGGGGTATTCGGGAGCTTTCTTATGTTATCAAGAAAAATGATAAAGGCTATTATGCTGTTTATTATATTGATTTTGAGGACAATAGAAAAGTAAAAGAACTTGAAAAAAATCTAAATATTCAAAATTCAGTATTAAGATTTTTAATAAGCAAAATATCAAAATATCACTTTATCAAAACATTTGATGAGTATGCAGAAGAATCAGCAAAAGAAGAAGCTGAGGAAGAAAAATTGAAGGCAGAAAAAGAAAAAGAAAATGAAGCAAAATCACCAAAACGACCTGCAAGAAAAACCTATTCAAAACCCGTTGTAAAGGAAGAAAAAGAAACAAAAAAAGTTGAAAAAACCGAAAAAGTAGAAAAAGCAGAAAAAAAGGAAGATGCAGACGCAATGGCACAACTTTCAGCAGTTGATGAAAAGCTAAAAAGCTTGATAGATGATCCAGACATCTCTCTATAATATTATTTAATTTAAGCGAAAAATGAGATCAGTTAATAAAGTAATTTTAATCGGAAACCTCACAAGAGATCCAGAAATGAAATCCACACAAAATGGACAAAATATTTCAACATTTGGAATAGCAACAAACAGAGAGTGGATAACAGGAAATGGAGAAAAGAAAAAGTCTACTGAGTTTCATGAAATTGTGGCTTGGTCTAGACTTGCAGATATTTGTTCAAAATTTTTAAAGAAAGGAAAACTTGTATATCTTGAAGGGTATATCAAAAGAAGAAGTTGGGATGGAGAAAATGGAGAAAAGAAATTTAAAACTGAAATAGTCTTGGAAGACATGATTATCCTCTCAAAAAAGCCAAATGAAGAGGATAGTGATTTACCAGTTATGGAGTCGTCTGAAATAAGCGACGATATTGGCGGAAATATTTTTTAATCAATAAATAAAATGTCAACATACAAAGGAAGAACTTGTTATTTTTGTGAAAAGAAGATTGCATACATCGATTATAAGAATGTAAAACTTCTTAGAAAATACATCACAAAATATAAAAAAATTGTACCAAAATACTACAGTGGAAACTGTTTGAAACATCAAAAAAATCTTGCTAGAGCAATTAAAAATGCAAGATTTATGGCACTATTACCATTCACAATCGAATAGTTAAAAAGAAAAAGGGCTAAGAAAACTTAGCTCTTTTTTAGTGTTTAATTAAAATAATAGCCAATTTTCCTTTGAACTAACTTAGCTTATCTAAGAAAATTTTTAATACCTATTCGCATTAACTACTTCGAAAACTATAGAAGACGAAACAATGTAATAGTTTCAGACATTTAGGACAGTGTAGTTAAGATTTTGTTTATGTAAG
>CAYVBX010000006.1:0-33631 GCA_964449945.1 uncultured Candidatus Peribacteria bacterium
TTTTTTATTTCTTTTGCAAAATAATTTTGCTGATTTGACAATTTTCTTGCTTGACATCTTTTTAAAGGTGCTATATAAAAAGGAATGTAATAGTATATAA
This sequence comes from uncultured Candidatus Peribacteria bacterium, assembly GCA_964449945.1. Lineage (GTDB taxonomy): Bacteria > Patescibacteriota > Gracilibacteria > UBA1369 > LOWO2-01-FULL-3 > JAVEWJ01. The sequence goes on from CAYVBX010000006.1 coordinate 101, forward strand.
CATCTTAGTTTATATGTCGAATGTTAATAATGTACAAGGAAGTACCAATGAAGAAGTAAAATATTTAGATCTTTCTTCTATTTTAGAAGAACTTTTTATGGTTTTGAGCACAAAAGAGAAAGAAGTTGTAACTCAACGCTTTAGTTTAGATAATAAACCAAAAAGAACTCTTGAGAGCATTGGTCAACAATTTTCAGTTACAAGAGAAAGAATACGACAAATAGAAAAAATAGCTTTAAGCAAACTAAGAAGGACAGTTCAAACAAGTAATTTAAATCTAATCAATAATCTTGCAAATACTATTTTAAATGAAAATGGTGGAATTCTTATTGAAAGCAAATTGGTTGCAAAAATTTTAAATCAACTTGGCTCAAAAAATGAGATAGATGGCCATATCATCAAGCTTGCTCTAAGTATAAACCAATCTTTAGTTCAAGAAGATAAAACAAATATTTATCATCCCTTTTGGTATTTAAAAAATTTAGAACTTTCACTTGTCACATTGATTATTGATAATGGCTTTAAAATTTTGCGAAAAAGAGATGATTGCCTTGTAGATCAAAAAATGGTTGTACAGATTAGACAAGTTTTACAAAACAAGCTTGAAAACATACCAGATTCTTTGATTGTTTCATCACTAGAACTAGATAAAAGATTAAAAAGAACAGAAAGTGGTTTTGGACTTATGACTTGGAGACATATAAACCCTAAAAGTATTAGAGATAAAGCATATATCGTTTTAAAAAGAGAAGGTAAACCACTTCATTTTGTAGATATTGCTAATAAAATAATTGAATCGGGTTTTGATAAGAAAATAGTTACAGTTCAAGCTGTTCACAATGAGCTTATTCGTTATGATCAATTTGTTTTAGTTGGAAGAGGGCTTTATGCACTTAAAGAATTTGGATATAAAAAAGGTACGGTAACAGAAATTATTGAAGATTTATTGAAAAAAAATAGCCCACTAACAAAACAGGAAATCATGGAAGGAGTCCTAGAACAAAGGCATGTTAAAAAAGGCACTATTTCTCTTAATTTACAAAAGAACCCACAATTTGTTAGAGTTGGTAGAGCAGTTTATAAATTGAATGAAAATTTAAAAAAGAAGAAATAATTTATTTCTTTTACTGTGATGAAATATTTGCTAGTATGATGCTTGCAAATATTTAGAAATCATGAGTTTTTCCAATTTACATACACATTCACATTACAGCCTTCTAGATGGTTTTGGTTCTCCTAGTGCACTTGCAAAACGTGCAAGTAGCCTTGGTTATTTTGGGCTTGCATTAACTGATCATGGAAATACTCATGGTCTTATTGAGTTTTATAAAGCTTGTTTGGAAAACAACATAAAGCCAATTTTGGGCTGTGAAATTTATGTAAGCCCGAGATCTCGTTTTGACAAAGAATCATCCCTTGATACAAAGCCATTTCATCTAGTACTTCTCGCAGAAAATAATATTGGTTATAAAAATATTTTAGAACTTGTTACGATTGGAAATCTTGAAGGTTTTTATTATAAACCAAGAATAGACTTTGAAGTGCTTGAAAAACATAAAGAAGGGCTAATCGGCCTTAGTGCTTGTCTTGCAGGAGAAATTCCAAGGTCTATAATGAAAGGAGATGATAAATATGTAGAAGAAGTTATAGAAAAACATCTAAGTATTTTTGGAAAAAATAACTTTTTTTTGGAATTACAAGATCATCCACTCATTGAAGAACAACAAATTGTAAATAAAAAAATCATTGAATTATCAAAAAAACATAATATTGGACTTGTTGTTACTTCTGATACTCATTATCCCGCTCCAGAAGATAAGGAGGCACACGACGTTATGCTTTGCATCCAAACAGGAAAAACAATAGATGATCCAGATAGAATGAGGTATGATGGGGATTTTTCATTGCCCAAAATTGATTATTTAAAAGAAGTTTTTAAAGAAGTGCCTGAGGCAATTTCCAATACTGTAGAAATTAGCAATAGATGTAATTATGAATTTCAGTTTGGAGTAAACCTAATTCCTTCTTTTGATTGTCCTGATAATAAAAGTGCAAGTGATTACTTGAGAGAACTTGTTTTTCTCGGACTTAAGGCTAGATTTGACAAAATTGGAGAAGATATTCCTCAAGAATATTTAGACAGAGTAGAGTTTGAATTATCTATTATTCATAAAATGGGTTTTGATACTTATTTTTTGATCGTTCAGGATTTTATGAGATTTGCCAGAGAACAAAAAATTGTTGTTGGACCTGGAAGAGGATCTGCGGCGGGAGCCTTAATCTCTTATTGTTTACAGATTACAAATGTTGATCCTATTAAATATGGTCTACTTTTCGAAAGGTTTTTAAATCCAGAAAGAGTATCGATGCCCGATATTGATATTGATTTTGCTGATACTAGACGTGATGAAGTTATAAAATATGTTGCAGAAAAATATGGAAGAGAAAATGTTGCTCAAATTTTGACTTTTGGAACTATGGCTCCTAGGGCCTCTGTAAGAGATGTTGGGAGGGCACTTGGGTATCCTTATAGTGAAGTAGATGCTTTTGCAAAACTTATCCCCCCACCTACTCTTGGTAAAAATCAAGCAATTTCAGTTTCTGTTGAAAAAGATCCCGAAATGAAAAAAGAATATCAAAATAATCCTAGAGCAAAAAAACTTTATGATTTAGCCTCTAGGCTTGAGGGTTCTGTACGGCATACTGGTACACATGCTTGTGCTGTAGTTATTTCTGAAAAAAAGTTAACAAATTATACGGCGCTTCAATATGGTGCTGGGCAAAAAAATGAAATAGTTACCCAATATTCAGCAAAACCATTAGAAGAACTTGGCCTACTTAAAATGGACTTTTTGGGGCTTAGAAATCTAACAATTATTGAAACTGCCTGTAGAATTATTAAAAGGACTAAAGGTGTTGAGATTGATATTGATGACATTGCTATGGATGACAAAAAAACCTTTGAGTTATTTCAAAAGGCAGATACGACTGGAGTCTTTCAATTTGAGTCTCCCGGAATGCGGAGATATTTAAAGGAACTCAAGCCGACAGAGTTTGATGATATTTTCGCTATGGCTGCTCTTTACAGGCCCGGACCTATGGAATGGATACCACATTATATAAAGGGAAAACGAAATCCTAAGAGTGTTAAATATTTACATGATTCTTTCGCTTCGATTCTTAGTAAAACCTATGGTGTTGCTATTTATCAAGAACAAATTTTACAACTTGCTAGGGATTTTGCTGGTTTTTCACTTGGACAAGCCGACATGCTTAGAAAAGCTGTTGGAAAGAAAATTCCAGCTCTTCTTGCTGAACAAAAAGAAAAATTCATAAAAGGTGCCGTTGAAAATGGGTTTACTGAAGATTTTGCAAAAGAGGTTTTTGAAAAAGTAGTTGAACCTTTTGCAGGATATGGCTTTAATAAATCTCACGCAGTTTGTTATGCTTTAATTGCTTATCAAACAGCATATCTTAAAGCTCACTTTCCTACTGAATTTATGACTGCCCTTCTTACTAGCGATGCAAATAATATGGATCGAGTTGTTTTGGAAATTAAAGAATGTTTAGAAAAAGGGATTGAAGTACTTCCACCATCTGTAAATGAATCACTTGGCAATTTCACTGTAATTTCTGATAAACAAATTCGCTTTGGACTACTTTCAATTAAGGGAATTGGAGAGGGCCCTGTTGAAGAACTAATTAATGAAAGAAAAAAAGGAGGTAAGTTTAAAAATTTAGCTGATCTTGCAAGCAGAATTAATTCTAAAGTTTTAAATAAAAAATTTATTCAATCAGCTTCATTATGTGGAGCGCTTGATGAGTTTGGTAATAGAAATGTTATTTCAGAAAGTTATGAAGAAATAAGTAATTTTGCAAAAAATTTAAATTCAAACAAGCAATCAAACCAATTTGATATATTCGGTGCAATAGATGAAGATGACGAAAATCTTCCTGAATTAGAGCTTAAGGATGTTGTTGAATCAAATTTAATGCAAAATTTAAAGTGGGAAAAAGAACTTCTTGGAATGTTTGTTTCTGGGCACCCACTACAAGGGCTTACAAAATATATAGCTTCTCGTGGAAGACTAATTTCAAGTTTTTCAAAGAAATGTGTTGATAAAAAAGCTACTGTTGTTGGAATGATTTCTGAACTTAGAATACTTAACACAAAAAAAGGCGATAAAATGGCAGTATTTAACATTGAAGACACAAGCGCAAAAATTAGGGCAATTATGTTTCCGAAAGCATATGCACAATTTTTTTCACACCTATCCCTTGATGAGCCAGTTAAATTCTCTGGAAAAATTGATTTTAATCGAGAACAATTCCAATTAAATGTAGAAAGTGTAAAAAAACTCTCTCTAAATTCTATGATTTTGTCGGCAAAAGAAGCCTCACTTTTTGATGAAAGTGAGCCAGCAAACTTAAGCGTTTCATATATTGATGATTTGCTTGAACATGAATTAAATACTGAAAATGATCATTCTTTAGTGTCTTTAATAAATAATGAAATTCACATAAGTATTGATAAAAGTGTAAATACCGATCAAATGAAAGATTTAAGCACATTTTTAAATGACAAAAAGGGAGAATTTCCCGTTATAATAAATTTAATTGACTTAAATAAATCAATTAAGCTTAGTTCTACACTTGACTTAAATGAAACAAATATAAATGAAATTACAAATATTTTAATAAATAAATCATGATTTATAGAACACACAAATTGAACGAGTTATCTGAAAAGAATGTGTCTGAAAAAGTTGTTTTGGCTGGGTGGGTATATAGAAGAAGAGATCTTGGAGGGTTAATTTTTGTTGACTTAAGAGATAGGTATGGAATCACTCAAATTGTTTGTGATCCTAGTGTTTATCCAGAAGTATTAGAGACCTTTAGCTCTCTTAAAAGTGAATTTGTTATAAAAATTGAAGGAGAAGTGAGAAATAGGCCTGAAAACCAAATAAATCCGAGTTATGATAGTGGAAAAGTTGAAGTACTTGTTAGTAAGGTTGATGTTTTAAGTGAATCAAAAACACTTCCATTTGAAATAGATCAAGAAAAAAATATTTCTGAGGATTTAAGGCTTAAATACAGATATTTAGATCTTAGAAAAGACAAAATGCGAAAAAATATTATTTTAAGAAGCGAAGTTTGTAACTACTTCAGAGAACTTTTCGTAGAACAAGACTTTTTAGAAATTGAAACACCGATTTTAATTAAGGGAACGCCCGAAGGATCAAGAGAATATATTGTTCCGTCTAGGCTTTATGCTGGAAATTTTTATGTACTTCCTCAATCCCCTCAGCAGTTAAAACAAATTTTGATGGTTTCTGGATTTGATAGGTATTTTCAGTTTGCAAGATGCTTTAGAGATGAAGATCAAAGAGGAGATCGACAACCAGAGTTTACACAACTTGATATTGAAATGAGTTTTGTTGATACAGATGATATTTTAAATCTTTTATCGGATATTGTTCTTAAGGTTTTTAAAAAATTCTCAACAAAAGCTTTGAGTTCTGAAACTTTTCCAATTATGACATTTGATGAAGCTATGAATAGATATGGTAGTGATAAGCCTGATATTCGTTTTGAAATGGAACTTATAGATTTTAAAGAATTTGGTCTTAAATCAGATTTTAATGTTTTTAAAGACATTTTAAATAATGGTGGTGTTTGTAAAGCCGTCCTTGCTAAAAAAACTTTTACAAGAAAAGAGCATGATGAAATTGAAGAACATGCAAAAAAACATGGGGCAAAAGGGCTTTCTTATATAGTTTTCGACGAAAATGAAATTAAAGGAAATGCTTCAAAATTCTTCTCAAATGAACTTCTTTCAGAAATAAAAACAATTTTAAATATTTCAAATGGTTCAACTTTGTTCATTGGTGCTGGAGAATTTGAAAGTTGTTGTAATTTTATGGGACAAGTAAGGCTAGTTCTTGGAAATATGCTTAATTTAATTGATGAAAACATTTTTTCTTTTCTTTGGGTTAAGGATTTTCCAATGTTTGAAATAGATGCTGAGACTGGCTCTTTAGCTTCAAGACATCATCCGTTTACTAGTCCTAAAGATTTTGAAAATTTTGAAAACGATCCGAAAAATGCAATAGCCAAAGCCTACGATTTAATTCTAAATGGAAATGAACTTGGTGGTGGGTCTATAAGAATTCATGATGCAAAACTTCAAAAGAACGTTTTTGAGTTATTAAATATTTCAGACACTGAAATTGAAAGAAGATTTGGTCATATGATTGAAGCTTTTTCTTATGGTGTTCCGCCACATGGAGGAATTGCTTTTGGAATTGATAGAATAGTAATGCTTCTTGCTGGTGAACCAAATATTCGTGAAGTAATTGCTTTTCCTAAGGATCAAAAAGCTCGAGATTTAATGATTGGAGCACCAACCCCACTTGCAGAGGATGCTCTTAAAGAAGCAAACATTAGTGTTTACATAGACAAAAGCTCATAATTTTGTTATAATTATTGGAATATAATTGCTTGAATGAATGAATTTATAATTATTTTAGGCATAACAACAATTTTTTTAACTTTTTTATCCTATTTTTTTGTTGTTTTTCTAAAAGATAAATTTAGTTTCAAGAAATCATTGAATATGGTTTTTTTGGAAGTAAAAATTCCAAAAGCGGAATCTAGAGAAGAAAGAGAAATTGAAACAGAACAATACGAAAAACGCGATTTTAAAGATATGAGTTGTAGTATTATGTCTGAGTTTTTGACTTCTTTGCATTCAACACTTTCAGATGATTGGCATAGATTTTTAACTGGGCAAGATCCTATTTCTTTTGAATATGCCATAATAGATGGACAATTACATTTTTATATAGTTTGTTTGTCAGATATTTCGACAATAATTGAAAAACAAATTTCTGCATATTTTCCTGGTGCCGTTATTGATCAAATAGAAGACTACAATATCTTTAATACCAGTAATGAAGTTGTTGCAGGTTCACTTGTTTTAAGCAAAGATTTTCATTATCCGTTAAAAACTTTTAATTCTTTTTCAGCTGATCCAATAAACACAATAATAAGTTCTCTTTCTAAAATTTCATCAAATGACGGTGTTGCAATTCAAATATTGATAAGGCCTGTAGCTGATTCGTGGCAAAAAGAAGGCAGAAAAATTGCTGAAGAAATGTATTCAAATAAAAAGAAATCTAAAAAGAAATGGTATAATCCCCTAAACTTTTTTTCTGTTCTATTTTATGTTCTTATAAAAGGTGAGGTTTCAGGTGATAGTCCAGAAACTCCAAATACTGATCGAAACACTCCTCATGCTGAAGATGAAATTAAAGAAATTGATGATAAAAATTCAAAAGTGGGCTTTGATACACAAATTAGAATTGTCTGTTCTTCAACTACAAAAAGAGAAGCTTTTATTAACCTTTCAGCAATAAAAGCGGCCTTTTCACAGTATTCTACATTAAATGGAAATTCATTAAAAGGATCGAAGGAAAGATCTTCAAAAATATTAAAAAAATATATTTTAAGAACATTTAAATCGACTTTTTTTAATAAATATCAAATTTTATCGGTTGATGAAATTTCAAGTATTTTTCATTTGCCTTCTACTCGTTTTAATAAAAGTACAATTATTTCTTGGCAAAACTATAAGCTTGCTCCTGCTCCTGCAAATATTCCGCAAGAAGGTCTTCTTCTTGGCTACAATATCTATCGTGGTGAAAAACGGAAAATTTGCATGAAGCGATCGGATAGATTTAGACATTTTTATGTTATTGGTCAAACTGGTACAGGTAAGTCTTCTCAATTTGAACTTATGCTCCGTCAAGATTTGAAAAATGGAGAAGGGCTTTGTGTAGTTGATCCACATGGATCACTTATTGAAAATGTTTTGCCATATATTCCTAGAGAAAGAGCAGATGATGTTATTTATTTTAATCCTGCTGATATTGAAAGACCTATGGGATTAAATTTACTTGAAGCTAAAAACCCTGATGAGGCTGAAATGGTGGCACTTGATGCTATGAATATTATGATCAAACTTTTTGATGAAGAAATATTTGGACCTAGAATTCAAGATTATTTTAGAAATGGCTGTCTTACACTAATGGCTGATCCAGAAGGAGGCTGTCTAACTGATATTGTTAGACTTTTTACAGATGATGCTTTTGGAAAAGAAAAAAGAAAACATGTCACAAATCCCATTGTTGCGTCTTTTTGGGATAATCAAATGGCAAAAACAGGTGAAAGAGAAAAAGCAGAAATGATTCCATATTTTGCGGCTAAATTTGGTCAATTTATTACAAATGGAATGATTCGAAATATTATAGGACAAACAAAATCAGCATTTGATTTTCTTGATGTTATGCAAAATAAAAAAATTCTTTTAATGAATTTGTCAAAAGGGAGTGTTGGTGAAATAAACTCAAATCTTCTGGGCTTAATTACAATTCAAAAAATACAAATGGCTGCATTTAAAAGAGGTCTTATGAAAGAAGATGAAAGAGTTGATTTTTTCCTATATATAGATGAGTTTCAAAATTATGTTACTGATAGTATTGAATCTATTTTGTCTGAAGCTAGAAAATATCGACTTAGTTTAAACATTGCTCACCAATATTTAGCCCAGATTGACTCTAGTGGAAAAAAATCTGGTGTTAATTTGAAAGATGCTGTTTTTGGTAACGTTGGTACAATTATGGCATATAAAATTGGTGCACAAGATGCAGAATTTCTAGCAAAAGAAATGGCCCCAGTTTTCTCTGATTTTGACTTAGTAAATATGGATAAATATAAGGCTGTTATGAAACTTTCTGTTGATACACAACCCTCAAGGCCTTTTTCCGTAAACTATTTGCCAAATCCTAAAGCAGAACTTGGAGATGATGCGGCCGCAAATGCTTTCATTCAGTTATCAAGACTTAAATACGGACGCGAACGAGACTTTGTTGAAAGAGAAATACTTAGAAGGATTGGTATTTTTTAGAAATTTATGTTAAAATAATTTGATATCTAATTATTTAATATGAAAATTCTAAAATATTTATTTTTATTCGGGCTAGTTTTAATAAGCTCTTATTATTCAAAAAACTTGGCATTTGCTGAGGAGTATACAAAGGTTTTCAGGCTTTCTGCCTATTATTCACCGCTTCCTTGTCAGGACAGATATGCTACTGGTTCTTATGAAGGTGATATAAGGCTAAATGGCAGAGGTACTAATGGAGCAAGTGGTGCTGAGGTGTATCCTGGTATGATTGCAGCTCCAAAATCTTATCCTTTCGGCACAAAGATGTATATTCCAGGCTATGGGGTTGGGACTGTTCTAGATCGAGGTGGTGCAATTATTAGTGCAGATGAAGGAAATGGTTCTTTCGACAGACTAGACATCTGGATGGGCTATGGTGACGTAGGTTTAAATAGAGCCTTGAATTTTGGAAAACGAAATCTTGAAGTAACTGTTTACGGTGTTGATAAAAGTATTAGCGATACTTTTCATATTCCGGGTTTTTCAATAAATGAAAAAATTGCAAAAACTTGTACAATTATTGAAACAACAAAGCCAGAAGTTAAGACTGAAACAAAGCCCGTATCTCCTGTTGTTGAAAATATAACAACAGTAAATGTGGATAATTTGATTAGCTCAAATACATATGGTGTAAAAAAAGACTCTTTGTTTTATCAGGGTTTAATGAGAGGAGACAATAATGCTGAAGTAAAAAGACTTCAGACTGAATTGTCTAGGTTAAACTTTTATAAAGTTTCAGCAAGTGGTAATTTTGATGAACTAACAATGCATGCGGTTTTTAAGTTTCAACAATCACAAGGGATAGTAAGCAGTTTGACTGATGTTGGAGCTGGCTATTTTGGCCCTAGTACAAGAGCTAGACTTAATGAAATTATTACTCTCAGAAATAATAATAACATTTTAATAGCTTCTAAAAATTTAATAGCTAAAAACTAATTTCAATTTCTCTAGTATTTTCTGAAATATATTTTAAATAAGCTTTAATGGCTTTTCTTGGCAAATTTTCATTATATAATTCCGGCCATTCGATTATTGTTATATTTTTTTCATAATTTTGAATCTCGTTTATTTCCTCAAAAATCGTTTGATCCGCTTTTTCAAGCCTATAAAGATCTATATGATAAAAATTTTTTTCGGGGTATCTTCTAATATATGTGTAGGTTGGGCTTTTTACTTTCCAGTTTTTTATATTTAAATCTTTTGCAATTTCCTTTGATAAGGTAGTTTTTCCTGATCCAATATTGCCAAAAAGAGCCAGTACTCCCCCGTTTTTTATTTTTTCTGAAATGATTTGAGAAACTTTGCTTATTTCTTCTAACTTATATTTAAATTTCATTTCGTGTCTTGCTAAATGGTTTAATTTATGATAATATTATATAATAAAATAAAAACAAAAAAATATGAAAAAATCAAATCATAAAATTTATTACTACATCTCTAGTGCGCTTGGTTTTCTCTTGGTTTTTGCACTTTATGTACTCGTTTCAACAAATAACAGCTTATACCAAACAAATGTTATTGGAATGCCTGAGCATAAAGCATTTGATGGAACTGTTTATCCTGTGAAAGTTATTCCAAATTATGTAAAACTTGCTTCCACAAGAAACAAACTTCCATTCGAATCGTATGACAAATCAGAGCTTGTGGCCATTCCTAGATATGATGCCAATGATTTAAAGAAAAGTTTTAATGATTTGATTTGGGGAAATCCTGAGCATGACGCAATAAGAAACGCAAAAATCACTTATACGGTACCTTATATGGGAAACTATAAGCTTGATGGAATTGAATATGCTGGATCACATTTGGCTGTTGATATTGTTATCCCTGTTGGTACTCCAATTTATTCCATCGCAAATGGCGTTGTTGTTAAAGTTTCTCAACAAGATGCGGGATTTGGTAAACATATTGTTGTACAGCATAAAAATGTGCCTTCACTTAATAATCCGAATGAAAAAGTTACTCTTTATTCTTCATATTCTCACTTAAGCCAAACAAATGTTAATGTGAATGATGTTGTTATAAAAGGACAACTTATTGGAAAATCTGGAGCTACTGGAACAGTTACAACTCCTCATTTACACTTCCAAATTGATACATCAAGTGCTCCATGGCATCCATATTGGCCTTTTACTTGGAAAGAAGCCTCCGATCTTGGGCTTGATTTCTTTTCCGCTATAAATGCTGGACTTGGAAAAGATAAGGCAATGGCTACTACAATTCATCCTATGCTTTATGTTCAAAAATACTTAGACAATAATACGGTTGCTTTAGAAGAAACTAAACCTTCTCAACCAATACAAGTTGATGAAAAAACATATACAGTAGATGAAAAACCCTTTGATTCTTACATTATTGAAAGTAATCCTTTAAATAGTGATAATTCAAATAATGTTGCTCAAGATACAGTAGAAAGCACTTTACCTGTAGTTGAAGAAATAATTGTTGAACAAAAAATAATCGTAGAGGATCCTAAGCTAAGCTTTACCTTTGATGTTTCCCCAGTTTATTATTATGAAAACAATGAATTAAGCTTTAAATTATCTTTAAGAGATCAGTTTGGAAATGTTTATAGAAATGGATTTGCTGGAGAAGTACTAATTAGTCCAGTAAATGACAACATTAGAGTTTCAAGACCTCTAGTAAATTTTATGTCCTTTGATTCAAATTTTGATTTAGTTAAGTCCTTTGTTGTAAGAAATTCTGGAAAAACTAGACTTAAAATAGAATATGAAAATGAAAGTTATTTCTCTGATTGGTTTGAAGTAAATAAAGTTGAACTAGATTCAATTTTCAAAGATGTTTCAACGTCAAATAAATATTATGAAGGATTAGTTTATTTATCTAATAAAGGAGTTATAAATGGTTATCCTGACGGAACTTTTAAATTGAATAATCCAATTTCCAGAGTTGAAGCCTTAAAAATTATTCTAGGAAGTGGAAATTCAAGAATTCTAACTGGATCTTTAAGCTTTAAAGATACAGATAATTCAAGTTGGTATAGTAGTTATTTGTTTACTGCTGTATCTAGAGGAATTGTTAGCGGTTATAATGATGGAAGCTTTAGACCTTCAAATAATGTCACAAAAGCTGAATACTATAAAATCTTATTAAATACGCTTGAAATAGAAGTCCCTGAAAGTGTTAGTTATTCACCATTTGTTGATGTAAACATGAATGAATGGTTTGCTCCATTTATTATTACTGCATATGAAAATGGATTAATTGATGAAAGTGTAAAATACTTGTCTCCTAATGTTGCAATTACTAGAGGTGAAGCAAGTAATGCTTTGTATTTAGCTTTAATAAATGCTAACAATTAAGACTTATCCTAATTGTTTTGATTGTTCTTCCTCACAAAATATTTTCGTTTGATCTTCGTTCTTTGGCATTTTGATAAGTTTTTCACTTTGCCTTGATAATTCGATTGCCTCGCTAATTTCACCAATAGCTACATTTCTTGTGGATTCGTTTTCATCTTTTGGTGGCTTTTTTGTGGTTTTTTGATTTGAAGTCCCTGCCTTAGTTGCTCCTACTATTGTTGCGCCGAAAGGATATTTATCGTTTGCCTTTATTGTTTCTTCTTCTGATTTTTGGCTAGGCAAATCTCCTCTAGTAAGTTCATCTTGATATGCTTTAATTATCTCATTTTCTGAAGGCATAAATGCCTCGTTTTTGTATGCGTATGTTCTTGTTAATTCAGCTAAATCTTCAATGTATGAAAGTTGTGTTAGAGATAAATTGTCCTCGTTTCCATATTTAAAATCTGAGCTTGATATTATTTCTTTTCCGCATGCAATTATTGTTTTATTTTCTAATGATGATTCGGATAAAGCTTTTCCTTCTCTTAAATGTGTAATTATAGTTTCAAAAACAATTTCATCTAAAAACAGTTCTAAATTTTCGCCATATTCTCTAAATTTATTTAAAAATAATTTTTTGTTGAAAAATGAATATGCTACCTTTGTCCTTAAATCGCTCAAATCTTTGTCCTTTTCAATACTTTCAACGAAAGCTTTCAAATTGTGCATTTCAGTGTTTGGAATTTGAATTATTATGCCTATTTCTGTTTCAATAAATACTGATTCTAAAGACAAAAACTCCGATTTTAGTGATAATATTTTTTTTCGAAATAGATCGTAGTTCTCACTCTCAGTATCTATCAAAAATAAATGAAAACTTTGATCGCTAAGCCAAAAATTTTTCAAATGATCTAAAAAATTTTCAGCAAATTCTGGTCTGTTTATAATCGTAATTTCTTGTGTTTCTTGCGAATTTTCTTTTATCAGGCTTATTGCAAGTTCTAGTCTTGTTGAAAGCATTGTTTTAGAAATTGCTGGAAGTAAAGACAAAAGAAGCTCAATTCTTTCTTCCGTACTTGCAAGACCAGATCTTTTTGCCTTTAATAAAGATTGAAGAACATCCTGACTTGCACCACTTTTTGATGTTTTTAATATAGAATTTTTAAGATCCTCTGGAAGAGTTAATATTTCTTCTATTATTTTTTTTATGAAGCGTTTTTCTGAGTATAATAAATCATCAAATGATCGACTTATCATTGAATCTATTTCTTTTGTTGAGCTGATTTTTGTTTCTGCAACTTTTTTTGCAAGTGTATAAGACAAATATGTTTCAATAAGTGTCCTTATAATTGGTGCTGAAAAGTGATTTATGGCTATGCGCACATTATTATGGGAAATATTTGTAGTATCCTCCTCTTGTTTAAATATTGATAAATTTAAAAATTGAGAATAGATGTAATAAGCCATTTCATGTTCAATGTCTTTTTGCGTATTTAAAGGTAATGATCTAAGTTTGAACAACAAGCTTTCATCGACTAAATCTAAGTATGTCAAAATCTCTTCCTTAATCTTTCTATCTGTCGGAATTTTTCCCTCTAGTATTGAAAAGGAAGAATCTTCAATTCCTGCGACAATTTTGTCTAATTTATATGGGTGCTTCATTTTCTGAGTAATTATTTTTTATGCATCAGAGTCTAATGTGTTCATAAAGTCTTTAAAGGCTTGTACTTCATCTTTTGTAAAATTTGAATGTAAATCAGCTTCCAACACTTCGCTGTCTATTTCACCATTATTTAAATCTTTCCTTAGTAATTCTGTTGTTCTTTGCTGTGCTTTTGTTTGTTTTTTTTTCATTTTTAAAACTTTTTAATATTTAAAATTAATATTTTAATAGTAATGGTACCCGAGATAGGATTTGAACCTATGACCTTCGCCTTAGAAGGGCGCTGCTCTATCCAGCTGAGCTACTCGGGCCTAGAAAGTACAGATTTTTTTTACATTAGTTTTTAAATTTCTGCAAGTTTTTTATCTTTTCTTGCATATTTGACTTAAAATTATATAGTATAATATCAGTTTAAATTATATTTATGCAATTTCGAGAAGGCGAACGAGTTTTAAAAGTTTTTCATCACCATCCTACACCTTTTATATTTTGGTTTTTTGAAATATTTTTGGCCTTTTTAATTTGTTTTATCCCACTTTATCTTTTACAAGACATAATCCCTTTTAGTTTTTTTATTATAATAAACATTGCTTTTTTTGTATTTTTTGCTTTTATAATTTTTTATAAAAGCATTATTTATTGGCTTGACAAACTAATAATTACAAACCAAAGGATTGTTCATGTAAACTGGCTTAATTTGTTTAAAAGGAAAGAGTCAGAAGCTTTACTTAATGATATTCAAGACATAAAAACAAGTGAAAAAGGTTTAATTTCATATTTTTCTTTCTTTGACTATGGTAGTTTTGCTCTAGAAACTGCATCAGCAAAAACAACAATTCTATTTGAACAAGCACCAGATCCAGAAGGCATTAGGCAATATATTTATCATGTAAGATCTATTTAATGATTGAGAGCAATTATAAAAAAGAAGTTTTGAGTGAAAATTTAATTGAGTCTCCAGTTTTTGAAAATAATTTAAGGCCAAAACTTTTATCTGAATATATTGGGCAAGAAAGCCTAAAAAACAATCTAAACATTGCAATAAAATCTGCAAAGATTAGAAATGATACATTAGACCACATACTCCTTCATGGACCTGCAGGAACTGGAAAAACAACACTTGCGAATATTATTGCCACAGAGCTTAGTTCTTCTTTAAAAATTACTTCAGGACCTGCTCTTGAAAAAGTTTCCGATATTGCATCTATACTAAGCAACCTAAGTGAAAATGATGTGCTTTTTATTGATGAAATACACAGGCTTAAATCTAGTATTGAAGAAGTTTTATATACGGCGATGGAAGATTTTGCAATTGATATTATTATTGGAAAAGGCCCTTCAGCACGTACAATGAGAATTAATCTTCCAAAATTTACACTAGTTGGTGCTACTACAAAAATTAGTATGCTATCATCACCTCTTAGAGATAGATTTGGAAATGTTTTTCATTTTCAAAATTATAAAAATGTTGAAATAAAAGAAATTCTTTCAAGATCTGCCAAAATACTAGACTTAAAAATAAAGGAGGATGCGCTTTCTATTCTTGCTTCCTGTAGCAGAAAAACTCCTAGAATTGCAAATCGTCTTTTAAAGAGAATAAGAGATTTTGCTTTATTTCACAATATTGATATAATTTCAAAAAATGATCTTTCAAATGCATTAAAGAATCTCGGAATTGATGAACTTGGTCTTGATGAAAGAGATCGCGAAATTTTATCGATAATTGCAAAGAAATTTGCTGGTGGTCCTGTTGGTCTTAGCACTATTGCGGCCGCAGTTAAAGATGAAGAGGATACTATTGAGTCTGTGTATGAACCTTTTTTAATTCAACTTGGTTTTTTAGAAAGAACTCCTCGAGGTAGGATGTTAACTAAAAATGCTTATAAACATTTAAATCTTAAACAATAAATACTATGAAAAAATTATTTACATTATTTTTAGCCTCATTACTGCTTAGTTCTTGTGGAGCAGGAATTACACCTACGAATGACATATCTTTAAGAATTTCGGGAAACTTATTTAAAGCTGAAACTAATGCAGAAAATTTACATTCTCATGTTCTTATTGATGATAGTTCCAATGAATATTTTGTTGTTTCTCCACTTTTAAATCTTTCAGAAAATAAATATTTATCTAGTAAAATAGAGCTTATTGGTACTTATAATAAAGAAAAGAACCTATTTACCGTTAATGGAGTATCTTTTTTAGAAGAATATCAAAAACCAGTTTTAGAAGATGTGTCTTTGCTTGATTATAAAAATGAGTATTTAGGTTTTGGTTTTTCATATTTAAGTGATTCTATTATTTTTGAAGATGATTCAAGTGTAAAACTAATTCTAAACGAAACGGAAAATGAAGTAAGCGCCTTTGATGAAATAATTGTAGAACAATTTCAGTTCAATTATGATCAGTCTGTTTTTGATACAAAAAAGTTTGATACTCCTTTAAAAAATTACCTTGCAAGTTTTCATCCAGAAATTAGTGACTTCTCATTATTTTTTAAATATATTTCAAAAGGAAAAATCGAATCAATCAGACTAGAAAATGAATATTATGGATTTGAATATTATGTTTATAGAAATGGTCTGATATATAAAATTTATTATGTTCCTGAGAATCCAGCAAATGTTTCTCTAGCAAAAGAAAAAGTATTTAACGACTTTTTAGATAGTTTTTACCTAATAGAAGGAGATTTGTATGATTTTGCAGATTTAAGTGAAGTAGAAGAAAATGAAAACTCATTATTTCCATCAGATTTTATATTAAATTATTCTGAACCAAGTGAACTTTTTTCACTTCTAAATAGTAATTCTCAAAACTTCTCAGCACTTTACCCACAAAAATGGTATTTTAAAGGCGTTTCCGGAATTCTTGATGGAGATAATTATTCTTTTGTTTTTAATGATCAAGATGACTTAGAAAACTATAAATATTTTCTTTCAATAAGAAATTCTATGCCATTTTCAGAATCAGAATTAAAGCAGTCTATAATTGACGGTAGAACAGTTTACTATAAGGAAGAAACAGATAAAATCACTTTAATTATTAAAGTGGCTAATAAATATTTTTTAAGCCAAGGGGAAAAAAGATACACTGATTTTATGGTAAAAACTTTAATTTCAGTAGAAATTTCAAGTTAAGTTTTTGTTTTTAATTAGTTGTTCTTCTTCATTAAGCTTTTTCATAAATTCATCATTAGACATTTCGTTTTCAAATGGATTTATTCCTTTATAAATCCCCTCTTTGAATGCAAGAATTGCTTTATTTTTTTCAGAGCTATCACTTTTATTATTTTTAGAAATTGCAATTTCAGCAATTTCCATCATAGGAAGCAAATATTCCTCTTCATCTAGTCCTAGTTCCTTGTTAATAGCTTTTTGAATATTTGCTCTAAGTAGTTTTCCTTCCAAGCTATTTACTTTTTCAAGGATATTTAATATTTTTATCGCTTTTATTCTTTCTTCCTGTTTTGTTATATCAACATTTGCTTCTGAAATTATGCTTGAAACAGACACTGTTGCATATTCTTTCAACCATTTTGTAATTATTTTATTTAATTGTTCGTCATTTTTTTCTTTCAAATATTCTAAATTGTTTAAATCATCATTCGTTAATTTAAAAACATTATTGCATTCTTTAGAAATCATATACTTAAGAAAAAATTCAGAACTTTTCGGATCCATTGAAGTCAAATTCTCTAAATATAAAGCCTCATAAGTCTCTTTATATAAATTTTTTTCATCTTGGCTTGAATCGGTTTTTAAATCACTTTCCAAATAAAGATTAAGTATTCCAACAGTTGAATCCGTTTTTATGTCATTTATGTTTTTTGAAATGTATAAAATCGCTTTTGGATTTTTAATTGTTGGTATTTGTAAACCAGTTTCACGATTTGCAGTTCTTTGATCTTCTGGGATCTTTTCCGCTTTATATATATTTTTAAGGTAATTGTTTAAGTTTTGATGGTCTGGATGAAATGCTTCTTCTAAATATTTTTCTCCGAGTCTTGGATCTTCATAATTTCTTCGAAGAACTAAACCTGCCAGTGCGGTTTCTTCGATTTTTTTCTCTGCAAGAATACGCTGAGCTTCAATCGAAAGCTTACCTTTGTTTATTATTTCTATATTTTCTATAAATATTTCATTTATTTCTTTATAATTTGGAATACTTTTTAATATATCGTATGCGTTTAAATTTTCTGGAATTTCATTTGCATTAATATTCCCCACAAATAATGATCCCATATTTATAATTTTATTCACAATATTTGTACTTCTTTTTTTTAATGTTTCTATTAAATCTTTCATGTTTTCCCATAAGCTATCATTTTTGATGTCCTCTGCTAGTTTTAAATCTTCCCTTTCTATTCCAAAACTTGAAGAATTGTAAGTTATCATTTTAGGGGCTTTTGCACTTTCAAATGTTGTTCCGTTTATAAAAGCCATTCTATCTGCATTTATTTTCTTATAATTTTCATAACTTCTTTCACTCATCATATATGCGCGTCCTTCTTTGTATTTCTTCCCCTTTCTTCTTCCATCATTGTTTATTAGATCAATATTTAAATATCCTAACTCTTTCATTTCCATTAAAAAATTTGGGTCGTTTCCAAATGTTCTAAACAACCTTCTTGATGCATATAGTAAATTACCAAGTCCCTCTGGTGCTATTAAGTCTTCTCTGTATTTTTTTCTAAATTCAGCTTTGGCTTCAATAAGTTTTGATCCTTTTAATTCATAAATTTCTGCGAGTTCGTCGATTTGCTTTTTGTAGTTTAACAACCTCGGATCATCAAGATAGTTTAAATCTTTGATGTTTTTAGCTGTTAAAAAAAAGCTTTCATCAAGTGAGTTTTGCAATTTATCCCCTGATGCCTCCGCCCTGATGTTTATTCTAACTAAATCTTTTAACTCAGGATGTGAAAATATTTCTTTATAAAAATCTTTTTGAACTTCAAAATATAGTGTAGAGGCAGAACGTTCTTTTCCTTCAAAAAGCTCTTTGTATTTTGATAGGGATCTTCTGTCCTCATACATTGTAAGCATTAAAACAGAATCCTTATCGTAGTTGTGCGTTTTTCTTTGAATTTTGATTACTTTTGAATCCTTATTTAGTGTGTCAGCCACAAATTGGCAAATAATTTCATTTTCGTAGTCTTTCCTTAGTTTTGTAATTTCATGAACGGGTAATTTTCGATATTTTTTAACAAATTTAAAATTCTCACTAAATCTATCCAACATTTGTCTTTCTCTTTCGGCTATAAGTTTTTTAGTTTCTTTATAACTTTCAGTGTTTGGAACATTTATGCCAAGCATTTCTTCAATTCCTTTTTTAGAAAAGAAGAAATCTACAGCCATAATATATTCATTTAAATTGGATACTATTGAAGATGATATTTCTGCACTTGTATTCCAATTGTATAAACTTTTCAGATATTCATTGGGGCTTAAATTAAAATTCGTTAATGATGATTCAATGTTTTCTAAGTTGTTTATTAAAATTCTTGGATCTTTTTCTGTTTTTGCATTTTCAATTAAATTTGGGATCATATTTACCTCTACACCCAGATTTATTAAATTATTATCTATTTCTTTAGATAAAATATCGAAAACCCTTAAATCTTTTGAAATTTCTGTATTTAAAACAGTCGAAGAGATTGAAGATAATAAATTTTCCTTAATTATCTTTTTTGAATATTTAATTGTTTCTTCGAATTTATTTTTTTCTTTCAAAAACTTTTGCTCTGCAATCTGTAAAATTTCATCTTTGTTTTCTATAAGTTTTTTTTCGAAAATTTCTTCAAGTGAATTTAATTCATTAGAAAATATTTCTAATTCCTCATCTGTTATTATCTCACCTTCTTCTGTTAGAGATTTAATATCTACTTTTAATCCCTCAATAATTTTCTCAATTTCATTACTTTCAGTTTCTGGTAAATATTTGTAATAAGACCTCCATTCATTAAATTTTTCCTCGGCTATAACAAAAAGTCTTTCCTCATTTGACAATTCAAGAGACTCCTCATTTAGATTATATTCGATTTGCTCTGTACTTTGCCTTATACCTTTTTCACTCACAATAATTTTTTACAAATTGTTTAGTTGATTTAATAAATTTTGCTCTTTTTCTTCTTCTTCTGATCGATTCTTTTCTTCAACACTTTTTGATAAATTAATTTTAATTTGTTTATCTATGTCCTTTATTTTATTTATTAAAAAGATAAATTTTTCATTTCTTTCTTTGACTTTTGTTTTTTCAATTTTATTTTTTTCTTCAAAGAATGGTAAATATATCAATTCTTGTCTTCTAGCTGAGCTTGAGTTTATCTTATTTACTAATTTTTTTTTCTCTTCAAAAGACATTTTTTTGAAATACAATGAGGTTTCAAGTAATTTTTTTAATTTCGGATTTTTTATTTTTATTTCTGGCGTCATTTAGACATAATTATATCTATTTATTTTACCACAATATGGCTTTTTCTTCAAATAAAAGCTTGTGATAATTTTTGACTTTTCTGCATTTAGCACTCTATAATCAGAAGTGCTAAACTGTTTTGTTGTTTTACAACAAGATTGCCTTATTTCAAGTCTAGTTGAAAGCTAGTTCGGAGTATTTATGATATAATTTCAAGACTTAATTTTAAAAAAAATTTTTATGGATAATATTGAAAACTTTAATAAACTTACCAAAGAAGCAAAAAAAGCACTTGTGATTGCTCAAGATCTAGCAAAACGAGAAAAGCTTGGATATGTGGGAACCGAACACATCCTTCTTGGTATTTTAAGCCAGTCCAATTCACTTGGGGCTTCTATTTTGTATAATTTTGGCGTTTCGCTCGATAATGTAAATTTAGTTTTAAAAACTGTCGGAAGGTCTAGCGTTCCTAAGCAAAGCTCAACACTTGGTGGTGGGCTTAGTGGTTATGCTAAGGAAGTTCTTGAGGGTGCATATAAAACTGCTCTTGAATTTGGCCATGCTTTTGTTGGAACTGAACACCTTTTACATTCTTTAGTTTCTCAAAATGGCACTTCTGCTATTGTTATTCTAGAAAATATGAATGTGTCGGTTGATGATATTAAAGCTCAAATACTTGAAATTTTTGAAAAAGCTAAGACAAGTCCTTCAAGTAATTTTGTCAATAATGATTTTTCAGACGATCCCCTTTCGGGAATGCCACAGCAAAACATGATAAATCCTGTAGAACTTTTTTTGAATGGGCTACAAAGTGTAATGAATAAACAAGGAGGAAACACAAAAACTTATCAAAAAACAAAAACAGATGTTTCAACCTCTACTCCTGCACTTGATTATTTTACTATAGATTTAATTGCACAAGCCAAAAAAGGTGAACTTTCGCCTGTTATTGGAAGGAGCAAAGAAATTGAAAGAGTTGTTTCAATTCTTTCAAGAAAAACGAAAAATAACCCTGTGTTAATAGGAGAACCTGGCGTAGGTAAAACAGCAATAGCTGAAGGCCTTGCACAAGCAATTCTTGCAGAACAAGTTCCTGACAATATCCTTGATAAAAGGATTTTATCTCTTTCTATGGCTAGTGTTGTGGCTGGAACAAAATACAGAGGTGAATTTGAAGAACGAATAAAACAAATAATTGATGAGGCTGAAGCTTCTGATAATATTGTTCTTTTTATTGATGAAATTCATACGGTAATTGGTGCGGGAAGTGCAGAAGGAAGTCTTGATGCTGCGAATATCCTAAAACCTGCTCTTTCAAGAGCAAAATTTCAAGTGCTTGGTGCAACAACCACAAGTGAATACAGAAAAAATATCGAAAAAGATCCTGCACTTGAAAGAAGATTTCAAACTGTAATGATTGAAGAACCAAATGAAGAAATAACTATTGAAATGATTAAAGGTTTGCAGAAATTATTTGAAGATCATCACAATCTTTTAATTTCTGATGAAGCTATTAGCTCTTCTGTTTTGCTTTCAAAAAGATATATAAACGATAGATTTTTGCCAGACAAAGCTATTGATCTTATCGATGAAGCGGCCGCAAAAAGAAGAATTGGCACAAAAAAACCAAACGATAAAGTAAAAAAATTACATAAAAAATTAAGCCAAATTACAGAGAAAAAAGAAAAAGCTGTTGGTAATCAAGATTATGAAAAGGCTGCAGACTTAAGAAATGAAGAATTACAGCTTATAAAAGAAATTGACAGCTTAAAAACTGAAAAAACACCAAGAGAAAAAAGAGAAATTTTAAGCGCTGAAGACATTGCATCTGTTGTTTCAAATATGACAGGAGTTCCTGTAACTAAGCTTGTTTCTGATGACATTAATAAGCTTAAAAATCTTGAGGCTTCCCTTAAAACTAGAATAATTGGACAAGATGAAGCAGTTTCGGCTATTTCTCAAGCTATTAGAAGATCTAGAGCAGGTTTTGCTGATGAAAGAAGGCCAATTGGTTCTTTTATATTTTTAGGACCTACAGGGGTTGGAAAAACAGAACTTGTGAAAGCACTTTCTGAAGAAGTTTATAATGATCCAAAATCACTTATTAAAATTGATATGAGTGAATTTATGGAAAGACATAATGCTTCAAGGCTAATTGGAGCAACTGCTGGTTATGTTGGTTATGAAGAAGGTGGACAACTTACTGAAGCTGTAAGAAAACGCCCTTATAGTGTTCTACTTTTTGACGAAATTGAAAAAGCCCATCCTGATGTTTTTAACTTACTTTTACAAATTCTTGAAGATGGAGAATTAACTGATGCAAAAGGAAGAAGAGTGGATTTCAGAAATACAATTATTATTATGACATCAAACATTGGTGCAAAAAGACTTACTGAAAGTGCTGCTTCGATCGGGTTTTCTGGTGGAGATAAAGACTTTGAAAAAGCTCTTTCAAATTACAATGAAGTAAAAGATGATATTTTATCAGATCTAAAGGATCATTTTAGACCAGAATTTTTGAATCGTGTTGATAAAGTAATTGTTTTCAAAGCTCTTACTCCAGACAATATTGAAGAAATTGTAAAACTTCACTTAGAAAAACTTCAAAAAAGAGTTTCTGGGAGAGGAATAAAAATTGAAAGTAGTAAAGGTGCGCTAGAACTTTTGTCAAAAGTTGGATTTGATCCAAAATACGGAGCTAGACCTGTAAGAAGAGCAATTCAAGATCTTGTTGAAGATCCATTAACTCAAATGTTTTTAGAAAAAGGAGTTCTTTCAGAACAAAATGTGAAACTTGTTAAAAATGGATCTAAGATTGAAATAGTTTTTGAATAATTTTCTTATTTTTTAAAATTTTTAAGTGTTTTCAAAATTTTGCCTTGATTTTTAAACTTTTTGTAAAAAAGGCCTTAATTTTTTTTAGCGATGATTTTGGGGCTAATATAAGATGATTTTTTATGAGCACTTTTGAGTTAAAAACGGCTTGGCCAATTACTTTTTTTCCGAAACCGAGGATAAATTTCCGCAGGAGGAATTTATCCGTTGCTCGTAAATATTATTTTATATTAACCAAATAAATTTTAATTTAAAAAAACTTAAGACCTTTTCTGCTTTTTGTTATTGACATAGGCAAAAATAGCTTTAATATAATGTAGCTATTTTAAAGATTTTCTTTTTTTCAAATTGGCAAGTCTAGGATTTTACTTTTTAATAGCTAATAATTTTTTAATATTGACTTGTCTACAAAATCTATGAAAACAAAGTATGTTTACAGTGATGTGATGGAGGATTTACTTTCTTCTTCAGAAATGGACTTCACACCTCCTTTACCAGGAACTCTCGTTGAAGGAGAAGTTATAAGTGTTGTTAAAAACAAAATTCTTGTAGATCTTGGCGGAGTTGCTACTGGTGTTATTAGTGGCCAAGAAGCACAAGACAGTCAAAACACCATCAAAGATTTGAAAGAAGGCGATGTTATCTCTGCTTATGTTCTTGATGATGAGAATGAAGATGGTCTAGTTGTTCTTTCTTTACGAAAAGCTAGCCAAAAACAAACATGGAACAAATTTGTTGATGCTTATGAAAAAGGTGAAACAATCTCTGTATCCCCTAGTGAAGCAAATAAAGGAGGTCTTCTTCTTAATATTGATGGAATTAAGGGATTTATTCCGGTTTCACAGCTCGCACCTCTACATTACCCAAGGGTAAATGGTGCAAATTCAAGCCAAATTCTTACAAGACTTCAAAAATTGGTTGGTCTTGATTTGAAAGTAAAAATTCTTAATTTAGATAAAGAAGGTGGAAAATTAATTCTTTCAGAAAAAGCAGCAGAATCAGATAAACGTGATGAAGCATTAGATAAGCTTGAAGTTGGGCAAAAAGTAAAAGGAAAAGTTTCTGGAATCGTTAATTTCGGTATATTTGTTACATTTAATGGTCTTGAGGGTCTAGTACATATTTCAGAAATTGCATGGGGACATGTAAAAGATCCAAATGATTTTGGAAAACTTGGAGATGAAGTTGAAGTTTTAGTAATAGGTAAAGAAAAAGAAAAAATCAGCCTTTCGATGAAAAGACTTGTTCCAGATCCGTGGGTTGAAGCTGCAAAAAAATATAAAGTTGGAACTATTATAGAAAGTGAAATCAATAGAATTACGCCATTTGGAGCTTTTGTAAAACTAGACGAAGACATTTCTGGACTTATTCATGTTAGCGAGATTAGTCCTGATGAAGGAGAAGACAAACCTGAAGAAAAACTAAATGTTGGAGATAAAGTTAAGGCAAAAATAATTGCAATTGATCCAGATGAACACAGAGTTGGACTATCGATCAAAGAAGCTGTGGATGAGAAAAAGCCAAAAAAAGAAAAAATAGAAGTTGAAGAAGAAACAGCTTCCGAAACAGAGGAAGATAAATAATCAAAATAAAAAGAGGTCTTGAAGGCCTCTTTTTTTATTCTTCAATCACATAAGGATTAAGTAGATTTTCATCTTTGGAATCACTTATTTTGTAAATATCTTTATCAATTTTTTTAAGTCTTTTAGAACTAGTGTTATATGTTTTTACTGTTGTTTCTAATTGTTTTCCAAGCTTTGTGAAGCTTTCTTCATATTTTTCAATATCTTTTGATAAAAGAACGATCTTTTCAATTATTTCCTTTACTGATCTTTCAATTTTTAATGACTTTAAACCTTGTAAAACTGTTTGCAAATAGGCGTAAAATGAAATTGGAGAAACTACAATTATATGTTTTTTAAATGCGTAAGTTATTATATCTGTACTCGATAATGACTCTTTTGAATTACTGTAATTTAATAAATTTAAATAAATTCCTTCAGCTGGAATAAACATAAATGCAAAATCCGATGTGTTTTCTTCTGGCCTTATATATTTTGAAGTTTCATCTATTCTGTTTTTCAAATCTATATTAAATTTTTTAATCAATTCTTTTTTTCTAATTGGATCATTTTCTTGTTCTATTAAATTAAATTTTTCTAATGAAAACTTTGAATCAATTGGAATGATTTTATCTTGAAAATAAATAACAGCGTCGACAATTTCGTTATTTTTAAAGCGATATTGCATTTGATAAAACTTTGGAGGAAGAATGTTTGACAATAAAGCTTCGAGATAAAACTCCCCTACAACTCCTCTTTTTTTAGGGCTACTTAAAATATTTTCTAAACTTTCCAGCTTTTGTGAATAATTCAAAACTTGTTTATTTGTTTCCTTGATTTTGGCCAATTCAGAGGAAACCTCCATAATTATTTCTTTGTGTTGTGTAAACTGATTTTGTAGGGTTTTTGATGATGAACTGATGGAATCAAACAATTTTTCATCCAATTTTTCAAGTTTTCCTGAAATTTCCGATTTATCACTTCTAACTGAATCAATTAATAATTTTATATAATCATTTTCTTTCGGTTTTTTTTCGTTTTCTAATTGTTTATAAACCAAAAAAAGTAATGCCCCTGCTGTTATTAACAGTAAAAAAAGTATAATTTCTTGCATAGTTGTTTTTAAATTTGTTTGAATTATAGCGTATTTAACTTTACTTTAACATAATTTTTCCGTATTCTTTTTTTGATTTTACTTGAGAAAAATTTATGTCAAAAAAAATTTCTGATCTGGCCAATCTACTTGGACTTGATCAAAAAGAACTAAAAACAAAAATGCTTGAAATGGGCATTAAAATAACTAGTAGATCGAGAGTAATTGATGATACTGATTTTGGTCTTGTTTTAGATAAGCTTTCAAAAAAAAGTAATTCTCTTAATAATTCAAAAGTCGTTAAAGAAAAATCTTTAGTTGATGAAGTTTTGGAAGAAGATGAAAACGAAGAAAAAGATTTAGGAGATATTTATGAAAACATTGTAGAGCAAGAAAGAGAAAGAGAGATCATCAAATCTCAAAGAAAAGCCACTGCGGGGAAAGATGATAAATCAAAAAAATTAGATTTTATAAAAAATCAAAAACAAGAAGAATTTAAAAAAAATAAATTACTTGAAATTGAAGAACAAATAACAATTAAAGAATTTGCTGAAAAATCTGGTTTTTCTCCTGCAAAAATTATTGGAGAACTTATGAAAAATGGAATCCTTGCAAACATAAATCAATTTATTGACTTTGAAACAGCTCAAATCATCGCAGATGATTTAGGTTTTAAGGTAAAAAAAGTACATAAAGTGGGTCAAGCTGAAGATTTTTTAAAAGGTGATATTTCTTCTTTACTTGCCCAAGATGAAGCAGAAGATTTAGTTACCCGCCCTCCTGTTGTAGTTATCATGGGACATGTTGATCATGGAAAAACAAAACTTTTAGATACTATAAGAAATGCTGATGTTATATCAACAGAAGCTGGAGGAATTACACAACACATTGGAGCTTATCAAATTGAAAAAAATGGAAAAGCAATTACTTTTCTTGATACTCCCGGTCATGAAGCCTTTACTGCAATGAGAGCTAGAGGTGCAAAAGTTACTGATATTGCAGTTCTTGTTGTTGCTGGTGATGAAGGAGTAAAGCCACAAACAATTGAAGCTATAAATCACGCAAAAGATGCAGGAATACCGATAATTGTTGCTATAAACAAAATGGATAAAGCTGGGGTTAATCCTGATAGAGTTATGATGGAACTTGCAGAACAAGGTCTTCAACCAGAGGCTTGGGGAGGAACTACTATTTTTGTAAAAATTTCAGCACTAACTGGAGCAGGAGTAGATGAACTACTTGAAATGATTTTGCTAACTGCAGAAATGGCTGATTTAAAAGCTAATCCAAACAGAGAGGCTATCGGAACGGTAATTGAATCACACCTTGATCCAAATCTTGGTCCTGTTGCAACAATTCTAGTTAATTCAGGTACTCTAAAAATTATGAACAACATTGTTGTGGGGCACAGTTATGGAAGAATTAAACTATTAAAAGATCATCGAGGAAATTCATTGAGGACTGCGGGGCCTTCAACTCCAGTTTTGATTGTAGGAATGCATCAAGTTCCTCAAGCTGGAGATATTTTACAAGTTGCCAAAGATGAAAAAACTGCGAAGAATAAAGTTTCTGAGATTTTGTTAATGGAATATCATAAAAATCAAGCAGACGGAGGTGTTCATCAGTTAATTAGTACTATCAAATCAGATAAAATTTTGAAAATTATTTTAAAAGGTGATGCAAAAGGTAGTATTGAAGCGATTCGTTCATCACTTTTAAAAATTAAAGATGAAGAAGTTGCTATTAAAATTATTCACAGCGCTGTTGGGCCAATTACTGAGTCTGATATAATGATGGCTAGTGCCGGAAATGCAATTGTGATTGGTTTTGATGTTGATTTTAATACTCCAAATGTAAAGAAGCTTGCTGAAAGAGATAAAATTGAAGTTCGAATGTATCAAATTATTTATAAACTGATTGAAGATGTTACTTTACTTTTGAGCGGACTTATTGCACCTGAACAAGTGGAAGTTATTTTGGGAAGAGCAAAAGTAAAACAAGTTTTTTTCCGAAAAAAGAATGAGATGATAATCGGTCTTGGTGTTTTAAATGGTAAACTTGTAAATAAAGCGAAATTAAAAATATATAAATCTAGTTCAAAATCAGAAGAAACTCCTGATGGACTCGGTGAAATTAAATCACTTAGAAAAGGCGATAAAGAAGTAAAAGATATAAATGAAGGTAATGATTGTGGAATTAAGTTTGTTGGTGCACCAATTATTGAAGAAGGAGACATTTTGGAAGCTTATATCATCGAAGAAAAGAAAAGGTCTTTATAAAAAAATTAATTATGTACTATAGTAAACTTTTTGGTAAAACAAAAAAAACTGTTCCTTCTGATAAAGACAGTATAAATGCAAGATTATTAACACAAGCTGGGTTTGTAGAAAAAAATTCTGCTGGTGTTTATAATTATTTACCTCTTGGACTTCGAGTTCTTAAAAAAATTGAAAATATTGTAAGAGATGAAATGAATAAAGTTGGTGGACAAGAGCTACTCATGCCCGTTCTACATTCGATTTCTTTTTGGGAAAAAACTGGCAGAAATAAAACGATGGAAGACATCCTTTTCTTTACTGGCAAAAAAAATGAATTTGTACTTGGTCCATCTCATGAAGAAATTATTACTCCACTTTGTTCGTCTTTTGTTCAATCTTATAAAGATTTACCTCTTAGTTTGTATCAAATTCAAGAAAAGTTTCGCTTTGAAGCAAGAGCAAAATCTGGTGTTCTTAGAGGGCGAGAATTTGGGATGAAGGATTTGTATAGTTTTCATATTGATGAAGAAGATTTGGAAAAATATTATGAAACGGTTAAAGAGGCTTATTTGAAGGTATTTGAAAGATGTGGGCTTAAGGCTTATGTTATTGAGGCTTCTGGAGGTGTATTTTCTGATAAATTTTCTCATGAATTTCAAGTAGCGACACCTGCTGGTGAAGATACTATTATTACTTGTAGTTCCTGTGAATATGCGCAGAATTTAGAGATTGCGACTGGGAAAGTTTCCGAATTTGAAAATGAAGAAAAAGAGGGAGAATTAAAAGAAGTTCAAGCTTCTCATGGCCCTTCTGTAAGGGAAAGTGCGGATTTTCATAATGTTGATGAAGCAAAAGTTTTAAAAACTGTAGTTTATGAAATTGAAGATTTGGGGCTTGTTGGAGTAGTAATTCGGGGAGATTTAAATGTTAACGACTATAAACTTGAAAAATATTTCAAGAAAAAAGTACGACCTGCAGAAAGTGTTGTATTGGAAAAATCAGGTTTAGTATCTGGGTTTATTTCACCTGTTCAAAATAAATCAGGTATTTCTTTTATTGCAGACCATTCTATCAAAAATATTTCTAATTTTGTTACTGGAGCTAATAAAAAAGACTTTGATTTTATAAATGTTAACTTAGGCAGAGATTTCCAAATTAAAGATTTTGTCGATTTAGTTGAAGTTAAGTCTGGTTTTAAATGTCCAAATTGTGACGCTGAATTAAATGAACTTAAAGCTATAGAAGTAGGAAATATTTTTAAACTTGGAACGAAGTTTTCTGATAGTTTTAATTTTAAAGTAACGGATAAAGACGGAACAAGTAAGCCAGTTTTAATGGGTTGTTATGGAATTGGAACAACTCGTCTTGTTGGGACTGTTGTTGAGGCAAGCCATGATGATAAAGGTATTATTTGGCCTAAGAATGTATCGCCTTATCTTGTTCATTTAATTAAGCTTGGAAATAGTCCTGAATTAAATAAACAAGCTGAAGAAATTTATAATAATTTGTT
Source organism: uncultured Candidatus Peribacteria bacterium (assembly GCA_964449945.1). Lineage (GTDB taxonomy): Bacteria > Patescibacteriota > Gracilibacteria > UBA1369 > LOWO2-01-FULL-3 > JAVEWJ01. The sequence continues at coordinate 29,745 of CAYVBX010000006.1, forward strand.
AGAAAATAATATTGAAGTTTTGTTTGATGATAGAGATGAAAGTGCTGGAACAAAACTTAATGATGCAGATTTAATTGGTCTTCCAATTAGAATTGTTATTAGTAATAGAACACTTTCGGAAGATTCCGTTGAATGGAAAGAAAGAAATCATTCAGACAGCTCTTTAGTTAATTTTTCGGAATTATTAGATAAAATTTTAAAATTTTAGTTTATGAAAGTAATGATTTTAGGAAAAAATGGGAGACTTGGAAGTGTTTTGCTTAGTAAACTTTCTGAAATTTCAGGTGTTGAAGTATTTTCCTTCTCACATAGAGAACTTGATATTTTAGATAAAGACACTTTATTTCATAAAGTTAATGAAATTTGTCCTGATTTTGTTATTAATTGTGTCGCTTATAATGATGTGATAAAAGCTGAAGATGAGGGAAAAGAGATCGCACATGCTTTAAATGCTGAAGCTTTAGTGTATTTATCCGAATATTGCAATTTGAATGATTCTGTTTTAATTCATTTTTCTACTGATTATGTGTTTGATGGAAAAAAAGAAGATTTTTATCTTGAAGATGATCATCCAAATCCGCTTAATGAATATGGATTATCTAAATTTTTAGGAGAAAAGGCTGTAAGAGAGACTTGTTTGAAATATTATATTATTAGAACTGCTTGGCTTTTTGGAAATGGCCAAAGTTTCGTTGATAAAATGATTGAACTTTCAAAGCCTCAAAATGAGATTAAAGCTACAAATGATAAAGTTGGCTCACCTACTTATATTCCAGATTTGGCTGATTTTGTTATAAATAATTTTGTTTTAGAAAGACCTGATTTTGGAATTTATCATGGAGTAAATGATGGGAAGGTTTCAAGATATGAACTGGCTAAAAAGGCACTTGAGATAATTGGTTCTAAATGTAGTGTGTTGCCTGTTTCAAGTGATGAGTTTCCGTCTAAGGCAGTTCTCCCTGATTTTGCTCCGTTACTAAATACAAAACTTAATAAACTAAGGAGTTTTGAAGAAGCTTTAACTGAGTATTTGAAATAATTTTTTATGAATAAAAATATTGCAGTCGTTGGAAATACAGATTTTACACATATTATGGAGCTAAATAGTCTTTTTAAAGATGCTATTCTTCCGAGTTACTTGAATAATTTAAGTGTTTCATTTCAACCAGAAACAGAGGAAATTCATTTGGGGGGTGCGGCTTCCGATATCGCTTATAATTTAAAACTTCTTGGACTTAACCCTTTTTTATTCTCTGTTCTTGGGAGTAATTTTCAAGAATTTTTTGATAAATTTAATGCAAATGGAATTTCAACTAAATACATTCAAGTTAATAAAGATGCCTTAAGCCCATCTTCTTATATACTTAATGATAGGAACAAAAACCAACTTACAATTTTTTCTTCGGCTTGTACCTTAGATCACAATTTTTGCATGGATTTTGCCGATTTAAAATCTTCGGATATAGAATTTGCGATTTTGTCTTCTAATACACAAGATCGAATGATAGCTTTTTCAAGAGATGCTAAAAAACGAGGAATTCCTTATATTTTTGATCCTGGTCAATCTATTACTTCAATTAGTGATGACAATCTTTATGAACTCACTTTTAATTCAATGGGGATTATAGTAAATGCCTATGAATTTACTTTAATGCTTAAAAAACTTGGTCGATCTGTTGAAGACTTAACTGAAAGGCTTAAATTTGTAGTAAGGACAAAAGGGCTTGAAGGTAGTGAGGTTTTTACAAAAAACAATCCGTCAATTTGCGTTCCTGCTATTTTAGTAATCAATGCTGAGCCGACTGCTTGTGGTGATGCTTTTAGGGCAGGTTTTATCAAATCTTATATCGATGATGAAAATGAATTAGAACGGGCTTTAAAATATGGCACTGTTTCGGCTTCTTTTGCACTTGAAAAATCAGGAACCCAAAGTCATAAATTCGATTTGGAAACTTTTTATAATAGACTTGAAGAACATTTTCCTGGAACGAGTCGGGTTGGGTAGGTTTGGGAAGTTTTTTCTACTACTATTTAAATTTTTAAAAGATATTATTCTATGTCTTCAATTTCTTTTACTAGGATTTTTTCTGACATTTCTTTGAATTTCTGCATTTTTCCTATTATAAGCTCTTTATTTTCTTCTATGTATTTTTTCTTTTTTTCAAGATTTTCCAGGCTTAGTTCGTCTATATTTAGGCAAAGATCTTCTAGGTCAGCATATTGAAGCATGGCTTTTACCTTTTTAGCGTAGGAAATTGCGATAAATGGCGTTTTAGTAATTATTGCTACAATAACTGCATGAAGGCGCATACAAATAGCTAATTCTGCATTTGTAAACTCGTCTATTACATCTTTTGGATTATCTTCAAAATTTATTATTTTTCCTTCTAATTTTTCATGTTGTTTTCCGTCATTTTCTACGCCTGTTTCAAAATTTATTAAAATGCTCGGTTTTCCCTCTTTTTTAATAAATTTGTTTAATTCTTCTGTAATTTTTTCTGGAAAATTTTTAAATTCTCGAAGTGCGATAATTATTTGTTGTTTTCTTTGGGGCGTTATGTTTTTTGCGTTTAAAACAAAGGCCGGATCGCTTAAAACTTTTATTTCTTTTTTTCCTCCGATTTTTTCGAGTTGAAATTTTGATTCCTGATCCCTTAAATAGATTTTGTAGGCTTTGTTAAAAATGTATTTAATTATTTTCTTTGTGATGAAGTCGTGATTATCCCCTACACTTTGACAAAACACAATTATTGGTTTCTTGTAGAAGATTGCGAATAGAGCCTGAATTGCCCAAATGTAATTTGCCCTTTTTGATGGCCCTCCAAACAAATTCCCTCCTCCAAGCAAAAAATAATCGCAGTCTTTTAGTGCTTTTAAATTGTCTCTGTTTTTTAAAAACTTAATAAAACTCTTTATTCCTGCTGGAAACTTTGAAAAATGATTGTTTTCTTTAGATTCAGACAAAACAGTGATTTCATTCCCCTCAAAAAGACTCTTTATTCCAAGTAAAATCAATTCGTCGCCTATGTTTTTTGCTCCATAACTACCACAAATCAAGAGTTTTTTGTTTTTCATTTTTAAATTTAAATGTTTGTCTATGAATTTTAGATCTTCCAAATTTTTCGATTATTTCTCTATGTTTTCTTGTACCATAGCCTAAATGTTTTTCAAATTCGTAATTTGGGAACTTTTTTGAGTAATAACCTTTCATTAAATAATCTCTTGTAACTTTAGCCAAAATTGAGGCGGCTGAAATACTTTTCACGTATAAATCCCCTTTTTTTACTAATATGTATTCTGTTTCAAAAATCTGTTTGTCGTTTCCGTCGACAAGGATGATTTCTGGCTTAGGTTCGAGGTTTATTAAGCATTGTTTGAATCCAAATCTAATTGATGCGGATATATTTATTTCGTCGATTAAATCATTTGGAACGATTGAAATTGCATAAGATTTGGCTTTTTTAATTATTTCTCTAAATAGCTTTTCTCTTTGGCGTTCTGTTGTTTTTTTTGAGTCTGTTAATCCTTTAATTTTTGGTGTTTTATCAAACATAACCATAGCACAAACAACTGGGCCTGCTAGCGGTCCCCTACCGGCTTCATCTGCACCCGCCAATAAAAAAATGCCATCTTTTCTTAATTTTTCCTCTATATTTGGAATTAAGATTTTTGGCATTTAGTATCCAATATAAATTTCGAACTTATTCTTCTTTTTTCTCTTCTGCTGGTACTTCTTCTACTGGAGCGTCTTCTGCTACTGCTGGGGCTTCTTCTGCTACTGGAGCGTCTTCTTCTGCTACTGGAGCGTCTTCTGCTACTGGAGCGTCTTCTGCTACTGGAGCGTCTTCTTCTACTACAGATTCTTCTTCTACTACAGATTCTTCTTC
>CAYVBX010000006.1:33731-36743 GCA_964449945.1 uncultured Candidatus Peribacteria bacterium
TCTTCTTCTACTACAGATTCTTCTTCTACTACAGATTCTTCTTCAAAATCTCTTGTTGAAAATTTTGCATCTTTTCCCATCAATTCTTCTTTCATCCTTGCTGATTTTCCAAATCGTTCTCTTAAGTAATATAGCTTTGCTCTTCTTACTTTTGCCATCTTCACAACAATAATTTTTTCAATATTTGTTGAGTGAATTGGAAATGTCTTTTCTACGCCAATTCCTTCACTTATTTTTCTTACTGTAATAGTTTTGTCTGCACCATATCCACTGTTTATCTTGATAACAATTCCTTCAAAAATTTGAATCCTTGTTTTTCCTCCTTCCTGAATTTTTTGGTGTATTTTTACAGTAACTCCCGGTCTAATGTCGGGCATTTGCTTTTTTACAGCAATTTTTTGTACTTCTTGTAATAAATTCATCTTATTTATTTAAATTTGCTTGTGTAATATATATAAGCTTTTATTTTAAATCAAGCGATTTTTGTATTAAAAAATAATATTTTTAATTGGAATTTTGTTTTCTGGATCTTGTGTAAGTTCTTTAATAAATTTATCGTTTAAATTTATTCTATACCTAAAATCTTCTTCAGAAATTATTGCAAACTTAACTGGCCTTGTCGTTGATAATTCATGGTTTAAATAATGAGTTAGCCCGTCCCTGTCAACCTGTCCGACAATCAACATGTCTACTGGATTTGTTTCTTTTTCAACAAAAACTCCACTTAATACAAGTAGTTTAATGTCTCCCATTTTTTGTATCTCTTTCGAAATATCGCTTTCCTCTGACAAAGATTTTTTTATAATTGCTTTTAATTCTGGATAAATACAAAAACTTTTATTTACAAGGTAATATTTTTTTCTATTTTTTACTTTCGACTTCAAAAAGCCCGCTTTTTTAAGATTATCAAGCTCTCTTCTTATGGAATTTATTTGTTCATCTAATTTTCTTGTGAGTTCACGAATATAAAATTCCTCATCTTCGTTTAAAATAAATACAGTGAGAAGTTTTACTCTCGTGTTAGAGGTAAAAATCTTTTTTAGCATAGACCTTATTGTTAGCCCTTGTGTTCACAAAATGTGAACGCAAATAAACAATATATGCTTTAAAAATAAATTGCAATAAAATTTTTGTACAATGTTTTAAAAAATGCTTTCTTCTTCATCTTCACTTGAGGAATTGAGCAATTTTTGTATGAATGCATGGTAAAAAGCCCCTGTAATTATTCCGAGTACCGCAATTGCGAGTATCATTATTGTGGGATTTGAGCTTATTGGAAAGAAGAAAAACATTAATTTTGTGCAAGATGATCCAATGTTTCCAAATCCTATTATTAAAATAAGTACTGTTAGGATCGCCGACATTACCAAATAAAATGTTTTCATTATTTAAGAATTAAATATTTGATCAAAAAACTTTTTAATTGCGATTCTATTTGCAATTGTTGCCTTTAAGTTTCCTTCTTTAAAATCTTGTTCGATTTTTTTGTGATCTTCTGGTGAATAATAACTTTTTAGCTTGTTTAATTCTTCAGTGATTTCACTTTCTTCAACATCTATTTTTTTAATCTCCATTGCCTTTCTAAGAGAAAGCCTTGCCTTAAGCCTTTTTTCTGCCTCTTTTGTATATTTTTCCTTTAGTTTTTCGTCAGTGAGATTGTTTTGTTTTAAATACATTTGCAAATCCATGCCTGCAGTTTTTAGCCTATCTTCAAATTCATGCATTATGTGATTTAGCTCTTCAGTTAACATAATTTCGGGTATCTCAACTTCTACTTTTTCAATTAGTTTTGAGATAAATTCATCTTCTGCCTTCTGTCTGTTTTCTGTCTTTTTTTGTTCTTCGAGAGCTTTTCTTACTTCTAACTTAAAATCTTCAACACTTTGATCTTTTCCAGATATTTCTTTTACAAATTTTTCATCTAATTCTGGCAAAATTGGGTTTTCAATTTTTTTAATTTCTGTTTTAAAAGTAAAAGACATTCCTTGAAAATCTTTTTTATGGTAATCATTTGGAAATTTTACTAGTAAATCTTTTTTGTCTCCTTTTTTTAAGCCAAATAATTGATCCTCAAATGATTTTACAATCATTCCTTCGCCAAGTACTATAGGGTGATTTGTAGATTTTGTGTTTTCTACGGCCTTTCCGTCTTTATCAAAGCCCTCAAAATCCATTTCAATTTTGTCTCCTTTTTTTGCTTCTTTATCGCTCTCTATCCATGTTGTTTTTCGTGCTTTAAAGTTTTGTATTAGCTCTTCAACTTCATTATCTCCAAGCTTTGTTTCTTCGATTTTCACTTTAATATCATCTATCCCTTCTAATTTTGTTTCTGGAAAAATAGCTACAGTTAATGAAAATTTAAACGGCTTTTCAGAATCAATAGATAAACGAGGACTTGCAATTACATCAATTTTCTCTTTCATAATTACATCAATATAATTTCTTTGAATTGCCTTTTCTTTCGCTTCTTCTTTAATGTGTGTTTCGCCAAGTTTTTGTTTTAAAACATCTTCAGGGATGTGTCCTTTTCGAAAACCTTTTACTTCCACTTTTTTTGATAGTTCTTTGATGGCCTCCTCTTCATATTTTTTCAACTCATCTTCGCCTAGTTCTATAGTTATTTTAACTTCGGATTTTTCTAGTTTTTGAATTTCATAGTTCATAATTTCTTGGATAAGATTTTTTTTAATCCTACATAAGCATATTAGTTTTAACAATTGCAAATTAAAGGTAATTGTGTTAAAATTATTTGATAACAAAAATAAAAAGGAAATTTAAATGGAAAATAGACAAGAAATAAATGGTAATGAAAATCAGTATAGTACTTTAGAAAGCCAGCCTAATAATATAACATTGGCTGAAAAAGCGGAGGCTAAAGAAATCCAAAAGAGTATTGAAAGTATTTCAAAGGGTACAAAGTCGAAAACAAAAGATGTTTTGGATGGTATTCAGAAAGATAGATCAGCTGAAGCCAATGCCCCCTCTTCGACTCCTGAAAAAACCGATAGCACA
>CAYVBX010000006.1:36843-42046 GCA_964449945.1 uncultured Candidatus Peribacteria bacterium
TAGATCAGCTGAAGCCAATGCCCCCTCTTCGACTCCTGAAAAAACCGATAGCACAGCTGAAGCCAATGCCCCCTCTTCGACTCCTGAAAAAACCGATAGCACAACTGAAGCCAAGGCCACACCTTCGACTCCTGAAAAAACCGATAGCACAACTGAAGCCAAGGCCACACCTTCGACTCCTGAAAATAATGAAACATCACCTGAGGTGAAGAGAGAAAAAGTAGAAAGGATCGATAAAAAATTAAAAGATAAAGCTACCGAAAGAACTACTAAGCTTAAAGAATCTGGAAATGAAAAACAAAGAGAGCTTTTATTTCGGTCTGAGCTAAAAATGTTATTTGATAAATTAGTAGTTAATTCTAGTGGTACGGAGATAAAACCTTTTGAGGGCCTTGATTTTTCAAAAATTTCGCTTAATAACGCTTCAAGTTTTAGTACTGCCAGCAAGCTTGGAAATTCTTTAATTCAAGCATTAGCCTCTGAATATGGATCAACACCAAATCTAAGCCAAGATCAAATTTCTGAAGCTAAACAAATATTAAATTCGTTTAGGGAACAAAACAAAGAATTAATTAAAAACAAAGATAAATATTTAACTCGTGATTTAGAGAATAAATATAATGAATTAAAACTACAAAGACAAACTGGAGAAATATCTTCAATTAAATATTTCATAGAATATAAAAAATTATTAAAAGATGCCGAAAAATTAAAAGAATATGGGTTAAATGGTATTAGCTTGAGTCAGGGAAGTCTTTTTTCTACAATTAAAGATAGTCCTAGTGTTTCATATTTTAGGGATATTAAGAATAAAACTGCGTATTCAATAAAAAAATCCGTTAAAACTTTTTTTGAGACCCAAAATCAGAGAGGTAATCTTGTTTTTAAAGGTGCTTATAATACTTTGGCTTTTCCCGTTCGATATGCTTTTAAAATCCCGGCCCAACTCCTTGGTTTTAGATATTTTACGAATAAAATCAGAAAAAAAGTTGGAAAAGATCCTTTAACTATTTCTGGTGACTTTAATAAGGATATTGATAATTTTGCAAAGGGTATACAAGAATTTTTTGATGCTTCAGACAAAGCAGGAAAAATTGTTGAGAAGGAGATGGGACCATATAAAAGCGAAGTGGAAACAAGTTATCAAAAATTAGTAGCTTCTAAAAAACCAACCACAGTCAATGTAGATAATTTATCAATTTTAAACTAATTAAATCATGTCTTTTAAAAAGAAAACATATAGAGAACAACTGGAATTACATAATTTTATTAGTTCAGTTGTGGATAAGGTTTTTACTGATAGTGATGACGATCCAATTACAAGGAAACTTCTTGAAGCAAAATTTTCAGACAGACTAATTGATCATATTGCAATTGCCACAATTGAAATTGCAAACGAACAAGAACTTCAAGCCTTAAACGACTTCAAATTACTAGTATATAAAATTGCGCCTCATCTACAGGAAAATGAGATTGTTCTTGAATTTTTACTTAATTATGAAAATTTAAGAAATAAAGTTTTTGCAACCATACCGAGTTTTGCTGATGCTTTCATCAATATTTGTAAACAAGAATTTTATTATGGAAAATAGACTGATTAAAAACACTCTAGATAATAAAGAATCTCCTAGTTCCATTAGTTCTACGGTTGAAGTTGATAATGATCTTTCTTTCAGCCTTCCTGAAAAAGAAGAATTACAAAAACAAACCGAAGAAGAACTTACAATACTTCGAATTCAAACAAAAATTACGACATTTGAAAGTGTTTTTAATAAACAAGATGCAAACGAAAACTTTATCGATTTCGAAAAAATGTCGAAAAAATCTACTGATGATATTACTCCTTGGGAAAGAAATGTTAACAAATCAAAAACAAATCCAGATTATAAAAACTGGGACTTGCACTCAGAAGCTGGTCTTGCAAAAACTTATAATGATTTGCAAAAACTTGGATTTGATGTTGAAAGTGATTTTTACAAATCTGTTTTTGCAATCTTGTTAAATGCACATAATTTAATTTCTTCAGGACATTTTGATCAAAATCCCGGAAATGTTGTTGTTCAAAACCCTTTCCTTTATAAAGCCCAAATTGAAAACTTAGTTGATCCGAGTGTTAACTATGACGGAAAACTATATATGGCTTGTTTAAACCATATAATTGAGATACAACAATCCCTTCTTAAAAATGATTTGAGCACTTTTAGACATGAAGAACCTAGTTGGGGAGAAAAAAAGGGAGAAAAAATTTCTGGATATGTTAACGATTTTGTGTCAGGCGTACAATCTGCTTTTAAAGAAAAAAATATCCCTAAAATTCTTATGTATGGTCTTGGTGGTTTTTTTGCATTTAAAGCTGGTAGCCATATTTGGGAGAAACCTATTGGGAGAGGTGCTGTTGTACTTGGGGGGATTGCATCTTTGTTTTATTTATCTGGAAATGGAAAGGCTTTAGAAAATGCATTGGGAAGAGTAGCAGATAATGGGAAAAAAGCTGCAGGAATAACTTTAGGTGCAGGTGCAAGTACTATAGATTACTTAATGGGAATTATTGGTGCTGATCCCGAGCTTATTACTTTAGTAGAAGCTCTGGGTTTAAACAAAGAAAAACTAACTGATATTCTAGGCGATAGTTTAAATTCTTTTGATAACCTAGAAAGTGTTTTGTCAAATAGTGCAGATCCTAATTCTTTTGAGGTGAAAAAAATGGGTATCAACACAAATATTTTATACAACATTAAAGATGTTAATTTAAAAGAACTTAATGATCTTGTCAAACTTTCAGATCAAAAGGATCCCATGGCAAAATTTATTCCTCCAAATTCTGCAATTTTAAAAAAATATTTCCCTGAATTTGCAACTACTACTAGTCTTCCAGTTTTTAGAACTGCAAAAGAACTAAATGACATTAAAGAAAACTCTTCAATCGTTAAATCTGGTGGTTTTAACAATAATTATGCAAATTATGTTGAAACAGGAAAAATGCTTTATAATATAGTTTCTGCAATGCGAATTACTTATAACGAAAATATTAAAAGTAATGAAAACAAATATTTTAAAATGACTTTTGATCAAGTAATTTCTACGGATAAATTAAAAGATGGAACAGTTTTAAATTATTTAGATACACTTCGTGAATATTCAGCCAAAGATAATGAAAAGTTTTTGGCTCAGTTAAAACTTATGATTGATAATCTGCCAACTAATCACCCATCTTATACTGAAAGCTTAGACTTTAAGATTGAAAGTTTTGATAAAGTAAATAACATATTTACGGTAAGAGTTTTTGGTATGCCTATGAGAGCTGTTTTTGATCACAGCACAAAAAATTATGAACTTTATCTAGCCAAAGATGTTGCTAAAAATGAGGCTATTACTCCAAATCATGCAGGACTTATGTTTTTATCAATTCCAAGTGAGCTTAAAAATGGAGTTTTTTTAAATAAATTTAGCAATGTTTTTAATGATAATGCTGAAAGCCTGAAAGCTTCTATTCCTTCCGGAGAAATAGAGCTAAATGGAAAAAAATATTCAAAAGAAGATATGATTTTTGGAACATTTACTAGAGATGCAGGAAAATGGATTGTTCCAATAATTTCAAAAAGTGAAAGAGATAAAGGAAATGAAGTAATTTTGCATGTTGGAATTGTTCATTTTGGTGAAGATTGCAACCCAGTTATTGAATACAAATCCAGAAATGAATTTGCACATATAAAAGATCGTTTTAATCAAATTTCTTCTAATAATAACAATATCAATAATTCAAATTTTGAACATATAAATAATTATTTCAATCAAATAAATGTACATAAACCAAATTTCACAGACAATATTGATTTTGAACCCTTATCCTTTGATTCAGACAATAATGTTTATACTGTAAAAATTAATGGAGTTAAATTTAAAGCTTTTTATAATTCAACAAGTTTAAATTATGAAATATACTTAACTAGCATAGTTCCAGATAATACAGCGATAAACAATCAATCTGTATTTTTCTCAATACCAAATGACCTTGAAAATGGATTTTTGAAAAATTTATATTTTGAAACATTTTTTAAAAATAATTTGAGAATGACTGATACTGAGTTTGTTATTGATGGAGTTGTGATTGGCAAAGATAATAAGTCTTATATTAAAGACGAGCTTTATTATGATAAGAATAGAAAAGCTTGGATTTTGCCAATAAAAGAAAATGCTACTGGTTCTTCAAATATTGTAGAAAACGCAATAATAACGCAATTAGAAAATGGTTCTTTTCAAGTTAGATATGAAAATCTTATGACCGTTAATCTTCCTGAAGTGAAAAATACTCCTACTAAATCAGTAACCGAAAATCCTATTTATTCAATCGAAAAACTTAAAAAAGATGGTTTTTTAAAGGTTATAAATAATGATTTTGAGGGACAAGGATTTGGCAAAGTCAGTATAGTAAATGCAGAACTATTTGGTTTTATAGTTAAATTTAAGCTAATAGGTGGAAAACTTGAACTTCATTCCACAAATAGGCGGTTATTAACTTTTGATTCTACTACGAAATTAAGTGACTTAAGCGCTGTTTTTGAAAATCAAGTTAAATCTTTAATATTGCGTGATGCAAGAAAACTTAATGTTAATGGCGTTGATTATGAGCCTTCAGATTTTGAAATTTCAAATCTAACAGTAAAAGCACCGAATAAATGGGAATATAGAATTTTGTCAAAGAGTGAACTTGCGAATGGGAGGCACTTAATTTTAAAAAATAATGGTGAAATTGAAATAAAAAATGTATTATCAAGTATTCCTTTGAGGTAGGGTAGGCACACCTTTTATATTATTTTTTAAATAGAAAGTTTGTAATGGGATCTTCAGTAATTGATTAGTTTTTTATGCTTTTTTGAAAAATTCCCTTGATTTATTCTGAAAAGTGAGTATATTGATATTATATATTAGATACGAAGATTTAATTTATTGTTTAGAGAAAGCGGTTAAGAGTATCTGCAAGGGTCTAATGCAGAATAAATATAAGACCAGTTGACAAATGAGCTGTTCCGCAGTTCTAAATAATCTCTTGTTGGACTAGGTGCGCTAGGCTTCTAATTTATTAGGATGCGTAGTACTCCCTAATTTCGGCAGGTCCCTTCGCCCAAGTTGGTGGAGGTGTCATAGAAAAGACTTTCAGTCCCTTGGAAGTCTTTTTTGTGTTTATGACTGTAATTTTTATTAG
>CAYVBX010000006.1:42146-51016 GCA_964449945.1 uncultured Candidatus Peribacteria bacterium
CTGTAATTTTTATTAGGATGCGTAGTACTCCCTAATTTCGGCAGGTCTTTTTCGCAAAACTATTTAAGTTTTTACTAAAAAATTTTTTTATTGTGTTTTAATTTTTTTTTGTTAAAATTCCTATGTTTTATGGTGGGCTTAGCTCAGTTGGTTAGAGCATCGGGTTGTGGTCCCGAGGGTCGAGGGTTCGAATCCCTTAGCTCACCCCATAAAACTTATACTCTTTCATCTAGTGCCTTATAAAGTTTGTCGATGTTTAATTTTTGTTCTGCTGAAACAAAAATAGGCGTAAATTTTTTATATTTTTGTTTTAGTGCTGAAATTATTTTTTTATTGTCTTTTGAGCTTGGATCATCAAAACTGTGCCATCCGAGTTGTTTTGCTGTATGAATACCAGCTTTTAAAACTCCTTTAAAGCGCTTATCCTTTTTTGGCATTTTTACTAAAATTGAATAATCTATTAAGTCTATTTTGTTAAAAACATATATTTTTTCTTTTTTTGAAAGCCCCATTTCGTTTAATATTTCTTCAACAACATCAATTTTTGTTTCCATTTCTGGGTCGCTTAGATCAATGACATGCATGATTAAGTCTGCCTCAATTGTTTCAGCTAGTGTCGACTTAAAAGCCTGAATTAATGATGGTGGCAAATCTCGAATAAATCCGATCGTGTCAGAAATCAGTATCTCTTTTCCCTGTCTGAAAACCCCATCTGAAGTGTTTCCCGGAATGTATATTTTCCCAATAGTTGTATCGAGTGTTGCAAACAATTCATCTGCTGAATACACTTTTTTTGAGGTAATTGCATTTAGCAAAGATGATTTACCTGCATTAGTGTAGCCAATTATTGAAACTGTTTTTAAATTATTTTTCTTTCTCCTTTCCCGATGTCCTTTTTTCACTAAATCATAATGTTTTAATTTTTCTAACACTGAAAGTTCTTGCCTTCTAAGATGTCTTTTCATTAACTCTATGTTTGATTCTCCCTGCCCAGACCTCACCCCAATTCCTCCAACTTGTTGCATTAACTCACTTCCCAGTCCAAATATTCGAGGCCCAAATTGTCTAATTTGTGCTAACTTCACTTGTAGTTTAGCTTCAGTCGTTTTTGCGTGTTTTTCAAAGATTTTTAAAATTAAATCAACTCTATCCCATACCTTTAGTTCACATTCTAGCTTTTCTTCTTTAAAAAATTCCCGAAAAGCCTCTTCTAAATTGTATATCTGTCCCGGTTTTAAAATATTGTTTACTATCAATAAATCCGCATCCTCTTCTAATGCAATCTTTGTTAACTCCATTACTTTTCCTTTGCCAATAAAAGTGCGGTATGATCGCATTGTTTTCTTTTGAATTATTTTAACGACTACAAGCCCCCCAAATGTTTTTACTAAACTCTCCAGCTCTTCGAGTCTTTTTTCAGCTAGGCGTTTGTCGAGATCATGAGGTATTATATCGATGATTATTGTTCGTGTTTTTTTCATAATCCAAATTATATATAAACTTTATTTTTATGCAAAATTTTAAAAATTATATTAAAAACAAACTAATTAAGGAAAATTTAAGCTTTTATTTCTTAGTAATTTTCTTTTTTATTGCACTTTTTAATCCAATTTTTCAAAAATATGATTATGGAGCAGGTTTTCCTGTAGTTGTTTTGTTTTCATTTCTATTAATTTTTTTTATAATTTTTGAATTTAAAGCAAAACGAGAAAAAAATTTTTTTGAAAAACTATTTCTACTGCTATTTGCTGTTTTTTATTTTATTTCATTTTATTTTTCACAAACTAAAAACATCGGATTTCCTGAACTTATTGCCTATTTATCTATAATCCCATTTTACTTAATTTTTGCTTATAAAAAAAATGTCTGGTCTGATAAAGTGCTCAAATTTCTTACTGTTTGTGGTTTTTTGGCTGTTTCTCTTGGTTTTATTTTATATTTTTTACTTGATCCTACTAGAATGAGTGGACCATTTTTTAATATTTTGTATCACTCGAATTTTTGGCCCAACGCTTTTGCAAGTTTTCTACTAATGATTTGGCCTATATATTTAATTATTTTTAAAGATAAGTGGAAAATTACTAATATTCTTGTAATTAGTTTTGTTATTTCTGCTTTGTTTTTAACTTTTTCAAGAGGAGCTTTAATTGCATTTTTGGGGCAGGTTATTATTCTTTTAGTTTATTTTCTACCTAAAATTAACATTAAAACTTTTGTTATTTCTTTTTTAGTACTGGTTTTTTCTTTATCATTTTTCTTTTATTCAAATACAATACGAGGCATTAACAATCACACTATAAATGTTTCTGAAAGAATTACTTTCCAAAATGATGAATTGCTTACTTCAGGACAAGAACGAAAGGATTTTTGGATTGGATCGATAAAACTTCTTAAAGAAAAACCACTAACTGGCTTTGGTCCTTTTAGCTTTAGATATGCTTTTAACCCTATACAAAATGTTTTTCTTGGATCAAGCGATCATTCTCACAATATCTTTTTAAAATTTGGCTCTGAAAATGGCATTTTTACAATGCTTTCATTTATTTTGTTTTTATTAACTTTTTTTATTGGGATTGCCCTTAGATTTAATAAACTTAATAAAAAGTCGAAAGATTTTGTAGCAATTTTGTCTGTTTGTGTTGTTGGAGTGTTGGCTCATAGTTTAATTGATTATAATTTTAATTTTTTTCAAAACTTAGTACTTTTTTTTACAATACTAATTCTTATTAAGTCTGAAACTGTTAAGGAGAAGAATTTGGCTTTAAAAAAAGATTTTCTTTCTTTAATACTTGTTGTTTTTGTTTTTTTATTAACTGTTTTTCAGGTATCTATTTTTGCAATTTCTTATTTTGATATAAATTTTGATGCTCAAAAATATTCACTTTATCAAAGATATTCTTATTTAGAAAACGCTGAAAAAAGTCTTTTTGAGAAAGATTATTTAAAAAGTTTGGACTATTTAGACAAACAATTGATTTTAAATAAACTTGATGACAAAGCATATTATTTAAAAGCAGTTGTTTATTGTTCTAATGATTTTGAATTTAACGATCTAAATATTTGCAAAGAAAATTTTAAAAAAGCTTTAGAACTTAATCCTAAAAATGATGTTTTTTATTATAGAGATTATTTGAGAGTACTTGAAAAGACTAATGATCCATCTCTTCAAGATTTTCGTAAGACATGCCTAGATCTTTTCAATATGTACTATGGTTATACGAAAAACAATGTTCATTTTACCGCATATACAAGTCAAGTGGAAGGGGCCTATGAAATGGCAGAAATACTTCTTTTACATCTTGATGAAGAAAACTCAAGAAAAGTACGAGAAAAACAAGTACTTATGATGCAATATGCAAAAGAACATAGAGGTGGCAAAACTTTTTAATGTTATTGCAAGCTTAATTTCTAGCAGTATTTTCATTTTCGTAGTTAATATTTTTATACATTTAACAAATATTTTTATGCTTAAAAGCTCAAACAAGTTTCAATTGATAAGACAAATATATCTTTATCTTGTGGCGATAATTACCATTGTAATATTTTTAATTTCAAGCATTGGTCTTATTTCACTTGGACTTAAACATCTCCTAAAAGTTGAAAATTATGAACAAATTGCTTCAAGAGATCCCTATGAATGTATGTATCAAGTAGATGGAAAACCAATCGATCCAGTTTTTGGAAATATTGAAGAAGTTGAGCTTAGTAAAGAAGAAATTGAAGAAAGAAAAAATGAATGTGTTGTTCGATATAAAGAAAGGGCTGATCTAAATTACATAAATGGTGTAAAAAGAGATATTGTAAATTATCTTTCAATGCTTATTGTTGCAGTTCCGATTTACTTATTTCATTGGGCAATAATCAGAAAAGAGTCCAAAAAATAGTTTAGCAAATTTGTCTATTGTTTTATTTGGAATTTATCTTTAATATTTTAGACTAAACATATTTAATTTTTGTGTTATGTCTAAAAAAATAATTAGTATTCTTGCGGTGGCTTTGGTTTTCTTTTCTTTTTCAAACTCTGCTTACTTGGACGATCAAAAGGTCTTAAGCTTTACAAATGTTTCAATTTCCCCTGTTTCTAATTTTGATCCATCAAGTAGTGGTCTTAATCAAAGGCTACAAATTATATATGAAACAAATGAAACAGCTGATCTTGTAAGTGCAAAAATTGTAAACTCTAACAACATAGAAGTTCGCACTTTGACTGCGTCAAATGGATCCCCACTCCCCTCTTTTGATGGAAAATATGCTGGAAAAATTTTAGAAGCTGGAAATTATAAAGTTTTATTAACAGCAACAAAAAATGGTTTTATTTCGGCTAGCTCAACAAAAGACTTTAATGTTTCCTATAATAGTAATGAAAAAGCAAATTTTAATTATTTCAATTTATCAAACAACTCTTTTAATCCAGACTTTGAAGATATTAGTATAAATTTTTCAAATTCAAGATCAGCAGAAATTACTGTAAAGATTTATGATTCAAACAACTTTATCGTAAAAGGTTTTTCTGGTTATAATGATGATAGTTATAGTTCTTCGCAAGATCATAAAATTGTCTGGAATGGAAAAAATGATAGTGGATACAATGTTTCTAAGGGAAATTATTACGTTAAAATTGTTTTGCGAAATTCTTATGGTGTCTCAGTCGAGGAAAAAGCTATATACATTAACGATGATTACAATTTTCCTTCTTCAAATGATCATATAAATAATATTTCACTTAGACCAAGTACTTTTTATCCTGCAAAAGATGATGAAATTAGAATAAAATTTGATATTAAAAGAGATTTAGAAAAACTTGAAATATTTGCAGTTAAAGGAAATGACGAAATAAGGATATTTAGAGAATATGACTTATATAAAGAAAACAACTTTGAATTTGTTTGGGATGGTCTTGATGAAAATTATAACTACATTGAAGAAGGTAGATATAGAATAGAATTTCGTTCAAGTACTAATTCCAACTCTTTAGTATGTGGGAGAACTATTGAGTTTAAGTATGAAAGTGTGAGAGTTTCTGATATTTATCTTTCTAAATATTCCATAGATAATGATCTTGGTGAATATAGTTATGTACTTTTTAAAACGGACAGTGATGGTTTTGTGGATGTTGAAATTCTTCTTGATGGACGAAGTGATGAAATAATCGAAGAAGAATTGGAAGTTGAAAAAAATAAGTGGTATGGCGTTGTTTTTGATGGTTCCAGTTATAAATATGGTGAAAATATTTCAATTTCTGTAAAAGCATATAACAAATATAATTCTTCTGTTTTTTCAAGTAGACAATTAAAAATAAATTTAGCAGAAGAACGAAGTACTTCAAATAGAGCAAATATAAGTCTTGATAATGTTTCTCCTGTTATTTCTGATGGAAGTCAAAAATTAAACCTTAGTTATTATTTAGACGAAAACGCTGATGTTGTTATTACTTTGCACAATGGATCTAACGCTTCTGGATCTCTTGTTGGTGAAATATTAAATATAAAAAACCAAAAAAGAGGAAGTCATTCTGTAAGTTTTGATGCAAAAGATTCAAGTGGAAATAAATTAAGCAATGGAGTTTATAGTTATAAAATTGTATCAAAGTTAACAAATCAAGAAACGGAAACAGGAATCTTTGTAATAGGAAGTGTTGGAGACATTAGTTCTTCTTCAAATGAAGGGAGTTCTTCTTCAAAAGTAATGAAAAATGTGATTATCAATGGAATTTTGTATAACGGAAACAATCAAAATTTTGACAGTTGTGCTGGATTTATTGATCTTCCCAACAACTTCAAATATTGTGATGCGATTATTTGGGCCAAAGAAAAAGGAATTATTAACGGATATAATGATAACAGCTTTAGGCCATACAATTCGATTACAAGAGCAGAGATATTAAAAGTTGTGATTGAAGCTAATAATATTAAAACAGATGATAATGCCTATGGGGCTTTCGGATTTGTCGATGTAGAAGAATTTGCTTGGTATAGTAAATATTTAAAATCTGGCATTTTAAATAATATTTTTTCTGGTGATTTTGGTAAAAATACTGCTAGACTCGGAGATTTTGTAAATAGAGCGGAAACTTTAAAACTTCTTTTTGAAGCAAAAAATGTTAATGGATTTTATAATCTTTCAAGTTGCGGAAATTATATTTTTGAAGATGTTAAAAGCAATGAATGGTTCTCAAATTATGCTTGTGAAGCTAAAAGATTAAATCTATTTGAAAGCAATTTTAACTATTTCAATCCCTCATTTTTGTCAAGTAGAGGCGAAGTTGTGCAAGCATTATATATTCTTCGATAAAAACACTTGACAAATATCTTTCAGTATTTATAATAATCATCTTGTTAATTATCATTATTATAAATAACCAAATTTAACATGATGAAAAAAGTTTTCTCATTACTGATCGCAGTAAGTGTGCTTAGCACTTCTACTGCGTCTGCAGTTGGAATAACTGACGGAGGAACTGGAGTGCCTGTAGTAGACTATATTACAAGCATTAGTGTTTCTTCAGAAACAGTTAATCCTGCACAAAACCTAAGCACAAATGTAAGCGTAAGCATGGTAAACACTGCTTCTCTTTATGTATTTGTGATTAGTCCGGATTATGAAGTAGTAGGGACTTTAAAAGCCAATGCTATAACAACTCCTGGAACATACAACTTCGTATGGCTTGGAACAGTTGGAAATGTAGCTGGTGCAAATTCATTAGCTAATGGAGAATATACCATTAGAGCTTTTGCTTATGATACTAATGGAAATGTAGTCGATTATGATTACAAAAAAATAACACTTAACAATGAAAGTGTTGTGCCTGTAAATGTTGATGTTTCAAATTTAGTTGTAACACCTTCAACAATTACAAACGACACTCCAAATTCAGCTATCAATTTTGATTTAAACATGACAGCACTTTTGAAAGTTGAGATTTTAAGAGATTCTACAGTTATTAGAACTTTCCCAAACTATACTGGAACAGAAGTTACATACAATGCTGGATCATACACAATCGTATGGGATGGAAGAAATAATGCTGGAAACTTTGTAGCTGATGGAAATTATACTGCGAGAGTTGTTGCATCTAATTCCGTCGGTTCGGATACTGAAACTAAAACCATCGTTGTAAATAAAGAAGTTCAAAGTAGTTCTATTATTAAGAACCTTACTCTTTATCCTTCATCAAGTTGGGATCCAAACAATGACTATGATCTAGAAATTGATTTTGACCTAACAGAAAGAGTTGATAATTTAAGAATTATCGCTAGAAAAGGATCAAAAACTATCGAAATTTATGAAGAAGATTATGCTAGAATTACTGGTTATTCAGAAAAATGGGATGGAAGAGATGAAGATGGAGAAGATATTGAAACTGGCACATGGGAAATTATCGTAATTGCAGATTCTGATAGACTTTCAAAAACTATCAATGTTGTAAGAGAAGTCCCAGAAATTTCAGAAGCTTTTGTTACTAAAACTTCATTTGATAATGAAATTGGTGAAGTTTCAAACTTAGTATTCAAATTAAATACAGATGCAGAAGTAACTGTAGAAATTTACAGAGGTTCTAAAAGACTAGAAAGACTTCTAGACGAAGAAGAAGTTGATAAAAATAGATGGTATAGTGTTGAATGGGATGGAACTGAAAGAGGTGATGAAGTATCTGAAGGAACTTATGAATTCAAAATTACTGCAAGAAATTTAAATGACAGAAGACTTGTTTCAAGCAAAACAGTTAGTGTTAGTGTAAAAGAAGATACTGCTGTTAAAAATGCTTCTAATCTTACAAACGACTACACAAGTCCAATAGTATTTGATAGCAAAAATGATGAATATTTATCTATTAGATACTGTATGGATGATGATGCTGAAGTTTATTTAGCAATTTATAGAGGTCTTTCATCAAGTGGAACAACACAAGCTGTGTTACTCGATTATGTAAGCCAAAAACAAGGATGCCATGAGGTTAAATGGAATGGCGAAGATGATAAGGGCAAACTACTTAAAGATAATATTTACTCTTACAAAATCATCACAAAATCAAGTGATGGAAAAAGAGATACAGAAACTGGAAGATTTGTTGTAGGAAAACTTTCTGGAACAAGCACTGGCACTGATCCTGTTAAACCAGTTGATCCAACACCAGTAAGTTGTGGAAATCACTACTATGATGTTACAAATGTTAGCCCAGAACTTTGCCAAGCAATTACTTGGGCTACAAATGAAGGTATCTTCTCTGGTTATTCAGATGGATCTTTCAGACCATACCAAAACATTAACAGAGCTGAGACTCTAAAAGTTATTTTTGAAGCATTTAGAACTAAAGTAACTATGCTTCCTGCAAATGGTTCTACACTTGGATTTAGAGACATAGACCCAAATGCATGGTATATGACTTATGCTAGAACTGCTAAATTTTACGGAATGCTACATGGTTATGTTAATGAAACAGAAGCAAGATTTGGAAATAACATCAATAGAGTTGAGTTCCTAAAGTTTGCTCTTGAAGCTTCAGATGCTTTTACAAGCTATGAAGTTCCTGGACACACAACAACAAGATTTGCTGATGTTGAAGAAGCTTTCCCAGTAAATGTATGGTACTACGATTATGCTGGTGTTGCTGATACATACAATCTTTTCAATACATATTTTGATGCAGAAAGTGGAAAAGTTTTCCTAAGACCTGCACAAATGGTTCAAAGAGGTGAAGTTGCACTTCTGCTCTATAGAATGTATTTGAATGGACTTACTCAATAAAGAATGATTCGTCGTGCGGATTTAGGAAGACTTAAGGCTCTGCAGATCGGGCGGGCTTAGACGGGAAGACCTTAAGGCTCTGCAGATCGGGCGGGCTTAGACGGGAAGACCTTAAGGCTCTGCAG
>CAYVBX010000006.1:51116-51783 GCA_964449945.1 uncultured Candidatus Peribacteria bacterium
ATCGGGCGGGCTTAACCAGTCAGATTGCGCACAAATAGATACAAGTACGGAAGACATTTTTCATAGGAATGAGGGGGAAAAGCCGGCTACCGAAAGGGGCTGGTTTTTCCTTTGTGGAGAATTTTTTAGTATTAGAAAGATGACATTTTGAGTGGGGCTTTTGGAGGTGAGAATGGGAAGAATTATGTATTGACTAAATCTTGATTTTTGTTTATATTAACTTCTGCTGTAAATTCTCGTTTGACTTAAAATAGTTCACCTTAGTTTTTATAGCTGATATTTAAAAACTAGAAGAGAAATAAATATTAGATTAAATGGTTTGATCAAGGTCTATTTCATCGGTGCTTTCAGAGTGCTCTCAAACAACCTTTGGAGGGGAAAATGCGCTTTATTCTCGGTTCCTTTGTTATTGGTGGCCTTGTGCTCAGTTTCATTACTGGGTGCTTCGAAAATGAACCGGAGATTCAGGATTTTGAAAACCTGACTCCCAAAACAGTTACAGTGACTGGCCCAAATGCTGAGCCAGTAGAAATCTGTAACGACATGATCGACAACACTGGAAATGGTCTCATCGATTGCGATGATTCAGAGTGTGAATCGCATGAAGACTGTGTCGTGCCTCCGACTTGCGGAAACGGCATCCTCGACGCTGGTGAGGCCTGCGACA
>CAYVBX010000007.1:0-8732 GCA_964449945.1 uncultured Candidatus Peribacteria bacterium
AGCTATTAAGCATTTCTATTCTACATGGTGTCCTATTTGTGTGTGTACTATATAAGAAGACGAAACAATAGCTTTTAAAAAAGCGAAAAATTTGCTATAATATAAAGATTTTAAGTAAGACAAAATGAGTCAAGAATTAAATAATCAAAATTTAGAAGAACAGAAGGCAAATGAAGTACAAGCAAGCAGAGTTGAAAAGGTTTTGTTTGCGTGGATTAGTAAAGAAGAAAGTTTTGAAAAAAGCAAAACTTGGCAAATTTTTATGATCGTTTTAGTTTTAGTAATAGCATCACTTGGATTTTATTTTGCTTCATGGTCTTTTTCTCTTTTAGTAATTGTTTTTGCATTTGTTTATTATATTACTCATAAATCTGCTCCAAGCGAGCTAAATATAAAGCTAACAAACATTGGAATTCAAATTTCAAATACTTTTTATCCCTACACAAGCTTTGAAAGTTTTACAATTTATTATATCCCAGAGAAAAAGAAAAAGCTTATCCTTAGGATGAAAAACAATATTATCGCAGAAAGAACACTTGATCTTGCAGAACTTGATGTTTTTTTAATACAAGAATTTTTAAAAACAAAAATTGAAGAAAAACCATACAAAGAAAATTTTCTTTATGACGCAATTATAAAAATATTTAAAATTTAAAATGCCTGATAAATTAAATCAAACAAGCTCTCAAGAAGTCTATCCAGAAGATAGAAAGGGACTTTATGAAGATAAAAAATCTAGAGTTGAAAGATCCTCTTTTGGCGACAGAATGTCTCATTATAATGATGTTTCGGCAACACTTAGAAGAACAAATCTAAGTCCAGAGCAAAATAAAATAATGATTGAAACAGATACTCTACAAAAGGAAAAAATTGATAACGCAATAGCTGAAATAAAAGGACACTTTGATCAATTAAATACTCATTCAAATAATCGAGCAAAAAATTCTGTAAAAGCGATGTATGTAAGCTTTATCAAGGAGCTAATTAATATTTCTGAAAACATTGAAAATTCAAGAATTGAAGTTGCTGAAGATTATTCTCTAAATATCGAAGAAAAAGTAAAAAAGATTAAAGAAGAAATAATTCCTTCTTTTGATAACAAAATTGTCGAAATTTTAAATTGGTCCATGCATTTTGCAAAGGACTTAAAAGAAAATGGAGGAGCAAATTCTTTAGAGCTTTTGTTAAAGGCTGAAGGAGAACTTTCTGTTCTTTTAGACTTAATTCACAAGGATGAAGAAATAAAAGAAGCAATGGCTTTTGTGTTAGGCTTTTCTTTTGATGGAATTTCATTGGAAGAAAAAGAAGAAAAAGTTTTTACTACTTTGGCAAAAAATCTTTTAGAAAAACAATCGCAAAAAAATGCATTTTCTTTAATCATTTCCAAGTTATCTTTAAGCCAAAGAATAACATTTAGAGAAAAATATTTTAAGGACAAAAAAACCGATTTAATAGAAAAAATTCAAAATTCAAAAGATATTGAGTACACATCAATTTTTATTGATTTGTATGGGGAAAATGAATATTTGACTACCCAAAATAAAAATTCACCAGAATCAAGAGAAATGATTGAAGCAATAAGGGCAAGGAAAGATTTTTCAGAATTAGCAGAAAATCATCATAAAAAATCTATTGGGGCAAGTAATTCAGCAATAGATATGCTTAGTGCTCAGAATATTGCTGGTTTTGCTGGTATTACTTGGGGGGTTGCAACTACTGGTTTAAATATTTTTGCAACTCTAGGATCTGGAAAATTCAAAGAAAACCCATCAAAAGCAATAGGAGATGTATTTAAAAATCCTTATGTTTGGCTTGGTGCAGGTGCAGTTGCTGGAGGAAACGCACTTCTTACAGGACAAAGTTTTTCTTCAATGGCTGATTCTTTTAATCCAGGGCCAAGCGATAATGAAAAAAATTATCATAGCACTCGAAGGTTTTTTAAAAATTTATTGGTTTCAAATAGTGATCCTCGTTTTGAGCTTATATCAAAGAATAAATCCGCATTATACGCTTTAGCTGATTTTGGCGAAAAGCTTTTACGGATTCAAGAAATAAAAGATCCATCAAAAATCGATAAAAATTTACTAAACAAAAAATATTTTTCTGATCATTTATCCTTAATGATTTCAGAAGCAGACAAAAACAGCGAAGAGTATAAAGAGCTAATTGAATTAGAAAAATTTATTTTGGATAAAGATTATGACGACAGAGCTTTTGCAGATTTAATAATAAACATATTAAATAGCGAAATAAAGGGTGAAAACCTTGAGGAAACTGAAAAACGATATAATGCATTGTTAAAAGATTTATGATTAAAAAAACACTAATTACAATTATTTTAAATAAAAAAACGATATTATTGTCGTTGTTTTTCTTGTCATTTTTATTATTGACAAATACAAGCTATGGTTTGGATTTAAGTCAATTTGACGATCCTTCTATCAAAGGAACTGCAAAATTCATTCTTACCGTAAATGATTTACTAAACACTTTTATTTGGCCAATTTTGATAATGATAGGCGGGCTTCTTGATAATTCAATTTTATTTGGTGGGGGAATGGAGGCAAGACTTCTTGAAATATGGATTCCTGTAAGAAATTTAGTAAATTTAGTTTTTGTGGTAGGGCTTATGGGAGTTGCTATATACAATATGACAGGACTTGCAGACGATAGCGGAATGGCAGGACTAAAGGGATTTTTGCCAAAAATAATTATAGGAATAATTGCAATAAATTTTTCATTTTTGGGTATAAAAGTGTTTTTAGATGTAATAACGGTATCAACATCTGCAGTATTTGCATTGCCAGATCAAGTATCAGAAGGACTTGCAAAATTAGAAATTTCAAATGATCCAGATAAACAAAAGATATTTTGTTTATCAATAGCTGGACAAAAGGCTTCAGATCATAAAGATTCAAATGATTTTAAAACTTATCAAAATAATGTCGCTGTGGCAAAAGCAGTAAGAGCAACGGAAGATTTGGGCTGTACTACGGCGGAATGTCAAGAGGCCAAGGACTTTTATCTAAAGTCAAATCTTTGTAATGGTTTTGAGTTGTCAGATAAGGGTAAAAGTTATTTTTCTTCATTTGGAAGTCAAAATGTTGCACTTGCAATGGCATTGGATTTAAGCGAAATAGTAGCGTATTCAGATGTGCCTTTAGACATTGAAAATGTGGAGAAGGTTCTTATAAGTCTTTTGATTTCCTTGATTATGTATTTTATCTATGCGGTATCATTTATAGCCTTATTTGCAGTGTTATTAGGGCGTTTAGTTGTTTTGTGGGTAGTAATAGCTGTTTCTCCTGTGCTTGTATTGGCTATGGCTGTGCCCGCACTAGGGAATAAAGTATCTGCATTAAATACAGCAAAAGACAAATTTATTAAAAACGCAATTGCTCCACTCATTATATCTGTTGCAATGACTATTGGCTGGATAATGCTTAAATCTATTAAAAGTGTAAATTCGATTGGTACAGAAACATTGGTATTTTCATCAGGTGATGCAGGTCTTCCAGTAATTGGTTTATCTACAATGCAAGATGTTGTTGTTGGAATTGGTGTAATTGCAGTTACATGGATAGCAATTACATCTGCAATGAGCGACACAATCGCAAAGGCATTTACAGATAAATTATTCGGTGTAACTAAGGCAATTGGAAGCAAAATCGCATCTTTGCCAATTTCGGCAAATGTAATTCCAATAAAAATCGATGGGCAGATGACAAAAGCTTCACTTGGATCTTTCATGCAGGAAGGCAACAAGCTATTTGGAGCAAACAGATATACTGATTTAAACATGGTGCAAACAAATTTAAGGCCTGAAGTGAAAAACTTAAAAGTAATAACTGACCCAGCAAAAAGACTTGCGTTAATAGGAGCTACTACAGAAACACCAGCGGTAGTAAAGCAAGGAATAAAGGGGTTGAAATCAGAAGAAGTGAGTGCTTTAAAAAATCTTATTAGTAATGCAAATAAAAGCAAATGGGAAGCCTTTATGAACGACGAATCCCCAAATCAACAGCAACTAAAGGAACTCCAAGACGCAATTAAAAGCCAACAAAACATTCCAGCATTTAATTAAAACTCCACACTAAAATATGATTTTGAAAAAATTTATTAAATCAACAAATAGTTCAATCGGGCAAAGATTTATTAATTTTAGTATTTCGAGTTTGGAGCTTTTATCCATAGAAGAAAATATCCGCAATTACAATTGGAGGCCTTCAAGCTTAACGGAAGCAAATGAAACTGCATTTTTTTCAAGATTGACTGATCTTTCAGAAAAAGTAAGAGAGATACAAGAATTGACTCCAAGGTTTCATAGTACTAATGATCAAGCCGAAAGAGCAGAAATTTTGAATCAACATCAAGAGCTAGAAAACGAAATACAAAACAGCATTAGATCTTTAGATCAAATTTGTCCCAATTTTTCAGTTGATTTTCAAAAATTTTCTGAAACCCTTTCTTCTTCAGTAAGATTGGGGATAAATCTATTAAATATAAGTGCGTTCACTCTGCCAGATGGAAATAGACTGATATTGGAACAACTTCGTCACGAGCCAATATATTTAAACAACACAAACAACATTGAAAGATATGAAGTTAAATTAGTACTTAGAGAAGAGAATGAGGCAGATTCTTTTGAATGTAGTTTAAATGAATTCAAAACGATTATTGAAAGAAATTCACTAAGTCCAGAAATCAATAATCTTGAAGAGCTAAATTCTTCAATTTTCGTTCAAAATTCGAATTTAGAGGAGGGGCAAAGTTTTTTTTCTCAAGAATTAAGCCCGCCAACTGGTTTTAAAGTACTTTCTATTACAAATGATAAAATAATTATTGATAAAGCGTTAAATCCACACAAAGAAGGAGATTTGCAGAAAAATGAGCTTTCTTATGGAGAATTTATATCTCTTCTTTCAAATCATAAATTTAAGCCACTTTCTGAAGAAACTATTCAGGATGTTGAAGATTTAAGTTCTCAGATTAAAGAAGAAATTTCTTCACAAGTTCCAGATTTTAAATCATACGATGAGGTCGTTGCCCCAATTGAAAAAGAAGATGTACCAATTGCTAGAAGTTTTCTTAAGGACTTGAAAGAAAATACCATGTTTTATTCAGTAAAAGATTTAGTAGATTTTTTTAAGCATATTTGGGCAAATTATAAAGGACGATCTGAAGTATTATCCAAATATAGAGTTGGAAAACTTGGAGAAGAAATTTTTTCTGGTGATTTAAAAGAACACTTTAAACAAGGAAGAAGAAAAGAAGCAGAAAGAGCAATAATGGAAAGCACTGAAAAATTATTAAAAAGTAAAACTCCAGCAAAATTGATAAATGTATTAAGAACATCTTCAAATAAATATCATCTTGAGGTGGCATTTAATTTACTTGCTGAAAAAGGCTTTTTAAATATGTGGGATCCATACATTTGGAAAAATATGTTTAGAAATGCAAATATTGAGGCAGTTGTTCCAAAATATACAGAAATAGATCCGAATTCGGCTGAATCAAAATTACTATATGATAAGTTTGGAGAAGCAGTTAATAAATATTGGGATGATCCAAATCAATTTTCTGAATGGGAAAGAAAATCTTTGTCTAGTTATTCATCAAAAGTATCAACAGTAATGGATAGGGCAAATAGAGTTATTAGTTCTGTTGGGTTTGCTCCACACATGGAAGGAATGCTTAAATCCCACATTGATAGTTCCAAAAAAGATCCAGTAGATCCTCATGAGTATGAAGCAATGCTTGTTACAGCAATGGAAAATGGAAAAGGATCAATAGAAGAAAAAATATATTATTTAATACAAGGTATTACTTTAAGGGATAAAAATGGTGATACAATTATGAGTATGGATAGAGTTACTCAAATGGCAAAGCAATTACATTCTAAATTTTTACCACTTACCTTTTTTGTTCAAGCACTACCAAGAACGCCAAATGGAAAGCCACATCCCATAACAAGAAAAGAATTTGAGTCATTTCAGCAAAGTTTTCAAGTGCTTGGAAAAAATGAACTAAAGCCAAATAGAGCAGTTCGAGATTTTTTGTGGAACACTGTTATAACTAATTCAACTTATAAGACTTTAGCCGCAGATCAAGTAAGAAATTTAAGCAATTTAGAAGCAGATGATGCGCAATATTTTATTCCTTTAGCTAGTGAATCAGTTATTAAAACTTCTTGTACAACTTATGGAGGATTAAAAATGAGTATGGATGGCTTTGCAAATGGATTTGCAGGATATAGCCAATATATTAAAACACTTGCAAATATTGCAGAAAATGCGAGATTTAAAGCGAGAGTTTCTAAAAATGTTGATGAAAGGCAAAATTATACAACAAAATACAAAGAAACAATTAATTCTCTAAAAGAGGCAATAAAAGCTTATGTTATCTTTGAAGCAATAATGACATCAAAATATGATGAAAGGGGAGTTAATCTCGTTCGAATGGATCGTGATTCTCGTGAAAACAAAAAAGTGGCAAATACAAAACACAATGCAAATCATTTTATTACAGAATTAAATCAAATGATATTATCAATTTCAAACAAATACAATAATCCAAGCTTTAAGCAAAATATCAATCCTTTGTACTCAAATCAGGCAAATATAAGAGTAGAAAACACAACAAAAGCTTGTAAATATTTTAGTGATAATTTTGATGATTTAATAAGCCAAGACCCAAATAAACTTGTCGAAACAATATTAGAATCAAATCTTACTGGAATTTCAGAATAGAAAAAACTTATCAGCTTTTATTATTTATTTCTGCAAGTATTTTCTTTTCAAATTCTTCATATTTCATTACTTCTTGTTTTTTAGTCGTATAATTTCTAGCAGAAACAGTTCCTTCATTGACTTCTTTTTCACCAACAACAAGCATATATGGGATTTTCATCATTTCAGCATTTCTAATTTTCTTGCCAAGAGTTTCATCACTCAAGTCCGTTTCAACTCTAATCTCAGACATTCTAAGCTTATCAGCCAATTCCTTAGCATAATCTTCAAATTTTTCACTAACAGGAAGTATTCGAACCTGCACTGGCGCAAGCCAAACTGGAAACGCCCCAGCATAGTGTTCGATTAAAAGTCCCATAAACCTTTCAAATGAGCCAAATAAAGCTCTATGGAGCATATATGGCCTTTCTTCTTTTCCATCTTGATTTATGTATTTCATGTCAAATTTTTGTGGCAAATTGAAATCAAATTGGAGAGTCGAACATTGCCACTCTCTGCCAAGAACATCTTTTAATTTGAAATCAAGTTTAGGTCCATAAAAAGCTGCCTCTCCTTTTTCCTCTTTAAAATTAAGCCCACTTTCCACCGCAACTTTTTTCAAAACACTTTCAGTTAATTCCCATCCTTCATCTCCACCCGCATATTTTCCAATTTTTTCTTTATCTCGAAGAGAAAGATATATATTTATGCTTTCTTCATTAAAGCCAAAAGATTTAAAAATAAACATTATAAAATCAATAACTTTCTTCAGTTCCACCTCAACTTGATCTTTTCTAAGAATAATATGTGCATCATCTTGCGTAAAACCTCGAACTCTTGTTAGCCCTGAAAGTTGTCCAGTTTTTTCAAATCTATAAACTGTACCACATTCAGCCCATCGATAGGGTAGATCTCTGTATGAATGGAGCTTGTTATTGAAAATTTGAACATGAAAAGGACAATTCATTGGTTTTATCAAATATTGCTCAGACATTTCAGCTTTTTTACCGGATTGTTGATCAGACAAACTTTGTCCTGCTTCCATTGGCGGATACATACTATCGTTATAAAATCCCCAGTGTCCTGAAGTTTCCCAAAGAATTTTATTGCCAATATGAGGACTTCGAACAAGTTCATAGCCATTTTTAAGGTGCTCTTTATACCAAAATTCTTCAATGATTCTCCATACCATAGCCCCTTTTGGATGCCACAAAACAAGCCCTGCACCAACTTTTTCATCAACATGAAACAAATCAAGATCCTTACCAAGCTTTCTATGATCTCTCTTTTTCGCTTCTTCAAGCAGTCTTAGATGTTCTTTAAGTTCTTTTTCACTTTCAAAACAAAGCCCATAAATTCTTTGAAGTTGAGGCCTTTTTTCATCACCCCTCCAGTAAGCCGAAGAAACATGTGTTAATTTAAAAGCCTTTAATTGATTTGTGTTTTCAACATGAGGCCCTTCACACATATCAACAAATTTTGGACTTCCTTCTTTATCCGTATTTTTATAAAACGAAATAATCTCACCAGCATCAGCAAATTCTTTTGCAAGTTCTAGTTTATATTTTTGCCCAGTTTTATCTAAAAACTCAAAACTTTCTTCCGCAGGCATTTCATATTTTTCAAAAACTTGCCCTTCTTTGACGATTTCTCTCATTTTATTTTCCAAAATTGCAAGATCTTCAGGAATTAAAGTTCGGGGAAGTTCAAAATCATAATAAAAACCGAAATCAATCGTCGGTCCAATCCCAAGCTTAGCATCAGGAAACATATCAAAAACAGCCTGAGCAAGCACATGTGAGCAAGAATGCCTCATTGCATCAAGAGAAATTTCTTTAGACATATTAAAAATTGTTTAATAAATACGAAAAGAATAATAAATTAAATACAAAAATCTTACAAGAACAATCCCTTAAGAGGTGGTTTTTAAAGCTCCAGTCTTCTTTCCTTAAGGTCTGTGTGATTAAGATTTTCCGACTTTATCGATTCGTTTGCTCCAACATG
>CAYVBX010000007.1:8832-10278 GCA_964449945.1 uncultured Candidatus Peribacteria bacterium
TAAGGTCTGTGTGATTAAGATTTTCCGACTTTATCGATTCGTTTGCTCCAACATGTTGGAGCAAACTTTGGCTTTTCGTACATGTTAGAAAAGCCAAATCAATCGATGGAGGAAAATTTTAATCACACATACCGGCCGATGTCGGAAAATTTTAATCGCCCATACCAATAAATGGCTTTACACAAACCTCAAAACCAACTAGCATAAGACAAGCTAAGCCCACAAATGAGAATAAACACACTAAAACTCGAAAATTTTCGTTCACACGAAAAATACGAAATTTTTTTTCCAAAAGAACAAGAAACAGTTTTATTTTTGGGTAAAAATGGCATAGGAAAAACAAATATTTTAGAATCAATTTATACACTTTCACTCGGAAAATCTTTTCGAACTAATCAATTTACAGAAATGATAAATTGGGAAGCGGATTTTTCAAGGACAAGTGGGGAAATAGAAGGTGCCGAAGCTGAAAACCTCGAAGTATTTTTTTCAAAAGCCCCAAAAAAACAAAAAAACTATAAAAAAAATGGCGTTTCAATAAGCCACAAAAATTTTTTAGGCACACTTCTTTCAGTTCTTTTTCATCCCGAAGACTTAAATATGCTCTACTTAAGCCCATCTTATCGTAGGCGTTATCTTGATATTGTCCTTTCACAAACCGATAAAGAATATCTAGACGCACTTTTAAATTACAACAAAGTCTTAAAACAACGGAATAATCTAATCAAAGAATTACAAAAAAAACTATTTGAACAAGGCATAAATTCAATAAATTTCGACAATCTAGAAATATGGGATATTCAATTGATAGTTTTCGCAAGCGAAATATTAAGAAAACGAATAATATTCACAACTTTTCTTAACAATTTGCTTGAAAAGCACTATAAAAAAATCTCTCTTGGCAATGAAATGATTAAAATTGAATATTCCTCTAAAAATAAAGATTTAAACGAAAAAAACACAGAAGAAATTTTAAATTTCGAAATAAGCAATAGAAGACAAAAAGATATTTACAGTGGAAAAACAACATTTGGCCCACATTTAGACGATTTAATATTTCAAATAAACAATCGAAATATTTCCGAAAGCGCTTCAAGGGGGGAATTTAGAACAATACTTTTGGCTCTGAAATTAGCCGAAATCGACTATATAAAATCAAAGAAAAATCTTTCGCCAGTTCTCCTTCTTGACGATGTTTTTTCAGAATTAGACTCCTTTAGACAAGAATATTTTCTTAAATCAATTGAAGACTGCCAATCAATTATTACGGGTACAAGCCACGAGAATTTAAAAGAAACAGGTTCTAGTATTAAAGTCATTGAAATAATTTAATACAATTAAAACTACAACTAAAAAGGCCTTAATTATTTTTTAGCGATAATTTCGGGGCAAATAAAAATTATTTTATATTTTACATATAAATACTACCTCAAGTGGTCGGTTTTA
>CAYVBX010000007.1:10378-19258 GCA_964449945.1 uncultured Candidatus Peribacteria bacterium
AATATTGTGGTAAAATATCATAATAATTTTAACTATGTCAGATTATTTACAAATAATTGGTTCAATAGTTTTAGCCCTTATTCCAGCAATACTTTGGGGCACATTTTTTTATAAAAAAAATCCAGAAGACAAAAAGTTACTGGCACTTACCTTTATTATAGGAGCATTAGCGGTTTTTCCAATTTTAATTTATAAGTTTTTTTGGAATTTTTTTCCTTGGATAAACGCCTTTAAGTTAGCTGATTACTATAACGATTCTTTTATACCAATTAGTTCATCTCTAACTCTACCAATGTCAGTTTTAATAACATTTATGCTTGTTGGGGTTATTGAAGAAAGCATGAAGTTTTTTTCAGTAAAAATGGTTGACGATGATTATTTTCAAAGTATCGACGACGCTATCGAGTTTTTTATAGTCGCGGCCCTTGGGTTTTCCTTCACAGAAAATATCCTGTATTTTTACACAATTTGGATACAGGAAGGCGCAGGAAATCTAGTATTACCATTTTTATTTAGATCTTCTTTTTCAACATTTGCACACATATTATTTTCTGGAATTTTTGGCTATTATTACGGACTTGCCCAATTTGCAAAGCCAATTCTTCAAGAAGAGCTATTTTCTAAAAGAAGACTTATTACAGTTTACTTGCATAAACTTACATCAATTGAAAAAGAAAAACTTTTTTATAAACATAAAATGATAGAAGGATTTTT
Source organism: uncultured Candidatus Peribacteria bacterium (assembly GCA_964449945.1). GTDB lineage: Bacteria > Patescibacteriota > Gracilibacteria > UBA1369 > LOWO2-01-FULL-3 > JAVEWJ01. The sequence goes on from CAYVBX010000007.1 coordinate 11,093, forward strand.
GATAGCGGTATTATTACACGCATCTTTCAATATTTTTTTAGAGTTAAACCTTACATTTATGATGATACCGTTTTTAATAGGCGGTTATTACACCTTAAATCATCTTTTTGAAAAGAAAAACATTCACAAAGATTATAAAAAATTAATGGTGGGTAAAAGAAATAATCCAGTAAGCCCACAAATATATTTTAAATTAACACCTATACAAGTTAACCAAAGTTCAAATGAATAGTTTAAAACAAATAAAGTTAAAAGAACTCAAAGAATATCTTTCAAATTTTCATCATTTTGGATCTTTAAACGATCAAGAAAAACAAAATTATCTTGAGAAAATTATTGATATGCCAATTGATCAACAAGAACTAGTTTATCATTGGCTTTTGTATGAAGAGGAAAAAGAAAAAGAAAGAGTACTAAGTAATCTAAAACAGCAAGTTAATCTACTCGGAAAAGAAGTTCAAAGAATAGAAAAAGAAAATGAAGAGCATACTCAAAAATCCCTTGATGCTATGGAAGAAATGGAATTAGAAAATAAATTAACCCAATAAAATATGAATAATCCATCAAATTTATCTGAAAATTCTTCTGAAAAAATAGTTCAGTCAACTGAATCCATTGATCGTACAGTTGCGCCAACTATGGAAGAAATATCGGCTTTAAGAGAAAAAAATGAAACATCTTTATCGGACATAAAAACTCAAGTATCAACGCTAAGAAGGCAACTTGATATTTATGTTCCTGCAGTAGAAGACACAAAAAAAGAATCTTTTGTTCAAGTTATGCGAGATCTAGCTAGTCTTGAAAGAGATATTTCACTTGCAATGAGAAAAGAAGAAAAATCTGCAAAGCAGTTTACAGAAAAACTTGAAAGTATTAGTTCGGATTTACAAAATATTTTACAAGAATTAAGGTCCGCAACTTTTAATTGGGCAAATTTAGAAAAATCAATGGCTAGCGCAAAAACTTTAGCTTCAGATGGTATAAAAGTTAGTACAAAAGAAAAACAAATAACAGATAGGGAATTTTTTAAAGATACAGTAATTGAAGACACTTCTGAAAAAGTAGCTCACCTAGCAGAAGAAAAAGATGAGCAAAATACAGATGAACAAAATATTGCAGAAGAAAATTTGCCATCGTGGGCATCTCAAGTAGAGGAAATTAGAAATCTTAACCTGAGAGATAGTGAAAGTTTTAGGACTTCTTTAGATGAAATAAAACAAGAGGAAGTTTTAGAAAACCAAGATAGTGTTCTTGCACAATACTTAGATCCAATACATTCTGAATCAGAGCCAAAAACTGAGTCAAAGCTTCTTAGACAAATATGGTCTGAGATAAAAAACAATATGGGAACGCTTAAAAATGTTGAAAAAAGCCCAGATAACCAAGGATTATTGTTTACTTTCAAAAACGGTGTTCAAAAATTAGTAAAGCCAAGCGCATTAGAAAGATTTTCGGGTCGAAGTCTTTCAGCTTTTAAAGAAAAACATTTAGACAAGGTAGAAGCCTTTACTCCAGAAACGAAGGAGATGAGTTTTTTAACCAGTGAAAATTCTGAAGAGAGCAATGAGAAAAAGCCAAGTGAAACAGCAAGCAAAAGTGGATATGAAGACTTATCTGCAGTAGATGTCTTTAAAAAAGGTGGGCCAATTATTTCTTAAAAATGTTTTTTATATTTTCTCTTTGCTTTTTGCATTCTTTTCTATAAAATTGCAAAACAGTCAATAACCGCTTTTTAATAATGTCAAACGATAAAATAATTGTTAGAGGGGCTAAAATTCACAACCTCAAAAATTTAGATGTCGAAATACCAAAGAATAAATTTACAGTAATAACTGGTCTTTCTGGTTCAGGAAAATCATCACTTGCTTTTGATACAATTTATGCAGAAGGGCAAAGAAGATATGTGGAAAGTCTTTCTACTTATGCAAGAAATTTTTTACAACTCATGGATAAACCAGAAGTTGATTCAATCGAAGGGCTTTCTCCAGCAATCTCTATTGATCAAAAATCAGCTCCAAGAAATCCACGATCAACAGTTGGTACAGTTACAGAAATTTACGATTATTTAAGATTATTATTTGCAAAAGTAGGAACACCACATTGCCCAAAGTGTTCGAAAGCTATTGAACGGCAAAGTTCTCAACAGATAATTGATGAAATAGCAGAAATGCCAGAGGGAAAAAAAATCGTTTTACTTTCTCCAATAATAAAAGATAGAAAAGGACGACACGATAAAACTTTTGAAAAAATTCAAAAAGATGGATTTGTAAGGGTTAGAGTTGACGGAGAAATAACTCCAATTACGGATATCCCAGAATTAGATGAAAATAAAAAACACAATATAGAAATTGTAGTGGATAGGCTAGTAGTAAAAGGTTTTAAAGCACTTTCTCAAAAACTATCATCTGGACAAGAAATTTCTCTACCAAACCCAAACAGAACAAGGCTCGCAGACTCAGTTGAAACTTGTTTAAAATTTGCTAATGGCGAAATGATAGTATTAGATTTTGATGAAAAAAAAGAACACAGATATTCAGAGCATTTTGCTTGTCCAGAACACAATATTAGTATGCCAGAGCTCGAACCACGAACATTTTCTTTCAATAGTCCACATGGAGCTTGTACGAATTGTCATGGACTAGGAACAAAACTTGAAATAGATCCAGATTTAATAATCCCAAATAAAAATCTAACACTTGCAGAAGGGGCAATTGTTCCTTGGTCTAGCACAACATCACATTTAGGTTGGTACACAAGGATGCTTTCGGTTGTTGCAAAAAAACACAATTTTTCGATGCATACACCAATTTGCAAATTAACTAAGCCAGCTCTTGATATAGTTTTATATGGAGATCCGAATAACATTTATTCAGTCGATCTTGGAAAAGTTAGTTTTGATGATGAAGATGGAGAATTTAGCTCATATTCTAGAGAATATGAAACATCTTATGAGGGAGTAATTCCAAACTTAGAAAGGCGCTATCATGAAACAGATTCTGAATATGTTAGAAAAAAAATTGAAGGATATATGAGAATTTTAATTTGTCCAGATTGTGGAGGCAAAAGACTAAAACCAGAGGTTTTATCAGTTAAGATCAACAAGTTTTCAATAATGGACATCAGTGAGTTGTCTATCAAAAAGGCAATAGATTTCTTTCAAAACATCACTTTCGATAAAACAAAAGCTGAGATTGCAAAAACAATACTAAAAGAAATTTTAAATAGATTACGCTTTCTTCAAAATGTTGGGCTTTCATATCTTTCCTTAAATCGCTCTGCAAACACATTATCAGGCGGAGAAGCTCAAAGAATAAGGCTTGCTACTCAAATTGGATCAAAATTATCAGGAGTAATTTATGTATTAGATGAGCCTTCAATTGGGCTTCATCAAAATGACAATGATAAACTTATAAAAACACTTATTGAGCTACGAGATTTGGGAAATACTGTTATTGTTGTAGAACATGATGTTGATACTATGCTTGCATCAGATTATTTAATAGACATCGGTCCGGGAGCGGGAAAGCATGGGGGAAATGTTGTTTCAAAAGGTCGTCCTATTGAAGTTATGAAAGACAAAAATTCAATAACTGGTCAATATTTATCAGGAGCAAAAGAAGTTTTAGTTCCTAAAAAGAGAAGAAAAGGAAATTCTAAATATCTAACAATTAAAGGCGCTAAAGAGCATAATTTAAGAAATTTAGATGTATCTTTTCCACTAGGAACTTTTATTTCAGTAACAGGTGTTTCAGGAAGTGGGAAATCTACTTTGGTAAATTCTATTTTGGTTAAGTCCGTTTCAAAAAAACTATATCGATCAAAGGCTTTACCGGGAGAACATGAAGAAATATCTGGAATGGAGCATTTAGATAAAATAATAAACATAGATCAGTCTGCGATTGGAAGGACTCCACGCAGTAATCCAGCCACATATACAGGTGTTTTTACCGACATACGGGATTTGTTTTCCAAAACACCAGAGGCAAAATTAAGAGGATATAAGCCGGGAAGATTTAGCTTTAATGTTAAAGGAGGTCGTTGTGAAATTTGTAAGGGCGATGGAATAAAGAAAATTGAAATGCACTTTCTTCCAGACATTTATGTGCCTTGTGAGGCTTGTAAGGGAAAAAGATATAATACAGAAGCTTTGGAAGTTAAATATAGGGGTAAAACTATTCATGATGTTTTAGAAATGACAGTTGAAGACGCTTTAGATTTTTTTAAAGCCATTCCTACTGTAAGTGTTAAGCTTCAAACTTTATATGAAGTTGGTCTTGGTTATATTCGTCTTGGACAACCTGCAAATACATTGTCTGGAGGGGAAGCTCAAAGGATTAAGCTTGCAACAGAGCTTTCAAAAAGGGCAACGGGCCAAACGCTGTATGTTTTAGACGAGCCAACTACAGGACTTCATTTTGAAGATGTGAAGAAATTATTAGATGTCTTGAATAGGCTAGTTGATAAAGGAAATACGGTTTTAGTCATTGAACACAATTTAGATGTGATTAAGTCGGTTGATTATATATTAGACTTAGGCCCAGAAGGTGGGGATGAAGGGGGAATGATCGTTGGCAAAGGTACTCCAGAAGAACTAATTAAAAACAATTCTTCGTATACAGGTAAGTGGCTTAAAAAGATTTTAAATTAGAAAAGCATAAATTAGACAATTTTTTATCTTTATTTGGGCTTTCTGCTTAATTTTTCTATACCGAAAAAATTTCTTAGTAAACTTGGTTGAGCTTTGATTAAATTTAGTAAAGTTTAATTAGGTTTAATAAAATTTAATTAAACTTAATTAAGTATGTTCAAATGTGGTTAAATTTATTTAGATATTATAAAATAGTTTAAAATTTGTTAATGTTGTTTGGATTTAACTTAATTATAAAACAATTGTTTTAAAGGTATATAATTTGTATAAAGTTTAATTAAATTAAGTAAAATTTAATTAAATTTGCAAAAAGTGTTGTAAATTAAATTAAGCTGTGATAAATAGTATACAGTTTAATGAAATTTACTTAATTAAGGTCTTCTATATTGAAATAAGCTTGAATTGTTTTAAATTGTGTATATAATCCTAGACTTAAATCTAATATAGAAAACCAATGATTGAAAAATATCTAACAACAGAGCAAGTTTCAGAGCTTCTGCAAGTACACCCCTTTACAATTCTGAAATACATAAAAAACGGGAAACTAAAGGGAATAAAAATTGGAAGAGTCTATCGCATCAATGAAAGCGAAGTGAAAAATTTTCTTGAAACCATCACTGTAAATAATAAAGAGGAAAAAGAGTTGCAAGAAGTTGAAATAAAAACAAAGAGTAAAAAGAAAAAACACAGTTCAGTAAATCTAAAAAATATTAATTCAGAAGCAAAGGAAGAGTTTAAGGCAGAAACACAAAACCCTGAAATCATTGAAGAAGATGAAATAATAAATTTGAAGTCAGAAGAGGGAATAATTGAAACAGAAAACAAAATCGAAGGAAAAATTAGTCCAAACTTTGAAAAAGAAACAACTTATATAGAAAAAGAGGAAACATCAAACGAGATTTATATAATTTAATTTACATATATAAAATGATAATACATTGCCTCTCCTGTGGAAAATCCACATCAACAAATTTACATCGATGTCCATATTGTTGTTCTGAGATATCGGAAACAACGCTCGAATTAAACGGAGTGCAGTGTAAGGAAAAAAATAAATCAAGAGTAGCAGGATTTGTATTTGGATACGCAAAATCATAAACCTAAAAAATCTTCAATATATAGACCTTACTTGTAATAGCCCTACAGGTAAAACCTTGAAAAAATCTTCCGAAATAGCCCTAAATTAAGGGGCTTTTTCGATATATGAATATTTTGAATTAGATCTAGCTTCTACGATATATCAAATTTATTTATTTGGGCACTGCCTAGAATTTATTGCAAATGTACAATCAAAAAGTAAATCAAGGTTATCAATTGTGTTTAATATACTTTGATCAATTTCATTTAATTCATCCAAAAATTTTTCTATACTTTGATCAAGGTTGTCACGATATAAAAAAATATAGCTTGATGCCAGTTCAGCTTTTTTTGTTTCCATTAGAAATTTTTGATCTTCTAGATCTAATTGTCCAAAAAAAGAAGAAAAAGATTGGTCCCCATAATCAGGAAATTCTCCAAATTCAGATAAATAGCTTAGAATTTCAGATGCTCCCATTTTTGCAGGCATTGAATTAATATTTATGTTGATGATTGAAGATAGGTAATCAGCAAGCCCTGGATCAGTAATTGCTTCCCAAATTTTTTCAGCTCTACCTCCTATTCTCATTTTTGCATCTTCAATTGCAGGACTAATTCCTCCAAAGTTATCAATAAATTCATTAAATTTTTCAGCCAATACCTTGAAACTACCACTATTGCAGTTCACATATTCAATTTTTCGTTTGGAATATTTCGTACGAAGATTTCTATATAATAGATTAAGTTCATCTTCAGAGAACATACTTCCAAGATATTTTTCTTTCATTTTTTTATACATTTCTTCATCACTTGTGTATAAAGATTCTTCGCTTTCTAGTCTTAAAGTATTCAAAGTATCCAAAGGAAGAGAAAGTGAAATTACACCATCTACAATGTGTCTAACATAATAGATTTCCGCATTTACTAAATTATATGCTCGTTTGAGCATAGGAATTCTATCGTTCCTACAATTTAAAAATGCAGAACGAATTGCTTCTCTAATTTTATCTCTTTGTTTTATTAAATTAAGTACATCACTTGAATGACATTGATTTCTGGAAAAAATATCTCTAAATGGTTCAAGTACTCCCTCTTTAAAGCCATCACTATAAATCAAAGTTTGTAAAAACAAAACAAAGTCGATATTTCCTTTGTAAAAACATCTTCCAAGTGACAAATTGTCTCCATCATAAGGATTTGCAAGTTTTTTGCTTAAGTCTTTTTGTTCTTCATCTGAAAGCATCGTGTAGTTTTGGCTAGCTGAAAAAGTGTTTTGACTTAGAACCAGAAAAATTACCGTTATTATTACTCCAAATTTTAATATTATTTTTTTCATTTTTAATCGATATTATCTTTGTTTTCAACAAGTTTACAAACATCAACCAAATCTTCTACCATTTTTTCAAAACTTATAAACATATTTTTAAATTGTTTGATCTGATTATGAAATTCTCTAGCATAAATATTTTTATCAGAAAGCTCTTTTGATACCTCAAGAGAACGAGCTTTTAAGAGAGCATCAGCAAAGTTATTGTTTTTAACAACTTGAATTTCCAAAAGAGTATCAGTAAGTTTTGGGTTTTCACTTAAATTTTCTAATATAAAATCACTCTCAAAATCACCGGGAACTTGACCAAAATCACTTAAAAATGGGCGATATTCAGCTATAAAATTATTCCATTCTGTAAAAATATTTTTTTCAGAAATTAAATCAAAATTCATTGGAGTTGAAATTGGAGAAGCAACTGCAATAATGTTCATACTTGGAATTAAACTAAAGGCATCTTTACATTTAGCAGACTCCATGAAGTTTCCAGTAACTTTATTTGGAACAAGGCTAGTCGTTAATACTTGATTCATAATTTCATTTATTTTATCAATTTCACATTTGATACAGCTTGCATCAGGAGTATATGAAGAATAAGTTTTATAAACAAATTCCGTACTTAAGCAAATAGCAAATTTTAGATTTGTATTTACCCCGCCAATCACAGTTGCCATTCCAGCGGATAAAGTGCTATCTAAAAAAGAATCTTTAAAATATCTGAGAGATTCAAAGCCATTTTCTCCTGCAACTACTGCATATCCACTGCCACTTTTTGAATAACTGGGAGAAATATTTGGACAAAAACTATTGCCCCACTTAGACCTTTGTGCAGGATTTATATCGCCATCTTCAGAAAGTATTTGATAGTTTTGATCGTTCGCTTCGTCATCTGAAAAATCATCATTTATGTTTTCATCTAGTTTGCTTTGATCCAACCTTTCTTTTTCAAGAGATACTTTATTTTCATAGTTTGCAAATATTTCTGAAAAATTATTTTCCAAACTTTCATCAACACAAATATCTTCTTCAAAACTTTCAACAATAGAAACTGGAACTAAGTCTTCAGGACTTTCTAAGTTATTTAAATCACTTTCATCATTTAGATCCGAAATTA
>CAYVBX010000007.1:19358-34566 GCA_964449945.1 uncultured Candidatus Peribacteria bacterium
TCTTCAGGACTTTCTAAGTTATTTAAATCACTTTCATCATTTAGATCCGAAATTACGATTTGATTTTCAGAACCTACAGAACCTACAGAACCTACAGAACCTACAGAACCTTCAGAACTTACTTCAGTATTAAAATTATTATCTAAATAAACAGTATCAATGTTTGGAGAGCTTGAAGAAGAAGGAAATTTGTAGCCAGTTTTAATTGGACTTGATTTTTTAAATAATATTTCTTGCATAATTTTATAGTCTTCAATTAAATCAAACCCAGAATCACTTAAATCTCCATTAGAGAAAATTTCAGAAGGAAGAGCCATCGCATCCATTTCTTCTTTAAGTGTATAAATTTCGATAAGATCATTGTAATAAGTCATGAAGGCATTATATTCATCCATAAATTGATTATAATCTACACCTCTATATTTTTTTGAAGGATTATTATAAAGCACCGCAACACTTCCAGAAGAAAGTTGATTTGCTTCAAATGTATTTAAACCAAATTTCCTTGCACTATCAATAAGAGCTTGATTTTTTGGTTTTTCAAACATGTTTCTTCGAATATTATTATATAGACCAATTCCTTTATTCTTCGAACTAAAAATTTGAGACCATTCTAAGTATTCTGTACTGCTTTCAGAAAAACTTGTGAAACTATTATTTTCAATAATTATTAAAACTAACGCAATTAGTATACCTATAATGATTTGTTTAGTTTTATTCATATTAGTTGCAATAAGGTGATGAGGCATCAATAAATTTCGAGGGGAAAGCCGAAACAACAATTCTCACCATAGTTAATGATCTTTTGTATTTCTTTAAATTTTTTATTATTTCTAAATTTTTAAGATGAATTGGATATGCACTTCTGTATTCGTTATAAGCAGAAATAGTAAGATTTAAAACTTTCTCAGCCTTTTCAATTTCATTTATAATATCCGCATTTCTACTTGAGCTTAAAGCATATAGTCCGAGTAAATTTAATTCACCCTCTCTCACCTCAACTTTATCTCTCATTTGAGAAAGCGTGTTTGTATAATTTAAGTAAATATCAAGAGCCTGCATAGAAACGCAAAAGGTACTTACATTATCATCTCCACATTTTTCTTTATAATTATTTATATCCACATTTTTCGGAACAAGAAACTTTTCATCATTATAAAATTCTTCTTCTTCAAAAAGATTATTTAGAGTTCGAATCTTAGAGTCAAAAAACTCATTCATAGTAGAATGATAAGAAGACCTAACTGCTGAGTAAGAATTTTGGGGATTTAAGTAATCTTTATTATCAGCATTTGAATTTGCCAAAACAGAATATGGGAAATAAACAAATGAAAAAGCACTTAATATTACCAGTAATTTTAAAAGCAAATTTTTCATCATAGTTATTTTGTTACACAGTTAGTCAAAAATCCCGGAAGTTTATCTCTAAAGGTTAAAAACGAGGCATACATTTTTGTATAAGAAAAACTAAGCTCTCTCATTTCTTCATTCAGAGGAACCATCATTTCATTTACAATGGTTGATTTTTTTACATAAACATTTGTGCGAACATATTCATACATTTTCTTTTTACTTAATTCTATATAAGAATCACCCAAAGATTCACAAAGTTTAAAGCTTTGATATTCTTGCATTAAATCAGTTTGGCTTACACCATCAGTATTTGAATAAAGTTTCGAAACAACTTCTTTTATATATCTTCTGTAAAGCATATATTTATTAAGAGCAATATTATTTAAAGAGCTAGTAGAAGCTTTGTTGGAATAATGACTATCTAAAAATTGTAAAAATTCCAGAGTGGCCATATCAAATAAAGGACTAACAATATCAATACAATTTACTAAAGGTTCAGCAGAAATTCTTGATCTCAAACTTTCAGTGTAAGGCAGAAGAGTTTCTTTTAGTTCAAGATATTTATCATTTTCAGCAAAAACAATATTTGTATTAAGAGATATAAGAACTATAAGAAATATAATAATTTTAGTTTTCATTGCTTTTTTTAAATATAAATTTTTCATCATTTGTTGATATAACTGTAAAGAAAACATCACCATTTACAACATCCGCACTTTCATAAATAGTTGATACACAAGGACAAGTATTACATTCAGAAGGAACAACATATACTCCTTCTATTCCAGCATCAATTTCTTGAATATCTCGTGGGAAATCAAAAGGATTTAAAGGATCAGTGCCTGCTTTTACTTCATCTCCATCACTTACGCCATCGTTATCTGTGTCAGGATTAAATGGATCTGTACCGAGTCTACATTCTTCTGCATTACTTAGTCCATCATTATCATCATCAGCATCATTATCTCTAAATCCATATTTCTCTTTGCAGTAATCAGCAACTCCATCATTATCTAAATCAACTTCAAAACAATTATAAGTATTTAAAACCCTATGAGCCATGATCATTAAATCAGCTCTTGTCATTTCACGATCTGCGCTAATTCCTTCTTCTTGAGTTATTAAAAAATTATTTCTAACTTCAGTGCCTTCAGTTAAATAACTAGTAAAATTTTGTGCAATTTTTAAGTAGTTTCCCCACCAACCAGGTGGAGCTTTTTCAACAATACCAAGTTTTAAAACACCCAGCATATCTAGCGCTTCAAGAATTATTTTAGCTGTTTCAATTTTGCTAATTGCCTGTAATGGCTTAAAAGGAGCAATTCCAGCACTATTTTTTTCTCCAAGATAACCTTCTACAAGTTTTCTTAAAAATCCTTCTTTTACAAAAGGATAATAAAACGGCAAATTTTCACTATATTCAATATCATAAAAAACTGATTCAGGCAGATATGCTTCTGGTCGAGGAATAATACAAAGCATTTTTAAAAGTGTTCGAACAGCCTCAGCTCTTGAAATGTGTTCTTGAGGATTAAAAATCAATTCGCCATTTATTTCTCTTCCAAGAATAATATCTTTTTTGTATAAATTTTCTAATATATTTCTTAAATCTGCCGAAACATCTTTATACACAGAATCAAGTTGATTTTTTGAAGAAAGATTTTGATAAGGTTTTCTGAAAGGTACATCTTTTTCTCCCACAATTACTCGTTTATCACCAGAAGCATTTACAACAATCACAACTTCAGCAATTATTTCATCCTTCGAAACAACCTCAATTGTGAGTTTATCAGTTTTATAATTATTATTTTTAAGTTGAAGTTTCAGGCTTTCATCTAGCAGATAAATATTGCCACCGCTGTCTACAATTAAAGCATTTTCTTCATAAATATTATTAACAATTTTTGCAGAACCGAAGAAGATTGGATCATTTGACGCAAATTTTTCTAAAACAAATTCATCTTCAATATTTTTATCAAAAATTGATACTCCATAATCCTCTGAAAAACCAATTTTTACATCAAGATTAGAAGCACTAACAGGATAAATTCGGGCAAGCTCCCTTCCTTGTAAATCATAAATAATTATATGAAGAGCTTTTTCTTCTGTGCTAGCGACAACTTTAGAAAAATATCCATCTTCAAGTATTTCAATGTTTCCAGTTTTCGGATTTATAATCGCGACCTCTTCATTTTTATCATTTAATACGATAATAAAGTTTTCCAAATTTAAATCATCAATTAAATAACTTCCATCAGAATTGCTCAAGTATTTACCGTTAATATTCGATGATTCAGTTTTTATTTTCTCAATTTTTTTATAAGAGATAAGACTTTCACCAATAGATCTAAAGAAAGTTCTTTCTCTAAACAAGCTAAATGGAGTTTCTTTAGATACATCAAGAATTCTTCCTGAAACCCTCTTTGTTTCTGATACTTTTTCATCAAGGCGAATGTCTGAGGCATAAACATCAACTTTGAAGTCAACAGCAGAACTATTACCACTTTGATCTACAACATGTAATTTAAAATTTCGAACACCAATATCTCCAGCTTTTTCAAAAGGTCCTATTTTAAAAATATTTTCATCTTGATTTTCCGGCAAAATCCTAATAGCTAAAGAACTACTTTCAAGGCCTGCATTGTTTTCATTGAAGTATGGCATAGTTTCAATATAACTTCTTACAATTTCTCCATTTGGATCAAAAGAATAGCTAGCATCAATTGTTAAAGTATCAAATATATGAACTTTGTAGTCAGTACTGCTTATTCTTGCATAAGGGGCTTCTTTATCTGCACAAACTTGTGGAGATAGATTTATAGTTTCACCATTAAGACTAATTTTTTCATTATTTAAAACAGCATAAATATTTGCAAAATAATTTCCATTTTCAATACCAATGTCATAATTTCTTCTTTCTCCATCAATTTCTCGACTTTCAATAATATCTCCAAAATAATTTTTTCTAAATTCAATTAAATATTTTTCTGCATCTAAATAAGGTATGAAAGAAACTCGAACATAGTTGTTGTCTGTATAAGTCGAAATAAAGCCATTCACAGAATTTTTACCAGAATAGTTTGAAACATTTTCTGATCTAAGTACTTTTCCAGAAATTTTGCTTCGATTTTTTTCTTTATTTTCTTTAATAAGAATTTCTCCACCACTATGAACTACCATATCCACATCGCCATCTAAGTCTAGATCGGAATATGTCATAGAGAAATTATTGTCAACAATTTTTAAATAACTGAAAACATTTTGATAAACACCGTTATCAAGAACAAATACACCTTTTGATCTTTCAGAGGAATTATTTTGAGAAGAATTTGAAGCATCATCTTTTATTTCTAAAGCAAGTACTTCTTTTTCTAAAATTTCATTATTTAAAATTGGAATATTTGAAGCAGTTTTAACAACAGAACTTTCAATAAAACCATTTAAAGAAGCCGTTTTACTATCTCGTTGATTTAATTTTGCAACATATCTTTCTAAATTATTTTCATTTAACACTTCGAGGTCTTCATTGATATTTTGAACATAAGCAATAAGTGTTTTTTGCATATTCTGATATTTCTCAAGCTCAGGAATTTCAAAATTTTCTGAATTTTTCAAAACATCTTCAAGTGAACGATTTAAGCTTGGATGAGATTTATCAATATATGAAACATTAGCTATTAAATTATATTGTTCTGGCAAAGAAATTTCATCAATTTCTTTTTGATATTCTTTAAGTTTTATTTCAAATTTTTCAACTTCATTTGCAATAAATTTTTGAGTTGAATTTAATATTTCATTTGAAAAGATCGCTTCGTTTGCATCATTAATTTTTTCTTCAATACTTGAGTTTATATCTGTTCTTTCAATAATTTCTTCACTTAAATTTTGAACACCTTTTTCAATTTCTCGTGCCAATTCCTTCATTATATTGTCAACAACGATTTGCAGAGGAAATCCTGTAAAATTATTCAAGCTTTTTACAAACCTTTCAACTACTTTATTGTATCTATTGGCTGTGCTATTTACAATTTCATAAATAAAATTTGTTTCAATTCCAAAATCAAGCTTTGCAATTATCTTTATTTGTTCAACAAAATCATATTGAATTGAAGGAATATTTATACCCGTATTAAGCATAAATGGTAGAGTTGCAGAAACACTTGGTTGTGTAAGCGTTTCAATTTCACTTGCAAGAAATCCTTCTGGAATTGGAATAAGTCCTTTTTTAAGAAGACATAAAATTGTAAAGATTGGTTTAATATTTACTACAAAATCTTTAGCAATTTTATTAAGACTAGGTATTTTAGGCGGTCTAGGTAAGTCTGGTAGTTGGGGAAGTGGCAAAGGTGGCAAATCGGGAAGATCAAAAGGAATTCCAAAATTTGGAAAATTTTCTATCCAATCTGGAAGATTTAATTCTGCCAAAGCATTAAGTCCAAGATTTTCAAGATCAATTGTAATTCCGGGTGGGAATAATGGGAAAAATTCAGGAAGGGTAATAACAGGAATATCAGGTAGCTTAATTTTTTCTGGTTTAAAAATAATATTTGGCCAAACAATTTCAACACCAGTTCTCACTTGCGACATATCAAAAACAATATCTGGCCATTTCGGAAGCTCAATCACAGGAGGGCTAGGTATTGTTAAAAATACACCTAGAAGAGCGGAAAGAGTTCCAAATTTATCGTTTTTACATTCATCACAGCTTGCTTGATATTCAACACTAAGATCTAAAATTGCTTTCCAGTCTTTAATTGTTCGAATAAGGTCTTCAACCATTTTCATCCAAGATTCAATTATCCTATTTTGTCTTTTTAAATAACCAGAACTAAAAGACATAATCGCATCAAGATAACAAATAATTTGTGTAACATACTTTGCTTCAAGGTTTTTCCAACTAAGAATTTGAGTAGGTAAATTTTGAAGAAGATCAAGTTTTGAAAGTATATCTTCGATAGAAGAACTAATATCTCCAAGTTTTAGTAAAACAAGATCACAAGCGTTTCTTCTTATTTCGTCCATATCACAAGACCAAAAATTCAAGACTTTTTCGATTTGGGCTTTTTCATATTCAAGCCAAAGATATGCTTGCCTTTTCCATTTTTCAATTTCAGCTTCAGATATTGCAGGAATTTTTAAAACAACATCCTTACTTTGAATTTGTATTAAAGGAATTGAATTTATTGCTCTAAGCAAATCATTCATCGAACTAATGTTTGAATAATCAGTGCCTTTAGTAATTGAATCAGAAAACATAGTAGAGAAATCTGGATAAATAAAGTATAGATCAGGTAGATCAAGAAGTTTATTAAAAATTTCATCAGTTTGTGCATCAAGCCAATCAGTAATAAAATCCGGATAACCCGGAATCTTTATATTTACATCATAACTTGAAGACAACGCCAAATCAGGATTAACGTAATTGCCACTATAATTGATTAGATCTGGATCATTTTCCATACTTCCATCCATCACAAGAGTAGTAAGGCCAGCATCGTTTATAAAGCTTTTTGAAGCATCAGCAAAAGCACTTACAGCATCAAGAAGGCTATCTGGACAAAGACCGAGACTTTCAAGTAAAGGCACCGCATATGCTAAACAAAGAGCATTTGGAAAATTCCCCGCACAACCAGCGATTCCAAGGCTACCAGTTAGGGTTGGTGATAAATAAAATCTAAATATACTTGAGGGATCTTGTGACGCACCCACTCCAGAAACAATAAATGGGGGATAAGTCACAATTGAAAACACTGCAATTCCGGGATCACCACTTGAGAAGTCTGGTGCAAAAAACGCTTTGTTGTATGGAGTTGGAATACATCCAGCACCACTACATCTCATATTTTGAATAAAATTCAATGTATCAGAAATTGTGTCAGCCATTTGTTCTGATGCACTTTTAGAAGAAGAATTTCCATAAAAATCTGCCACGCCATCAAAATTACTATCTTCTTCATAAATTCTTTTTAGCTCTTCTAAGTATTCTTCATTGTATTGAATTTCTTCTTTTTCATTTACAGTTTTTGGTGGAAGATACTCATAAAATCCGTAAACAACTCTGGAGTTTTCAAGGATCTCATCTTTTGAATGAATTACTTTTAATTTTCCATTTTCATTTATTGAAGGTCGAACATAAATATCAGGGTAAATATCATCTTTAAAAGGATAATCAAAAGCCCCCTTGCCTATGTCAAAATCAACAGTTGGCACATTATTTACTTTCATTTCATAACTGATTTTTTTGCTAGAATTCGCTTCTAAGTTTATGCCATTTATTACATATTCTCGGTTTTTATTTCCACTTTTTTCAAAACTTAAAGCATCCCTACAATCAACACATTTTAGACTTTCAAAATCAAGAGTCATCCCTGCATTTAGGGTGTCTGAAATTGAAAGATTTTTAATACTAGTACTTGAAGTATTATTTAACGAAATTGTATAAACTATTTTATCATCAAGGTTTATTGTGTTTCCATTTTTATCTTTTGCAGATTTTTTAGAACTGGAAAGAATTAAACTATCATTTACTTTTGAATAATTTACTTTTCTATCAGAAAAAACTATTTCAATACTATCGTTAGTTTCCGCCATACCTTCATAATAAAAATAAAGACTATCTGATAAATCAAAATCTTCATTTATTGAATATCCAAAATTGTACGAATTTGCAAAAGACTTACTCAGTCCATTTATACAGTCATTATAAAAAATTCTAATATTTCCACCAAAATCACTTACAACAAGATCTTCACACCCATTAAGGTTTAGATCAACAGATTGCATTTTATATGCTTTGCCCGAGATATTTAATTCCAAAGTATTTCTTTCAAATCCTGCACCAGTGTTTAAAAACAAAGAAAGACAATCTTCCAAAACAGTACAAGAATCTTTAGTTCCCACAATTAAATCATCAAGTCCATCATTATTGTAGTCTATTACCGTTGCACCATATATTTCATTTGAAACATATAATACTTCACCCATATCTTTAAAAATACCGCCATTGTTTTTAAACCAAAAAACCGAACCACTTTCATTTATGGCTAAAATATCTTTTATTCCATCACCATCAAAATCAAATTCAAGCAAATGAGAAAAAGGTCTATTTCCTGTGTGAAGTCGTTTGCCAATTGTTGAATCAAAATTTCTATTTGATTTAGGTGCTTCTTTAATTCGAATAGTGGCATCGCCCCAAATTATTAGATTTTCTCGATGTATTCCCATATTAGAAACACCCACACTGTTTCCAGCACTAAAGTAAAGCATTTCTTTGTTTTGATCTTGAAAACCATGTCCCATTTTTGTGATTTCCCCAAATGACAAAGCAGAAACACTAAGCGCATCACCTTTAAAAATTATTTCAGAAGCTAAATTATTTTTTTGATTAGGATTTCCAAAAGCTCCACCAAGCAAATGAATATACCTTGAACTAAAGGCAAAGTCCTCCATATCTTTTGTAAATATTCTTTTTTTAGCCTGAAGAGAAACTACACTTTCCATTTCAGAGCTTTTTGCAATAAGATTTAGTGTTCCAGTTTTTCCTGTAGACTTAATTTTAACTGATGCAACGCCATTTTTCGCTTGAACAACATTTGATCCCTCAAAAGCAATCATATCCTTGCTTGCTTCACTGGCATTAAAAGAAACATAAGTACTTGAGTCGTTTACAGCAACATTTCCAAATTCATCTTTAAGAAAAGCACTAATAACTAAACTGTCATATAAAACAGCTCCAGAGCTTTTAATCTCAATTTCACTCGCACCTTTTGGGTTTACTCTTATTTCTTCAATTTTACTTACAATATTTGGAATTTTTATTTCATATTTTGCACTTCCACTTTTTCCAGTAAATCGAAGTAGCGCAAGATCTTCAGAAACTACGCCATTTTCCATAGATCTTATAATTTTAGAAACAAACGAATTATTATTTTCAAAAAGCAAAATCTCAGGATTTAAGCTAGTTAATTCAATTGTTCCGTTATAAGAAATTTGATTACCATTTTCATCAAGCAATTTAATCCCAAGCTTATTTTCATTTCTTTGAGTCTCAATATTTGCTTTTTCAATCCTATTAAAGCTTAAGGACTGTTTTGCAAAAGTTTTTCCTTTATATTCGCCTTTAATAATGTCAGTTTTTCCAAAATCTTCATTTAAATATATTAAGCTCTCAAGCGAAAAATCCACCAGAAACACATAAACAATATTTGAAACGCTAGAAATATTTACATTGATTACGCCATTAGTAGTGTCGTAATAAGAAATTTCATCATTATTAAAAACACCAATTTTTGAATAATCATTGTTGGCGATATTGGAAAAGCGATCTTTTAGAGTTATTTCAAGGGTAATTTCTTGATTTAGCAAAACAGAATCAGAAGAACTCTTAACATCAAAATCCAAAGCTTCACCTGATAACAAAAGTATTTCAGTTTCTTTGCTTGGATATTCGCCAGAAACACTAGAAGCAGTTAATTTTAAAACACCACTTTTTGTGCCAGCTTTAATATAAAAACTTGCAACACCGTTTACTGTTTCTGAAATGTTTCCATTTTCAAAGCTTATAAGATTTGGCTCCTGAGAAAGCATAATTCTTACGCCATCTCTTCTATCAATATTTCCATTATCGTCATAAATATATGCTTTAATTTGCATCAGCGATTCTCCATCGGCTTTCATAGAATTACTTAGCTCAGTAGAAGAGTTTTCAGTGTTTATAAAAGGATTTGAACTATCTGGAATAAAAGCAATATAGCTATCATTTATTAACGAAGCTGTCCATTTATCATATCTTTTCGTTAAAAACTTTTCATAGTATTTATTTTCAAAATAATATTTTTGCCAAGTATCAAAATCAAAATTTTCTTCTTCAGATAAGCTTTCATCACCTAAATCATCATAAATAACATTTTCCCCTTCTATAAGATTATCAATAATTTCAGTCTTTTCACTTTTTAGTCTAGGAATTTTCTTTTCAACTCTACCAACATTTTTTGAAAGCAAAACTACTATCCTTTCAATTTCTTCCATAACTTCTCTTGAAACAAATCTAGCCCCCGCATCGCTTATTGCATCGCTTATTGCATCACCCCTAGTATCATCAGTAGATTGCGTGCCATCACTCGAAATATCATTGTCGCTTGATTGATCGCCATCACCCGTAGCATCATCAATGGATTGATCGTCACCACTCAAACTATCATCACCATCTACAAAATCAACGTCACCACTCGAAATATCATCACTCATTTCATCACCTGTAGTATCATCAGTAGATTGCGTGTCACCACTCAAACTATCGTCATCACCTATAGGGCCAACGCCATCTTGAGAAACATCAATTAAACCATCGCCAAAATCTTTGCCATAAGCTAAAACAATCTGATTATAAAAATCATCATCAAATGAAAATTCTTTTGAAACAAATGAATTTAATCGAATTTCTTTTGCAGAAACATTTACACTTAAACGATTTGAAGCACTATCACTGTCTAGATCTTCCACCCAAAGATTAACAATTCCCGTTTTTCCATTTGATCTAAGTCTAAAGCTTGCAATCCCATCAATCGTTGAAGTGTTATCAGACGAAACAAGAGTTAAAGCATTTACAGCACCAGAACTTCTAATCGCTAAATAACTTGTAGCGTTTTTATTTGTTTCAGCAGTAATTATTATTTCTTCATTATTTGCGGAAATAAAATTTTTGGAAACAGACGCAGAAATTCTTAATTCAACTCCTTCTTCATCCACTTCTAAAACTTCATCAATTAAAAATTCTTCACTTAAATCTTCGTTTACAATCTTTTGTGAAAAAGCAAAACTACAACAATCTTCAAAAACTGGCGTTGTCGTAAAGGAGTCTACAAACTTAAAAAGTTCCTGCAAAAATTCCTCTAAAGGTACAAAATCATTTCCTCGTGCTCTATTATTTGATGAATTAGAACTTTCTTCAATATTTTTAGAAACAGAAAAGCTCTCTCGTTGATCAAGATTTTCAAATCTCTCATCGCTTTCAATTTGAATATTTTTATTAAAATTTAAATCAAAATAATCATTTTGACCATTTAGCATTAAATAAATTGCATCGTAAGGCTTGTTTTCATCATCTATAAATGCATCAAGCTTTGTGTTGAGGTAGTTTTTTAATATGTATTCATGTTTTTGATCTAAATCGAAGTTTCTCCATTTAAGACTATCATTTAAAATTCGCCCTTCTTCAAGCGCAATAATCTTAAACAAATATTTATGTAAGATTTCATCTCTAATCGCAGTTATTGAATAATCTTCTTTTTTTGCACCTTCTCCAAAAATCAAATATGAATTTTCAAGAAGAGCAATTTGATTAGCAACTAGCCGTAGATTTGCAATTAGTTCATCACTCGAACTTATGGAAAACAAGTTTGGATAATTGATTTTTTTTACTTCATCATTATTTAAAAACGCTAAATATCTTGGCGAGTCTATTGGAATATTTTGTGCAGAATATGAACGAAGCTGTCTTGCAATAGTTTCTGCACTTGGTTCTCTATGAGGAATTAGGCTAGAAATTTCTTTAAGTTTATTTGCCTTAACATTTAAAACAAGTTCTTTATTAAAACGATTTTCAGAAGCTGGCACAACAATTTGGGCATCTTTTGAAAGGAGTTTTCTAGCAACTTCTTTTAAATTTTTACTATCAATTCCAAAATAATCACTAAAATCTTTTAGGGTAACAACTTCTCCAACAAGATTTAAAACCACTTTTGAAGCATCCAAATCAGTAATTAGATCAGAAACATTTTTTGCACTTTCATTTACAGACTTAGCTTTAGAGCTTGAAACAAAATCACCAATAGCTCTCATATAATCTCCATACAAATCAAATTCCTTTTCAGAACTCATAAGCTCTTTTGTATTTGGAGCAAGTACAAATCGATAAGGATTACCATCATTTAAAAGACTATAGCTAGTAGGAAGTCCAAAATAACAAGCATTCAAAATTTCGTCATCAAGAGCTGAAACAGTTTCGTTTAAAAGTTTCCCACCTGCAGGGTCTTTCATCGGAATATTTGAAACCTTCGAAAAACAACGATCATCGTGAATTAAAGTATTTAATGAGTTACAACCAGCGCTATTATCGTAGCCATCTCTCACATCAAATAATGTAAAAATTGCACCATCGCTATTTTTCTCAAAATCAAAAACTGTTGTATTCTCAAATCCAAAATCAGAAAGTAAAACTATCACTTGAGGATTTCCTTGAGCATCTTCTCGAACAGCCCGTCCATCTTTATCAATACTAAATGTAAAATTTTTCTTATTTAATAAACCATCTCTATAAAATTCAATTCCAACATTAGCATAAATAATTCGTGCATCTGCATTTTCCAAACTTTGCCCATCTTTTATTCGAAGCATAGATTTTTCCTTTTCTGAAAGGGCTTCTTTTTTGTTTATTTTATTGATAATATTTGAAACTGTATTAAAAGAGTTTAATATTGCATTTTCAAAGTTTAATTTTGAGCCTAGTCTTTCTCCATTTACAGAAACTATTAAGTCATCTTTTTTTAACAATCCATCAAGAGGGTTTTTAAATTGATTTGAAGATAAAAAGGAATTATCAAAATCAAGCACTAAAGCTCCAGAGCTATCAACATTAACTTTGTTTTTTGCTTCTTCTTGAGAAATCATTTTTGTTAAAACTCCTGTGCTAGGATAAATTCCCAGCATGGCATCAACAAGATTTGCAGTAATTAGAGTAGATGAACCGAGATATTCACTGCATTGAAGTGGTGAGGAAAGCCTAGAAACAGGCGTTCCATTTAGAAAATGTTTTCCAGTAATTTCATTAGTATAATTAAATCGAAAGTAAGTTTTTGCAATCATTGGTGAAAGAGCGAATAGCTTTCCATCAATTGATCCACTCAACTCACTGTAGTCGTTTATTGGCAATTTATCTGCAATTTTTTCAACAACATTATTTATTTCTTCTTCAAGCAGGTCACCAATATATCTTAAGTTGTTTCTACTAAATTCATCTTTATAAGTTATCAAAAGAGCAGGGGAATGAACATCCTTCGTATCAAATCTACCAGTAAAACTTACAAAATCATTTATAGAAGAAATATATTTAAATAAATTTTGTGAAAAATTTGGAACTTTTGTTAGTATTAAATTTTTTGTATGAATATCCGGAATATCATTTCCATAATTACTATTTAAAATATTTTGACCTTCATCACTAAGGATAGAAGCATCAATAGTAGAAATTAGTTCATCACTTAATTCTTTTAGCCAATTTGCAGTAAAACGATTGTAAGCAATATCTTCAGACGCATCTAAATATTTTTGATAATTTATATAAGCATCATTTGTAAAAGATTTTTCTTGGTTTATCAAATCACCATAAAAGATTTTATTGTTTGAATTATTATATTTTTCATCTCCCGAATAATATTTATGGCTTTTATCAAAATAATCTGAAAGCAAATCTTCTTCACCATCTTTCAAAAGAAGAACACTGTGCCAAATTTCAGCTTTACTTACTTTATTATTAGGATTTTTTACAAACTTTTCACTTTCAAAGTCGTAAATATATTTTTTATCAACAAAATCTGTGTATGGCATCATGGAAGGCAAAAAGTCTTCAATTTCAGGAATTGGAATATCCCCAACAAGTATTACTCCAACTAAATTTTCATTAAAGTATAGATTTTCAAGAGCCTGATAAACAGAAATCACACTATCAGTATTTCTATCAAAGTTTAGAATTTTTGTGTTTAGGCGATCATTACTAGAAACAATATCAAGAGCAAATCTTTCAAGTTTTTGATTAAGATTATTTCTTGAAAGAAGTTCTCTATCTGAAATTATTGCAAGAAGTTCAAAATCATCATCACTAAGCACAGGAGAAGAAAAGCTCACAGCAAAAGAGATATTTGCCCCTATTGGTCCGGGAAATATTTGCCCTGAAACAAAGACAAAAAGAAGCACTCCTATAATCAAATTTTTAAACAATTTATGCATTTTTATTACTTCTTTTTTATTCTTTATATTTTAGCACATTTTAAAGGTTTTTATTAGTACAAAACATCTAATTTAAGCCAAAAGTAAAGATTTTTTCTTGACAAAAATCATTAGTCGCTTCTCCCTTAGTATTTAAATAACTTCTTTAAGAAATTAAATTGTAAAAAAAAACACTTCGAAAGGGAAATTTACTATAAATACAGAAAAATGTTGATATTTAAGAAAGAAAATTGAGATTTTGACTAGAGTAAACATTGCTGATCTGGAGTGTTTTAGGCTAGAGTAAATTTTCTTTAGCGAGATTGTATTTTTTTAGTTATGATTTGATTTTCAACAATGTTTTTTGTGAATGACTTTTGTGATAAAAAAAGCATAAACAAAAAGAGAGGCCTTTTTTTCAGCCTCCCTTTTCTATCTAAATAATCTCTAAAAAATTATTGAGTTAGGATTGCATAACAAGCATCTCCTGCTTCAGGTGCATTCAAAGTAACGACACCATCACCACCTCCAGTAAACGGACCATCACACTTAACATTAGCCTTTGTTTCATCCTCTACCATTGTAAGAAGTGCAAATTTATAAACATCTTGCCCTCCTGGATTATGCATATATCTATAAGTACCTACACAACCATCACCAGAATTATCACTTGGCCTTGGAGGCGTTGGAAGAGCTCCTCCTAAAGCAGCCAAATACACATCGAATTTAGTGTTTACATTTTCTCCATCAGGCTCTCCGAGTTTCACACACCCATCTGCATTTGGCGCCTTATTTACTCCACCCAAATCTTCATTAATAATAACTTTTTGAATCTTTTGAAGATCCGCAATTCTTTGCGTATCTCGTCCCTTCG
>CAYVBX010000007.1:34666-36601 GCA_964449945.1 uncultured Candidatus Peribacteria bacterium
ATAACTTTTTGAATCTTTTGAAGATCCGCAATTCTTTGCGTATCTCGTCCCTTCGCAGGCGCTCCAAGAAGCGTTGGAAGGAAAGCTACAGCCAAAATACCAATAATGGTAATAACGATCAGTAGCTCAATTAGAGTAAAACCTTTTTTCATTTTTATTTTTTATAAAATTATTGAACAAGAATTGAGTAGCAAGAATCATCATCATCAGTAGGTTTTGTTTTTGAATCAGGACTATTAGCTAATTCAGAACAAACTGCATTTCCATTCGCCTTGCTTTCAAGCTTTGCATAAAGCCCAAATTTATATCCTGTTGGATTTGCTATATAAATGTATCCAGCACAGCCAGGAGCATTAGGAAAACCATCCACTGTAAACGCTTCAGGCGATGGATCCGTAGGTACTGCACCTCCAAGCGCAGGAGCATAATTAGCAAGTTCTCCCTCCACAATACAAATATTGTCAGCAGGATATTCTGTTCCTTCCAAATCCGCATTCACCATTACTTTTTGAAGTTTTTGAAGGTCCGCAATTCTTTGCGTATCTCTTCCTTTTGCAGGCGCTCCAAGGAGTGTTGGTAGGAAAGCGACCGCAAGAATACCGATGATCGTAATAACGATCAGTAGCTCGATCAGCGTAAAGCCTTTTCGGTTTTTACACATTTTTCTTAGGTTAAATAAATAATTTATAAATGAGGTATTTTTCAGAAAACTCTCTCTCCAAAATTTTCTAAAATCTACAAACTAATTATAGCAAACCCCATTTCAAAAATCAAGTCAAATATCCTAAAAAATAGCTTAATTCAGCGAAAATTCCGACTAGTCAAAATCCCTTTTTTCCCATTCCAAAAACTCAAGATGAATTATTTTTTTATTTTAATATTTTTTTATAATAGTCAGTTGAAAATAATTCTATTTAAAATTCGGTGTTTTAAGGCTAATTGATGTGACATAGTACAAATACTACCTTATAATCAAATTACTATTATAATCACTATCTACTATGAACTACAAAACAAATCCATGGACATTAGTTTTTACTATTATTTTCACTGCAGTCATTGTGAGCGGTGTTATTTTTCTTTGGCAAAACAAAGAAGAAGAAAAAACAACAAGAACAACTTCAACACAATTATCAAGCGGAGATCCAGTTGATATTTCAGAAATAAAAGAAGAATGTCCACAAAACTGGACAAGATATGAGTCTGAAAATTTTTCCTTCTGTTATAACAATTTATGGGGAAAGCCAACTTATACAGATGAAACTCATCTTAACGGTACAGGAAAACTTTTCAAAATTGCTTTTGCAAATGAGGAATATCATAGTTTCGATAATGCTCCATCAACCCCACAGCTTTGGTGGGAAACAAAAGATTTTTCGCCTTATGTAGCGGATTATATGACTACTTGTTATAAATGTATTAATTTCGATCAGTCAGAACCAGAAATTATATTTGCAATTGGCTACGAAGAAAAAAATGCCACAATCCAAAAATTAATTTTAGATAATAAAAAAGCTCTTCGTATTGAAACAGACTATATTGAAGAAATGTTTGAGCAAGGAAAAATAAACCGACTTACATACTTAATTCCAAATGCATTTACTGATTATCATTTTAAAGCAGTTGTAAGTTTCAGAAAGTTCGAAGAACTTGATACTTTAATGAAGACCTTGACCTTCAATAATTAATATTATTGCCAAAAGAATACAAAACTATATATGAATAAATCTCAAAGTATTTACATCTGAGCAATAAATAGCTTGTAAAAAACCGAAGTCATTTGTGTTTTGCGAAGTCCGAGGTGTTGTTTTTCGCAATAAAAATCATTCTAACACTTTTTACCGCCCTTAAATCGCCCCATCAAAATTAACTTAATTCAAAAAAAACTGCCCCTAAATCAATTCGGCCAAATTCAAAAAAAACTGCCCCTAAATC
>CAYVBX010000007.1:36701-39634 GCA_964449945.1 uncultured Candidatus Peribacteria bacterium
AAAAAACTGCCCCTAAATCAATTCGGCCAAATTCAAAAAAAACTGCCCCTAAATCAATTCGGCCAAATTCAAAAAAAACTGCCCCTAAATCGCCCCGGCCAAATTCAAAAAACAAAACATTTCCTTCCCCCTAAATCGATCCGGCCAAGTTTGAAAGTTGCATAATTGGAAGAATGATCGCCGCAACTACAGCTCCAACAGTAAGACCAATAATAATCAAAATAATTGGTTCTATAATTTTGGAAAGCCCAGCAACAGCTGTATCTACTTCTGCTTCATAAAAATCCGCAACCTGAGCCATTATATTATCTAGTTGAGCAGTCTTTTCACCAACTTCTACCATCGAAACAAGCATAGGAGGAAAAAGATCACTTTCAGAAATGGCTTCTGCAATAGGAATACCTTGTTTTATATCTTCAAGCGTTAGTGTTAGCTTACTTTTATATACTTCACTTCCAATAGATCTCGCAGTAATTTCAATAGTTTTAAGTATACTTACACTTGAGTCTAAAAGGTTGCTAAGTGATCTAGCAAACCTTGAAAGGTATGCCTTCATAAACAAAGCCCCAAAAATTGGTATATTAAGCTTAATTTTATCTAGCAAAAGTCGACCTTGTGGAGTTTTTGATGCAGTGACATAAGAAAGCACAATTATTAGTAAGATAGAAATCAGAATTAGTTTTTGGTTAATCAAAAAATCACTCATACCTACAATAATTTGAGTAATCAATGGTAAATCGCCACCAATTGACGAAAACAAGTCCGTTAGTTGTGGAATTACATACACAAGCATAACAACAATAACGGCAATCAAAAGTGTAAAAATTACAGCAGGATACATAAGAGCACTTTTCACCTTTTTCTTAATACTTGAAGCTTTTTCTGCATCATGAGAAAGAACTTCAAGAGTTTTACTAAGTTGTCCAGACGCTTCACCTGCTTGAACCATACCTATTTCTTGTTCGGTAAAAACATCTGGAAACTGTTGCATCGCTTTTGAAAGACTCATACCAGCAATAATAGAATCAACTAAATCCTGAATTACAAGTTTCATTTTAGGACTTTTATCAGATTGTCTAATTAAAGCTGTTAGTGCTTTAATCATAGGAATCCCCGCATTTATCATCACACCAAGTAAATGAAAAAAATTAGCCTTTATGTCTGCTTTTAGTTTGGATTTTTTAATAAAATATAAGTTTATTTTATTAAAAAAATCATTTACGGGATTGCCAGTACTTTGCAAAGAAAATCTTTTTGTTGATGAAAACTCAATAGGGGAAAAATTACTATTTTCTTCATCTTCTTCAAGTAAATTAAGAACAATTTCTTCATCATTTTTTAAGTTTTTCTTTTCCTCTTTTTTATTTAATTCAAAAACTTCTTGCCCATAAGTCGCAAAATTATTTAGTTTTTCTAATTTTTCAATGTTTTGATTTTCTTTATTTTCCATATTTTTTTATTATTCCATTTTTCTGGCAACTCTATAAACCTCTTCAAGAGAAGTTTTTCCTTCAAGCGCCCTAATTACACCTGCTTGTTCTAGCGTTACCATTCCATTTTTCATAGAAGCTTCGAGTATATCAATTCCACTAGCTCCTTCACTAATTAAGCGTCTAATTTCATTATTCATTCTAAAAACTTCATAAAGTCCAAGTCTGCCTTTATAACCGATACCATTACATTTATCACAGCCAACTGCCTCATAAAAAGTCATGTTTTTGAGTAGCGCAGTATCGAGTTCTCCCTCAACTTTTAAGGCTTTCACTGCATTATCAATTATTTCAAGCATTTCTGTGTCTACTTTCTGAACTCTTTTACAATTATCACAAAGTTTTCTAACAAGCCTTTGCGCGATGATTAACTCAATTGTGGAGTTAAGTAAATAAGCAGGAACACCCATATTTACAAGACGAGTAATAGATTCAACAGCACTATTAGTGTGAAGAGTTGAAAACACAAGATGTCCAGTAAGAGAAGCTTCAATTGCAGTATCTGCAGTTTCACGATCACGAATCTCACCAACCATTATAATATCTGGATCTTGTCTGAGAGCTGCCCTCATACCAGTTGCAAAATTATATTCAATATCATGATTAACCTGACTTTGGTTTAGTCCATCAAGCTGAATTTCAACAGGATCTTCAATTGTTAAAATGTTTACTCCAATTTGATTTTTCCTAGTTAAACAAGAGTAAAGAGTGGTTGTTTTACCAGAACCAGTAGGACCAGTATTGATAATAATTCCATTTGGCGCATTAAGTGCTTCTTCTAAGTTTTTTAAACCAATTCCTGTGATACCAAGCTCTGGTAAATCTGGAATTTTTCTCGATTTATCTTGTAAACGCATTACGATTTTTTCTCCATTAACTGTAGGAAGAGTCGAAACACGAAGGTCCATTTCTTTTCCTTCTTTAGTCGTAACATCAGCTCTTCCATCTTGAGGAATTCTTTGTTCATCAATTTTAAGATTCGACATTATTTTAATTCTAGAAACAACAGCAGGATGAAGATTTTGCGGATATTCAACAATATGCATAAGAACACCATCAACTCTATATCTAATTCTTACAGTTTTCATTAGTGGCTCAATGTGAATATCCGACGATCTCATTTCAAGTGCATAACTAATTGCAATCATCACAAGTTGTGGGATATTTGCCGACAGAATAGTGTTTTGAAGCTCTTTATTTTGCAAATTTAATCTATTAGCTTGATCAATTTCTTCAGCACTTTTCTCTTCTTTTTTTATCTCCAAACTTTTTGGCATTAGTGAGCCTTTTATTTCATTTTGACTAGTCGGAATATTTAAACTTTCTTCAGGATCAGGATTATCTAAAACAATTTCTGGATTTTGTGGGGTTTCATTTAAAACGGGATTAGGATTATCTAAAACAATTTCTGGATTTTGTGGGGTTTCATTTAAAACGGGATTA
>CAYVBX010000007.1:39734-50341 GCA_964449945.1 uncultured Candidatus Peribacteria bacterium
AGGATTATCTAAAACAATTTCTGGATTTTGTGGGGTTTCATTTAAAGGAGAAATTTGGAGATTTTCCTGATTAGAAATATTAAATCCTTCATTTAAAACAGGGCTTTCAGCACCAATATCATTTGAAGTATTTTCATCTAAAACAATTTTTTCAGGAATACTTGTATCATTCAACACTGAAGAATTCTGATCATTAACAAAAGATCCAGAACTAGTACTTCCTGTTTGAGAGTTTCCTTGAATTGTTGGATCAAAATTATTTTCCACCTTGGAAATATGCGTTAATTAGTACAGAAAAATTTATCATATTTGTTTCTTCAGGACTTCTAGCATCTTGAAAACTAAGCCTAATCGAAGAAACATCCATAAGTCGAAGACCGTCATTTAAAGATCCAGAGTTTTCTACAAGGTGTAAAAACTTTGTAAAATTTTCACCAGAACTTTTTATATTCATTCTAATTGGAAGAATTGAATATTTTCCTTCTTTCAAAACATTCATGTAGTCTAAGCTTGAAATTTCAAATGGATCATTTGTTCGGTTTAATTGGTCCTCAATTTTATCAATTTGTCTTGTCAATTGAGTATAATCATCATTAACAGGAAAAATTGTTTCAAGTTTTTTTTCAATTTCCTCAATTATTTCATCAGTTTTCTTTCGGTTTATTTCATAAGATGCCCTTTCGGTACTAGCTTCCGCCTGCAATAAACTTATTAGCTTTGTATTTGCTTCAGTTCCTGCTTTTAGAGTGATGTATTCACGAATTTTTAGACTGCTATAAGTTCCAAAAATTATAATAACTACCAAACAAAGTATCATATATGCTTTTGCATAGGATTTTTGTTTTTCTTCAAATTCTTGTATTTGTTTTTCAAACATATTTTTAATTTAGGTTTAATTTTGTATGATCAAAAAGATTTAAATTTAGACGAACTCCTGATTTATAGCCATCTTCAACACTTCCAGATTTACTAAAAGATTTCATTTCTGCTCCACCAAAAAGACCAGAAGTATTAAACGAATCAATTAAGTTTGCAAGCATTGTAAAGTTTGCAGTGTCATATCTCATTATTTCTCCTACTATCGAAATTTTCCTTTGATTTTTATCAAATTCATAGCTTGTATAACGAATTCCACCTTTTAAATCATAAAAGTATTCAGAATAAGTTAAATCAACCGCCATAGTTTTTAAGTCAATTTCATTTATAATATCCGACCATTTTATTCGAGAATTTTTAATATCATGAATAATGCTTAAATCGTTTACTACTAATTTATTTAAAACTTTAAGTTGTGCGTAAAGTTCTGCATCATTTAGCTTTGCGACATCCATGTTATTTAAAAGAGTTTTTAATGTGTTATTGCCAACAAGGTTCATACTTTGAATGTGGAGTTTGTGAAGACGAGGATCTTTAGATTTAATTTCTTCACCTTTAACTCTAAGTTTCTCTTTTAGATCTGTTTCAAAAGCTAGTTGTTGAGAATTTATATCATCAAAATTTGGATCAATTAACGGCACAAAAATTGGTTCATTAAATAATTTTGCAGTATCTACAACAAGAGGTTTTAATTGAGATCTAATATTTTCTATCCTTGATAACGAATCAGTTTTATCTCTTTCACTAGCCGTTTGGCTTTTTGAAATTTCAAAACTTTGCATATATCCATCTGAAAGGTATGTGATTTCATTTAGATTAGCATTTGCTTGCAGAAATCTATACATATTTGAATCTGTCTTCAAAGCTCTTACTTCCAAGTTGGAGTTTTCAAGTTCTTTCAAAATATGAGGAGTGTTTAAAAAATCTGTAATAAAATTTAAATTGTGTGTTAATTGACTTTGAAAGAACACAATTGACAAAAGCCCTATTGAAAGAATAATTGCAAATACTGTTTTAAAGATTAACAGTTGCAAGTTTTTCTGAGGCTCAAGGCCTTTAAGCAAGCTTAAGTCTACATCAGGAGCAAGATCAAGCAGGCTTTCTTCCTCATTTGATGCAGTTTCTTTCTCAACAACTTGTTCAAGTACATTTGCATTTTCCAAGTCTTTTTGGTTTTCCTTGAAGTCAAGTGGGTTTAATTGATCAGACATTTTTTTGTTTTTAAATCTTATTATTATACCGAAAAAACACAATTTTTTCAAATATAAAAGGAAAATAAAGCAAAAACACTCAAAACATCTGTGAATTTAGCCTTAAATAAGTGTTTTTAAACAATAATTCTTTAAAAAGTTATCAAAAAAAATTTTTTATTGAACAATTAAAATTCAGAAATTTGTAAAAACAAGGCAAGGTTTTAAAAAATTATCGAAATAAAAAATGCTTATTTATAAAAATATCCGAAATATTAATAAAAGACTTATTCACGAAAGTAATAAATTAAAAAATAGAACAAAAAAAAGGCCAAAGTTTCAAAACTTAAGCCTTTTTAATTATTGGAAAAACAATTATTTCAATTCAACTGTTGCTCCTGCTTCTTCTAATTTCTTTTTGATTTCTTCTGCTTCAGCCATGTCAACACCTTCCTTAACTGGCTTTGGTGCAGCATCTACTAAATCCTTAGCTTCTTTAAGACCTAAACCTGTTAATTCTCTAACTACTTTGATAACATTGATTTTTTGTCCTCCTGCAGACGCAAGAATAACATCTTTTTTGCCATCTCCTGCTTCTTCAGCTTCACCAGCACCTGCACCAGCTGGCATAGCACCTGCCATCATCATAGGAGCTTGAGCTGTAACACCAAATTTTTCTTCTAAAGCTTTAACTAGGTTTGCTAGTTCTAAAACTGGTAATTTCTCAACCAATTCGACGATTTTTTCAGCATCTTTGCTGAGTTCGATTTTGTTTGTTTCTTCACTCATTTTGTAAATGTGTTAATAAATATAAATACTAAGCTGGCTTACTTTCCTTAACTGCGTTAAGAACTCGAACAAACGAAGCCAAAGTGTTGTTGAGTACCCCATGAAATCCAGAAATAGGGGATTTGAGTATGAATACAAGTTTCGAAAGAAGTTCTTCTTTGCTTGGAAGCGTTGCTAAAGCTTTTGCCTCTTCGGCTGAGAGAAGTTTTCCCTCAAAAATAGCTCCAACAAGCTTTACGCCTTCATTCTTTTTTGCGAAATTGTAAACTGTTCTTGCTGCGGAAATTTCGTCTTCCATGCTAAAAATAACGGCAGTAGGCCCATCAAGATATTCTTTTGGGAGCTCTTCAATACCGATTTCTTTAGCCGCAATTTCAATCAAAGTTTTTTTGGCAACTTTGTATTTAGCTCCAGCATCCCGAAGCTCATTACGAAGATCACCAGTGTCTTTAACTGAAACACCACGGAAATTAGAAAAAACCACAGATTTAGCCTCTTTCATGCCTGATTTTAGCTCTTCAAGAACGACGGATTTCTGCTCTTTTGATAATGGCATAATATCTGTTAGGAAATAAAAAAATCTCGATATTCATAGACAATCGAGATAAAGTTTTAGGGCTTATTTAGCCCTTTTTCGATTTTGTCTCGGATGGATTTATGAACTTCTTCACCATCTGTCTATGACAAGAAAAATCTACACACTGAGTTATGAAATGTCAACACCATTTGTAGATCTGTTCAAGATCCACATAACCCCGCCTATTTTTTCTTTTTAAGGTTTCTTGAGCTATGTTTGTGAATATCCCACTTTTCAGGGACACTTTCTTCGTAAAGATCTTTATAAATTTCTTCAGGAGCAAGACTTTTTATAACACTTGAAAGTCTTCTACTTTCATAAATTTTATGACTTGCATGGTGGAAATCACTTTTTTCTTTTATTAAATCTTCAAGAAGAAGAATTCTAATTTCAAGGGTTGTAATTACTTCTCTTTGAATTTGATCGTCATATATAGACATTTCAACTACATATTTTACACTTCGATATTCTGAAGAACTTGAAGAGTTATAGCTAGCATTTTTTGTTTTTATTTCAACAACATCTCCAAGGTTGTTTTTTATTGAAATAACCCTTCCATAAGCTAAGAATTTACTTTCAATCGCAGAAACAATTTGTTCTAGCTGAGCTTGCGTATTTACAACAAGACTCATAGCAAGTAAATCATGAGCTTTTTTATGTCTTAGTTCTTTTATTGTAATTGCATTTAACGATTTAATTCTAATAATATCTCCCTTTTCACGTTCTCCCGCAGGCAAAATAAAACAATCAACACCATTGAAATTACAAGGGAATAGTTTAATTGTTTTTTCAGTATTTGCGTCAGCAGAAGTAAATGATTTTTCTTCTGCTGTGGTAATTGGAATAATTCTTCTAATACCATCAACAAATTGGATTTGAGAAAGCCCTTTTTCGGGATGATCATAAAAATGCACTGAAATAGGATTTTCTGGATTATAAACACAATGATCATCAATTATTTTTTGAATACTATTTGCGTTTCTTTCTTTAAAAACATAATAAGGACCTTTTGTAATACGCTCCATTCTTAAAGTGATGGCAAGTTTCCTTCGTGCTTCAAATCTTTCAACTTCATCTTCGCCAAACAAAGCAATTTGGACAAGCTCACCAAAATCAAAACAGTTTTTAACTCTTTCAGATTTTGTAATTGACTCAATATTTAGTTGATTTGATAAATAATGAAAAAGATTTTCTGCATCTGTAAAAAGTCCTTTTAATCTTTCTTTAATTAAATTAACTTTGTTTAAATTACAATTTGTTTCGTCATTTTCTTTTATTAAAGAAATTTTATTTTGCAATTTACTAATTAAAGACAAGGCTTCTTCTTCTAAGTCTTTTAAATCACAATGTTCAACAACTTTCAAAATTTTCTCCTTTATTGCCTTTATTTCAACATCAACATCAAAACGATAAACATTATGATGCCTTAATAAATAGTCTTCATATTTTTCATTATCAATTTCGCCTTCAATAATAAACTTTTCTCCCAATTCTTCAATTGAAGCATTGATACGAGTTGGATCCGATAAACTATCAATAAGTTCGTTGTCAACTTGAATGGTTTTAGTGTTTTGTTGAATTAGCTCCGTAAAAACATTTTCAGCATCTTCTTGAACAAACTCAATTACCATCGGCATAATACCCGACACATTTGTGATTTTTAAAGTAATAACTTCAGGATTGTTTTTTATCACTTTCAAAATCATTTTTAGTAAAACATTTCGAAATTCTGCAAAATTTATATTTTTTTGGTTTTTGTAAATTTTACTTATTGTATCTCCAAATAATTTATTTAATTCATCTAACTTAAGTACAAAACATTGGTTTTTTGGGGTTTCTGAATAAAAAAAGATTTTTGGAAAATAAGAACTAATTATGTCTTCAAGCTTGGTTTTGTTGTCATCGTCTCTGTTTTCAAGTCTTTGTTGGGCTATTTCAATATATAAGTTATCAACTACATAATCGATCCTTGATTTTATTAAACAACGCAATACATGTTTTGGATATTCCTTCCATAAGAAAGACAAAATATCATATTTTAAATATCTATTTTTAAGTTTTTGGATTGTTGAAATAAGCGTATATTTGGGATATGCTGGATCATATTTTTCCGAAAAGTGATTTAAAAACTTATTAATTTCTTCTTGAATTTCATTATCAACTACTTTTTTTCCATTTTCAAAATATCCTTCATTTGAGAAAAACAACGCTCTATTTAAAAGTATTTCAATAATGTTTTCATTTTTTAAGAATTCTATTAGTGAATTAACATCAAATTTTTTAGCATTAGCTCTTGCAACAATTAAAGTAAATAATTGTTGCATACTTGCTTCATTAGAAAAATCCGAACAAATATGGCTTATCACTGAAGAAATAAACTCTTTATCTTTAATGGAAGAAGAATTGCTTTTGTAAACTTCTTGGCTCAGTCGTATTTCTTCTAAAATAAATTCTGAGGTTTTTTTCAAAAATCCTTCGAGAATTTTTCTTACTTTTGGATGACTTAAGTAAATCTCGAGATTTGGATATTCTTCGGAAAGTGATTCTAAAAGCGTAGAAAAACTATTTACAGAGTTCTTATTTAGTAATTTTTCCAAACTTGATACTAAAAATAATATAAAATTATCTAATTCTAAATCCGATAAAGATTCAAAAAGATAGCTTGATGACTCTTCGATTGGAGGGAAAATTTTATTTGCGATTATTAAAACATTATCATTTTCGGCAAGATGGTTTTTAAAATCAGAAATACTAATATTTCTTTTTTTTACTGAATTATAATATTGAAGATAAAAATCATAAATATTTAAATTATACACAATTGGATTGTCTATAAATTCAGTTAAATCAACACTTAATGAAACAGGTGCTTCTTTGATATTAGATAAAATTTCTTCAATTAGTTTCAAAAATTAGTATTTTACAAAATAATAACGGATTTTAAGTCAAGATTAAGAATTTTTGCAAGAGAAAAATAATTTGATAAATTATAAATAATTAAAAAGATCCATGAGAAAAGAAATAAAAGAATTTTTAAGCCTTTGCAAAAAATCAAATTCAAAACCACTCATTGTTGTTTTCGGTCCAACGGCTTCAGGAAAAACAGCTTTCAGTGTAGAACTTGCAAAAGAAATTGATGCAGAGATAATTTCAGCCGATTCCAGACAAATATATAAAGAAATGCCCATTTCTACAGCTTTGGTGACAAAGGAAGAAATGCAGGGAATTCCACACCACATGATTGCATTTCGAAAAGCAGACGAGCCACTTAGCATGGCTGAGTACAAGGAAATGGCAACAAAATTTATCGAAGATATTATAAAAAGAAATAAAATTCCAATGCTAGTAGGAGGCACAGGTCTTTATATCTCTTCAATTATAGACAATTATCAAATGCCAGAAGTTCCTCCAAACAAAAAGCTTCGTAAAGAACTTGAAGAATTAGCTAAAGAAAAGGGAAAAGAAGCTGTTCATGAAATACTGAAAAAACTATCTCCCAAAAAAGCAGATGAAATTCACGCAAATAATCTTCGTTATACTGTAAGGGCTATTGAAATTGCAAAGTCTAATGCAAAACAAATGCCAACAACTGGCAAGCCAAAATTTCAAACATTTATAATAAACCTCGAATGGCCGAGAGATCTCCTTTACAATCGAATAAATCAAAGAGTTGAAATGATGATAAATCAGGGGCTTATTGAAGAAATAAATTCTTTACTTAAAAAAAATTACGAAAATACACTTCCAGCAATGACATCAGTGGGAGTAAAAGAAATAATCCCATATTTAGAAGGAAAAACAACTAAAGAAGATGCAGTAGAACTTCTCAAAAAGAACACAAGAAACTACGCAAAACGCCAAATCACTTGGTCAAAAAGGTATAAAAATGTATTAAATATATGTCCCTTAAAGGAAAAAAATGGATCATAAAAGATGATTCTATAGAAAAATTGCCAATAGAAAAAATTATTTCAAATAGAGAAGTTTTCAGTGAACCCGAATTAAAAGATTACATAGATCCATTTTTGTTTTCTGAAATGAAAACAATTTTAGCTAGGATAAAGGAAGCAATTGATAATCAAGAAAAAATAATAATTTTTGGTGATTACGATGTCGATGGCATTACGGGAACCGCAATTTTATTCAAGGTTTTAAGTGAAATGGGCGCAACTGTTTCATATAGGATTCCAAATAGAGAAAAAGATGGTTATGGGCTTTCAATGAAGTTTTTAGAAGAATTTATTGAAAAAGATATTCATTTAGTTATTACCGTTGATTGTGGAATTTCTTGCAAAAATGAAGTTGATTTTGCAAATGAAAATAAAATTGATGTTATTATCACAGACCATCACACAATTCCTGAAAAACTTCCAAATGCCTTAGCTATTCTTCATCCAAAAACTGAAAATTCAAATTATCCATATAAGGATTTAACTGGAGCAGGAGTCGCTTTTAAGCTAGCACAAGCACTAATTAGATCAACATATTCAAAAGAGAATTGGGAGGAAAAAGAAAATTCTTTAGTAGACTTAGCTTCAATGGGAACAATTTCAGATTTAGGACCTTTAAATGGAGAAAATAGGTTGATAGTAAAAAAAGGTTTAAAAATTATTCCACAAACAAGTAATTTTGGTTTGAAAAAAATTATTGAACTTGCTGGTATTGACCTAAATCATCCAGTAGATACATATACAGTAGGTTTTAAGATCGGCCCTAGAATAAATGCCGCAGGCAGAATTGATAGTCCACTAATTGCTCTTTCTCTTCTTTTACAAGATGAAAACTCAAGCTATTTACAACGACTTGGAGAAAAATTGGAAAAGTTAAACAAGGAAAGGCAAGCCTTAACAGAAAAAGCTTTAGTAAAATCACAACAAAACGCATTAAATGCTGATAAAACACCTTTTATTATTATAGACTACGATAAAGATTGGCATGTCGGAATTTTGGGGCTTGTAGCAGGACGATTGGCAGAAAAATATAATCGCCCAGCAATTATTATGCAAGATTTTGGAGACACTCTTGTTGCGTCTGCAAGAAGTCCGGAATATTTTAATTTGGTAGAAGCATTAACAGAACTAAAAGATTATTTAATCAATTTTGGAGGACATTCATCTGCTGCCGGATTTAATTTAAAAAAAGAAAACTTCAATGAGTTTTCCTTAAAAATTCAAGAATACGCCGAAATAAAAATGCAAAATATTGATTTAAGACCAACTTTAGAAATTGATTGTACTCTTGAGCCAAAAGATATTGGATATGAACTACTTGATCAATTAAGAAACCTTGAGCCGTATGGTGTTAAAAATTCAAAGCCAACATTTTTACTTAAAAACATCGAAACAAACGATTTATCAACAGTAGGAAGAGAAAATAAACATTTGAAATTTTCCATTCAAACTCCAAAACAAACTGTTGAAACTATAGCTTTCGATTTTGGGCAATACATTGATGACCTAAGAGAACACAAAAAAATTGATATGGTTTTCCACTTAGATCGATCTTTTTGGAAAAATTCCGAGACAATAAAACTACAAGTAATAGATATTGATTTCCCTAACAAATAAAAAGATGAAAACATACATAAAATTAACAATTTTTTTCTTTTCTTTTTTAACAATTACAACTCAAGCAATTGCGTTAGATTATCTTTATAATGGTGTAATTGGCAAACACAGATTTACATATAATTTCCCCTCAAATTGGTATGCAAGAACAATAGGCGATAAGGTTCAAGGTTTTACATCAAGCTTATTAAATTCTAATTTAGAGTTTGAGATTTTGGAATTTGAAAATCAGTCAATAAAACAAGTTACAAATTATTTCGTTGATGAAGAAACTGAGTTTAGTCACTATGAAGATAAAATATTTTATGCGAAAAACGAGGACTTATATATTAAAATTGCAATATATAAAGACAAAAAAATATCAAAAGATTTTGCAAAAACTTTTATAAAAAGGGGAAATACAATACTTGCAACAACTACACCAAATTTAAGTGCCGATAATTTTCCTTTTAACAAAACAACAAATGATTTAGTTAAAAAAATTTATAACTCGTTTAGCTTTAATGATAGCTGGAAGCACTATATAGATTCTGAAAACCAATTCACTTTTACTTATCCAGAAAAATTTATTTTAAGTAAAACAAAAACAAACTTAGAAACAAAATTAGCGCTAACAGATCCAAAAAGTAAAACAGATTTTTTTATCTCTTTTGTTTTTCCAAAAACTTCAGTTCAAGATTCTCTAAAAAAAATTATTTTGCCAAATGAAAAGCTTGATATGCAAATAAATGAAACAATTTATGGCATTGAAAATTCAATAAAGGCATTATTTGTAAATCTAACAAATGGCAAAAAACAGACTTTTTATGCTTTTCCATTTTCTTCATCAAGCTATGTTTTCTCTGGAGAAAATACAGAAAGTTCTTACCCTAGATCCGCTTACTTAAACGATTATTTAAAGGAAATTCTAGAATCCCTCGAGTTTGTTAATATTGAAGAGGAATATTTTCCATACCTTGTTTTTAGAGATGTTAGAAATAATAATGAAAACGAAAAGGCCATAAATTATTTAGCTAATTCAGGCATTATACAAGGTTATCCTGATAAAACATTTAAGCCCGACAATAGTATCAATCGAGCAGAGCTAACAAAAATGATTGTGGAATCTATATATAAAGGCGATTTATCTAAGTTTAAGGATTGTTTCCCTGATGTTAAAGATGAATGGTTTTCTGGATATGTTTGTTATGCAAAAGACAAAGGATGGGTTTCAGGATATGCTGATGGAAAATTTAAACCGGCAAATAATATAAACCGAGCAGAGGCACTAAAAATAACATACGAAGCATTAGTGCAAAATAGTTTTAATAATGAAAAAATAAATAATGATATTTACGAAGATATCAAAGAAAACGATTGGTTTTACGACTATTTTACATATTTTGCCAATAGAAATTTATTAGATCTAAAACACATCGAGGAAAAAGAAGATAAAGGCACTTTTTATAAAATAGGAAACGATTTTACAAGAAAAGAGCTTGCTGAAACTATTTTTAGAATGAAATTGTTTTAAAAATTGAGTAAGAAAAACACTAAGCAAAAAAGGAAAAATAGCTTTTCATTTTGTTTTTTAAATACTATATTTATTAACCAATATCCATTCTTATG
>CAYVBX010000008.1:0-48509 GCA_964449945.1 uncultured Candidatus Peribacteria bacterium
GAGTAGACAAAAAGTGGTGAAAAATGTCTACAGTTTTGTCTACTATTCAATCAAGATTATTTGATTAGTTTAAGGGTTTCATAATTGGAAATAAAACTACATCTTTCAAGTTTTCTTGTCTTGTCATGAGTGCAACCATTCTATCAATTCCAATTCCAAAACCCGACATACAAGGCATACCATGCTCCATACAAGTAAGATATTCCTCATTCATAGACATGGCATCTTGATCACCAGAAGCCTTGGCTAGGGCCTGATTTTCAAATCTTTCTCTTTGATCAATAGGATCTACAAGCTCTCCGTATGCATTCACGACCTCCCATGTATTAACAAGTAATTGAAAAGTGTCACAAACCCTAGGATCCTCATCATTTCTTCTTGCAAGAGGCTTTGTATGATATGGGTGTTTTATTACAAAACATGGTTGGATAAGCTTTGGTCTGGATACCTTTTTATACAATGCATCTACAAGGTTTCCATAACCCATTTTTTCAGCATCTTCAATAAAAATATTCTTTTCTTTAATCTCTTTTAGCAATTCACTCGCATCATCATATTT
This sequence comes from uncultured Candidatus Peribacteria bacterium, assembly GCA_964449945.1. Classification (GTDB taxonomy): domain Bacteria; phylum Patescibacteriota; class Gracilibacteria; order UBA1369; family LOWO2-01-FULL-3; genus JAVEWJ01. The sequence continues at coordinate 560 of CAYVBX010000008.1, forward strand.
TAATATATCAATTCCAGAATCTTCTAAGATCAACTTTGTAAACTCTTTTCTAGGCCATGGACCTGTAAAATCTATTTCAACATCATTTCCTTCTCTATCTACAATACTGATTTGCATTTTTCCAAATAGTTTCATTAAAAAAGATTCGAATAATCTTTCTGTAAAGGCCATATTATCTTCAAAGCTCCAGTAAGCGCTATAATGTTCAAGCATAGAAAATTCTTGCAGATGACTCGGATCCATTCCTTCATTACGAAAACATTTTCCAATTTCAAACACTTTTTCAAATCCACTTACAATAGCCATCTTATGCCATGTTTCACCTCCTGCAATTCGTAAATACATATCCATATCTAAAGCATTATGGTGAGTTATAAAAGGTTTTGCAGTTGCTCCAGATGAAGTGCTTTCAAGGTAAGGTGTTTCAATTTCATAAAACCCTTCTTTCCAATAAAATTCACGAAGAGCCTTGAGAAAATCACTTCTCAAAATAAATCGATCAAGGCTTTCTCTGTTCATGATTGTGTCTAAATATCTTTGTCTATAAATTTGTTCTTTATCAGAAAGTCCATGCCACTTTTCTGGAAGTGGTCTTAGAGCTTTTGAAAGAATTTCATAGTCATAAACCAAAATTGTCAGTTCTCCATGTTTTGTTTTAAATAATTCACCACTTATTCCAATAAAATCAGCCACATCAAGTAGATCCAAGTCTTCATATTTTTTTAAACCAATTTTATCATGCATAAAACATATTTGTATTTGGCCGGAGAAATCAGATAAATGAGCAAAACTTAGTTTTCCATGTCTTCTAAAAGACTTAATTCTTCCAGATAATTTCATTAAAGCTTCTTGTGGATTATTCAAAATATCTTCAACAGTCCGAACTTCATTATTCTCACCAAAGCTTAGAGCTTCATTTGAGCTATGGGTTCTTGAAAAATTATATGCATACGGAATTACACCATTTTCTTTTAATTTATCTAATTTTTTTAGCCTATCTTGATATTCATTTGAAAGACGATCACTCATATAAAAAAGTTATTATTAAAAAACAAAGACAATATAACGATAAAAACCCCCTAAAATCAAATAAAACTATTATTCACCATAACTTTTATCAATATCCAAAAATCTTTGTCGTTCTTTTTGGAAGGCAAGCTCAATGTGTCCAATCGGTCCATGCCTATGTTTGCGAATATAAATATCTGTTAATCCTTTTCTGTCTGTATCTTCTTCGTAATAATCCTCTCTATACATCATAAGAACGACATCAGCATCCTGCTCAATAGCTCCAGATTCTCTTAAGTCGGCAAGCTGAGGCGTTTTATTTGGTCTAAGTTCTACAGCACGAGAAAGCTGTGAAAGTGCAACTATTGGAATATGAAGATCTCTAGCTAAGGACTTTAAAGCACGAGAAATTTCAGAAATCTCTTGCACTCTGTTTCCCTGATATTGAGATTTAGAACTACCACTCATGAGCTGTAAATAGTCAATAAACAAAACATCAAGTCCATTTTCCATTTTAAGCCTCCTAGCTTTTGATTTAAGCTCCGCAATTGAATTTCCGAGTGCATCATCAATAAAAATCTTCATTCTATTCATATTGTCCATAACATTTCCCATCCTTGCAAAATCTTCATCAGTTAGTTGGCCAGTTCTCATTTTCCAAGAATCCACATTTAAAAGGGAGCAAAACATTCTTTCAACAAGTTGTTCTTTGGACATCTCAAGCGACATAATGCCAACAGCTTTTCCATTTTGAGCAATATTTTGAGCAATATTAAGTGCAAATGCTGTTTTTCCCATAGCAGGACGAGCCGCGAGAATAATCAAATCTGAAGGGTGTAGTCCCGACAAAATTCTATCCAGTGAAGAAAAACCCGATAAAATACCACTATATTTTTCCTTGCCCTCACTATCATGCAAATCTGAAACTTTTTCGTAAGTATTAGTAAGAATGTCTTTAATATGAACAAAGCCATTTGAAATAAAATTTTGACTAACTCCAAAAAGCGCTCTTTCAGCTTTGTCAACAAGTTCATCAATGGCTTCATCTTCAGTAAAACCTAGGCTTTTTATGTTATCGCCAGCAACTATTAATTTTCTCAAAATTGCTTTTTCCTTCACAATACTAGCATATTGAAAAATATGAGTAGAAGTAGGAACTTCATTCGCAAGTGATGAAATATAGCTAGCTCCTCCAATTTCTTTTAATTTTTTTCTATCATCTAAAATACTAGTTAGCGTAACTAGATCAGCTGGAGTCCTTCGTTCAAACAAATCAAGTATCGCTTGGTAAATTATTTTATGTGCATCGTGGTAAAAATCTTCTGGCCTTATTAAATCAGATATTTTAATTAAGGCATTCTTATCAATCAAAATAGAGCCCAGAGTAGACCTTTCCGCTTCTAAATTATGAGGAGGAACATAAGACGCCTTTTCAGCCATATACAACAGTTATTAATGAATAAATACCATCAACTAATTTTTAGCCCAAAAACAAAATACACTTTTTTAAGAATTTTTAAAGAATATTTAATCTTTTTTTTCTATAATGAAAAACACTATAAAAAATAATATGAATAAATTACTTGGGAAACTGGGGGAAATAATTGCCTCAAAAGAGATAATAAAAAAAGGATTTATACTAAAACACCGAAATTATCATTCAAGATACGGAGAAATAGATTTAGTCTTTTTATCGAAAAAAGATCCAAAATTTTTGCTTTTCTGTGAAGTCAAAACAAGAAGGGTTAAAAAAAAAGAAAGCCTTGAAGTCCTTTCAAAAAATCAAATTCAAAAAATAATAAAAACAATATTCGTTTTTATCGAAAAAAGTAGTTATAATGATTTTAAGTGGCAACTAGATTTGATTATGATACAGTTTGATCTAAGAAATTTGAAAAAACATTTTTTTCATTATAAAAATATACTTAATGAATGACATAGAAAAAAGAAATATAGCCTTTGCTCTTTTATTGGGGTTTTTAGTAATATTCTCAGTTCTTTTTTTCATTTTTCAAAATTTTTTAAACAAAGGCACACTTATTATTACTGAAAATTCAAAGACTTTCGCTCCATTCTCTTTATATGAAATAAAGGGGGGGTATCAAGTTTGTGAGTCTTTGCCTTGTGAATTAAAAGTTTTTGCAGGAAATAAGTATTTGATTTTTCAAAAACAAGGATATAAAGACAAAACTCTAAATTATAAAGTTTCTTTTTTTAAAAAACATCTAATTGAATTGGATATGGAAATTGAGCCATATCTTGAGTTTACTGACTTGAAAATCAATCAAAATTTCAATCCATATGGTCTGATAATAGATCAAAAGACAGGCATACAAAAACTAGTTAATTTGTTATCAAGTACAGACAACGATATAGCTTTTTTCCCTAAATTTATTGAGGATCCTAGATATTTTCTATCTGCAGACAACCTTTTAATCCTCGATAAAAACTCTTCACCAATTCTAGTAAACATATTAACTGGTGAAAAATCTTATATAGAAAACATTTTTGAAAATGCAGAAAATATTGTTTTTTCAAGAGATGCAAAGTTTTTTGCTTTTGAAAATACAATAAGCTCAACAATCCAAATTTATAATAAAGATAATTCGGAAATCATTGACACAAATATTAAAGCCAATGGAGATACTTTATTTGCTTTTGCAGACGACAAATCCCTTTTTCTTATAACAACAGATGAAGAGGCAGAGTATTTTCTTGTAGTCAAAAAATTTTTTCCACCTTTCCAGTTTGAAGAAATAATTTATAAATCTAATGAAATAACAGAAAAAGCCGAACAAGTTTTTATAACAGCAAATGCATCAGAGATCTTTATCGAAACAAAAAATAAAGTCGTTAAGATCGTTTTAAAAATTTTTTAAAATTATTTAACAATTTTTTAATCTTTATGTGTCATATTTAATACATGACATATAAAATTTTTTCTTGCGGACTGATTGGATTAGATACTTTTTTGGTTGAAGTAGAGGCTTTTCTTTCCTCAGGTCTCCCACAATTCAATATAGTAGGTCTTGGAGATGCTTCAGTTCAAGAGGCAAAAGAACGCGTCAGAGCATCAATTAAAAATTCCAATTTAGAGTTTCCACAAAACAGAAAAACTATAAATTTAGCACCAGCAGAAAAAAGAAAACAAGGCGCTTTGTATGATTTCCCAATTGCAGTAGCGCTTTTAATTGCTTCAGGGCAGGTCTCAGATTTTCACATTAAAGAGTCAGCTTTTATAGGAGAGCTTTCTTTGGGTGGAGAATTAAAACCAATAAATGGAACACTCGCTATTACAGAGTTTTTAGCTAAAAAGAATTTTAAAAAAATATTCATTCCAAACAAAAATTTTGCTGAAGCTTCACTAATTAAGGACATTGAAATAATAGCACTAGATAGTCTAAAAGCCTTTGTTGACTATACAAAAAATCCGGAAAATTATCAAAACAAAACTCACTATGAATTTTCATCATCATTAAATAAGCAAAACAAGATTTTAGCCTTTCAAGGAATAGCAGGCCATGAATATGCAAAACGAGCACTTACAATATCGGCCGCAGGAAGTCATTCAGTTCTTTTAAATGGGCCACCAGGTTGCGGAAAAACTATGCTTGCCAGATCAATTTCACAAATACTGCCACCACTTACAAGTGAAGAAAAGCTTTTATCCACAAAAATATTTTCTATTGCGGGCAAGTTAAATCCTAAAACGCCAATTGTTTTAAACAGACCATTTCGCGAAGTTAATCCCACCGCCTCATTGCCATCAATAATAGGTGGGGGAGCCACACATCCCAAACCAGGGGAAATCACTCTTGCGCACAATGGAGTACTATATTTAGATGAGATACCTGAGTTTCCAAGAAGAAGTATTGAATCATTAAGACAGCCTTTTGAAGATAGATTTATTATAATAAATCGAAGTAATTTTTCTCTTTGTTTCCCCTCCAATTTTATACTTATTGCATCAAAAAATCCTTGTCCTTGTGGTTATAGAGGTTCAAAAAAGAAAACATGTACTTGTACTGAAACCCAAGTAAAAACTTATCAAAAAAGGCTTTCAGGGCCTATATTGGATCGTTTTGACATATTCCTTGAGCTTGAAGATCAACAAGTATTAAACAGTTTAAAAAAAGATTACAAAGAAGATGAAAATAAAGAAGATTATTTAAAATTGATAAAAAATGCTCTTGATAGACAAAAATTGAGATTTAAGAATGAAAAACTAATAAAAAGAAATAGCGAACTATCATTAGAACAAATTAAAAAATATTGTTCAATTTCAGAAAAAGCATTAAAAATTCTTGAATTAGCTGTTCAAAAATTAAATTTGTCTTCAAGGGCATATTTAAAAACAATAAGGATAGCAACCACCATACAAGACTTAGAATTGGCAGAAGAAATAACCGAAAAACACATTAGTGAAGCAATACAATTTCGCCTTAGGGAATAATTTTTATTTTACTACTTTCTCCCCAACAATTGAAAGATAATTACTATAAATAGGGTAATTTATTTTTGGCGAAGTTGTTTTATTGTTTTCTTCAATTTCAATATCAGACTCTTCTTTGATTAACAATCTAATTCGTTGATTAACTTCAAGATTATCAGGCAGATTTGCCCTTACTTTAAAACTCACTCCATTTTTTAAATCCACTTTGTTTATAAAAGAAAATTCATACTTCTCCGCAACAGGTTTTGAATAAATAAATTCATTATCTTTCTCCAAAAACAAATCTATCGATTGGCCTTCTTTTAAACCTTCAACAGAAAACCTTATATCCTTCAAATATGCCTCAGACATACTTTTAATCGAAAACTCCATTAGATATACATTTTCTTCAGCATTTTTTGCATAAGAAAAGATATTTTTATTATTAAAAATAATATTATCACTTAAAACAGCTTTATTGCTTAAAGCTAGACTATCTCTATTATTGAAGCCTGATACATCAGCCATGTTTACCCTCATATTAGAAATACTTTTTAAATCTTTTGAGAAAGCAAGCATAGTATCAACTCCTTCCAAATAAAAACTTTTAAAAGACGAATTATAGCTTAGTCCTGCCATCGACAAAACTAAAACTAAAAAATAAAAATAAATTTTAATTATATTTTTTACATTCATTGATTATTTTTATAAGTAATTCTCGATTTATGAAATCTTTAGAAGCAAAAATATCGGAAACGTTATTTGCAAATTCAAACTTTTTTAAAGCCTGAGCATAAGGAAAAACTGGATCATCTATACTTAAATCTTTAAAAAATATTTTTTTTGATTGAAGTTTTTCTATCTCTATTTCAAAAAAATCAAATATGTATTTTACGGCATCAGCTCTACTTAAATACCCCTCCTTTAATTCGCTTATATCTGCATCAAATCCAGATAATTCTTTAAGAATTTCTTGAAGATCACTTTTAGAAACATTTACTACTGGGGAAATGTCAATAATATTTGAATATTTGTATTTAACAGAAGAGTTGCTTTTATAATAAATCTTCAAAACTAAATAATAGCTTTCATTTTCATTTATAAACAAATCATTAAGTACTTGAACATTGACAGGCATTTTTGTTATTGAGTTTATCGACTTGAAATTGCCACTAGCAAAAACATCTTCAGAGAGAGGTATTTCGTTATATGGAAAAATTTTGCCCTCAAAAATTATTTCTCTATATTTTTTTTCATTTTCTAAATAATCAAGTTTATTACTAATTAAAATTTCATAACTTTTATCATAAATTAAAAAGTCATTAAGCTTATAATCAAAAGAAATTGAATGATCTTTATTGATTTTTTCAATAAAAAAATCGTCAATAGTCGAAACTTTTTCACCTATATCAATCTTAAAAAAGTTATTATCAGAATTTGTTTCAAAAACATCGTCGTTCAAAATCTTTATGTAAAAGACAATCTCCGCACCGCTAAATTGTTTGTCCATTTCAAAAATAAAGTCATTTGAAACATATTCTTCTCCCTTATTCAAACTAAGACCACTACCAGAATTTTTAACAAAAACAAATTCTTTGCTAATATTGTTTCCAATTATCACACTTAAGTCTTTCACAAAAACTCCTTCATTTTTTATTTTATAACTAGCGATATATTTATTTCCATTTTTCCGTACTGATACTTTTTCAAGACTCAAATCACTTTTATCTGTTTTGACTTCATCAATAATTTTATTGGCATTTATTAAGGCAGAATTCATTATTTCAAACATAGAAGTCTTTAAAAAGCTTTCATCCACATCAGATTTAAAAACAGAAGGAGAATATACACCTAAAATAAGGGACAAAATCGCAAGTACTAAATATATTAAAGCCTTTTTTATTTTCATTTTTGTTTTTTTAATCCCTATATTTTACCACAAAATCACATTGAAAAGTAGACTAGTAAGGCAAAAAGATTGTCTCTGGCAATAAAACAGGTTGACAAACAATGGCAATAAGTTGTAAAACAAAACAAGTAAGAGTAGATATTTTTTTCTATTTTGATAAAGTTCTTGAAATGAAGAATCTAACAAAACCAATAATGTCAAAATTCCTTGTTGAGGGCGGGCATAAATTGTCAGGAGAAATTACAGTTTCCGGCTCAAAAAACGCATCACTTCCCATTCTTTGTGCCTCACTAATTTCAAACGAAGTCTCGGTTTTTACAAACATTCCAGACATTGATGATATACGAAGCCTTTTAAGCATTTTTGAACATCTTGGAGTTAAGACAAATTTTGAAAACAACACAGTAACAATCGATCCTAGAAACATAAAAAACAACGGCTTTCCAGATGAAATTGTTAAAAAAATGAGATCATCAATCTTGCTTATTGGGGCTTTAGTAAATAGATTTAATGAGATTTTGATGCCATTTCCCGGAGGTTGTGTGCTTGGAAAAAGATCAGTCTCAACTCATGTCAGCGGATTTTTAGAACTAGGCGTAAAAGTAATAGACGATAACGAAAATATTCATTTAGTTATCGACAAATTAGTAGGAAAAAAAGTAATACTTGAAGAGCAAAGCGTTACAGCAACAGAAAATATGATTATGGCATCAGTTTTAGCTAAAGGCGAAACAGAAATCAGAATGTGTGCAACAGAACCACATGTTCAAGATCTTTGTCTTTGTCTTAATTCAATGGGAGCAAAAATTGAAGGAATTGGCTCAAGTAATTTAAAAATAACAGGAGTAGAAAGTCTTTCAGGGGCAAATTATGAAATTCAAGGAGATTATTTAGAAGCAGGAACAATCGCCTCTGCAACAGTCGCAACCAAAGGAGATGTAGTAATAAAAGGCATAAACACAGATTATTTAGATAGTTTTTGGCAAAAATTACGAGAAATTGGCGTCGATTTTGAATTAAAACCATTCGAAGTTCATATCAAACCTTGGGAAAAATTATACGCTACTCCAAAGCTTCGAACAGCAGTTTATCCAAGCTTTGCAACAGATCTACAAGCTCCATTTACAGTACTTTTGACACAGGCTGAAGGAATTTCAAAAGTTTTTGAAACACTTTTTGAAGGCCGTTTAAATTATCTTTTTGAATTAGAGCAAATGGGCGCAAAAATCGAATATTTAAACCCACATCAAGCCTTAATTATTGGTCCAAGCAAATTAAAAGGCAGACCAATTTCAAGTTATGACATTCGAGCAGGAGCCGCAATGGTGATAGCATCTTTAATGGCAGAAGGAACAACAGAAATTTCAAATATCAAATATATTGATAGGGGATACGAAGATCTTGAAAAAAAGTTAAATAGTTTGGGGGCAAAAATTAAAAGAATTGATATTTTTAATAACGAAGAATTAGTTAGAGATAACAGCTCTATTAGTAAGAAAGAAATTCCATTAGAAACAACAAAATTGGTTTAGATATAGCAAAGCTACCAAGTAAATTTTACAGTTTTATCAATATCATTTCTGAAAATTTCCCTTACATTTACTTTATAAAAATTTATCAACACTTCTAGGTGTGGATGATTAAATCGATTTTCTTTTCCTGCTTGTATCACAACAATTTCTGGCAAAACAACCTGCAGAAAACCAAGGTTATTACTGCTTTTACTTCCATGATGATTTGCCTTAAAAATATAACTCTGTAAACGAGAGCCATATTTTTTTATCAAAATTTTTTCAATTTCTTCTGAAATATCACCAGCTAGAAGAATTTTTTTTCCTTCATATTCAATTTGCACGACTATGGAGCTGTCGTTTGCATTATGCCCAGTTTCTCCAAGCAAAGAGCTAAATGGATAAAGTACTTCCATTTTAACATCTCCAAAATAATATTTTTCGCCAGCAAAAGGGATAATTATTTTGGAAATAGCACTTTTATTAAGTTTTTCTAGTTCACTTATTAGTTTTAAATAAATTGGAGAACCTGCAGAAACTCCATTTAAAAAAATATAGTCCACTTCATATCGTTTTAATATATCTAATGCACCGCCAATATGATCTAGATCATTATGTGTTAGAATAAGTAAGTCTATACTCCTGTCAAAAAATGGCATAGCATTAAGTAATTGTTCTAAAACTTTATTATCGGGGCCAGTATCAATAAGTATTTGATGATTTTCTGGTGTTTTAATAAAAATTGAATCACCTTGTCCAACATCAAAAAATCTTATTTCAAAATTATTATTTGGGAAATATATAATTAAGTAAACAATCAAAACAATTTGAAAAGCAAGAAAATACAAAAGTCGGTTTTTTATCTTTTGGTAAACAAATACATCGTTTTGACTAGTCGTATTTTCTTGCATGATATAAAATTATCACACAAGTATTAAATACTAATTAAATAATTCTAAATTTTTATTAAACTCTTTTTTTTCTCTTTATTACACCACCTAGCCCAATAGAAAGCATTAAAAGACCAATTACACTTGGGCCAGTTTCAGCAATTCGAATTTTTCCAGTGACTAGTCCTTCACTTTCATTTCCATCTATATCAAGAGTTGTGATTTTAAACCAATAATCCCCAGCATCAAGTCCTACAACATCATAGCTTGTTTCAGTTGGACCAATGCTATCTTTTAATGAAAAGTTTTTATCACTATTTTTACTCATATAAATTTTTTGAGCTTCAATTAAGTCTTTTGTTTCAGAAAGAATATCCCAACTTAATTTTACAACCATAGCATCATTTTCAAATACCGTTTTAGCCATAAATTTTGCCACAAGTACAGCAGGCGTACTTGGTTGATCAATTGGATCTTCAGGAGAAGGATCAACTGGATCTGTAGGAGCATCTCCTTTTCCAATAATTGTAATTGTTGATTCAGAAACTCTACTTGAATTTCCAGATTCATCTAAAACATTTATAGCACTAACAATATATTCAACACCTCTTTGTTTGCCAGTTCTAATAAGCGCACTTGCATTTTCAACTCCTGCATCACTAGTTCCAAGATCAACACCTAATACAGAAAGTTTTACATTTGCATCATTTTTTTCAACTATTACAAAATTTTCACTCGGATCAAGACTTAAAACTATAGCTTCATCAAACTGAACAACAATGTGTTCATCATCTAAAGCTTCAGCAGAAAGAAGACGAGGCCCTGTTGTGTCAACAACAGCTCTTTCGGTGTCAGACCCAGAAAAAAGCGCAGTATCTGAAGTTCCACTAATAATGTTGTTTCCAGCAAGATCTTTAACTCCAATATTTACAGTTAATTTATATTCATTTCCAAGAATTTGAGTTTCTGTTTCTAGTATTACTGAAGAATTTGTTTCATCTTCTTCAAACATCATTGCAGACAATACTTCAAGCAATTCAAAAGTATCTTGATTTTCAATTGAAAACTCTCTTTCAGGATTTTCTTCTGGCAAAGAAACACTTTCAGAAAAAACGATTTTAACTTGATCTTTACTAATTGCCTCAGCACTTATTACTTGAGGAGGAACATTGTCAGCATCTCCAGCCAATGGTCTAAGCATTAATTCTGTTGCCCATGCTTCACTTTCATTTCTTGCTTCATCATAAGCAATTACAGAAAAATAATAGTTTACATTATTTGTAAGACCTTCAAGCCTATATTCTAAAACATTTCCAACATCAAGATTGTTATCATAAGATTGTCCAGGTTCTGTAACAGAGCTTTCTCCCCAGTAAATTTCATATCCTACAACACCAACATCATCAGTTGCAGGATCCCAACTTAGATTTACTAGTCCATCTCCAGCAACTCCTTTCAAGTTTTCAACATCGCTTGGGCTTGTACTATCTGCAAAAGCAACAAGACTTGTCATTGAAAACATCACGAAAACGCTAGTAAAAGCAATAAATTTCTTAATCATAGATTTCATATTTTTGTTTTTATTTTATAAATCTATAAATTATAGCAAATTATAGCCAAAAAATCAAACATAATCTTTTTAAACTAAGAATAAAAAACGCAAAAAAGATTATTTTTAATTATTATAAAGAGTATAAATAATCTAAAAATTACTAATAATAAGTGTTCAAAATCGAAGAATTATCAAATTTTTTGATTGCCAAAACTAATCTTAGAAAAGAAAAACAACAATAAATTTTTTAAGATTTTCTAGATTTTACCTCTAATATAAGCGATATTTTCAATTAGCTGTTCCCGTGAATTTTTTGCCTCCTCTTGAGCAATTGCCTCAATATCAATATTTTTTTCTTTATAAAACTTGTCTAATTCCTCATCTGAATTAAGTTTCTCCCATTCAGAAACTTCTTCATCACTCATAATAGAACGAAGTCTCAAAAGAATTCGATTTTCAAGATTTGAAAAGATTTTTTCAAATAATTTTTCTTTTTCTTCAGGACTAATTTCATCAAGTCCAATATCTGAAAAAAATTTTTTTAATATGATTTCTTTATGCATTTTTTATTTGTTAAGTTTTGACTCTATATAAGCCATATCAGCTATTATGCTTTCACGATATTCTTGAGCAACTTCATTTACAATTGAAGGAAGATCAATACTTCTTTTCTGAAAAAAATCAAGAAATTCTTCTTCAGGAATCTTATCAAATATTTCCCGATCTTCTTCTGAAAGTATTTCCCATATTCTCAAAAAAACACCTTGCTCAATAATATCTTGCATTTCTTGAAATCGTTTTTCCTTTTCTTCTAAAGGCAAATCTGAAAGACCAATTTTGTCAAATAAGTCTTCATAATTAAAATCTAATTTCATATTTTTTTGTTGTTATTTATTTCATATTAGCGTCTGGCCATGGACTGTGCAATCTCGTTAAAACATGGTCAGCTGTATAAGTATCAGAATAAAGTCTACTTGTATTTAGAGAATCGGCAATCATTTGAGCAGTGTTTCTCGAAATATTTATTTCTTGCCCAGTTCTTACTAAGTCTAAATTTCCATTTAATATAGGGTTTTCATTAAGTAATGCTTGTTTTATTGCAGGATTTGAATCAATTACTCTTGTTCCGTGTGTCATATCAAGTTTATTTGCAATTGACTGCCAAATCCCAGGAGTTTCATCAATCTGAAGAGTAGGATCTACTAAAAGGTCTGCATTTCCTACATAAGGGCTGGAAACTTTATCAGGAATTATTAGCTTTGCTTCATCAGAAGGAAAAGGCACAGGCAAAGGTTCAGGAGATGGAGCTGGTACAGGATCTGGACTTATCCCCCCACCCTCAACAGGAACAGGTGGCGCTTCTGAAAATAGCCAATCTTTTAAAGCAAAAATGCCAGGTAATCCAACACCCATAAATGTGCCAAGAGCAACTCCCGTTAGATGTTTTTTAGTATTACTTTTTCTAATTGCGACTTCTCTTTTTTCTATTGCGTCCATAAGTTTAGCTTCTTCACTGTAAACTTCATTTAATACTTCCATCATACTTGTGCCAGTAGCAAAACGATTATCAATTAAATTTCTCATTCTTTGATTTTGGTTTGCAAACAACTCCCTTGAGCTAGCTTGCCTATAATAATTTGTATCACTAGGTTTAGCTGTTGTTTCTTTATAAGCTTCCCCAAACATTGCGTTTAGATTTGGATTTTCTGCTTGATCAAAGCTTTTATCACTAACTGGACGAACAAGAACATCCATTGGCATATTTGCTGGTGAAACTCCTGTTCTAATGTCGAAAGGTTGACCTTTCTCGGATAAAGCAAGTGTCGTTTGAGCCGCCATAGCTTCTCTAATTTGATCAGGAGTCATTGCGGAAATTTTTGTTCTATCAAGTCTTTTTGTTTTTCCAAAACGATTTCTAATACCTTCCCATCCAGCAGTCCATCCCATATATGTTGAAACACCTCTAAGAACAGCACCCGCAGTGGCAAATGTGCCAATTGCTAAGGCAGGAGCACCCAGCATCGCACCAGTTAGTGCAACTCCCATACAAGTCGAAGCGCCAATAAGTCTGAGTCCCTTTTTATTCCTCCAGCCATTTCTAAATTTATTAAAACCTCTGCGAATAAAGCCTTCTTGTGTTGTTTGAGCCCTTAATTCTTCATCAAAAAGATCTCTTCTTTCACTGTTTAATAATTCTAAAATCCTATTTCTCCTATCAACTTGTCTTTGTCTTATTTTTTCTGGACTTCCATTAAAATCGCTTTCTGGAAATTCATTTTGAATTTGATTATAGCTGTAATCTCTCATGGCAACTAGATAATCATCTTTACTATCATTTAATTCATCTTGCTTTGGCCTACTAAACCACATCCATTTTTGAAGATTTCTTCTGTTTTTAGCATACTTTTTTCGAGCATTTTCCATAGGCCGTCTTTCGGCTTCGGCAGGATTTATCATAATTGGCTGGCCATTAGGACCCATCTTTGGTCTACCAGTCGAAGGATCTATTTCGGGTACTAAAGTATTTTCTTCAACTCTTGGCACAAATACAGTATTCAAAGCAGTTAAAGCTTTATAAGACTTTGCCAAATTTTCCTCCATATCGCTTGCACCGGGGAAAGATCCCACGAAGAGGGGAGTAGCAGTTCCATTTGCGGTATTATATTTTTTTTCTAAAATATTATATAGCCTTCTCGCTCGATCTTCAGCAGGTCTAGCAGAAATATTCCTATAGTTTTCAGAAATATCCTTAATTAAGTCATTAAAAGATTGAATATTTGTGTTTATTTCAGTCAAAAGTTCAATATCAGAGTTTTGTTCAGGCGATCGATTACCCTCTGGGATATTTCTAAGTACATCATATCTTTCTCGAATATAATCATAAATATTATTATAGCCTGAAAGACAGTCATTAAAACTTACAATATTATTTTGAATGAACGACCTAAGCAAAGGATTTGGCCTAAAACCAGCATTCATTACTTGAGTCAAATTTAATGTATATCCATGATTCTGGAGAGCTCTATGCATAGAAATATCCTGAAGCATAGAAATATCTGTAATGTTTCCATATTTTCCTGCTATTTCTTTGAATTTCAAATAAAGTACATGATTTGTATTTGGGTTATTTAATACAGTTTCGAGTTGAAGCCTATATTCATATTTATTTAAAGCTCCATAAGTAGGATCTACCCTCATCAGTTCTTCAACAATTTTTTCACAATTTGGCATAAACGGAATAAGCATCGTATTGATTTCAGTATCAGAAAGTCTTTTTCTTGGATTTTCAGCAAAACGAATTTCAGTACGAAGAGCTCTTATTTTACTTGCAATATCCCTTACGATATCAGTTCGATCTCTTCTATTAAGTGGAAGATATAAAACTTGAGCAATTTCATCTAAAGTAAAGGCATCAGTCGTTAAAAGCCTTTGCAAAGCTCTTTCAGATGCATTGTCAACATCATCATTTGTAAAAGGAACATGAAGACCAAGTGCTTGATTCCTAATAGCTTCATAAGTCCGATCTCTAACAACTGTATTAATTCGATTAATATGCGCATTATGAGAATCAATAATTGAAGGAGCTTGGTTTAAGAATTGTTCAATAACATTTCTTAAATCTGCTTCTTCAATTGGAAGTGTAGCTGGAGTAGCTATTGTACCTGCCGTCAGTTCTGAATAGAAAAATCTATAGGCATTTGTCATTCTTTCATTTTCATTATCTCCATAAAGGCCATTCTCCGTTATTTCAGAGATATAAGAACTAATTATTCTATTAAGTGCATCAGGATTTGCAGTAAAATCTTCTGTATTATTGTCAATTAATTCATTAATTCTGTTTCTAAGCCCATTTTGAATATCGACAGAAAGAGCTTCCTGCCAAGTTCTTAAATGATCAATTACATTTTGTCGAGTATTATCTTGTTGATATACATGATTTGCATCATAGGCAACTCTCAAATTAAACAATCTTGCAAGCCTTCGAGTCCTTTCTTGGCCAGCAGTTGTACCGGTTCCAATTGGCCCAAGTTTCGTTCTAATTTGGTTTATCAAAGCACTTCTTTCGGGACTAACAAAAGAGGCCGTAATTGGACCATCAGTAATCAGCAAATCAACTAGCTCGCTATGATCAAATGATATTAGCTCGCTTGTAAGATTATCCCTAAGTTGATCAACAAATAGCCTAGCTTGATTGATTTCTCTTTGCTCTATTGAATCTCTCCCCCCCCAAGCGTTATATTGTTTTTCAGACTCTCTAATTATATTAGATATAAGTACTCCTCTAGCAGGGGTTAAATCAATAGCTAAGATACTATCAATGGTTCTTTCTATTTCGGCTGGTGAAAGATCAGTATAATTTGGGACAGAAGCAAATCCAACCACTTCAGCAAATGCAATAGCACGGTCTTGGTTTATCAAAATATCCGGAAAAACATAATTATTATTATAAAAACCAACAAGAATATCTCGAATTTGAGTGGTATTAAGAGGTCTTCCACCATTTCGTTCATAAGCCTCTTGCAAATAAGTCGTAAAAATTTTCCGCCTAAGATTACGCATTATTATATCTGGGTCAGTACCTGGTCGAGAATTAATTTCATTTTCAAGATCAGAAATTCTCTCTATCAATGCCCTTCTTGTAATAGTATTCACTTTTTGTCTCAGTTTCTTTCTATCATTATTAAGACGATCTATTTCAGCTTGATCAGTTGTGTCAACCGTTAAGTTGTTTATAGCATTAATGATGCTGGGTAGTTGTTCAGAAAAATCAATAGAGGAAATAGCACTTGCAGTACTTGTCGTACGCAATATATTCAGTATGTTATTCCTAACGGCTGGATTATTCAATTCATCAACTAATTTATCCTTTATCCGATTTTCCGCATCTTGACTTTCCGAATTATCATTAGAGAGTAATTGTTCTAAATCTTTATTTTCAATATTTGCCATTTTATTTATTTAATATGTTGTTTTTTTAAAAAATCTTTCAAAACAGGAAAAGATTTTGAAAATATTTCAATCAAGGAAGGAAATTCCCTATTATTTTCTATGCCAGAAAAAATTTCCAATATAGCCAAAAGTTCTGGAAGTTTTAGCTTGCCATTTTCGTATTTATCGGCCAAGAAAAGCCTAAATTCTTTTTGAAACAAGTTAGCTTCTTTTGCTCTATGTACTTTCTTCATAAAAATTATAATTATTTTAATTACAAAATCTTTATATTATAACACAAATTATGAAAAAATCAAAAACTTAGCGTCCAAAATCTCTGAAAGTTATTCACTTCTTCCCTATTTTCTCTTTCCCTAATTAAGAAATTGTTTTATCATAGCCACGCAATAATTTTTAGCTAAATAATAATTCAAAGATGAAATTTCAAATCGATTCACAAATTTTTGAAAAGTTTCCAGATTTAAAAATTGGTTTAATAATTGTTAAATCATTTTCAAATAATAGAAGAATTTCTGCAACTGAAAGCCTTCTTCGCGGTATTCAGGCTCAGAAACAAAAAGAATATTTCAAAATTGATTTAGATTCAATTCCAAAAATTTCTGTTTGGAATAACGCTTATGAAAATCAAAATTTAGACACAAAAGCTTTCCTTCCAAAAATTAAGGAATTATATAAAAATATTCAGCTTGGAAATGAAATACAACATGAAAATCCACTTTCAGATATTGCCAATTATTATTCAATAAAGCATTTATTACCCATTTCTTTTAAAGATTTAAATTGGCTTTGTGGAGACCTTCGCCTTACTTTCACGCAAGGGAATGAGCCATTTAGGGCAATCAATTCAATAGAGGTTCAGTCTGCTGAAGAAAAAGAAATTGCATATATCGATGAAGGGGGAATTGTTCAAAGATATTGGAATTATTTAGAGTGCGAAAGAACAAAGCTTACAAATACAACAGTGAATTCAGCTATTTTTGTTGAGGATTTAAGCAAAATGAGCACACAAGACTTTGCTGATATTTTAAGCGAAATTGCAAATAACATTCAGAAATATTTAGGTGGAGAAATTGTAGTTAATGTTTTAAATATGGATTTAAAAGAGGCAGATCTTGGAGTTGAGGGCAGGAAAAATGTCGACGATTCAAAAATATCGGCACAAGAAAGAGCTTTTTACATGAACCGTATTTCAAGACAAAATTTAGAGAAAGCAAAAAAAACAATTACTTTTTCCTCAAATAAAACAAGCGAAATTCCCCTTATGCGATCAGTACAAGAAAAAAAACCAATTCAAAACAATAAAATTTCTTTAAGTGATGAAAATACTGTAAAAGCAAAAATTGGAAAAATATTAGAAAAAGCATTGATGAAAACCTTTTACAACGCACCCGAACTTAACATAAAAATTGACTACCCAAAACAAAAAGATAACGGAGATTATTCAAGCAATATCGCAATGCAAATAGCTAAGGAAAAAGGCATAAACCCTTCAATTATTGCAAATAACATTATCGAAAACATAAGCACAGAGGATTTGATAGAAAGAGTGGAAGTAGTAGATCCGGGATTTATAAATTTTTATCTTTCAAAAGAATTTTTATTAAAAGAAATTGATGAAGTTTTAGAAAAAAAAGATAATTTTGGAAAATCATCTCTCGGACAAGGAAAAACAATTGTAATGGATTATTCTTCTCCAAATATTGCAAAACCATTTGGAATTCATCATATAATTACAACTATTTTAGGACAATCTTTATATAATATTTACAGAGAAATTGGTTTTAAAACAGTTTCTGTAAATCATATTGGAGATTATGGTACACAATTTGGAAAATTAATCGTTGCCTTTAAAAAATGGGGAGATAAAACTAAAATTGAAGAAAACCCAATAGATGAACTAACAAAGCTTTATGTTAAATTTCATGAAGAAGCAGAAAAGGATGAGGCGCTTGATGATGAAGCAAGAGCTGAGTTTAAAAAATTTGAAGAAGGAGACGCAGAAAATAGAAAACTTTGGAAATGGTTTGTTGATGAAAGCTTGAAAGTTTTTCAAAAAACATATGAAAGACTTGGTTTTATGCATTTTGATTATATTCAAGGTGAAAGTTTTTACGAAGATAAGCTTGATGATATTTTAAAAGAAGGAAAGCAAAGAGGTATTTTTGTTGAAGGAGAGGAAGGATCTTTTGTAGTAAATTTTGATGACGAAACACTACCACCTCTACTTGTTCAGAAAAAAGATAATTCAACACTTTATTCAACCAGAGATTTTTCTGCATTAAAATATCGTATCGACACATGGCATCCATTTAAGATTTTTTACATTATTGGAGCTGAGCAAACACTTCAGTTCAAACAATTATTCAAGGCATCCGAAAGATTTCCTTGGTATCATGGAGAGGGAATTCATATTCCATACGGAAGGATGAGCTTTAAAGATAAAAAATTCTCAACAAGAAAAGGAGATTTTATAAAACTTGATGAGGTTTTGGACGAAGCCTGTGAAAGGGCAAAACAAATTAGTGAAGAAAAAAGTAAAGACAAGTCAAACATTGAAAAACAGGCTAAAATTATTGGAATTGGAGCCGTAAAATACAATGTTTTAAGTCAAAATCGAATGACAAATATTGTTTTCGATTGGGATAAAATGCTTTCTTTAGAAGGAAATAGTGCTCCTTATTTGCAATACACTTACGCAAGGGCGAAAAGTATTATTAGAAAAAAAGATGAAGCAATTTTAAAGACATCAGAAAATATGGACACGAGCAAAAAAATAGAAGAAACAATTCGATTACTTCCATTATATAAAGAAAAACTAATTGATTCTTGTGAAGACTTTAGACCAAACATACTATCAAATTATCTTTATGAACTAGCATCAGCATATAATTCTTTATATAATGTTGTTCCAATTCTTAGTAATTCAGATGAAAATGAACGACAGCTACTTATTAAAGTTTCTGAAGCTGTATCTCAGATAATAAAAAACGGATTACATTTACTAGGAATAGAAGTACTTGAGGAAATGTAAATACTATTGAAATATTAAAAAAACTTCAATATATTATGCAAGCACAATAAGGAGAGATGGCTGAGTGGTCGAAAGCGGCGGTCTTGAAAACCGTTAGGCCCGTAAGGGTCTCTAGGGTTCGAATCCCTATCTCTCCGCCATTTATCTGTACTGACAAAAATTAAACACAGGATTTTTCAAGATTTAAATAATATTCTATGAGACATCAAAACATTCCAGCATCATACCTTACCTTATTAAAAGACAATAAAGTCTTACTTTTACGAAGATTTAATACAGGATTTGAAGACGGAAATTATTCAATGATTGCAGGACATGTAGATCCAAATGAATCTTTTTCATCTTGCATTCTTCGTGAAGCAACAGAAGAAGCAGGCATAATTCTAAAGCCAGAAAATATTCAAGTTGCACATATAATGCATCGAAAGTCTACTTACAACAACGAAGAAAGAGTTGATGTTTTTTTTATTGCAAAAGATTGGGGGGGAGAAATTGAAAATAAAGAGCCACACAAATGTGATGATTTATCTTGGTTTGATTTAGACTTTTTGCCAGAAAACACTATCCCATATATTAAAGAAGCTTTACACAACATAAATAAAAACATTCCATACAGTGAGTTTGGTTGGGAATAGTTTTTCATCTTTAAATCTTTTTAAAACTTCATTAAAATAAAAACAAATAACCCAATTTCTATGTATGAAGAAATTTTTTCAGTATTAACTCCAGTTCAAATTACTTTGATAGTTGTTTTAGTACTTTTTGAGGCAGTACTAAAACTAATTGCATTATGGAAATCCGCAAACAACCATCAAAAATATTGGTTTGTTTTCATGTTTTTTCTAAATACTGCAGGAATTTTGCCACTAATTTATATTAAATTTTTTCAAAAAAAGAGATAGATTTAATATGAAAATTTTAAAAAAATGAAAGCATCTCTAAAAAAAGGCTTCGGTTTTGGACTAACATCAGGAGTAATTACAACTCTTGGTTTGATAATAGGGCTATATTCTGGAACAAATTCATTAAAAGTAGTTTTAGGTGGAATTTTTGTAATTGCAATTTCTGATTCGATGTCTGATGCACTCGGTATTCATATTTCAGAAGAATCGCAATTAAAAACTACAACAAAGGCGATTTGGGAGGCAACAATTTCAACATTTTTTTCAAAATTTATAATAGCAATTCATTTTATTATTCCATTTTTTATATTTTCTTTAAAAAATGCGATTATTTTTAGTATCTTTTGGGGACTTTCCTTAATAGGAGTTTTAAGTTTTTATTTAGCAAAACAACAAAAAACAAAACCCTATAAAGTTATTTTAGAACATGTTTTTATTGCAGTTTTAGTAATAATTTTTACTCATTACATAGGTCAATTTGTAGCGAGTTTCTAACTTTATCTTTCAGGCTTTTTTGTTTTAATGTATAAATGATTTAGATGAAAAAAACTCTACAAAAAAGTCCGAATATTATTTTACGAGGGATTAGGTTCCTTTTATTTTCTTCATTAGTTTTAAATATAATTGTTTCAATTTTAATTCTTTTTGGAAACAATTTTGATTTCAATGTGTTGTTCGACGACGAAGCAATTTTAAGATACGAACTTTTTTTATTGGCACTTGCAACACTTGTCTTAACCTATCTTCCAAGTTATGCAAAAAAGCACAAAATAATTGATTTACCAGATATTATTGAAGCAGTAATTGTTCTCTTTATTTTTGCAGGAATATATTTGAGTGCAAATTTAGATTTATATTATAAATATTTTTGGTGGGACGATGTCTTACATACTTTGGCAGGCGTAATAATAGCAGTTGTTGGATTCCTATTAATTTACAAACTCAATTATAAATATAGAGCTTCTTTAAGCCCTTTTATGGTAGCAATATTTACATTTTCTTTTGCTCTTTCCATGGGCGTTTTATGGGAGATATTAGAGTTTATGTCTGATGTTTTTTTTGGAACTGCTCATCAAAAATGGGATTTGCCAGACTCCACCATTTTAATGGGCAAACCATATCAGGGTTCTGGTCTTAGAGATACAATGTCCGATTTAATCCTCACAGCTATTGGAGCTTTTGTAATTTCAATATTTTCATATTTTGTTTTCAAGCATGGTGATAAAAAATTGATAAAAAAAATTGATAAATATTTATCCAATTAAAAAAGGCTTCAATTATATTGAAGCCAAAAGACATATTCAGGAAATCCAAATATGTATTATTTCGCTGTCTTTATTGCTCTGTAAAAATAACCAAAAAATGAACCAAGAGCATAAAACAGGATACTAATTAAAGGTCCAATAAAATACCAGTTTGGAAAGTTTTCTTTTCCTCCTTCAATATACCATCCCAATGAGATTCCAGCCCATAAAGAGAACCCAATAAAACTTATGAGCTTCAAGTTTTTTACTTCGGCTTGTAAAGTAATCATCAAGCCTAAAGTAAAAGAAAACAGAATAGATAGCTCTTGAAGCATGCCAATAAAAAGGCTTATGTATAAAATTCCAATAAAGATTAAAAACCAATACAGAATTTTCATGTTTGCTCCTTTGTTTATGTTAAAGAACAGCTAAAATAAAATACTCGTAGTATAAAATTTGTCAAAATATAATTAAAAATCATTAGCACTTAAAAAATAATTTTTTTCTAAAACGCTTACAACAGTATTTCCAAATTTACTTTCAAAAATACAAAGTAAATTTTTTTCTAAATCTTCAAATCCAAGTTTTTCGCAGTAATCAATAATCAAATTTAATCGAGCATCTTCATTTATTTCATCTGTAAGGTTTTTATCAAAAGGAAGATTAAATCTAAATCGTAAAAAACTTTCATCATCTTCATTTATTTCAAGGTGTACCGGAATTAAAAATTCACGATTATCAATAATTAATTTTTCTTTTTTTAAATCAACAGCAATAAAGTTTTTTAGTTTTGGGAAATTCCAAAATTGTAAAAAAATATTAGAGTTATCGTCGATATATGTAATTAGTTCATTAATTTCATTCTCAGTTCTATTATTTTTTTCGATATTTCTCCCAAGTCCAATTTCAGTTTCAAATCCTAAAAATGATAGTACTGTTGTACCTGTGTCCAATGTTAGTCCAGCGTTTTCTATTATCTTTGCATTTTTATTTTCTGGATAATTTACGAAAAATAGATTTTTTCTATCTCCTTTATTTAATAAATTTGACGCAGTATTTTGTAGCGCTAGATGATCTGATGAAACAACTATTAAAGTGTTTTCATCAAGTCCAGAACTACGAATCTTATTTATAAAATTGGATATTAAAAAATCAGAACAATGAACTGCATTTAAAATAGGGTTTTCGTTATCTTCATATTCTAAATTTTCACAACTTTTAGAAAGCATTCCTTCTGGATGATGTGTATCAAGAGTAAGCATAAATAATGCAAAATTTTCTTTACTATTTGCAATTTCTAAATATTTATTAAATGCAATATCAAAAATAGTATCATCAAAAAGACCCCAACCATTACTATAGTCAGGATTTAATGTTTGAGGAATTAACTCTTTCAAACCATTTACTTCATCAAAACGATGAGTTTTTAAAAACTTCCCTTTACCTGCAAAATCAAGATCGGCACCTCCAATAAAAGACAAATAATAATTTTCTTGTTTTAATAAATCAGAAAAACAAATAGCAGAAGGCAAAAATAAATCCATCCCATTCATTGAATTCGAGTGGGAATAAGAAAGAAGAGGAATCCCACACATACTAGCAACCAATCCAGCAATTGTATGACTTGAATAATTGTCCTGTGAAACATTTGTAAAAGAAACACTATTTTCCTCTATCACCTTCAAATTTGGAGTAAGACTAGGAAAAATTTTTTCATCAAAATATGTCCTTTCAAAGCCTTCCGCATAAATAAATATCAAGTTTTTATTTTCAGAAATTTTATTTAATTTTGGAAAATTATATTTTTGATAAAAATTATCATCAGCTTCAAAAATATATTCTGCTTCAGTATTTGGAATTAATTCATTTAATACAACTCTTCCGGGATTTAAATAAAATGATAATAAAAATAAAATAATAACAAACAACGAAGAATACTTAAATCGCGAATTTTTTTTATGAATAAAAATAAAAAAAGACAAAACAAAATTTAAAAATAAAAAAATAATGGAGGAGAAAATTACGGCTCTAAATTCAGAAAATCCAGCCCCAGAAATTCCATATTTTATAAAATAGATTACTGAATTATCTATTCCATTTCCTGTAAAATAATCAGACACAAAATAAAACACATAAATACAAATTGAAAAAAATACTAAAACTGAAAAAACATATTTTAGGAAATTTTTATTAACACCAAAATAAAAAAATAAAAATATTGAAGTAAAAAACAGTAAAATCGAAAAAAACATTTTATTAAATAAAGCAATAATTATTAAAAACATAAATCTTTTGAACGATTTCTTCAAGAAATAAATTTTATTCAAAAAAAGAAATATTTATGGTAAAATAACAAGATTTAATAACAAAAAAATGATAATTACAATAAAGTATTTTGCAAAAAACTTAAGCATCGTAATAGGTCTGGTACTTATTTGGAGAGGTGTTTGGTATGTTCTAGATTATTTAGATTCAATTTTTTTAAACGGAAATCACACAATTTCAGGGATAATCGGAATTATTGTTGGATTGTTAGTATTATATTTACCAGATAAAGATTTAAAAGAAATTAGCAAACTATGACACTTATTACATTAGTTGTAGGGATAATTGCCTCAGGCATCCTTTTATATGGAGCTTCATTAAACGAGAATGAAAATATTAAAAACCCTATAAAATCAAAGAAAAATTGGTTTTTTCTAGCAGGTGCAAGTTTGATGCTTGTTTATGCAATTTTAAGTTTTTATTCATCTTCATTAACTTTGTTTTTCGTCTTGCTACAAAGTTTGGCAGTCTTGTCTGGAATCTTAATGATGTTAAATACTCCAGACAAAATTGATTTGCCAATTATTAGTTTGATTGGAACTGCTTTTATATATTGGGCATTAAATAATTATACAGGAATAAACACAATTTTTTTCATTATAGGTCTTACAGGAACAGGGCTTGGATACGCATTTGAAATGGGCACTATAAGAAGGTATTTGTGTCTAAGTTTTGGAACTTTGTTAATTGCAATTTTCAGCTTTATAGAGCAAGCATGGATTTTTTTCTTCCTAAAATCCTTTTTTTCAGCTTTTTCGTTTATTTATCTATATAAAATAATCAAACGCCAAAAAACAACTCACCCAATTATTCTTAAAATATTAAATAAACTAAAGAAAACTGAAGGTGAAAAGCCCGGACACATAAGTGATGTAGCTTAAAAAATAAACAAAACACCAATGCTAGAAATCTTAACAATCATCGCCCCATTATTTCTCATAATTATTGCGACTGCAGTCGTACAAAAACATCTTGGAATAGGCGACGATTGGTCAAAAGTTTTAAATGAATATGCACTAAAAATTGGACTTCCAGTACTAATTTTTTCTAGCCTAGCCAAAACACCATTTTCATTTAAAGCCGAAGCATCTTTGATTATTGCAAATTCAATTTTTGTAATTTCAAGTTTGATTATTGCTTATTTAATCGGAAAAATTTTCAAATTTGAAAAAACATTTTTTCGAACATTCTTTATCTGTTTGGCTTTTTCCAATGTCGCTTATCTTGGAATTCCAGTTCTTTCGGAAGCAAAAGGCGCAGAAGTTTTACCTCAAGTAAGTCTTATTATCGGAATTTATTTATTTTGGATATTTACTATTGCAGTTGCTTTTTTAGACCACTTAATAAAAGAAAAAAACGAAAAAATTGCAAAAAACACTATCAAAAATTTAATAAAAAACCCATTACTTCTATCTTGTTTTTTTGGCATTATGATAGGCTCTTTAGGCATCCGACTACCCGAAATTTTTCATAAATCTCTAGACATGGTAAGTGCTTCTGTTACACCAACAGTACTTATAGTAATTGGTCTTTTCATCGGAAAATCAGAAATTGGAAAACTAAAAGAATGGATTCCTATAGCAATATTTTCAGCCCTCATATTATTCGCTCTTCCTGCAGTTTTTTATTTCGGCTTAAAAATATTTCAGCTAAATCCCAAAGATTTCTCAATTTCAATCATAGAATCAGCAATGCCACTCGCCATTACTCCGTTTGCACTAGCCGATAAATATAAACTCGATAAAAATTTCATAGCAAGATCCATAGTTTTGTCGACTATTTTATCTGTATTAAGCCTGCCTTTTTGGATTTCAATTCTTTAGGGAAAATTTCAATGAATTATATATTGTTTTAATTTTTCACATTTAGTACCCAAGATCCCAAGCCCCTCTTTTCGCCAAAGCAAAAAATACTCATTAAAAGCTCATCCAAAAGACAAAAAACGACTATTCTTTTGCAAAGAAAAATGCTATAATTATTAGATTTAAATCTAATAAATGAAAACAAATTTCCATAGCCTCAATATATCAGAAGCATTAAAAAACCTAGAATCAAGCAAAAGTGGCCTTACAACAAAAGAAGCTGAAAAAAGACTCAAAAAATATGGTCCAAATGAATTTTCAAAAGAAAAAAAATTCTCTACATTAAAATTATTAATAAGTCAGTTTAAAGACCCTCTAATCTATATACTAATAATTGCCTTTGCTATTAGTTTGGCTACAGGTCATTTAACTGATGCCTCAGTTATCTTCGTTGTTATTATTATCAGTACAGTCGTTAGTTTTATACAAGAATACAAAGCAAACGAAGCCCTCTCAAAATTAAAATCATTAATAGAATTTAAAGCAAAGGTAATTAGAAATGGAAAAGAACACGTAATACTGCAAACAGAAGTTGTGCCTGGAGATATAATTATTCTTAATCAAGGAGATAAAATACCGGCGGACAGTAGAATCATAGAATACAAAAACCTTGAAATTAATGAAGCACCATTAACAGGAGAATCCTTGCCAATAGAAAAAACATCAGATCCTTTTAATATTGGCACCTCTCTAGCAGAGAGAAAAAATATGGTATATCTTGGAACTGTAGTTGTTCGGGGGACGGGGAAAGCCTTAGTAGTAGCGACAGGAAAGCATACAGAGATTGGAAATATTGCAAAATTAGTAGGAGAAACAGCGGAAGTAAAAACACCTCTACAAAAACAACTCCTTAAATTTAGCCAATTAATCGGTATTTTTTTAGTAATCCTTAATCTTCTTATTTTTACATTCGGAATTATTACAGGAAAGCCTCTATTTGAAATGTTTTTAGTTTCAGTATCTATGCTTGTAGCTGGAATACCAGAAGGACTGCTTCCAGCAATGACCGTAATCTTATCAGTTGGAGTGCAAAAATTAGCGAAAAAAAATGGATTAGTTCGAAAAATGATAGCAACCGAAACACTCGGATCAGTTTCAGTTATTTGTTCAGATAAAACCGGAACACTCACAGAAGGCGAAATGCGAGTTGTTGAAATAATAACAGAAACAGAAAATTTAAAATTAAACGGAGAAAAACTAGAAAAAAAATTCGATATTACTAGCGATGCAAGCCATATTAAAGCACTCAAAATCGGAGTTCTTTGCAACAATGCAATAATTGAAAATCTCGACGAAGCCTTAAAAAACACTGAAATAATAGGAAATCCAACTGAAAAAGCATTAATTCTAGCAGGTCTTTCAACTGGAATTCATAAAGACGAGCTAGAAAAGAATGAAAGAAGAATAAATGAAATTCCATTTGAATCAGAATATAAATATATGGTTACAAGCCATTCTTATGGCAAAGATAGCATTGCGAGTTATATGAAAGGAGCCCCTGAAATAATTCTAAAATTTTGTAATAAAATTGATATTGAAGGCAAATATTCAGTATTAACAGATAAAAAAACAAAAGAAATAATTGAAAATTACGAAAATTATACAAGAAAAGGTCTTAGGGTAATCGCAGTTGCAGAAAAAATAGAAAATGAAAAAACATTTAATAAAGATTCAAAAGATGATCAATTAAAGGACTTCGTTTTTGTAGGACTCATAGTACTTAAAGATCCACTCAGAAAGGAGGCAAAGGAAACAATCGAGCTTTGTCAAAGTGCAGGAATCAGACCGATTATAATCACAGGCGATCACAAGCTTACAGCAATGGCAATTGTTTCAGATATGGGCATTCTTGTTAAAGAAGAAAATGTAATGGAAGGGAAAGACCTCGAAAATATTGATGATTTAGAATTGAAAAAAATCATTAACAATATTTATATTTTTGCAAGAGTAGAGCCAAAACACAAACTTCGAATAGTCGAAGCACTTCAAGCTAATAATGAAGTTGTTGCAATGACTGGAGATGGAATAAATGACGCACCAGCTCTAAAAAAGGCAGATATTGGTGTTGCACTTGGTTCTGGCACAGATGTAGCAAAAGAAACATCAGATTTAGTTTTGCTAGATGATAATTTCAAAACAATAGTAGAAGCCATAAAAAGGGGTAGGGCAGTTTTTGATAACATTAGAAAAGTTGTTTTATATCTTTTATCAAATTCTCTCAATGAAGTATTTTTAATAACTTTCTCGCTCATTTTCGGATTACCTTTAGCTTTAATACCAGTTCAAATTTTATGGATAAACATGATTGAGGATTCGTTTCCGGCTATTGCTCTTGCATTTGACCCAGTTAATAAAAACGCAATGCAACTTCCTCCGAGAGATCCAAAAGAACAAATACTCAATAGTGGTCTTAAAAAACTCTTAATATTCTTCATTCTTTTTGCCGACACAATATTATTCTCAATTTTTTATTGGGCTTTCTCAAGCACAGGCAATCCAGCTTATGCACAAACAATAACATTTGTCGGACTCGGAATTGCCTCAAGATTTTATGTGTTTTCAATTAGAGGCTTAACTCAACCAATCTATAAATATAATCCATTCAATAATAATTGGGTAAATATTTCAACGCTATTTGGTTTCGCAATGATTTTAGTCGCAATTTATGTGCCATTTTTTAACAAAATTTTAAAAACAGTACCAATTGGAGTAAAAGAATGGCTAATTCTTGGGACTTACGCATTTTTGACAATAGGAATTTATGAACTAGGAAAACTACTTTTCGTATATCTTCCCAAAAAAAGAAAATTAAATTTCACAATAAAAACAAAATGATAAAACTATTTCAACGAAAAAAATTTAAAATAAAAAATCCATTTCGACGCAAAAAATACAAAATAAAATATCCAAAATTTTTATTACTTTTAATTACAATTTGTTTTGCAATTTTATTATTTTATGAAGGAAGAAATTATGAACCACTTGAAGAATTTCTCAATTCTCTAGGCTACTTTGGCACTTTCATCGGAGGACTTTTTTACGCTTACGGATTTACATCTGCCCCCGCAACAGCAGTGCTTTTAGTTCTTTCAGAAGGACAAAATATTATATTAGCAGGACTAATCGGAGGACTTGGAGCTTTATTAAGTGATTTATTAATATTTTTATTCATAAGACAATCTTTTTCAGACGAAATAAAACAAATTTCAAAAGAAAAAATTGTTAAAAAAATTGCAAAAACCGAAAAGAAAATCTTCGGAAGACTTTCAAAATACATTCTTCCAACCTTTGCAGGATTTCTAATAGCATCACCACTTCCAACAGAAGTTGGAGTAAGCCTAATGGCAAGCATCAAAAAACTCTCCGTCAAAAAATTTATGATTGTTGCCTATATCCTACATACAATCGGAGTTTTCTTAATTCTTTTAGTTGGTAAATCGATTTAATTTTTTTTAAAAAAATTGACGACTTTTAAAAAATTCATATAATGAAATCGAAATTTATACTTATGAAAACTCAAACTTTCTTTTTTAGCTTTTTCTTTACTCCTTGAGGAGAGCTATTTGAGTTTTAAATAAAAAATCCAAATATCACTCCTTCCAAAAAGGAGTTTTTTTAACTTTAAAAACATGAAACAACAATATGGAATAGGTCTTGAATCAGAAGGATTTATTATCGATGAGAACGAAAAACCAATTTCAAAAATCGAAAACATTCCAAGTTCCGAGTGGTTAATGGCTCAAATGAGAGAAAAAAATCCAAGAATTGCAAATGAAAATTTGTCATTTGAACAAGCTTCAATAATGATAGAAGTAAAAACGGATTTATTTACAGAAGGAATAAACGCTGTATCCCAAATTTTAGAGATTCGAGATTTGATTAATCAAGTTCTGCCAAATGGCTTGTCTTTGAGTTTTACAGCAGTTCCTAAAAGGCATTTTACTTTTGAACCAGCAACAAGTGATCCAAATTCAAGATGTGTCGCACTCTTAAAAAGATGGGGGACTTTGCCAAATGGAGAGAGATTGCTCAAATCAACAGCTGTAGCATCTTTACAAATTAACGATTCAAGACCATTTGAAGGGCTTTCAGAAATGGAAAAGCTCGAAAAATCTCGCAGACTTCACAACATCTTTTCAAGTTCTTTTGACGAACTATCTTCTCATAATCCAATTATCCATGATTATGAAGGCCTTACGAGAATTGATAGACTTAAATATTTACTTCAAGAAATAAATGGGCAAAAATTTTTAAATAAAGGTTTTCAAGATACCCACGCAGTCATTCCACCATATTTTGAAGACATTGAACAAATGAAAAGATGGCTTTGTGTTTTTTCAGATACAGATTCTTTCGAAGAAGCAGATCCTAAAAACGAACATTCAATTACTATAAAAATTAAACGCCAACCAAAGACAGATTATTGGGCAATGGAAACAAGAATTTTTGATGCAGTTGATACAGAACAAGAAATGATGAGCATAATTCATAAAGTTTCAGAAAAAGTTGCTCTTTCTACTTTCTAAAAAATTAGATTGAATTAAAAAAAACTGGGAGTAATATTGCTCTCACATATTAATTTTAAAAATGAAAAAAATACTAATAACAGGAGCAACTGGACAAATCGGAACAGAGCTAATTCTTGAACTAAGAAAGAAATATGGCGTAGAAAATGTTATTGCAGTAGGGCATTCAAGGCCTGCAAGTGGAGATCTTTCAATAGGTCCTTTCGAATCTTGTGATGTCACAAATTTAAAAGAACTAGAAACTTTATTTCAAAAACATAGTCCAGACACAATTTTCCATTTAGTTGGAATCCTATCTGCAACCGGTGAAAAAAATCCAGATTTAGCTTGGAATGTAAACATGAACGGACTAAAAAATGTATTAGATTTGAGTCTAAAATATTCAGTAAAAAAGATTTTTTGGCCAAGCTCAATCGCTTCATTCGGTCCAAACACACCAAAAGAAAACACCCCACAACACACAATTTTAGAGCCCACAACAATGTACGGAGTCACAAAAGTAGCTGGAGAATTACTTTGTCAGTATTATTTCAAAAAATACAACTTAGACATAAGAAGCATTAGATACCCCGGAATCATAAGCTACAAAACATTACCCGGAGGAGGCACAACAGATTACGCAGTCGCAGTTTATTTTGAAGCACTTGAAAAAAAATCATACGAATTTTTTGTAAACGAAGACACAGTTTTGCCAATGATGTATATGCCAGATGCAGTATCCGCAACAATCGATTTAATGGAAGCCCCAATCGAAAATATTAGTATTAGAACAAGCTACAATCTCACAGCAATGAGCTTTTCGGCAAAAGAACTTGCAGAAGAAGTAAAAAAACATATTCCAGATTTCGCATATTCTTTTAATCCAGATTCAAGACAAGAAATTGCAAATTCATGGCCAAAATCAATAGACGATAGTTTTGCAAAAAAAGATTTTAATTGGATTCCAAAATATGATCTCACAAAAATGTCAGAAGATATGATAGAAAATATCAAAGCCTTGAACACGAAAATCTAAATTTTCTCACATAAATAATAAGCATCACGATTAGTTCCCTTCCGGATGCTTTTTATTGTACCAGGAAATAAAATCAGTAAATTTTTTTTATTAGGAGCCTTATATTTTTTCAAATTATCTTCAGCAATCGTTTCTGAAGGCCTTATATCCATAAAAGACTTGTAGTTTTTCAAATAATTTATTGTCTTAAAATCTTTAACAATTTGTCTTTCTAAAGTTTTTAGTTTTATAGGAGATTTTTTAGAAATTTTTCGCTTAAAATTTGCCATTTCAAGTTCTTGCAACAAAATTTTCGCACAAGAAACTGAAATATCTTTAGTACTTTTATTCTTATGCCTCCCACACTCAACAACAATTCCAATTTTACCTTTTGGAAGACAATTAAGAGTTGTGCCTTTCAAAAATCTTGCAAAATTTTGAACATCATATTCAACTGGAAGTTTCGAAATAATTTCTCGACTTTTTTTATTCGGATAAAAACAAATTGAAAACGGAACAGAAGCCTTACTCGTGGAATGTAAATCCAAAACAACATCCATTTTTTTTAGTAATTTCATTATTTCCATCGCTCTTTTGTACTCAAAAGAATTAAAATCAAAACCTTCCGGGTAGTCAGATTTTTTTTCAAAAAAAATTCTATTCATATCATATTTAATTCCCCGAATCTCTCTCTTGGATGCCAAATAATTTGCATTAATCAAAAAAACTTTTCCTGAATAAAGAGGATTTTTCTTAAAAAACTTTATTAAAGCATCATGTGCATATTCACCAGCAGGCTCATCCCCATGCACTCTAGCTAAAATTGCAACAGAAAGTCCTTTTTTCTTTCCTTCAATAATTTTTACATTTTTAATCATAATATCCTCTTGATTTTATGAATTTTATGAGATAAATAAACAATCGTTTTAAAGAAAATATGCACCCTAGAACATCAAATATTATACCAGATTTTGCATGTGAATTAAAGCCTCAAGGCTATTTTCAAGATGATATCGTGAGATTTAAAGATTTAAGCAATAACGAAGAATATTCAATTATCTTTGATAGTAACGGAGAATTTGAAAGATTAAATACGGAAGTTTTTGATTTGGTTTTAGAAAATAGAACCTTTCTATCTCAACATACAGATTTTTTGGATAATACTATAAAGAGGCCAAAAAATGGAGGGATAGTACATTTTTGCAATGTTCTTGAGGTAAATATTACAGGAAAAGGTGGGGGAATAAATCCGGGAATAAAGGGAATTTCTTCATATTTATTTAGACAAGGTCCAATGCTCTCTTCAAAAGATGGTCTTATTATCAGTAAAGAAGCTGTTTTAAAGGCAAGGGAAAACCTAAGATATTTAAATGAAAAAGGCATAGATGTGATAAAAGAAGAAAATGTTTTTGGAATAGAAATAGATGAAAATTCAACAATAATTAGAGATAAAGGAATTGAAGAATTACAAGGAATTATGGAAGAAAGACACGAAACCTATAAGTTTTTACCATTTATTCATACAGAAAAAATGGCAAAAACTGCAGAAAAAATTGGATTTGACTATACGGCAGACATAACAGCCACCAGCTTATTAACCGATAAATTTTATGTTTTAAAAACATTACCAAATTTTTCTGTTAAAACAATTTTTGGAAAAGAGTTAAATAGTGTAAATGATTTAGAGTTGGCACGAATGAATCCCGTTATTAGTGCTCAAGAATTCGTTGTTTTAAAGTTGCGAGATGGTGCTTCTGGACTCGGAGTTCGTTTTGTAAAAAACAATTATTCAGAAGTGTTAAAAAACCTAGTAGAATTAGGAGAGCCAGATGAAAGGGGAGTTTTAAAATACACCGTAAGAATAGAAGAATGTTTGAAAACTTTATCATCTCCAAGCGCAGGCTTATACATTTCAGAAAATGAAATAGTATTTTTAGGTTTTTCAGACCAGTTTTTTGAACAAGCAGAAGATAGCTCAAAACCTCCCAAAGAACACATGGGCAATATAGGTCCTTCTAGTTATGAAAATTTGATTAAAACAACATCTGTAAAAGTCGGAGAATTTGCCAGAAAATTAAACTATACTGGCTTTCTGGGAGTAGATTATGTTTTAATTGAAAACCATGATAAATCTGTAGAACTTCGAGTTGCAGAAATTAATCCACGACTAGGGGGTCCATCAACAGCTTATCGAATCGCTTATGATCATCCTCTTGCTATATCCAAAAATCAATCATTTACAGGTTTAGGTTTTTCTGGAGGAAACTTAGATATCTCAATAGATCACCAAAAAAAAAGTATCTATCATTTGGACAAAGATTTAAATAAAATTTTAACGAGTGTTTCAAGTGACATCTTCGCTGTTATTACGAATATGCTTCCTATTGAATATGGCAGAATACAGATTGCAGTTTTTGGAAAAAACCCAGAGAATATAAGAAAAGCTTATAGAAAAGCACAGAATTATTTCTGTCCAAACCATAAATCTAATATATAAAAAATGAGAATTAACGAGATAATAATCAAAACAGAAGGTATCAAATTTAGTTTAGAAAACGAAAACCAAAAAGAAATCGCCAGAGCAACTCTTTATATTTTATCCAACGATTTACATAAAGAACCATTCGGCCTTTTAGAAGACCTTTTTGTAAGTGAAGAAGAAAGAGGAAAGGGGATTGCAACAGATTTGATTAAGCAAGTTATCCTAAAAGCCAAAGAAAATTCTTGCTACAAGCTAATTGCAACTTCAAGATACGAAAGAGAGCATGTTCATAATATCTATAAAAAACTCGGTTTTACAGATTACGGAAAAGAATTCCGAATAAATTTATAAAACTCAAACTTCTGCCTTTAAAAAAGAGATTAGTGACTATCTGATTAGTCAAAATTTTACCAAAGCTTCAAACTACTAAAATGACTATAACATTCAGGAGCCTCGCCACCCATCGTTAAAATTTTCTTTTCAAGGGTAATTGTTATTGGTTTTAATTGGCTAGCAGAAAAAAATTTTTCTGAGTCATCTTCTTCTAATAGAAAATAGCTCATTTCGTTTTCATCAGAAGAATTATAAAATGAAAGTGTTTGAAAAAAAGTATCTTTGCAACCTAGTCCAATCCAATTTTCACCAATAAAGCTATTTCCTATTTGTTCATCAGCATATTTTTTCAGAGCAGGATTCATCTGCCCAATAATCATAAATTTTACATAAAAAATATCCCTACAACCATCAACGAGGTTAGGATCACAAGAAGCATTTGAATATTGTTCTATTACAGGATATCCAGTTAGCGTCAATCTTCCAAAAAAATTTCCATTGTTATCCTCTGTAAAAGTATCTTCAGGATAAATTATGTCTTTTTCAAACGTCAAATTGTTGTTTTCTTCCTCAAGTTCTGCCACTTCAAATTTTATCTCAACTTCTTTAGAACTCATTAAATTTTCTTCAACATTTTCAGCTTCTTCGTTTTTAATTTCAATTATATTTTGAGTATTTTCTTTATTTAAAAAGTATTGCCACATAAAAAAAACTAATGCAATTATTAAAAAAGAAAACAAAACTCCAAAAAGAAATGGGAGAAAAGTTTTAGAACTACAACAATTAGACATAAAATGATTGTTAATTTTTTTTCATATTAAAGTATTGATACAAATAACACAAAATTTTTCCATTATAAAGTTTCCTATTTTTATCTGCTCTTTCTCCAAAAGCTCTTTCAAAATTTGTATCAGAAGTTAAAACAAAATAATCGAAGTTTGGAAAATCTTCAAAAAATTTATCTCCCATATCAGCATATAAATCAAAAACTTCATCTTTATCCATTAGTCTTTCTCCATAAGGTGGATTTGTAATTATAATTCCTTTTCGTGAAAAATATTTTTCATACCCTTTTTTCGCCTTAATTTTATTCAAATCAAAGTCCCAAAAATCAGAAACTTCAAAATCAATATAGTCATAAACACCAGCCTTTTTTGCATTTTCCTTAGCAATTTTTACTGCTTCTTCATCAATGTCAGTTCCAAAATATTTAATATCCAAATTCTTAACGATTTTTTTACGAGCATTTTCTCTCTCAATATTCCAATATTTTTTATCAATAAAATTCCAAGTTTCAGAAATAAAAGAACGATTTAATCCGGGGGCAATTTTTAGTGCCTGCATCATTCCTTCAATAAGAATAGTTCCAGTCCCACAAAGAGGATCATAAATAATATCTTTTTCAGGATACCTCGTTGCAAGTTTTACTAGTGCTGAAGCCAAAGTCTCTTTTATTGGGGCAAAATTTCCTTTTTCCCTATAAGCCCTTTTATTCAAGCTCTCCCCACTAGTATCAATTAAAACAGAAACGATGTCGTCTTTAATGGCTATATGAATTTTAAAAAGCTCTCCATCTTCAGGAAAACTATTGCATTTAAAACTTTCTCGAAGTTTTTCAACAATCGCTTTTTTACAAATCGCTTGAATTGAAGATTTTGCAAACAATTTTGATTTAAAACTCGAAACTTTTGAAACAGGAAACTCACTATCCCTAGACAAATATTTCGCCCAATCAATCTTTTTAACACCTTCAAAAAGTTCATCAAAAGTCTCGGCTCTAAATTCAGAAAGCTTCAAAAAAACACGATTTGCAGTTCGAAGGTTTATATTTAACTTACAAATATCAGGCAAAGATCCTGCAAATTCAATCCTTCCATCACTACCTTTCAAATTATCAAAACCAAGATCAAGAACTTCAAATTTTAACAACTTTTCAAGTCCAAAAGCTGTGGAAACTGAAAAAACAATATTATTCATTTAGTTTTTTTATGTAAAGTAGGGAGCTTCTTTTTAGGGAAGCCCCCTAGTGTTGAGGATTATATCATAAGCTTGAGCCTGATGAAACAATCCATCGCCTTTGGGCCAAGGGCTGTGCGTTTAATCCTGCTTATGGGATCAAATCGTTCTTCCAAAATTGCAAGAACCATTTGATCCTTGATCTCCTCAATTTCCTTAATTATTTGATCAGGAAACTTTTGCAAATCAGCAGATATTCGCACTACTCCATACACCAGCATAGCATCCATCACTGTCGGATGATCAGCTTTGAATATGCTTTCTGGCTTTTTTGCCATCTTTTTTATCTCCGCAACATCATCTATGAAGATGCAAGCATTTTTGACAGTTTCAGTTTTGAAAACTGTCAAAATTTGATCTTCAGAATAATGGGGGAAATTCTTTGTAGACATTCTGTCCTCCTTTTTTATTTGCATCCTCCATGGAGCAAACACCATTATTTTTACAGTATTTCTCAGTTTAAAGTCAAATTTAAAAAGGGGCGTTTTATCGCCCCCCGCCACTTATTTCCCCTCATAAATCCGTTTGAATAATTCAAAGTGAATTATCGCTCGAGGCGTAAGGGGAACATTTTTAGTTATAAGCGGGTAATCAGAGTCATTTTTTTCAAGTCCATAGGCTTTTTTACAAGCCCTAAGGATTTGAATATAAGCCTCCGTAAACCGCTCATCTTCCTTCTCGACGGAGAGTCCGCGATCCGATCGCCACATCTTGCTTATTGCAAGAAGTCTTGGCCATCCTTCGGGGACTTCATCCTGTTCAAACGGCAGTTGATCGAGAAATTCATCATTTTCTCGAACTTCTGCCAACTTTTCTTCATTCTTCTTCGTCATCTTCCCCTCCTTTTGCTTGCGAAGATGTTTTGTCTCCTTCTTCGCTTTTGTCTTTTGAAAGTTGAATTCTGCCTGCCTCATCAAGGCTTAGCTCTTCTCCAAACGAATAAACAAACGCAAAATTCTTTTCCATAAATCCTCCTTTTTTGTCTTAATTAAAACAACTAAGACAAAGACTTTTTACACCTATTTTAATTTTTGTCAATGCAAAAAGGTCAAGTCCAAACAATTTCTTAAGAATTTTTGCTATATTAAAAAAACACCTATTATTTAAATATAAATGTTATGAAAGGATTTCACGCAAACATCGAAAAAGACACAATCGAAAATGAAAATTTTCGAAAAGTTCTTTACACAGGAAAGCACAGCCAGCTTGTGCTAATGAGTTTAAAACCGGGAGAAGAAATTGGTTTAGAAATTCACTCAGAAAACGATCAATTCTTCAGGTTTGAACAGGGGCTTGGAAAGGTAGTAATAAACGACACAGAGTATGCTGTAAAAGATGGTTCTGCAATTATTGTTCCTGCAGGTGCAGAGCACAATGTTGTAAACATTTCAGATACTGAAGATTTAAGACTATACACGATTTATACACCGCCACATCACAAGGACGGAATTGTTAGAGTTACGAAAGAAGAAGCAGAAGCCAATGAAGAAGATTTTGATGGACTCACAACAGAAAGCTAAAAAAACAATAAAAGAAGCCTTAAAATAGGCTTCTTTTATTTAAAAAATTTTTTTTTAAAACAACATAAAAGATTTTTTCAGTAAATAAAAACACCTTGCATACTTTCAAAAGACAAATATTATAAGCAAAATTCTTTAACCCAAAAGAAATGAAAAAAGAAAGTATTTTTAAGATCTTAGCTTTGACTTTGATTACAACTTTTGTCCTTACAGCTTGTTCAGCAGAAGAAGAAAAACCAAATGTAGAAGGTCAAACAGAGACAAAGACGGATGTTTCAGCCGAAATTCAGGAAATCGATTTTTCTGCTGGAGCAACTGAAGTTGTTTCAACATATGACTTGCTATTAACCGACAGCGCCTACGCTCCTTATATTTCTTTAAGTCTTGGAATGAATAAGGATGAAGTTGATTCAATTTTAGGAGTTGAAGGAATTGAGAGAGAAAAAGATTCTTTTGATCCTAGCGCTGAAAGATATACATACATCATAGATTCAACTGAAATTTGGTTGAGTTTTAAAGATTCTTTACTAAGCAAAAGAGCAATACAAGATAGTACAGATTGGTCTGTAGCTATTTCAAAAGAAGATTTTGCAAAAATCACAGAAGGAATGGAATATGAAGAAGTAAAAAATATTATAGGAGAAGGTCAATTGATTAGTGAAGAAAAAGGAAAATCCTCATATTTTTGGAATGTAAAAACAGCGTCACAAAATGTCAGAATAATGTTTAGAGACAACAAAGTTTCTTTTGTGTCGGGCTTAAATATGAAATAATAGCTTTAAAACCTTTAAAAACGCCTTTAAATTTTAAAAAGGCGTTTTTTGTTTGTAAAAAAAACAAAGTAATTTATACTTTAAACTGAAAATAACCTCATTTTTAATGACAAAAGTCGAAAATAGCCCTGAAAATAGGGAAAAATGTGTTTGTCCAGATTGCCCCAGTTTTCTTGGGTGTTCAAAAGAAAAAGGAGAAACTCTTTTTTGTGCAGACGAAGTTGGCAAAAGCAAATGCGATTATAAAATGAATGGATGTATTTGTGGCCCCTGTCCACTCACAAAAGAATACAATTTAAAAAAAGGTTATTACTGTATTTCAGGATCAGCGCTTGAAATTGATGAAAAATAAAAAAATGAAATTAAATAAAAACGAAATAAGTATTGATAAAAAAACATTAGAAAAGTTTTTATTAGTGCAAAAAGAAACAAAAAAGGAAGCAAAAGAATTATTCAAGAAAAAAAATAAAATTAAAGTACTAGGTATTTCTTCTTCTGCAAGAGATGAATTTGATATGGCAGGACAGAATTCTAATTCAGAATTTTTACTCAAAAAAGCTTTAGAGTTTTTTAGTGGTAAAAAAATTGAAAACGAAATAATTGAATTAAGAAAGTATGATATAAAACCATGTAAAGCATGTTATTCAACAACGAATTGTCAGTGTCATTTTCCTTGTTCTTGTTATCCTAAAGGATCAAAACAAGGAGATGATATGAGCAGTTTTTTATACGATAAAATTTTGGAAGCCGATATAATAATTTTTGCAACTCCAGTAAACAATTTCAAAATGTCATCACTTTTATCTCTATTTATAGACAGGATGATTGCTCTCGACGGAAGCCTTTCACCTGCAGATGAAAGTGCAAGAAAAGATGTCTCTTTAAACAAAAAGCATAGTGAATTTGTAAAAAGTTTTGCAAATAGAGAGGATATTGGTTCAGGTTTCTTAAAAAGACTCACTGGAAAGGTTGCAGGCATAATTGTAACAGGACATGAAGAAGGTGCATCAATGGTAATTTCATCATTGTTTATGACTCTAAACCACTTTGGAATGGTGTTTCCACCTTTTTCAAGCGTTTATGCGCTTGCTAACGTCGAAAATTCTATTCACGAAGATTCAAAACTTATTCGTTCAGATTTTTATATTTCAGAAGTTCAAGATCTTTCTCAAAATTTATTAGAAATGGCAAAGATTTTGCAAACAAAAGAAAAATCAATATGGACGATAGATAATTCAATTAACTAAAAAACATGACAAATGTAAATTCAAAAGGAGAACAAAAGTTAATTAGCTTGTTAGTATTAGCACTTTGTGTGTTAGTTGTAGCGATTTCGTTTGTTTATCTTTATAAATACACTGATGTTTTTGAAAAAGATAAAACCGAAACTTCACAAGAAAACAATGAACTTGCCGAAATAAATTTGTCAGTGCAATTAGAAGAAGCTGAGGGCGAAAATGTTTTAGGAGAAACCGAAATCGACGAAAATATAGAATTGGGAGAAGCAGAAGAATTAGCTTATGAAAAAAGTGAAGCAGAGTTGAAGGAAGAAGAATTTATTGAAAATGATAAGAAAACAATCTTGGAAAAAGAGAAAATAGCCGAAAAAATCGAGACTAAATCTAATGAAATAATCGCGAGTTTTACAAAAGAAAAAGAGATAATTGAGGATTTGTGCAATGAAGGGCCAAAGCCACTTGAAACAGGGAAAATTGTATATCCAGTAGAAGAAAAATATAGCCACTTAATATATCTAGGACAAGTATTTACAGCTGTTAAATGCGGGGAAGAACGATTATCTGATTTATGGGGTGTTAGTGACGAAAATTATACAATTGGGTCAAAAATTGAATTAAATAGTAATCCAAGCAAAGATTTAATTGAAACTTTTTCGCTTTTAAAATACTCCTGCGAAGATTCAGAAAATTTAGATCAATGTATGATTTGGTCTAGAAGTGGTGATATTTCAACAAAATCACTTTTACTTTTAGAACCATTTGTGGATAAAATCAAAAAAGATGATTGTATAAACTGCAGATAAAATTTGTGGAGAGATGGCCGAGTGGTTGAAGGCGCCGCTCTCGAAAAGCGGTAGGGCTTAACGGCTCTCGCGGGTTCGAATCCCGCTCTCTCCGCCAGTATTTTTTTGCAAAATTGCTTTTTTACTAATTAAAATGATTAAAACGAAAATCGTAAAACTTAAAGTAAAAAATCCAGATAATGAAAAACTTAAGGATTTAGCAAAAATAATTTCAAGTGGAGGAATTGTTGCTTTTCCAACAGAAACTGTCTATGGAATTGGAGCAAATGCATTGGACGAAAAGGCAGTTGAAAAAATATTTCACGCAAAGGGTCGTCCTTCGGATAATCCTCTAATTGTACACATTTCTGAAATAAAGGAAGCAAAAAAATTGGTAAAACATATTCCTACATCAGCAAAATTATTGGCAGAAAAATTTTGGCCCGGCCCATTAACAATTATTTTGAAAAAAAACAAGATTGTTCCAGATATAATTACAGCAGGGCTTGATACGGTTGCATTAAGAGTTCCGGACAATAAAATTGCACTTGAATTGATCAAGCTATCAAATTGTCCAATTTCTGCACCTTCAGCAAACAAGTCAGGAAAGCCAAGTCCTACGAATGCAAAGCATGTTTATACTGATTTAAATGGAAAGATAGATGCAATTATTGATGGAGGAAAAACAAAAGTTGGCATTGAATCAACCGTAATTGATTTGACAGGCGAAACTCCAACTATTTTAAGACCAGGGATTATATCAAAAAAGCAAATTTCAAAGTTTATAAAAGGCGTAAAGTTGGCAATAGATAAAGAAACTTCTAGTGGCAAGATTCTTTCACCCGGAACAAAATACAAGCACTACAGCCCCAAAGCAAAAATAATTTTAATACGAAGCAAAGATTTTAAAAAAGAAATAGAAAAAATAATAAAAACAAATGACAAACTTGCAGTTTTGACTACACATAGAGAAAGTAAATATAGTTGTAATTTTTTCTTTATTGGAAATACACCCAAAATGGTTGCAAAAAATTTATTTAATTTTTATCGAAAACTCGATGAACTTAGAATAAAAACTATTATTATTGAAGCGCCTGAAAATTCAGAAAAATGGCTTGCAGTAAACAATCGTTTAAATAAATCAGCATGGAAAATTATTGAATAACTTAAATTTTTATGACTATTCAACAAGGAATTTACCGCCATTTTAAGGGCAAAAACTTGCGAACTTATTTGCTTTTCATTCCAAATCAATAAACTCGAAGAAACCAATTTCATTTTTTGTAAATGGAATTAACCAAATAATCGTACTCAAGAAGTCTTAGTATGATTATAATTTAAAAATTTAATCATTTAAAATGAAAAAAATTACTTGTGGATTTATTGTCGTGATGATTCTTAGTCAAAATATTGCATTAGCTAGCTTTAAAGATGTATCAGAAAGTTATTATCTACATAACTCAATTAATTGGCTAAAAGAACAGGGAATTGTAGAAGGATATTCAGATGGAACTTTTAAGCCTAATAACCTTGTAAATAGAGCAGAGTTTTTAAAAATGATTTATGAAACAATTGGCATGAAAAATCAGAAATCTTCAGTTCCGTTTTCCGACTTTAAGTCAAATGAATGGTATTCTAAATACATCATCGAAGCTTATGCAGATGGAATAATTCAAGGATATTCAGATAATACTTTTCGACCAGAAGATAAGATAAATTTTGCAGAAGCATTGAAAATTATTGGAAATGCTTTTTTAGATGTTGATAAAGAATTTGGAAATGGCTCAACTTATACTCCTTGTAAAACAGACTGGAGGGCTTTTAATGGAGTTGATACAAACACTTGGTATTGGAAATATGTATATGTTTTAGACCAGTATTGTATATTAGATTTTAATACAAGTGCTAATGTTTGGGAGTTAAGAGGGACAGACCCTGTGGGGTATTTAATAGATAAAAATCCTGGAGCTTATGTTAATCGAGCTGAAATGGCAGAGATTATTTATCGAACAAAAGCAGTAAGGGATTTTAATATGGAAAAATTTTTAGAATACAAGACATTTCCTTTTAGTATTTCCAAGATAGAAAAAGATTCTCCTCTTTGTTTAGATGGTCCATTTGCGACTGATATAGGATTTCCAAGATACCCTGTTTCAGAATCATATTCTCATTTATCTTCCTCTCTTGGCGAAATATTTACTGCTTACGAATGTGGAGGAGACCGTTTAGAAAATATATGGGGAGTTGAAGATGGGGCTTATATCTTAGGTCTTTATATAAAAATAGCGGACAAAACAAGTATATTATTTACAAATACTTTAAAGTCGTCAGGATTCATATGCAATGAACGAATGCCAAGTTGGGAAAACTGTAAAGATTGGGTTTTAACAGAGGCTATTGAGCTAAAAGAATTATTAAAATTGAGAAATTTTTCAAAAGATATTATTTTTTCAGATTGTATAAATTGTGGATAAAAAATAAAACTAAATCCATATATCTAAAGAAAAATTAATAATCTTTATTTCACCAAACTCTCGGCAATCTTCTCAGCAATTCCTGATGTAAACGGATCGGGGATAATATTTTCTGGAGACAAATCTTCGACCATTTCCGCCAGAGCCTTCCCCGCATTCAGCTTCATTTCATCTGTAATTTGGGGGATTCGATATTTTAACGCACCTTTAAAAATTCCCGGGAAAGCCAAAACATTGTTTACCTGATTTGGAAAATCGCTCCTACCACTAGCCACAATATATGCTCCAAAGTCTTTTGCTTCATTTGGTAAAATTTCAGGCTCTGGATTCGCAAGCGCAAAAATAATCGGTTTTTCCGCCATACTTTTTATCATCGCTTCATTTATAAGTTTCGGCTTTGAAACACCAATAAAAATATCAGCCCCAATTAGTGCATCAGTTAGACTTCCTGATTTTTTTTCAGGATTTGTTATTTTAGCGATTTCAATTTTATTTTCATCAAGCTTTTCTCGCCCCTCAAAAATTAGGCCTTTACTGTCAATCATATTTACATTCCTAAAACCATACCGCACAAGAAGCCTTGCAATAGCACTTCCAGCCGCACCCGTTCCCGAAATCACCACTTTATTTTCCTTTAGAGTTTTTCCAGTAAGTTTCAAAGAATTTATAAGACCTGCAAGAACAACAATTGCAGTCCCGTGTTGGTCATCATGAAAGACAGGAATATTAAGCCGTTTTTTTAGCTCGTTTTCAATGTAAAAACAATTCGGAGATGCGATATCTTCAAGATTTATTCCACCAAATTGCCCCGAAATCGACTCAACTATTCGGATAAATTCATCCGGATCTTTGCTATCAACGCAAATCGGGAAAGCATCAATGTCTCCAAATTTTTTAAAAAGCACAGCTTTTCCCTCCATTACAGGAAGCCCCGCAAGAGCGCCAATATTTCCAAGACCAAGTACAGCAGAACCATCTGTGATTACAGCAACCATGTGGCTTTTCATCGTATAATCGTAAGCGAAAGAGGGATCTTTTTGAATTTCACGACAAGGCTCCGCGACACCCGGAGTATAGTAAATTTGTAAATCTTCACGAGTTTCAAGTGGCACACTCGGACAGATATTAATTTTTCCTTGAGATTGCCTATGCTTTTCAAGCGAGAGCTCGTATATGTTTTTCATTTTATTTCTGTTATTGTGAGGCTAATTTTAATCTTATTTTTATGACTATTCAACCAGGAATTTATCGCCATTTTAAGGGCAAAAACTACGAAGTGATTGGAATAGCCCATCACAGCGAAACACTTGAAGAGCTTGTCGTTTACCGCGCCCTTTACAGCTCTCCCGACTTCGGCGAAAACGCCCTTTGGGTCCGACCAGTCAAAATTTGGGAGCAGGAAGTGGAATTTGAAGGGAGGAAGTTTAAGAGGTTTGAAAAGGTTTAAAAAATCGAAATACATAATCTTCTAGAAATTTGAAAATCAAAAAAACACTTTTATATTTTCTAAATTCTCAGCTAGAAAACTATCTAAATTTATTGATTGATTTAATATGTAATCAGATGGATTTTTTTCTGTTTTTCCAAGGATTTTTCCATATGCATCATAAATTAAATTATCATTTATTTTCATATAAAAGACAGGTATTTGACCATGTAATAAAGAATTGACTTCATATTTAAGAAGTCCTTCCATATCCAAGCTACAATTAAGATAAATCTTATTTTGTAAAAGTTCTTGCCTAAAAAATTTTTCAATTGAAAAACTTTCTTGTAAAAAAATATGTGGGAAAAAAATTTTTTGTTGCAAAATAAAATATATTGAAGTGGGTCTAAGAATAATTCTAGTGTAAGACTTTGATTTTTTTATTTCGGTCAACAAATTATCTTTATTTAATTGTAATTGTTTTGAGCCAGTTTCAAATCCAGAAATCAACATTGCTAAGAAGTCTTTAATTTGAATTCGCTTATTTTGC
The DNA here is from genome assembly GCA_964449945.1 of uncultured Candidatus Peribacteria bacterium. Lineage (GTDB taxonomy): Bacteria > Patescibacteriota > Gracilibacteria > UBA1369 > LOWO2-01-FULL-3 > JAVEWJ01. The sequence continues at coordinate 45,290 of CAYVBX010000008.1, forward strand.
AACTTCGGCCTATTAAAATAATGATTCTTGCTAATTGACACCCAATTAATTTTCGGATTTGTATTATCAAATTTTAGTATTGGCACGAAATAACTTTTTATTTTTTCACTTTCTCCATTTAATGACCCGATATTTATATCTTTACTTTCTGTAATTAATCCTGTGTAAAAAATTGAATATTTTTCATCAATTATTTCAGGTACAGCACAGGTTTCTATATCAAAAAATAGTGGATATTGTTTATTACATATTACATTTTCAATATGCTGGTCTATTGTCCTAAAAAACAGTAAAAACGGAATTATTCTACCAAAATTAAAATAATACTTTTCTATATCATTTATGTTTTCAAAATCATTTGAAGCCGAAATGAAGTCTCTTACAAAAAGATTATTATAACATTCGAATTTAACAAAATACTCGGAAAATTTTGGATCAAGAATTTTTAATAATTCGGGTATGAATGATTCACAGTCAAATTTTGCGGGAAAAACAATTTTATTGCCAATTTTCGTTTTAATCAAACCATTTGGGTGTATATCTCCCAAAAATTCAATATTGGAATGGAAATCTTTTATTAATTTTTTTTCAGATTTATATAAATACTTTATGAAATTCCAGACAATCTTATCAACAATAAAATTTTGTTTTGTTGATATTTTAGGGAAATAACGAGAGCTTACAAACAAAGGTAAATACCAATCTTTTAGTTGTTTGAATATAAATTTTTTTGTGTTTTCAGTAAAATCAAAAAAGGAAGTCCGAAAAAATTTATTTTCCAGACTTCCTTCCATTTCTATTTCCAAGTCTGATTTCATACAAACCCTATTCTATACAAGTACCAGAACCACAACCCTTGGTCGAAGCTGCGTAAGTAACCTCTTTAAAAAGTAACTCAGCTTCTTGAAAATCCTTAACGGCAACTGCTTTATCATAAACATTGTTTTCAAAATCATTCAAGTTTTCCATATTTATTTTGTTAATAAATAATAGGATGACATTTTTTTCGGACTCATTTCATTTACAATATCCATAAGCTCTTTTTCATCATCAGAAAGCTCGATTGTGATTTTTGATGCATTGTTGCTTTTTAAAAAATTCAACGCATGAGTAAATAATAGTTTTCTTACTTCAGAAGAATTTGGAGATTTTTCTGTCGAGTCATTTAGCAACAATACTAATATTTCCCCTCGATTATTTTGATTAAGAACATTTACAAATCCCAAAAAATCAATGTCTCCTGTATTTTCTCTACATACAAAATAAGAAAAATCAGAGTGTGTATTCATAATTCTTTCCATTACATGCTTTTTCATTATTTCCAAATCCGAAGTGTAATAATCTAAACCTAAGTTTTTGTTCAAATACTGATAATGAATACTTAGTAGTTCAGCAATTTTATGAGAGTCTGTAACAAGAGCTTTTTCTATTATCATATAATGAAGTTGGTTAAAATTACCTACAATATATATTTTGGCTCAAAAAACCACAAATCTTTTTTTTTTTTTTTGAAATGACAAAAGTAGAAAAAGATTAATTACTAAGAAAATCCTAATTTATTTAGGGTTTTCTAAAATGTAATTATAGTTTACAAATAGTATTACTAAAGTTGTATTACGCTTGTATTTTGGTAATTTTATTAAAAATAAAAATCATAACCTTCGAGTAGTATACTTTAGAGTATACTTATTTCTTATTTCTAAAACACAAAAGACAATTGTTCTTTAATCTTTCTAAACTGCATCATTGAAACACTACTCACTCTTTTTATTAACCTAGTTTTATCAATAGTTCTCATCTGAAAAAGCAAAATCAATGAATCAATTTTAAGACCGCTAATGTTTTTTTCAAGAAAGAAAGTTGTGAAAAAACCTTTTCCTGAGGTGTTTGAAGTAATTGGCGCGATTATTACGGTATTCAGATTTTTATTTAAATCATTGTTTTGAATAACTATTCCTGGTCTTATTCCGGACTGTTCATGTCCTTTAATCGGATTTAAATTAGCCAAATATTATTCACCCTGTTTAATCATATTAATCGATTTTACTTTGTATTAAATCCCAATTATCCTCATTGGGCAGATCGTCAAATTTCATTTTTGCAAGTTTTTTCAAATCACTATTCAGTTTTTTCTTAAACATTTCTTTGATGGCTTTTTCAACCAGTTGACTTTTTGAAATACCAGAATTTAAGCTAATTTTCTCAAGAGTCTCATTAAGTGACGGCATAATAGTAATGGATATTCTCTCTTTTATATTACTCATCTGTTCGTATTAATTGATATTACCTTAAAGTTTGCGTAAAAACTCAAGGCACTTTCAAACATTCATTCTACTAAGCGGACTCACCGTATTTGAGATCCCGCTTCGCGAAACTTTTGTATAAAGCTGGGTAGTCTGAATATCCCGATGCCCCAAAATTTCCTGAATGTATCTAAGGTTTGTGCCGTTCTCTAAGATATGCGATGCAAAGCTATGCCGAAGACAATGGAACGAGGCAAGCTTGTTTGCACCTGTCTTAAATACTGCCCTACGAAAGACAATCTGAAGGGTCCGACTAGTCAAAATTCCACCACGATTACTCGGAAACAAAAACTCATTTTTATCCCGATTTTGCGTAAAATTTTTAAGCTCATCTCTCATTGTTTCCGGCAAAATTGTAATTCTATTACGATTGCCCTTTGCCTGTCTGACATTGATTATTTTTTCTGCAAAATCCAGATCTGAAATTCTCAGTTTAACAACTTCACTAACCCGAAGACCGCTCCCATAAGCTAATGAGATAGCAAGCCGATGTTTTGTGTTTTTGAACGATTGAATAATTCTAAAAATTTCCTCACGACTCAAAACAACGGGAAGTTTCAATGTCGTTTTAGCATGTCGCACATTCATTTTTTTCTCATAACCAATAACATCGCGATAGAAAAACTTCACAGAATTTATGTAGAGATTGATAGTTTGCGGAGAAAGTTTTTTGTCGAGCAGATGGGAGACAAAGGACTTAAAACTAAATTCATCATAGTTCTTAAGCGAAAATTCCTTAAACTCAAAATATTTTTTCGCATAGGCAAAATAATTAGCCTGAGTATAACGACTATAATTTCGAATCTTCATCTCAAGTTTTAATAGTTGAAGGCACTCATCAATCTCAGCCATAAAAAAATTTCAATTAATTGTAAAACCACCCAATTATATGCTATAAAGATTAAGAAATTGTTAAA